>LJIE01000001.1:2065159-2751510 GCA_001281695.1 bacterium 336/3 | reverse complement strand
GGAAGCTTGTACAAATTGTAAGATTACAGCAGACCCTAATAAGACCTACAAATGGATAAAGGCTGGTAAGTTAGGAGAGAGTAAAGGCTCATTTCAAGGAGAGCTAATTCATGGCAAAGTAGAACTTTTTACAATGGGTATGGGAGGAGAGAAAGAGATGGTAGAAAGAGGAAACTATTTCACAGGGTTGAAAGATGGTAAAATAGAGGAATATACTTTTGGAAATTTGGAAAATATAGAGCTTTACGAAAAAGGAGAAATCAAAGAAATAGAGTTTTATAATCCAGAAAAAAAGATTCTTGACCATAAAGTTGTTTATACTTCAGCATCTAACACAAATCCTCGTAAAATGAAAATCTTTTTCTACTACACTGCTGAACATGTAGAAAATGAGAAGCCAACAGGTAAAAAATTGGGTAGAAGATTAGAAATAGAAGGCTATCAAGTTCCCAACGGTTCAACATATTCAAATTTTTATGATGGAGCATATAAAAAATACTCTACATGGCAAGATGCAGAGTATTTAAGACAAGAAGGAACATACACTAAAAATAGAAGAACTGGTCAGTGGAAAACTTATTATGATGAAGGAGTTGTTTCAATAGCTCAATATGATAATGATTTATTGATTTCTGAGAAATTTGTTAAAGACGGACAACCTTTTACAGGTGTTGCCAAAGAAATGGGACTTAATATTAAGTCTGTTGCAGCTATGGTGGAAGTGAAAAATGGAATTAGAGAGGGAAAAACATCAGATGTGTTTCGTACAAATGATAAAAAGGAAAGAGCACCAACACGCATTGTAGAATATGTGAATGGTCAAGCAAAAGATGAAACATTTGATTTTACGGGATTTTTGAAAACACAAAAAATAGTTAAAGAAGCTACTTACATACAAGAGTGTGATAGCAAAGGTAGTGGTTTATTGTTTTTAGATAAAATTCAATATACAGATAAAGGAGCATTGGTATACTTTCAGACTGTTAATACAACATTTGTAAACGGCTCTGCAATCTCAACTCAAGTTGCTGGTAAAGATGGGGCTTTTACTGCTCTAGATTTGATTACTAAGAAAACTTATAAAGTAACAAAAATATTCAATATTGCTTTAAAACCAGCTTCTCAATCTTCTGCTTATGGAGAAATGGCAACTTTCATTCTATACTTTGAAGGATTAACTCAAACAGTTAAGAAAATTTCTTTTGTAGAAGGAGATCCTGAAAATCCATTCGTAATAGATGAAAAAACAGGAAATACTACTTACAACTGGGGCTGTTATGAACTAACGGCTAAGTAATATTTATACTTTTAATAAAAAGCCACAATCATGTGGCTTTTTTATTAAGAAAAAATGGAGATTTATTTTAATTTTATTATATTCGGCACAAAATGTGATAACTACGTAAACAGTAGTTTTTAGTATAAACCCTTTAATACACACAATTTTAATATGAAAAGACACATTTACACAATATTATTCTTACAAATATTGTCAATAGGTACTACTTATGCTCAATACCAATCAAAAGTTGTAAAGGTAAAGACAGAGGAGTATGAAGGTACAGTGGAAGCTTGTACAAATTGTAAGATTACAGCAGACCCTAATAAGACCTACAAATGGATAAAAGGAGGGAAATTAGGAGAGAGTAAAGGCTCATTTCAAGGAGAGCTAATTCATGGCAAAGTAGAACTTTTTACAATGGGTATGGGAGGAGAGAAAGAGATGGTAGAAAGAGGAAACTATTTCACAGGGTTGAAAGATGGTAAAGTAGAAGAATATGCTTTCGGAAACCTTGAGCATATCGAAACCTATGAAAAAGGAGAAATCAAAGAAATAGAATATTATCAACCTGAGAAAAAAATCTTAGACCATAAAATCACTTATACTTCTTCGGCAAGTGTTTTTCCTCGAAAAATGGTAGTTTCTTATTACTTCTTCACTGACCATTTTGGTGAAGATAAAAAGCCAACAGGAAAAAAACATGGTAGAAGATTAGAAATGGAGGGTTATCAAATCCCCAATGGAAATAGCTTTTCTAATGTTTATGAAGGTAAATTTAGAAGATATACCCTGTGGCAAGATGCAGAAATGCTCAGACAGGAAGGTACATATTCAAAAAACAGAAGAACTGGTGAATGGAAAACTTATTATGGTGAAGGAGTGATTGGAGTAACCAAATATGAAAATGATGCATTCGTATCAGAACAATTCTTAAAAGATGGAAAACCATTTACAGGTGTTGTAAAAGATTTAGCCAGAGATTTTAAAACAGAACTTGTTTGGATAGAAGTAAAAAATGGAATTCGTAACGGAAAAATGTCTGAAGATTTCAAGGAAAATGAGAAAAAAGAAAAAATAGCAGGTAAGATTACCGAATACGTGGATGGTAAAGTAAAAGACTCTAAAACAATTACTTTGTCTGAATTCTTAAAAACACAAAAAGTTACAAAAGAAGCAGAATATACTCAAGAATGTGATAGTAAAGGTAGCGGAACATTGTTTTTGGATAGAATAGTTTATACAGATAAAGGTGCTTTTGTTTACTTCCATACAGTAAATTTATTATTTGCAGGTGGTTCTTCTATCTCAACAGCAGCTCCTGGTAAAGAAGGTGCATTTACGGCTTTAGACTTAATTTCAAAGAAAGTATATAAAGTTACACAAATCTTCAATTTGGCTATTCAGCCATCAAGACAATCTGCAAACTATGGAGAAGCCAACCAGTTTGTATTGTATTTTGAAGGCTTGACCCAAACAGTTAAGAAAATTTCTTTTGTGGAAGGAGACCCAGAAAATCCCTTCACAGTTGATGAAAAAACAGGGACAACTACTTATAGCTGGGGTTGTTACGATTTGACAACAAAATAATAAAGTTCTTAAAGTGATACTCTCAAAAGCTACAGGAAACTGTAGCTTTTTTTGTTAAAGAAAAGGAAATATTTTTTTAATAATATTGTACTTTTTTTGGTTACCTTTTTCTTTGTAACTGTATCTACCTATGAATACTCTTATTCAAACACCTGTTTAACACTTTTTCATACATAAAAAGCCTTTCCTTTTGGGTAGGCTTTTTTTATTTACTATCTTGCAAAAAATTTGCTTTTCATTAAAAATACGAGATAAAATTGTAACTTTAAAGAGTTCAATCTTACACCTAGCATTGTTTTATTATTCTTATCGTTTTATATATGCGTGAGTTTGAATATATATTTCAAGAAATACCATTATTAGCTACTATTGCAAAAAAAGCCCAAGAACTTGGAACAGAAAGTTACTTGGTAGGAGGTTTTGTTCGAGATTTAATCTTAAAAAGACCTTGTAAAGATATAGATATTGTATGTGTGGGAAGTGGGATTGATTTTGCAGAAAAGATAGCCCAAGAAATCAACCCAGATATACAAGTTAGCTTTTTTAAGAATTTTGGAACAGCTATGTTCAGACATGATGGATGGGATATAGAGTTTGTAGGAGCAAGAAAAGAGTCTTATCAAAGAAATTCTAGAAAACCTATTGTAGAAAATGGTAGCCTTGAAGATGACCAAAATCGTAGAGATTTTACCATCAATACTTTAGCAATTTCTCTCAATCAAGAAAATATGGGTGCTTTGATAGACCCATTTGAAGGAGTAAGTGATTTGAAGAAAAAAAATATCCAAACCCCCTTAAATCCAGATATTACTTTTTCTGATGACCCTCTGCGTATGATGCGAGCCATTCGTTTTGCATCTCAATTGGGTTTTGATATTGCTGCTGAAACCTTTGAAGCAATAGTTAGAAATAAAGAAAGAATTAGCATTATTTCACAAGAACGTATTACAGACGAATTGAACAAGATTATTCTTTCTAAAGTACCTTCTTATGGGTTTAAATTATTATTTCATTCAGGTTTGTTACACATTATATTTCCTGAAATGGTAGCTTTGCAAGGAGTTGAGGCTGTCGGAGATAAACGCCATAAAGATAATTTTTATCATACATTACAGGTTTTAGATAATTTAAGTGAAAAGACACAAGACTTGTGGTTACGTTGGTCTGCTATTTTACATGATATAGCCAAACCTGCAACCAAACGTTTTGATGAAAAAGTAGGCTGGACATTTCATGGGCATGAAGACAAAGGTGCAAGAATGACACCTCATATTTTTAGAAAACTTAAATTGCCTATGGGCGAAAATATGCGAGTAGTACAAAAACTGGTTCGTTTGCATTTACGCCCTATTGCTCTTGTAAAAGAATATATTACAGATTCAGCAATTCGTAGATTGATTTTTGAAGCAGGAGAAGACTTGGAAGGCTTAATGATTCTATGTAGAGCAGATATTACTTCAAAAGATCATCAAAAAGTAAAAAAATATCTTACTAATTTTGATAAAGTAGAAGAAAAACTCAAAGAAATAGAAGAAAAAGATAAATTACGTAATTTCCAGCCTGTCATCACAGGAGAAATTATTATGGAAACGTTTGGATTGAAGCCTTGTAAAGAAGTTGGGCTGATAAAAACTGAATTGAGAGAAGC
This sequence comes from bacterium 336/3, assembly GCA_001281695.1. Lineage (NCBI taxonomy): Bacteria > Pseudomonadati > bacterium 336/3. The sequence goes on along the minus strand of LJIE01000001.1, from coordinate 2,746,993 downwards.
TATTTTAGAAGGAGAAATTACCAATACTTATGAAGAAGGCTTCAATATGATGCTTGAAATAGGAAAAAAATATAATTTACAACCTATAAACCTATAAAAATATGAACCCTTGGCATGATATACCTGTTGGAAATAATCCTCCTGAAATAGTGAATGCGATTATTGAAATTCCTAAAGGTAGTAAAGGAAAATTTGAAATTCATAAAGAAAGTGGTTTATTGATGCTTGACAGAGTGTTATTTTCGGCTGTTCATTATCCAGCTAATTATGGCTTCATCCCTCAAACTTATTGTGGAGACAGAGACCCTTTAGATATTTTGGTTATCATGTCCATAGACTTACCACCTCTTTGTATGATTGATGCAAAAGTGATAGGGGTGATGCGAATGATTGACCAAGGTGAAGCTGATGATAAAATCATTGCTGTAGCCCTAAATGATATGAGTGTGAACCACATCAACGATATTTCTGAATTACCACCCCACACTACTGTAGAAATTCGTCGTTTTTTCGAAGATTACAAAAAATTAGAGAACAAACAAGTTGTTGTAGAAGATTTTATGGGCAAAACAGATGCTCTTAGAATTGTTCAGGAAAGTATAGATTTGTATAAAGAAACTTTTAAGAAGAATTAAAAAGAGCAAGAATTTATTCTTGCTCTTTTTGAATATATGCTATCATTTTCAAAATACCTGTTTCAACATCAATAAGGGGCTTTCCTAAAACAGCTAACATTTTAGAAATGTCCGGTTTACGTCTTGTCATATCGCCTTCTGTGAGAGGGGGTAAATGAATAATTTCAGATTTTGAGCCAGATAATTGAATAATCTTTTGAGCCAGTTGTAAAACAGAAATCTCTTGGTGGTTTCCAATATTGATAATGTCATTCACTAATAAATTTTCATGTAATATTTTGGCAGTAGTTTCTATGTTATCACTAATATAACAAAATGTTCTGGTCTGGCTTCCATCTCCATAAATCGTAATAGGCTCATTTTTAAGAGCATTACGAATGAACTTTGCCATTACAAAATCCATGCTTTGGTCTGGACCGTATGTGTTGAAAAACCTGAAAATCGTAAAATCTAAACCATATTCTTTTTGATAGGATTTAAAAAATGCTTCGCCTAAATTTTTCACAATAGCATAAGGAAGCCTTGAGTTTAGAGGTGTAGTCTCCTCATTCTGAGGGAATTCTACAGGTTCGCCATAAACTTCTGAAGAAGAAGAATAAAATACCCTTTTTACATTGGTATTTTTGGATAGATTCAAAATATTTTTGATACCTTCAATATCTTCTAATACTTTGACAGGGTTGTTGAGTGTTCTTTGTACTCCCACCAGAGCTGCATAATGGAATACATAATCAAATTGATAGGCAAGCATAATAGCTGAGATATCCTGATAACTATTTACATCAGCTTTGATAAATTTCCAATTATCTCCTTTTGATGGAGGTAACTTATGAATACTCCCTGTAACCAAGTTATCAATAATTACAACAAAATTATGTTGGTCTTCTACCAATTTTTTAGCAAGAGCTCCCCCCACATTGCCTGCTCCACCTGTTATTAAAATCTTTTTCATGATTAAAATATATTTTTTAAAGATGCCCAAAACCTTCTTCTTGTTAATACTGAGGGTCTTGTAAAGAATGCCTTGAACAAATATTGTAAAACTTCTATTCTATATTTCTTGGTAATTGCCAAATGCAGGGCAATATAGGTATAAGCCTCTGATTTAAAAAAACTTTTAAAAGAATGATATTTCTGATTGGAAGCACTATCTGCAAAAAGATGTTTTAAAAATACTTCTTGACGAGCAATGAGTTTATCTTTGTTGATAGATAAAACACTTCTTGCATCATGGTTAATGATAGTAGAAGTGATGGTATTATCATAACGAATAGGATAAAGGCTTGCCATTCTAAGCCACAGCTCATAGTCTTCTGATGCTGAAAGAACTCTATCTTCTACAAATGGATGTTTGAGAATAATGTCTTTTCTAATAAAAACTCCGTTACAACTCAAAATATTTCCTTTGATAAGCCTTTCATTCAGTGTATCTCCACTTAGATTATCAACTTTTCTTTCTAAAACACCTTCAGGTGTTTTGTAGTCGTAGCCTAAATGAAAAATTTCGGGTTGATGGTTTTTCTGAATGAAATGATAAGCTACTTCAAGGTGATTGGGATATGACCAGTCATCGGAATCGAAAAAATTAATGTATTCGCCTTTGGCTAATCTGGCTCCTGTATTACGAGCGACAGCTCTTTCTTCATTCTCTTTTTTGTGATAAATAACACCTTTCTCTATCCAAGGTTTCATGACTTCCTCTGTATTGTCAGTACTTCCATCATCTACTACTATAATCTCAAAATTTTCGTAAGATTGATTTAACAAAGATTCAACGGTTTTTGGCAATAAACCAGCACGATTGTATGTAGGTACAATAATAGAAAAAAAAATATTGCTCATAATCTGATGTATAACAAAAAAGATTTTATTTAGAAAGATACAAATTAGATAATAGATGAATCATGATGCTTAAATCAAATAAACTGCTTATACTTTTTTGAGTATTGGATTGTATGTTTTTTTGAAGAGCTTTATCATTTAAAAGTCTAAAAATAGATGTTGAAATGGCATTAGAATCTTGATAATTTACAACCAAGGCGTTTTGTTCGTGTTGAATAAATTCATTAGCTACACCCGATAAGGTAAATACACTTGGAATATTACTTGCAAGTGCTTCCACATAAGTTTGTCCAAAGGCTTCTACTTCAGCATTAATGGGAGTATGGACATAAACATCAAAAGTTTTATACAAGGCTGTTAAATCTTGCTCAAAACGGATTTCAGTATAATGAGAGGATGGTATATCTGCCAATAATTGTCTGATTTCCTGAGTATAATCTCCATGAGCATTTGCCAAAACCAAATGAGCATGAGGATATTGATTTAAAAGACTCTTAAAAGCAGGAATGATATATTGTATGCCTTTCCAGTGAGTCCAGCGTGCAATGATACCTACAACAGGGTATTTCTCATCCAAATTATATTTTTGTTTTAAATGTAGTATTTTTTCAGGAGGAACATCTCTAAAAAGTTCTAACTTGAATCCATGATGAATCAAGTGTACTTTTTTGATTGGTACACCTTCTTTCTGAACCAAAACGTTTTGTACATTTTGGCTGATGGCTACAATATCAGTAGCCAAACTATTGATGAACTTATCGTAATAGACTGCTCTGGGAAAATACTCGTGATGAAACGTAGAATAATGACGAGTAAATATACGGTTCTTTATACCCAAAGATTTTGCAACTAATAATCCTATAAGACTAGCATCAAATAAATGGCAATGAACAACTTGTGTTTTAAGTTTCTTTAAAATAGACCTAACTTTCCAAAAAGATGACCATAATTGTTTTTTACCTGCATAATGAACATAAAAGACAGGAAAATTTCTCTCTTTTAACCAATTTTCTAAAAAACACCCTTGATTTTTATTAAGTAAAATAAAACTTAGTTGAAATTTTTGCTGATCTAACTCTTGTGCAATCCATTCAAAAGCAAGGGCTTTATCTATATCAGAAATAATATAAGTGATGTTAATTCTTTTGTCTTGCATATACAATAAATTCTACCTAATATAATCGCTTGTCATCTCTCTACATTCCTTAATTTTCTTTTTTAGGCGTTTACGCCAAAAAAAACCATTCTTAAAAAAAGCTCTAATGTAGCTATTAAGATTTGTACCCAAAAAATGCTTCAACTTCATGCCAAAACCAATATCTTTAGGAATAATGATGAATTCAATACCCATTTTTTGAGCAGCAACTTCTGCACAACGATTTCCATACAAAGCATCTTTCGTTTCTCTGATATGGATTTGAATATAATGAGAACCTGAATCTCTCACAACAATAGCATCTTTTCCAACAATTTTCCACTCATTCTCTTGTCCTGTTACATTGGATTTTTCTTTAATAACTTTGACTTGAGCAAAAGCATGATGTGAAATCAACAAAAATAATATCAGTTGTATAAATTTCATGGACAAATTTAAGCTTCTAAAAATATATATTGTTCAAAGTTACAATATTCTTGTAAAATTTGCTTCTTTATTACATAAAAAACATCTCAAATAGTGTAGAGTATTTGTAGCAATATAGTTTAAATAAAAAATCATTTTTATTCTTGAGGTATCTTTAAAAATGATTAATTTCGCTTGATTTTTTACTCAAATACAATAATAAAATACTGAATTTCAGAAGCAAAAATAAAAGTAAAAAAATAAGTTTCTATAATTTATAAACCATTTTTTTTTACAAAATGTTGAATTCAGACAAGAGTCTCAAAATATATTTAAGTTTATGACACAAGCCGAACTCCTTCGTAGTAGTGAGCCATTGCTCCAAGAAACCAAAAACCGATTTGTGCTTTTCCCCATCGAACACCACGATGTATGGCAAATGTACAAAAAAGCAGAAGCAAGTTTCTGGACAGCCGAAGAAATAGACCTCTCTCAGGATCAAAAACACTGGGAAAGTCTAAATGATGGTGAAAGGCATTTTATCTCTCATGTACTTGCTTTTTTTGCAGCAAGTGATGGTATTGTCAATGAAAACTTGGCAATCAATTTCATCAATGAGGTACAAATAGCAGAAGCCAAATGTTTTTATGGCTTTCAAATCATGATGGAAAATATCCATTCAGAAACATACTCATTACTCATAGATACCTATATCAAAGATGGCAAACAAAAAGATTTCTTATTAAATGCTATTCATAATATCCCATGTGTAACTAAAAAAGCAGATTGGGCTTTGCGTTGGATAGAACAAGGGAATTTTATTGAAAGACTTATCTCTTTTGCTGCTGTTGAAGGAATCTTCTTTTCAGGTAGTTTTTGTTCAATTTTTTGGCTCAAACAAAGAGGCTTAATGCCAGGACTTACATTCTCTAATGAATTGATTTCCAGAGATGAAGGTCTGCACTGTGACTTTGCTTGTATGTTGTATAACAAATATGTTGTTAATAAAATATCAGAAGAAAAAGTTTTTGAAATTATCACAGATGCTGTAAAAATAGAACAAGAGTTTGTTACAGACTCTCTTCCAGTAGATTTGATAGGCATGAACTCTCGATTGATGAACCAATACATTGAATTTGTGGCTGATAGATTACTGATTTCTTTGGGTTATAACAAATATTATAAAGTTGAAAACCCTTTCCCTTTCATGGAAATGATTTCTTTGCAAGGGAAAACCAATTTCTTTGAAAAAAGAGTTGCTGAATACCAAAAATCAGGAGTAATGGCAGGTAAAGATGACCAAAAATTCAGCTTAAACGAAGATTTCTAATTGTTCATGTTTGTTTAATGATAAATAAAAACGTACAAGATTATCATTCTTGTACGTTTTTTGCTTTTTATAAAATACTTCCTAAATTTAAGCCTGCAAATACCCATTAGCTCATGAAATCATCTATACTACCATCCTTATTTCTATTTGTATCTTTTGTACAAGCTCAAAAAATACATGAAAAAACTATTTTAGAGCAGAATACTATTCGTTTTGTAGAAAACAAACATCAGTGGAACGATTCTGTTTTATACAGAGCCGATTTGCCAAGTGGCTTCTTATTTGCCTATCAAAACTCTCTCCAATACAGTTTTTATGATGGTAAAGCCTTAGATTACTTTAAACACAAAGAACTTCATAAGGAAAAAGATGAGCATAAGCATGAAGCCATGAATGCTCATAGTTTTATAATAGATTTTGTAAAATCTAATCCCAAAACAAAGATTCATCCTAAAAAAATAACACCTGAAAAGGCTACTTATCTATTAGGCAATGACCCCAAAAAATGGGCAGAAAATGTAAGCCATTATGAAGAACTTTATTATGAAAATCTTTATGATGATATTGACTACCATATTTTCTCGAAAGGTAATTCTTTGAAATACGAATTTATAGTGGCCCCCGAAGCTGATGCCCGAAAAATAAAGATGAATATCAAACATGCTTCTGCTGTGGAGTTATTGCCTGATGGGACACTTGAAATCAAGACAATCGTGGGTAGTATTTACGAAAAACGCCCTTATAGTTATCAAATTATCAATAATCAAAAAATAGAAATTCCTACAGAATTTATTCTAAAGAAAAATCAGTTAAGCTTTTATTTTCCAAAAGGTTATGATAATAAATACCCACTGATTATAGACCCTGAACTCATTTTTTCCACGTATTCTGGTGGACGTTCAGACAATTGGGCTACCACAGCAACTCCTGATAATCAGGGAAGACTGTATTCAGGTGGGACTACTTATGGTACAGATTTTCCAAGATTTACAGGGCCTATTCGTATTGGAGGAGGTGGGGTGAATAGTAGTGGAAATCCTTTGGTAAGTGATGTAGTAATATATCGCTACAAAGCTGATGGAACAGTTTTAGAGCAACTCATTTTTATAGGAGGAGCAGGTTCAGAAGTGCCTCATAGTTTGGTCGTAGATAAAGACAATCGTTTATTAATTTTTGGAACGACTTCTTCAGGCAATTTCCCTTTCAATTTTGGACAAACTTTTCAAGGTGGCTCTAGTGTGGAAATTCTTGGAAATAATTATGCAAATGGTAGTGATATATTCGTAATGAAGCTCAATGCCAATGGAACGCTTAACCGTTCAAGATTTATAGGTGGAACAGGTAATGATGGAGTAAAACCAGTAGGTTCAGGAACTTTTATTCATAACTATGGTGATGAATTGAGAGGTGATATTTATACAGATGGAGATAAAAACGTATATATCGCCTCAACAACTCGCTCCAACACTATTACAGGAATAACGGGTAGTATTACTGGTGTGCAAGATGGAATTGTTATCAAAATGGATGAAAATCTAAATATTATTTGGGGTAACTATTTTGGAGGAAGTGGGTTAGACTTTGCACTTTCTATCAAGACAAATAATGTAAATGATGTGTATGTTGGAGGAGGCACTACAAGCTCAAGCCTGCCCAATACAACAGGAACATTGAATCCGACAGCAAGAGGTAACGATGATGGTTTTATTGCTATATATTCTCCATCAGGTGTTTTACAGAAATCTACTTATTTGGGTACAAGTGCTGCTGATGTCGCATTTTTCATAGATTTAGATGCTGACCAAGAAGTCTATGCCTTTGGACAAACATTTGGTAATTATCCAGTTTCTTCGGGTGTCTATAACAACCCTAATAGTGGGCAATTTATTCACAAAATCAGCCCCGACTTAACTACAAGTCGTTGGAGTACCCGAATTGGTTCAGGAGATGGAGCTCCAGATTTTTCGCCTACTGCTTTCTTAGTGGTTACAGATAACAATTGTGGCAATATTTATATTGCAGGCTGGGGAGGTAATACCAATTCAACTTCGGGAGGAAATAACTCCTCGAGTGATACCCGAAACCTGCCTACAACAGCCAATGCTTACAGGCGTACAACCGTAAATGGGAGTGATTTTTACTTGGCAGTCTTCAAAAAAGATATGCAAAGTCTAATCTATGGAACATTTTTCGGAGAAAACGCTTCTTCAGAAAGAGGCGACCATGTGGATGGAGGAACAAGCCGTTTTTCTAAAGATGGAACAATATATCATGCTGTATGTGCTTCTTGTGGTGATACGAATGGCTTTCCAACAACTCCAGGGGCTTGGTCTAATACCAATAATAGTATGAATTGCAATAATGCAGCTTTTAAGTTCTCTTTTGATTTGAGTGTGGCATTTCAAGCTCAAGACCCCAAAAATGACTTTGCTGTCATAGCACCTGATAGTGTGGTTTGTGTAGATAGAGTATTTTTTAAGAATTTCTCTGTGGGAGCAGAAAGTTTCTTATGGCAAATATTTAACCAATCAGGACAGCAGATTGTGAATCAAAATACACAAAAAGACTTTTTTTACGATTTCAGAGCATCAGGAATTTATACTATTACGCTTACAGTATTTAGTAGTTCGGCTTGTAAATCGCCACTAGTTACTACTCAAAAGCTCGATTTAACCATGCCAGGGTTTATTTTGGAAGATAGTCTTTCTGTATGTCAGGGAGGGAGCGTTCAACTTTCTACGAGTGGAGCAGTTACATACCAATGGACACCAAGTACTTATCTCAATAATCCAAATATCCCCAATCCTATTTGTACACCCGAAGAGGATATTGTTTATACACTTGTTTTGAAAAATGATAGTTGTACAGCTACTCGGAAGATAAAAGTAAAAGTGGATAAACTGCCCCTTTTAGAGTATGAAACCAAACTTATCAAAGATTGTTTTAGTCCATACAGTATCAGAATGAAACTCAATGTTCCTGATAGCTTACTTTTAGAAATATTAGATGAAAATGTAACATGGACTATCAGTAATGGAACAGTTTTACAGGGTATTGCACCACCTATCTATACATTCCCAAATGCAGGTCAATCTTATACTATTACATTAAATTATAAAGGGAGTAAATGTCAAGTAACCCAACAGCGAGTCATAGAAGTACCACCACTTGATATACCTGCCAATATCATTACTCCCAACGATGACAATATCAATGAAACATTTGAAATTGCAGAAAAAGGCTCTAAGCTCGAAGTTTGGAATAGATGGGGGAAACGTATATATAAAACGAGTAACTATCAAAACGAGTGGGGAAACCAAAAAGAAATTGTAGCAGGCTTGTATTACTATTCATTTGAAACCCCCTCAGGAGCAAAATGTAAGGGGTGGATACAGGTCATGAAATAAATTTAATAAAAATTTAACATATTTTTTAGGTAATTGAAAAACAATTCAAAAGTTTTTCTGTTATACTTGCATTACTTTTAATCTATTAAAAATTAAACTCAAACATGAAAGCAAACAAAATGTTAGTAGCTGCTATGATGGCAGGTGCCGTAGCGTTCACAGCTTGTGATAACAAAGGTGGTCAGGATGCTGACAAAGCAAAAGCAGATTCTTTAGCAAAAAAGACAACAGAGGATTCTTTAGCAAAAGTAGAAGCTGATAAAAAAGCTGCTGAAGCTAACAAACCTAAATCTGTTGTAGATGTAGCAATGGCTGATACCACTAACTTTGGTACATTGGTGACTGCTGTAAAAGCTGCTGATTTAGTAGGTGCTTTAAGCAATGCTTCTGATAGCATCACTGTATTTGCTCCAACCAACGCTGCATTTGCTGCTGTGGATAAAAAAGCTTTGGCTGACCTTTTAAAACCTGAAAACAAAGCTAAATTGGCTGATGTTTTGAAATTCCACGTTGTAAAAGGTACTATCAAATCTTCAGACATTAAAGATGGCGTTACTGAAGTTACAACTCTACAAGGTAAAAAATTGAAAGTAGAGAAAAAAGACGGAAAAGTAACCGTAAACGGTGCTAACGTAACTACTGCTGATGTAGCAGCTGGTAGTGGTGTAGTTCACGTGATTGATAAAGTAGTGATGCCATAATCACAAAAAAATATAAACATAAAAAAAGGAGAGACTATAAAGTCTCTCCTTTTTTTATGCTTAGATCTCAAAAAAGTGTATTTTCAAGGTACTATCACAAATATTTTAAACTTTTATAAAAAATATTTTAATTACGCAATTTGAATGCGTAATTATGTATTTGTTTTGTATCAGTTAAGACAACAAAAGAATAGAAAATATTGAAATGAAAAATATAGAGTTATTAAATCAGATGCTTGAAGCAGGTTATTTGGAGGTACAACGCCACCCTGAACACAATTTGTATATCTATAATTACTCACCAACAGTTCAGTACGAAAGAGTTTGGAATGAAGTAACACTTGCTTGCAGAGGTTTAATCTTGAACGAAAACTATGAAATAGTAGCTCGTCCTTTCGGTAAGTTTTTTAATCTTGGGGAGCAAGAAAACCAAGTGTTACCAAACGAGCCTTTTGAAGTATTTGAAAAAATGGATGGTTCTTTGGGTATTTTGTACTGGATAGAAGATAAGCCTTTTATGGCATCAAGAGGGTCGTTTGCAAGTGAGCAATCAGATAAAGCCAACGAACTTTTATACTCCAAATACAAACACGCTTTGAATAAATTAGAAAAAGGTAAAACTTACTTGTTTGAGATTATTTATCCTCAGAACCGAATTGTGGTAGATTATGGAGATATGGAAGAATTGGTGCTTTTGGCAATTATTGATAATGAAACTGGTTTAGATTTGCCTTTGGAGGCTATTGGTTTCCCGATTGTAAAGAAATATCATGGAATTAAAGATATAACGACACTCAAAGAATTGGAAGAAGTAAACAAAGAGGGTTTTGTGGTGAAATTTGCAAACGGCTTGCGTTATAAAATTAAGTTTGAGGAATATTTGCGTTTGCACCGATTGGTTACACGAGTTTCAACGATTAATATTTGGGAGTACATGAAAGAAAACCAGTCGTTTGATGAAATTTTAGACCGAGTGCCAGATGAATTCTACGATTGGGTGAAGAAAACAGTGGACGAATTAAATACTTCCTTCAAAGAAATTGAAAATCAGTGTTTGAAAGACTTTAAAGTATTGGAGTCTCGTAAAGAAACTGCCTTGTACTTTATGACTTGTAAATATCCTTCTGTTTTGTTTTCGATGCTTGATAAAAACAATTATGCACCGATTATCTGGAAAATGATTCGTCCAGAGTTTCAAAAGGCTTTTGCTCTCAATATTTACGAATAAAAAACTATGAATATTCACTTTAAAAATACTGAATTATTAGAAACGCTTCAAAAAGCGACACTTGTAGAAATAGAAGTAGGTTCTGCTTTGTATGGTGTAAAAAACGCTGATAGCGACACAGATATGTTGTGTATTTATGTGCCAAGCTATAACAAACAACACAGCTTTCTCGATTTACACCATACTTTGCAGTATAAAGATGAAGCGAGTAACACAGATTATATTTTTGAAGATCTTTATACATTCATCCAAAATATTCTCTCTGGCGATTCGAGTGTTTATTTTGAGTCTTTGCACACCGAAACACTCAAAAACTCTGTGTTGGGATATTTGTATGAAAACCGAACAAATTTCTATAATTATAACATAGTCAAAGCTTATGCAGGTTTTTGTAAAAGAGATAGAAAATACTTGATTCCTTCTATTTTGGAAAGAGAACAAGCCAAAAGGCTTTTGCATATAGATAGAGGCGTTTTGTTTGCAGAAGGAATTTTAAAAAAAGATTTACAAATCAATCATCCGCAAATTAAAGAGCGATTGGAGTATTTTAAAACTTTAAATTTTAAAGAGAAAGCCAGTGAAGCAGACATTCTGCTTGAAAAAGCCGAAAATATACGTAAACAAGTAACTCAAATGCTCGAACAGAAAAAGATTTGCAGGGTGATGGAGACACAAGAACAGAAAAAACTCGATAATTTCTTGTGTGAGCTTTCAAAAACAAAGATTTACCTATCTAAACAAACTGAATACATGGATTTGGAACTGTTTTATGAGGCAATGGAGAATGGAGTAAATTATTAGATTTAGGAAAAGAGAGAAGAGAGAAAAGAAAAAGGACGATTATCAATGTTCAATGATGCTTGTCCACTATTAAATGTTCAATGATAAATGTTAATTGTAAAATGAAAAAAGTAATTATTATGCGTGGATTGCCAGGGAGTGGAAAATCTACTTATGCGAAAAATTTGGTGGCTCAAAACCCTAATTCATATAAAAGAATAAACCGAGATGATTTGAGAATGATGTTTGATAACGGTTATACAAGCAAAGGAAACGAAAAATTTATCAAACAGGTGCGTGATATGCTGATTATAAAAGCGTTGGAAGATGGAAAACATGTAATTGTAGATGATACCAACCTTTCTGAAAAGAATATTGTTCGTATCAATCAGCTGGTGCAGGAGTTTAACAAGAAAAACAACGATTCTGTAAAAGTAGAAGTGAAAGATATGGAGGTTTATTTGGAACAATGTATCGAAAATGATAGCAAACGAGAAGGAAAAGCCAAAGTAGGAGAGAAAGTGATTCGTGAGATGTATCGAAATTTCATCAAAGATGAAACTCGTTATGCTGTGCAAAATGAGGCTTTGCCGAAGGCAATTATCTGCGATTTGGATGGAACGCTTTGCTTAATGCAAGACCGAGACCCTTATAATGCAAGCACTTGCGATAAAGATTTGCCCAACAAGCCTGTATTGGGTGTATTGAAAGAGTATGCTAAAAATGGCTATAAAATTCTTTTAATTTCGGCTCGTGAAGACCAATACAAGCCTCAAACGCTTACTTGGCTGGAGCGTTATGGAGTACATTTCGATGAGCTTTTGATGCGTAAAACGGCTGATACCCGAAAAGACTCTATCATTAAAACAGAAATATACAATACTTATATTAAAGACAAATACATGATTGAATTTGTATTGGATGATAGAAACCAAGTGGTATATATGTGGCGAGACGAACTCCGTTTGCCTTGCTTCCAAGTATATTATGGGGATTTTTAAATAATGTAAAGTTGATAAAATAAAGATTGCTTCGGGCTTTACTGCTGTTGGTGGTGTTTTAGCATAGCGACACCACCAACGAACTTCACTTATTTTTCGTTGGTGAAGAACACCAACGAAGGCGAAATAGTTAGTACAATTTGGTATCGAGAGAATAAAAAATACTCAACGGATACTAAAATTTACTCATTTACCTTTAAAATTACATAATCAAGGCAAAAAATAAAAGCCCTCAAAATGATGAGGGCTTTAGATTTTATTATTGACATTGACCAGCAATTCCTTCTGCATTGATTGTAAACTCAGCAGGTGGTTGCGTACAGTCTGTTGTAAATAAAGGAGAAGGAATTTGTGTGTAACTCCTAAAGAAAACTCTTGTGTTCTTTGTACTCAGCGAAGCTGGCAAATTGAAAATAAATACACAATTATTGTTTCCAAACCAAGAAACTCCAATATTTCGATTGGTAATTTGAACAACTGATGTACAAGTAGGCAAACCACTTACTACATCTCCTCGTTGAGCAATAACAACACCCTCAATACATGAAGAAGAGGGTTGAGGCTCATTTTTTTTGCATCCAAAACCTGCGAAAATAAGCATTAAAAGGGCAACGAAGGTAAAAGTATTTTTTCTCATAAGTTATATTAATTTTAGTGATGCCTAAATAAAAAGCTTTAGGCTTGGCTTTCATAAAATTTGAAGTGTGGTATTGATTAACTTCGAGCAATAAATATGCCAAATGAATCATGTTTTATGCTACTAAAAAATTATATAGCTGGATGAATACTTAAAATCACATTACCAATTTTCTTTCCTGAGTGTACATACTGGTATGCTTCTACAACTTGGTCTAAAGAATAGGCTCTATCTATCAGAGGCTTGAATTTTCCTTGTTTGAGCATATCTGAAATATATGCTATACTCGCTTTGATGTTGGAGGGGAAGGGAAATATCACTTTTTTCCCTCCTAAAAATGGTGTAATAAGGGCTAAAAATGGATTTTGAGAGTTTTTGCCCAATTCTGAGGAGATATAAACGCCTTTTGGAGTTAGCAGAGGCTTGCATTTACCAAAAGAGCTTTTTCCAACAGCATCAAATACAAAATCGTAGATTTGGTTATCTTTTGTGAAATCTTCTTGGGTATAATCCATTATTTTATCAACACCCCAAGAACGTACTTGTTCTATGGTATTAGTAGGGCATGTAACAGCCACATACAAGCCCTGAGCCTTTAGAAACTGGGTAGCAGCCGAGCCAATAGCCCCAGAAGCTCCATTGATGAGCACCTTATGGCTGGGATTTAATTTTACTTTATTGAAAAAATTAATTGCATAATGAGCTCCTTCCAAACTGGCTGCTGCCTGCTCAAAACTAATATTTTCAGGAATGATAGCGATAGGCTTGTTTTCGTCAATTGTCATGTATTCGGCTTGTGAGGCAATGCCTGTATCTTCAAATCCAAAAACTTTATCACCTGTTTGAAAGAGTTTTACATTTTTGCCTATGGCTTCTACAACACCTGCAAAGTCAGTGCCTACAATGGGTTGTTTGGGCGTAGGAAGACCTGTAAAAAGCCTGATAATAGAAGGATAACCACTTGTAACAGCACAATCTGTTCTGTTGATGGTAGTGGCATAGACTTTTACTAAAATTTCGTTGTCTTTGGGCGTGGGTTTTTCTACTTCTTTGATGAAAAGAATATCCTCAAATTTTCCGTATTGGGTTCTTACAACTGCTTTCATATATAGATTTAGATTAATCTTTTACAAAATTACAAAGCAGTTTAGGCAATTTCATTGATTTTCGTCAAGAAAGAAGAATAACTATTTAGACATAATTCGTTTGCGAATTCGGCTGAGGGTTTCGGGAGTAATGCCTAAATAGCTTGCCAAGTAGTACTGAGGAACTCTTTCAATCAAATCAGGTCTTGTTTGTAGTAAATTCAGATAGCGTTCTTCAGGGTTGTAAATCATATACATCGCAAGCATTTCTTGATATTTACTTGATTCTTCTTGGGAAGATAAACGGCAAACAGGCTCAAATTTGGTAGCAAGTGGGTGAGAAGCGTCTTCGGGTAGTCCCACAGAAAGATAACAGTCTTCTAAACAAACTAAATAATATTTAGCAGGAGCATTTTTATAAAAACCTTCATACAAACTAATGGGAGTGCCTTCTGTAAAGAAATTGGTAGTTTTTTCCTCACCATCTACAAGATAATATTGTCTGACACAACCTTTGAGTACAAAATAACACCAAGGAGAAATTTGCCCTTCTCTAAGTAAAATATCACCTTTTTTAAAAGAACGAACATCTAAGTTTTCAAGAAGAATGAGAGCATCTTCTTCTGAAACGGTTGTAAATCTTGAAAGATACTGAATGAGTACATGCTCTTTGAGTTTTTCGTCAAGAATAGGCGAGGAGTGTGTTTTCATAGCTTATTGAGATAAAAGCTTATAAAACAATGAGTCTGTATAGATATGATTAATACGTTTATCCAAAGACTCTTTTTTTTGATAAAAAGAATCTACTGGTAACTCTATTTCCGTATCTAGAAATTTAATAAATAAAATATCATACGAGTTTTTCTTTCTTTTGATGGTTTTGGATTGATAGTTTTTAAAGGCGTACTCGTATTGAGCCTTTAATGAGTCTTTGGAATACAATTTTATTAAAATATCATATAATGTCTGAACCAGAGCAGAATTATCAGCAAGACCATTTTCTAGCAGACTTGGTAAAAGAACCTGAATGGCTTTTTGATTTTCATTTAACCCAATATAACATTGAGCATACAATCCTTGTGTATAAATTTCGTCAGTAGCATACTCATTTCCACAAAAATGGTGATAAGGGTATTTTTTCATTAAATCAAGATACTTCAAAGCCTCTTCATAAGACTTGTATTCAATGGCAATAAGAGTTAATTCTTTGGCTGCTTCATGTTTATAGTTTGCGTAAGGCTCAGCCATAATGCCTGAACCCTTACCACCTTTTTCTTGATCATTTGCTTTGCTATTTAGCAAAACCTGAAAAGTATTATTGGCTTCCCAGTTCATTTTTAAATATCGTTCCAATGAACCCTTATTATACAAAGCTCTGTAAATCAATTTTGATTTAGGATATTTTTCTATAAAGGTTTTATATAAATCAAGGGCTTCTTCGTATATGTCATTCTCCAATTCTTTTGCATATTGAAAGGATATACTATCTTTTCCCTGAGTCAAAGCGAGTTCTTCTGGAAGAGTATGTAATAGAACAGCTTTTTCGAAAAGGATTTGAGCTTCTATTTCTGCTTCCGCTTTTTTCTGTCCAAATAATGAAATAAAGGGGAAGCTACAAATGCATATAAATATTAGAATTTTCATAGAAATATACATGAAAGGTATAAACAAATCTACACAAAAAAAGTAGCTATTTCAAGCATAAAGCCCAAAATAGCTATTGTAAATTTTAAAGAAAAACTAAAATTATTTTCCTTTGATAGTTCCCATCTGAATCACATCAAAATCGCTTACCTTTACGTTTCCGAGTTTTTTCAGGTCTGGATTGTTCCATCTTTCATCAGGAACACCCGAAACATACATCGAAGAGCCTACATCAGCCAAAATAAGCCCATGTTTTTTCAAGGCTTTTAAAATCACCTGATTTTGTGGAGAAAATCCAGAAATATCGAAATTTGCTTTAAGTCTTAATTTTGCACCAAAAGGCAATAAATTGTTAGCCTTTGAACCTGAAACTTGGTGTCTTGCAGGGTGTACATAACCCTGATAGATTTTAGAACGAGGAATAGTGAAACGAATAGCATGGTCAATTTCACCTTTTTCTATTTCGTTGTAACGAACTAAACAAGGAAAAATTGGAAGCCCAGCAGCATCAGCAGATGTCCAGCCATCTGTTCTGTATTCTTCAACTTTCAAATTGAATTTGGCAGCAGAAGAAGCAGCCCAACCATTAGAAGTACGGCTTGCATTGTAAAGCTCATACAATACGCCATTATCTGTGTCTACTGTAATTACATGACTATCTCCACTTCCATTACCTTCAATGGGAGCATCAAGAGGAATAGGAAAAGGACCTTGGTCGCTTTCATCGCCATAATCATCATCATAATTGTTGCCTCTAAACGTAACAGGCACTTGAGGTTGCCCGTTGCCTACTACTACAAAAGGAATTCCGATAGGAGCACCTTCCCATAAACCAGACCCAAAATCAGGGAATAAACCTGTCGTTAAACCAATATTGGCAAGAATAACAGAAGAATTGGCGTCAATAGGAGCAGAAGAAATATCTGCATTGAGTGGATGTGAGGCAGGAAAAATAGCAATACTTTCTACATCATTAGTGGGTTGAACGTTTTGTGGTGTAGCAGGAGAATCTTTTTTCTTACAATTCAATAATGCAACTGAAACAAGGAAATAAAGAATGTGATGTTTTTTCATAGGGAAATAAAGTTTTAAGTTGAGATAATCCTATCCAACGAAGTTTTACGGAATAAATTGCCTGATGGTTTTCTTTTCTTGAGCCATAGGGTAATATTCTATGTTTTTGATTTTTTGGTCAAAATCTTCTATTGTAAATTTAATAGGAATATGAGCTTTTCCATAGTCATAGGAAAAACCTTTAACTTTTTGTCCATCTCTCAAACCTGCTTTCCATGCTTCGCTTCCTTCTTTTACACTTATAATAATATTTGATTTTATAGATTCAAATAAGTTAAAACCTGCATCAAATAAGCCTATTTCTTTCATTTCATCTTTTACACCTATAATACTTCCGGATTCTATGGGAATCGAGCCACCTTTTACAATCCAATTGTTATGGATAGGAGAAATATCTTGCCCAATTAGTTTACTGACTACCTCAATAAAATCTTTTTCTGTAATTTCTTGTTGTTTTTTTGACTTTTTGAGTAAAGCAAACATCACATCATCCAAAGAGCGTTGATAATTTGTTTTCTTTTGAATGAGTTGTTCCAAATATAAAGCATATACAAATCCTTTTTTGTAAGGAAAAACTTGATAATCTCTGCTTTTCCAGAAATTATTTCCCAGAGTATCTTTATGAGCATTGATAACAGGAGATAAAGAGTAATCTATGATACACTCATTTACTTTTTCAATGTATTCTTGTTTGGAAATCAGATTGTTTTTCCAAAGAATTTTATAAGTGTAATAATCTGTAAAACCTTCTGTAAGCCAAGCATTTTCTAAATTATTACTTTTAATTTTGATACCCTCTACACCAAGCCATCTGTGGCAATACTCGTGAGCCAAAAGACTTTTGATATAAATATCATTTGGGAACTCTTGTGTCATGGAAAGTAAAAAAGACTGATGCAAGGCAGAACCATTGAAACTGCCTTCGCCCACAAAAGGCATCAGCGTTACAAGATAGTGTGGTTCTTTGTGGTCTTTCCAAAAATTACGTTCTGCTTCAATTACACTTTGGAGCGTTGCAAGTAATTCTTGGTCTTTAAAAAGCCATTTATTCCCTCTGAGGGCAAGAAAAATAGGTTTATTTTTAACCATTGCTTTATGGATTCTGAAATCGCCAGCTACGTATAATGTATTAAGAAAATTATCTGCTGAAATTCTATGTGTACTGATACGTTGCTCACAAGCTAAACTATGAGCAATAGCCCAATTTTGTGGTAAACTTTGCCAGTCAAGTGTTACACGAATTGTCTCTTTTTTTAAATACTCAGGGAAAATATATAAAGCATTGCTTGTCAGGTGTATAAAAGACTTTTGAATAACAGCTCTATAATTTTTTGGATAAATTAAATCTCCTTGCCAATCTTGAATCAAAGCATATTCAATTTCTATTTCTTCCAAAGGTTTATGATTTATCTCAATGATACCTTCCTTTTCTTTATTGATAACCAAACTATTGGGTTTGATACCTTTTACATATTGAATTGCATTGTAGAGCTTTTCTTGGCTACCAAAAGAGGAGGGAAGAGTAAGTGTACTTTTGTTAGTTTTAGGGGCTGTAAACCTAAGATTAACAATGATTTGTGGTGTATTTGTTGTGTCTACTCTGATTTTGTAATACAAACTATTTTGGGTGAAACTTAATTGGGTGTAGAAAATAAATAAAGTGAAAAAGAAATACTTCATAGACTTAAAAAGTAAATAGATACTTCTCATAGACACCTATTCTATTCAAAAAGTTGTGTGGTTCTTAAGGAAAATAAAATTATTTTAGGCAAAAAGCTTAGATTGTTCTCTGATAATCACAGAATTTACCATGTGGGCAACACTTACATCTCCAAAAGTAGCCCATTTGAGCCAGTAAATCTCTTTGAGACGCAGTATTCGCATGATTTCTTTTAAGTTTTTCCCTTGAGCATAAAGACTGCTAACTTCTCCATAAAAATCTTCAAAATATTGTAGTTTTTTTTGAAATAAGGCTTTCCCTTCTTTAAATTGAGGATAATGTCCACAAAAAATCACATCAAAATCGTATTGAAGAATTTTTTTGATAGATTCTATTTGCTCACCCAAATCTTCTCCCTTTCTAAAATATTTAATTTTTGTACTCACAAATAAATCTCCTGCAAAAAGCCAACCTTGTTTGGGTTCAAGAAAAACAGTATGGTCAATGGAATGCCCAGGAGTATAAATAGGTAATAACTTATAATTTTCTGTTTCTATAGTTTCAGGAAATTCAGAAAACTGAATATCAGAAGGATTGATTCGCCCAAACATATATTGTTCATAGGGTAATACTTTGAAACCTTCTTGTATCTTTTTGGCTGTAAAAGGGTGGGCGTAGATAACAGGATTATACTTTTCGTAGAAAAAATCTGTATTGCCAATATGGTCTTCGTGCCAGTGAGTAAGAGCAATTTGTTGAATATTTTTTCCTTCAAATGTTTTTGCTACAATTTTTCTTGCATTGATTTGGGCTGTGTCTATCATCAAACCTTCTAGCCAATAATTGCAGACAGTCATAATGGGCTTACCAATAGGGGCAGAGCCAAATTTGAAGATTTCTACTTTATCAAAAAATTTCTTTTTTACTGTTTGCATTTTTTACAGATTAAAACACAAATATCCATAAAAAAATAAAGACCAACAACCTTTAGGCTATTGGTCTTTATCAAATAAAGTTAAAAGACTATTTTTCTTCTAAAACTTTGGGTTCATCTTCTTCTACTTTTGGCATATCGCTATCAGGAGAGTCCATATCAAAGTCTTTTTCCCAACGTTTACGCTCTTCTTTTCTTACTTGTTCAGACTTCTTAGCCATATCAATCAAAACAAGTAAAGAGTTTTGATTCTTGTCTGTCATGATAATTTCTATTTCTGTTTGACTCTTTTTGTTTTTCATGTTTTTAGCCTTCATGATACCTCCTTCAAAAGGGAAGTTTTTACCATAAACTTTACCAAAACCAGAGTTTTGATATTCTTTAGAAGCGATCCAGCTATCAGACATTCCTTTGCCTACATACATTACAGAAGCAAATTTACCAGACTGGTCTTTGAAGTCACCTTTTAGTTTACTATCACCTTTGTTAATACCATCTTTGATAGAAGCCGTCATGGTTACATAAGCAGCATCATCTTTGATAACCAAGAATCCCGCACCACCAGGAGCTTCATAAACATTATCTTTTTTAATCAAAGCTCCACGAGCTTCTTTAGCATTGATAGCATCTACTACTTTCTCAAAAGCTTTTTTATCTTTAACACCAATAGAAACTACAAATTCAGGCATTTGTCTTCCTTTAGAATCAAAATTTACTTTGCTTACCACACCAATTACATCTCCACTCAATGCTTTAGTGATATCACCTACTGTTAATCCTGATTTTTTTAAATTATCTTCTACAGTACTCAAAACACCTTTGTCTTTTAGAACACTTACTAAACCTTCGATGTTAAGAGAGAAACTAAAACCTGCATCTGCATTTTCAATAGGAATGTTTTTGAAAACACTTGATTTTACATTGTCATTTACAATTTTGCTGTATAGTTTGTTGATATCTTCGTTTCCTGTATAGTCTGCATCCATTACAATTTTACCTTTTTCAAAAGTAAAACCTACATTCATAGAAGTACCTTTGTTATCAATGCCAGCCATGCTCAAAGCCATATTTGCTTGCATGTTGTTTGCAGAAAGTTTATCTAAATTCATCCAAATAGAAGCATCATAACTACTTCCAGCAGCGTCTTTGAAACTATCGTTGCTACTAACCAACGTCTCATCACTTTTCATTTCAAATAATTTCTTTACATCAGTAGTTGTTACATCATCTTTCGTCATGAAAACACCTACTTTACCTTTCCAAGCCATCACAGCATTTTTCTCAAAAATGGCAAATTTAATTTTACCTTCTTCTTTGAACTCAGGCTTTTTGGCATCTTTCATATCTTTCCATGTTGCATCATCTTTGATGAACTTAGTCAATTTTTCCTCATTATCAACTGCAAAAGTAACACCTACAAAACTACCTCTCTTCATATCCACATCATTAGAGAAGACATAAACTTTGTTTAAAAAGTCGATACCTGAATCTAAAAACCTCTTGATATTTTGAGATGCTTTTTCTGCTTCGTTTTCAGAAGCACCCATTTCTTTTAGATTTTCTTTACTAGCGAGTTTGTCAAGAGAAATTGTTTTTCCTGTTAATTGTTTTACATCTAAACGAGCTACAATCGCAGCATCTTTAGGGATAAGTTTGGTGTGCTCAGGAGCATTTTTACCACCACCACAAGCACTGATTAGCAAACTAAGTGTTCCCAAGAAGGCAACATACCATAAATTGCCAAAGGGTTTATAAGTTTTTTGCATAATTTGTAAGGTTTTTTATGCAAAGTAAGTAAGAAATTCAATAAAAAACAAAAAGTCTTTGAGTTATTCGCCAGAAAAACAAAAAATGCAGGCTTTAATAAGTAAGCCTGCATAAACAAATTATAAAATTCAAGATGAACTACCTAAAAACTTCTACTTTTAAACCACTCTTAAAACTCTTATTATGCATAATTTTTATCATAGCCTTGATAAAATCTTCTTCATTTGCTTTGTAAGGGTTTTCTACAAATTTTTGAGGATTGGCAGCAAATAATGGGAAGCAAGTGCTTTGTACTTGTATCATAATTCTGTGTCCTTTTCTGAAAGTATGGAAACAATCTTGCAAACGAACATTGATAGGAGTTGTTTCATCAGCTTTAAGAGCTACAGGTTTCTCAAAACCATTACGGAAACGAGCAGGCATGACTTCACTTCTTACCATTTGATGATAATTGGCAAGCATGATGTTTTGAGGTGTAGTCTCATGATTGGGCTCATTAGCAGGATACACATCAATGAGCTTTACAATAAAATCTGCATCTGTGCCAGTTGTAGAAGCAAATAGTTCAGCCAAGAGTTCTCCACCAATAGTGATATCTTCTGTAAGTATATCTGTTTGGAATGATAAAACATCAGGTCTGTTGGCTGCAAAACGCTGGTCTTCGCTCATGTAGTTACGAGGTGTAAAACCTAACATTTGTCTGAGGTTATCAGAATGAGGAACAGGTTTTTTTGGGTCTGAAACGTAATCTGAAAAATCATTTTCGTTATTAGGTTCATCAAAAGAAAGTTTGCCATTGGCATGAAAATAAAGTTTCTTCTTTTCAGTAGAAGCAGGATATTTGTCAAATTTACGCCATTCTTTTTTGCCAGTATCAAATAAATAAGCTTCTGGTAGATTAGTTTTTCCATCTCCTTTTTCTTTTAAGAAATGTTTGAAAAATTTACTTTCAATTTCTCTTTGATAAAAAGTTGATACACTATCACCAAAATAAATATGGTTGTGCATGTGCTTACCACGTTCTCTTGCCCAATCACCATGCCCAAAAGGACCCATTACCAATGTATTATAATTTTTAGAAGATTTTTCAATGGTTTTATAGATACTTAAAGGTCCGTACAAATCTTCTGCATCAAACCAGCCACCTACTGTCATGACTGCATGATTTACATTTTTAAGATGTGGTAAAAGGTTTCTTTTTTGCCAAAATTCGTCATAATTTGGATGATTCATAGCCTCTTGCCAAAAGAAATTATCTTTATAGTATTTTTCAGCGTTTTTAAGATTAATCAAATCTTTATAAAAAAGCCATCCGTCTGTAGTTTGTGGTCTTATACTTTGGTTTTGATACCAAGCTTTTGTCGTATTTTCAGTCTTTTGAACACCAAAAACAGGATATGCTAAGAAATAACCCAAAACCAAAGCTCCATTATGATGAAAGTCATCAAACCAAAAATCTGCAATTGGAGCTTGTGGTGAGGAGGCTTTTAAGGCAGGATGATTGGCTAAAATGCCTGCTGCTGTATAAAAACCAGGGTACGAAACGCCCCACTGTCCAAATTTTCCATTGTTATTAGGGATGTTTTTGATAAGCCAATCAATTGTATCATAAGTGTCGGAAGCTTCATCTACCTCTGTTTTTTTCTTTTTAGTGGCAAGGTGTGGAGTCATATTCGTCCAAATACCTTCACTCATATATCTGCCTCGTACATCTTGATACACAAAAATATATTTATCTCGCATCAGAAATCTATTAGGTCCCAAACGAGTAGGATAAATATCTTTTCCATAAGGAGCAACACTATAACAAGTACGTTGCATCAGAACAGGGTATTTTTTGTCTTTGGAAGCATCTTTAGGTACATAAACATGAGTAAATAGCTTGATGCCATCTCTCATCGCAATCTGATACTCGTATTTGTCATAATTTTGCCTGATAAATACAGAGTCCTCATTAACTTTGGACTGTGCAAATATTGAAAAGCTGAAAAAAAACGCTAAAAAAAATAAAAAATATTTCATAAGTAAAAGCTTGTTTATGATTTAACAGTATTTAAATAACACAATAAAACGAAAAATTATTATTTTTATTATGTGACGTTAAATTTATATATTATTTCTAATATATTTGTAAAAGTATTACAATCATTTTAAAATTTAAACACAATTATTTATGGTAAAAATTACACTAAAAGTGTTGGTTTTCTTGTGTTTCTTAAGCACCACAACAGCATTTGCTCAAAAGAAAATTTTTGAAAGCCCTAAAATGAAAGGTGTTATTCCTATTCATAAAACAGTGGCTATTTTACCTTTTCAGGTAACAATTAAAATGAAAAAATTGCCTAAAAATACAACAGTAGAAGACATTGCAAGACAAGAGAAATTAGAGGCTACCAATATTCAAAATAGTGTTTATACTTTCTTATTACGTAAAAGTAAAAAATATACAGTAACTTTTCAGGATGTAGCGAAAACAAACGCATTGCTTGCTAAGGCTGGTATTACACAAGAAAATATGGCTACTAAAACCATGGATGAAATAGCAAAGGCTTTGGAAGTGGATGCTGTAATTGGTGGTTCTGTAGTTACAGATAGACCTATTTCTGAAGGTGGAGCAGTAGCTTTGGCTGTACTTGCAGGTGTTTGGTTTGCACCATCCAATGAAGCAAAAACAGTGATGACCATTCACAATGGTGCTGATGCAGAGTTGTTATGGCGTTACGAGCGTACAGTCAGTGGTGGTGTAGGAAGCTCAACTGATGACCTTGTAGAGCGAATGATGAGACAAATTGCTCGTAATTTCCCTTACGAAAACTAATATTCAAACAAAAAAGAGCTTTAAAAGCTCTTTTTTGTTTATATCCATCTAATCTTTTGGAGCATAAAATACAAAACTAAAAATGTAGGCAAAATACTCATAAACATAACAATCCAATTTTTAGAACTTCCTTCATTTGTATTTTGATGTGCAACAGGGTACGCCAAACTTGCTTTATGGATATTTGTTTTTGGTAATTCCTGATAGTTTGAAGAGTTTTTTTCAGTTTTAGAGTCTTCTTGTAAACTTTTCTTTTGTTTTTTGGAAGAATTCTTTTTAGCCTTCTTGATACTATCTTGTTTCTGTTTCTCCTCAGCACGTTTGATACTATCTTTCTTTTTTCTTTCGGCTTCCTTTTTTTCAGCATAATTGCTGGGCAATCCCAAAGTATGAGTAGTTTTAGAAACCACAAAATGTTTCATATTGCCACTATGGCTTTTGTGAGCAATTTTAAGTGTTTGACTATGAGCTTGATAATTTAATAAGAATACACATAGTGCAAAAAATAGATTTTTCATAGTATGATAGATTTTAGTATTTCTAAAGATAAAAATGTATTTTTAATTGTGCAAAAATCGTACAGTTTTTATGCAGAAAGCTTTTCAAAAAATTATAGGTATCTTTATTTTATTATTTGTATTCACCTTTCCATTTCCTTATAAAATCTTGCCTGATGTTGGAGGTTTTGTAAGCCCTTTTTTTGAGTCAATTATCAAATGGATAGGAGACAATATTTTTTTCATTCAAAAACCATATACCGTATTTCTAAGCTCTGATTCAACAGGGTTGTATATTCATACTCTTATTTTATTCTTATGTTCTTTTATTTTAGGCTTTTTGTGGTATTATAGATGGAGGGAACACTCTAAAAGCAAAATATTTGTAGATTTCATATATTTGTTTTGTAGATATTATTTAGCTCTTCAGATGTTTATTTATGGCTTTAATAAAGTTTTTAAATGGCAATTCTATTTACCTGAACCCAATACTTTGTTTACAAGACTGGGAGATATAAGCCCTGACTTACTCTATTGGAGTACAATGGGGCTTTCCAGACCTTACACCATTTTTGCAGGACTCATGGAAATAGTGCCTGCTATCTTGCTATTGTTTCGTAGAACGCAACTTTTAGGGGCAATTCTTTTATTTTTGGTGCTTGCAAATGTATGGATGATAAACCTAAGTTTTGATATTTCAGTAAAACTCTATTCGAGTTTTTTGTTACTCATAACTGCTTATCTGATAGCTCCTTATTTAAAAGTATTGAGAGCGTTTTTTCAAGGAAAAATGGTAACGCTTGGAGCAATAGAATTTAGTTGGAAACCTTTTATAGTAGATAAATGGAATAAAATATTTAAAATCATTATCATTTTGTTTTTTGTAGTAGAAACATTTTGGCAATATATTGAAATGGGTAATTTTAATGATGATAAAGCTCCAAGACCTTATTTGCATGGGGCTTATCAGGTACACACTTTTGTAAAAAATAAAGATACGCTTGCAGTTAATCATACTGAAACGTGGAAGCATTTTTTTGTACATCGAAGAGGCTATTTTATTGTACAATTTGATAGCGAAAATATGCAAGATTATAAATTGGAGGTGGACTCTTCAAGAAAAACCTTCAAACTAACTCGTGAAATAGATAAAAAAGAAATGATATTTCAATATCAAATTGTGGAGGATAAAAATATTAAAGTGTCAGGAATTATAGAAAAAGATACATTTTTGATAGAAGCTAAAAAGCTTGATTTAAGTAAAATGCCTGCTTTACAAAAGTCATTTCATTGGAGAGTAGATGAATAAAAAAGCCTCTGGAAATTTCCAGAGGCATACCATTTTTTATTGTTTTTTAAGTAAATCTCTGATTTCTGTGAGTAATACCTCTTGAGCTGGAGGAGCAACAGGAACTTCTTCTTGTTTTTTCTTCATTTTGTTTACAGCTTTTACAACTAAAAACATTACAAAAGCTACAATTAAAAACTCAATAGTCATACTAATGAAATCACCATATTTAATGGCTACTTCAGCAGTTTTTTCTTTACCATTTTCCATTACAGCTTCTTTGAGAACAACTTTCCAATCTGATAGATTTTTTCCTTGAATCAAACCTACTACTGGCATCACCATTCCATTGATGAATGCATTGGTTACTTTTGTAAAGGCTGCACCCATAACAAAACCAATTGCAAGGTCAATGAGGTTGCCTTTCATGGCAAATTCTTTAAATTCTTTAAGCATAAAAATTTAGGCGTTTAATGTTGAATTACGTAAATATATGTTGTTTTTATTCATTTAAAAAAATATTTATTCTACATTTTTTGTTTTGTCCACAATTTTATGAATTATAATATCCAAATCACGAGTTGATTTTTTCAGGTATTCGAGCAGTTTTAAATTTTCTGAACTCAAATTTTCTTTGTTAAAAATGCTAATCAAGCCTAAAATATTGGCAACAGGTCCACGTACTTCATGTGACTGAATTCGAGCAATTTCCATCAATAATTGATTTTGTTTTTGTAGAAGGATAGTATTTTCTTTAATCATATTGATATTGGTAGCATTGTAAGATACTCCAATAAGCTCATTTTCCTGATTATAGACAGGATAGAAGGATATTAAAAACCAAACAGATTGGTTTTCTGAAATCGGAATTTCAGTTTCTTTGATAGTAATTTCTCCTTGAAGAGCCAAATCAAAATAATGCTTGAAATGCTTTTCCATACCTTTAACAACATATTCCCAACAATCATCACCTTCTTGGATGTCTTTATTGAAGAATAATTTGATACTTTCTTTTGCTACTTTATTGAAAGATAGTACTTTATAATCAGGATTGATGAGTAAATTACTATCATTTGTACTATCCAAAATAGCTCTTAATTTACTTTCTGAACTTTTGAGTTCTTGTTGGCTTTGTCTGATGCGAGTAATATCGTAACCTACACACATAATACCTATAACGACATCATCAACATTTTTGAGTGCTGAAAATTCCCAATGTGTTAAATAAAAACTCAGACCATCTGGTTGTGGTTTTTGAAGCTCTAAATCTATGGTTTTATCAGGGTTTTGAAAGCAATATTGCACTGCTTCCATACATTTTTTGGCATCTGTTGGGTGAATGGTTTTCACAGATGGAAAACCTATTACATTTCTTCCAAGTACAAAATTTTTTTGAAAAATATCATTTGTATAAACATAAAATCCTTCCAAGTTAATAATTGCCACTGCATAAATATGCGAATTGGCAAGCCATGATGGAATCCAAAAAGAGAAATTCTGCTGAATCATGTTTGCATAGTTTTACAAAGCCAATCTATTATTTTTTTTAGATTTTTTCAAGTTTTTGGTAAATTTTGAAATATCCAATAAAAACTTCTAAATTTGAGCTTTTATAGTTAAAACACCTCAAAAAGTTCAGTGAAAACCTATTTTCGTTTACTTTCTTATGCAAAACCTTTTCGTAGTTTTGCAGTCCCCTTTTTAATATTTTCATTGTTGGCATCTGTATTTGGATTGGTAAATTTTACAATGATTATTCCAATATTGGAAATTTTATTTAAAAATCCACCCAAACTTATTCCTAGTGAGCCAGCATTTACTTTTGGAATAGAAAGCTTTACTGCATATTTTCAATATTATCAATCTAAAATTTACTACGAAAAAGGTTCACATTACTTATTATTGTTTGTTTGTGTATTTGTAGTGAGTTCAGTATTTTTGGCTAATATCTTTAAATATCTTACCATCAGGGTTTTAGAAAGTTTAAAGGCTCATTTGGTTAATAGAATTCGTCAACAAGTATTTGAAAATACTCTTAATTTACATTTAGGCTACTTTTCTGAACAACGTAAAGGAGGAATACTATCTCGAATGACTACTGACATTGCTGAAGTAGAATTTTCTATCACAAGTTCATTCAAAGCAATTTTAAGAGAACCTGTTTTACTGATATTATATTTTATAGCTCTTTTTTCTATTTCAACAGAACTTACACTTTTTGTATTGATTTATATTCCTATTGCAGGAGGGTTTGTTGCTTTAATGGTCAATAGGCTGAAAAAACAGTCAAAACAAGTGCAAGAATCTATAGGGACAGTGTTAAGTATTATGGATGAAACTTTTGGAGGTATTAGAATTGTAAAGGCTTTTAACGCTGAAAACTTTGTACTTCAGAAGTTTAGAAAAGAAAATAATCGTTACACCAATTTACTCAAAAGTATTGGTTATAAAAGAGAACTTTCTTCACCTTTTTCTGAGTTTATGGGTGTGAGTTTGGTTGTGGGAGTTGTTTTTTATGGCGGAAGTTTGATTTTGAGTGGAGAATCGGCTCTTTCAGCAGCCAAATTCTTCGGCTTTTTGGGAATACTTTCGCAAGTAACACAACCCATTAAAGAAATTACGGGAATGTTCAGCCAAATTCAGAGAGGACTTGCCTCAGCAGAAAGAATATTTGAACTTGTAGATGCAAAACCTGAAATACAAGATAAACCCAATGCCAAAGAATTGATAGAATTTAAAAATGCAATAGAATTTAAAAATGTAAAATTTGCCTACAAAAACGAAATAGAAGTATTGAAAGAAATAAGTTTTTCCATTCCAAAAGGTAAAACAGTAGCTTTGGTAGGCTCTTCGGGAGGTGGAAAATCTACCATTGCCGATTTACTTTGTAGGTTTTATGATGTAAAACAAGGTTCTATTGAAATTGATAGTCAGGATGTTAGAGACATAACCATCCATTCTCTGAGAAGCAAAATGGGTATTGTAACACAAGAGGCAATCCTATTCAATGATACAATTTTCAATAATATCACTTTTGGAACAGAGGCTTCGATGGAGGAGGTTGTACAAGCTGCCAAAATAGCCAATGCACACAATTTTATCATGCAATTGCCTGAACAGTACAATACTGTTATTGGTGAAAGAGGTTCCCAACTTTCGGGAGGACAAAGACAACGTGTTAGTATTGCAAGAGCTGTACTCAAAAACCCTGAAATTTTGATTTTGGATGAAGCAACTTCTGCTTTAGACAATGAATCTGAAAAATTGGTACAAGAGTCTTTAAATCAGTTGTTAAAAAATAGAACCTCTTTGGTGATAGCCCACAGACTTACAACCATACAAAATGCTGATGAAATACTTGTGGTTAATCAGGGAAATATTGTAGAAAGAGGAACACACCAAGAACTTCTAAGCCTACCCAACAGTATTTATAGTAAATTGTATAGAAGTTCTGAAATTATTAAAACTGAGGATAAACATCATTCAGAAACTAAACTCATCTAAATATTTAAGTATATCTCATCATGATATTTGATTGTTTTACATTCTTCAATGAACTGGATTTATTAGAAATAAGACTAAACGAACTCCATAAAATTGTAGACAAATTTGTATTGGTAGAGGCTACCCGAACTTTTCAGAAACAACCTAAACCTCTTTATTTTCAAGAAAATAAAAAGCGATTTGAGCCTTTTTTGGATAAAATCATTCATATTGTTGTAGATAAATACCCTACATTCTGGACAAAACTAAGACCAGTCAAAACATGGGATTATGAAAACAGACAAAGAGAATATATGCTTGAGGCTTTGAAAAATTGTAAGTCAACAGACCAAATTATTGTATCAGATATTGATGAAATACCTCGATTTAGTAAATTGGAAGAAGCTTCAAAACTTAATGGAATCAAAATTTTTGAACAAGAATATTACTGTTATTATCTGAATTATCAATGTGCTCATTATCAAATAGATGAAAATGCTTCTAAAAAAGTAGTAGCACAAGGAACAAAAAATGGAAAAGGCTTTTGGAGAGGTAGTGTAATGATTGATTATCAGTATTTAAAAAATAAAGTCAAAACTATCCAAAAAACAAGATTACTAAGAGACAAAGAAGGGGAGGGAATTCATGTTATTGAAAATGGAGGATGGCATTTTAGTTTTCTTGGAGGTATTGAAAAAGTTCTTGAAAAACTAAAAGCATATTCACACAAAGAGTTTAATAATGAACACTTTGTAGATATAGAACGAATAGAAAAAACTATTGCAGAAGGAAAAGATTTGTATGATATAGGGAATCGTTATCATACCATACCACTTGATGAGAATTTTCCTATACAAATACAGAAAAATCCTCATTTATATAATCACTTAATCAAAAGTTTATAATGCTACTTGGCAGGTCTGGCACAAACCTTGAATCAATAAATTGAACTCTTTGGCTTTAAAACCATTGGGTAACGAAATAGTTGGAATGGCTATGTCATCAAGACATTGAGTATGTCCACAAGTATCACACTTAAAGTGTACATGATTATGGTGGTGTTGATGAACTTCACAGTGTGAAGAACAGATAGCATATTTAGGAGTACCCTCATCATTCAATACTTTATGAATAATACCTTTTTCCAAAAAGGTTTTGAGCGTTCTGTACACAGTAACTCTATCAAATTTATTTGCTAAAGAATGCTCCAAATCAGCATGAGAAAGAGCAAACTTTTGTGTAAGAAAAATATCTAACACATCATATCTACAATCTGTATTACGTAATTTATGGTCTTTTAAGATATGTTCTATTTCGGGTTTCATAACAAGGAATGAATTTGATTCTATAGAATTAGTTTTTTTCAAAACAATTTTGAGATTAGAAAAGTTTTAATAGCTTTACAAGCTTTAATTACAACAAAAATACTTTAATAAAACATTTAAGCCATGACAGCTACCATCCGAATGACAATCAACGAAAAAATCTATGTGAGAGATCCTGAACAAACTGCTCTCGGGCGTAAAATTATTAATTTTGGAATTTTACTGATTGATGAAATGGGTTTTGAAGCATTTACATTTAAAAAGTTAGCAGATAAAATAGATTCAACGGAAGCCTCAATATATCGATATTTTGAGAATAAGCATAATTTTTTAGTATATCTTGTAAATTGGTATTGGAATTGGCTTGAATTTCAGATTGATTATCAAAGCAATAATATCATAGATATAAGAAAGAAAATAAATATTGCTATCAAAACTATTAGCGAAGTATCTTTTGTAGAAAGTTCACTAGGTAGTGTAGACAAAAAAGCTTTGCACAGAATAGTGGTCATGGAATCTCCGAAAGCATATCACACCAAAGGAGTAGATGCTGAAAATAAAGAAGGCTTTTTTAAAAGCTATAAATCTTTATGCAAAAAAATAGCAGAGATGATAAAGGAATTACACCCTAATCATCCTTATCCTTTTGCATTGAGCAGTACTATATTAGAAGCATCACATCTTCAAGTTCACTTTGCCAAACATCTTCCTTCTCTTACAGAAATAAGAATTGAGAAAGAAGATTATAATCCTCTTATAAAGTATTTAGAATTCTTGGTATTTGAAAAATAAAAATAAAGGCTATTGAGTAAATAGCCTTTATTTTCTATAACAATTCTTTGATACTACCTAAAATATCTTTAATTTTTGGGCTACCAAGCATATAATAAATATTCTTTCCATTTCTTTTGCTCGTAAGCAAACCACTCTTTCTCATACCTGCTAAATGGTGAGATGTAAGAGATTGTTCTAAATCGAGCTTTTCACAGATGGTATTGACTGTAAGTTGCTCTTGCTCCATCAGTAGTTGAACAATGCTCATGCGAGTTGGATGAGCTATCGCTTTGAAAAAAGCGACCAACTTCTTATTTTTATCAGTGTTTTTTTTTGCCATGATTTTAATTTCTTTAATTTTAACTATGATTTATTTAGTGATGTTTGATTTTTACTACTTGTAAGGTTTTAATAAAAATTTTACGAAATTACAAAAAAAAACTTTTTTTTCACAACAAAATTTTATTCATTTGTCGTTTTTTACATATCCTTTACATGGTAAAACCTAAAAAAAGCTTAGGTCAGCATTTCTTAAAAGACCTAAATATCGCAGAAAACATAGCCAAACTACTTGAGATAGACTCTTCTAATACTGATGTCCTCGAAATAGGACCAGGTACTGGAGTACTGACGAAATTTGTACTAGATTCATATACAAATAGTTATGTAATTGAGATTGATACAGAATCTGTTGAATATTTAAAAAAGAATTTTCCAATACTATCTGATAATCAAAGAATTATAGAAGGAGACTTTTTAGAATATGACTTAGGAAAAAAATTTAAAAATAATTTAGCCATCATTGGAAATTTCCCTTACAATATTTCTTCTCAAATTTTCTTTAAAATCTTACAACATAAAAACCA
The DNA here is from genome assembly GCA_001281695.1 of bacterium 336/3. NCBI lineage: Bacteria > Pseudomonadati > bacterium 336/3. Next base: position 2,714,656 of record LJIE01000001.1, on the reverse strand, counting down.
AGTAAGCCAAGTGGTCTGTATGTTACAAAAAGAGGTAGCTGTTCGAATAGCTTCTAAAGAAGGTAACAAGGATTATGGCATACTAAGTGTTTTATTACAAGCTTATTACGATATTGCTTACCATTTTACAGTAGATGAGCATGTTTTTTTGCCACCACCCAAAGTAAAGTCTGGAGTTATTACATTAAAACGTAATTCTGTAGAAAAATTGGATTGTGATGAAAAATTATTTTTTAGAGTGGTCAAAGCTGGCTTCAACCAAAGACGTAAAATGCTTAGAAATGCTCTGAAAGAATTTATTAAAACTGAAGAATTTAAGTCTGAATCAATACTAGATAAAAGAGCAGAACAGCTTTCAGTTGAATCCTTTATTTTGCTTACTCAAAAAATTCAGGCTCAAGAATTGAATAAATCTTGAATTTTTTTCCGTTTTGGAATGTTTTGTGTATGTTGCGTTTAAACAATCAAGTATTAGCAATAATCAAAGAACATTTATAAACCATAACTCATTTATTATGTTTACATCTGACGATAAAACCCTCCGAGAACTATTTGAAGACCTCAGTAGTGGTAATAAGTTTGACAATAAATTTTTAGAACAACGTAAAGTATTTTTGTGGGGTGCAGTACATGATGGAACTGCAAAATATATTGTAGATAGACTCTTATATTTGGAAGCCCAAAAACCTGGTGAAGAAATTACATTTTATATCAATAGCCCTGGAGGAGTTGTAACTTCTGGTATGATTATCTATGATACCATGAAAATGATTTCTTCGCCTGTTAAAACTGTTTGTATTGGACTTGCCGCTTCTATGGGGTCTATCTTGCTTTCAGGTGGCACAAAAGGAAAACGCCTTATCTACCCAAGTGGAAGAGTGATGATTCATCAGCCAGCCATTGGAGGCTATATACAAGGGCAAGCCAGCGACCTTGCCATTACCGCCAAAGAAATTCTGAAAACAAAAGAATTGGGAGCGAGAATTTTAGCCGAAAATTGCGGAAAAACTTTTGAGCAACTCATGCAAGATTTTGACAGAGATTATTGGATGGATGCACAAGAATCCGTAAATTATGGCATTGTAGATGGCATTGTTGATAAAATCTAGAAATTATTTTACATCATTTCAAATATTGCAAAACTACAAAATACTTGTAGTTTTGTTTTTTTATACCAATGAGATATGAAAACCAAATTATTTTTTTGTGGATTATTGATAATCGCCTTTCTCAGTACCTGTGTAAAATTAGAACAAATCTGTGCTGATGCCGTTGAAACACCATTAACAGTAAATTTTAAAACAAGACAAATACTGAAAAATCGGAGTGGAGGAGATTCTATTGTAGTAAAAGATACATTTGTATATGTGAAAGATATTAGAATCAAGGAAAACAATACAATTGTTTATGAAGCTTCTAAAACTACGGACTCCATTACAACCACTAAACTAAAGTATAATCCACTCAAAGATTCTATCACTTATGCTTTTAGTTATAACAAGAATCCCACAAATCAAAAAGACACGTTTGCATTTAGTTACACTCGAAAAATAGCTCTTTCTTCACCAGAATGTGGCGTAAGAACTGACTATGCTAATTTGCAGGTAAAAACCTCATTGATCTCTCCAACTCTCAAAACTACCAATCAAACGACTACTGTTGATGTATATTTTAAATAAAATATTTTTATTGAATATTCTGATATTCAGTTTTTTGTATTTGAATGTGCAAGCTCAAAAGTTAGACAGCCTGCCCAAAAAGAAAGAAAAAGATACCATACAAAAAGGCTTTTCCAAACCTACAGGTATACGTATTGGTATTGATTTAATAGGATTGGGGCAATTTGCTTTTGCAGATAAAAATGCAGTACATATTACGTCTGATATATCATTCAATAACAAGCATTTGTGGGCTTTAGAGTACACACTGGCAAGTAACCAGACCTCTCAAAAAGCAATTTACAAATCGCAAGCTTCTATTATAAGATTTGGTTGGATGTATAATTTTTTAGGAAAACAAAGCCAAGAAGATGTATTTGCTTTGGGTTTGAGGCTTGGAAATGCTTGGTACAATGAAAGTATCAAAGCAGAGGTACAAAGTGCTACCTTTGGAACATTACCTGTCGATCTTTCTAATAGGCTGGGTGCAACATGGATAGAACTTAATATGGAGCTCAAAGCTCGTATCTGGAAGAGATGGCTTACGGGATATACAGCTCGTTATCAGTTTAAATCACAAGTAAGGGGAGATCAAGCTTTTAGTTCTTACTCTATCCCTTCTGTTGGTAGGCTGGGGCGTAATAATTGGGGCTTTCAGTATTGTGTTTGGTATTTGATAGATTTTAAGAAAAAGTAAAAAGTCTAAAGAAAAAATCTTTAGACTTTTATGAAAATGCCCATAATGGCATTAGTTAATCGTCATTTGTGTATATATTCACACAAAAGTCTTAAATATTTTTAGTCTCTTCTAATACCTAAAAGTTGAAGTACATAGTAGGCAAGCATGGCTATAGAACCCAAAGCGGCTACTACGTATGTCATGGCAGCCCAGAATAAAGCGTCTTTAGCCATTGCATGTTCTTGTCCACTTACCACTCCTTGATTTTGTATCCAATTCAATGCTCTCTTACTTGCATCAAACTCTACGGGAAGCGTTATAATGCTAAACAATGTAATGACACTATAAGCTGCAATAATAATTAACAACACCAATTCTGTAGGAAATGCTTGGGATTGTCTAAGTGCAGCCCCACCAATAAAGGAAAGCATCATCACAGCATTGAGTACGGTAGCACTTACATTTTGTACAGGTACCATTACCGAACGGAATTTTAGCATGCTGTAGGCTGTGGCATGTTGCACAGCGTGTCCACATTCGTGGGCGGCTACTGCCATAGATGCAGCCGAATTTCCATAATAAACTGGTTCACTCAGGTTTACAGTTTTATTCATGGGGTTGTAATGGTCTGTAAGCTCACCAGGTACGCAAGTTACATGCACATCTTGAATACCATAATCTCTCAACATTTTTTCAGCAGTTTCTTTGCCAGTGATATTGGCTTTTAAATGAATCTGTGAATAATGACGAAATTTACTCTTGAGTCGGCTACTCACAAGCCAACTTACCAAAAAAGTTACACCTAAAATAATCCAGTACATATCGCTCTAAAAGTTTGGGTTACAAGATTAATAAAAATTTTTGATTTTGTCAATAATTTTTGAGGTAGAAAACCCATCAACTAATGAGATTGTTTTTACCTCTCCACCATGAGCTAATACAAAATCTGCACCAACGATATTTTCGACTTTATAATCGTCTCCTTTTACCAAAATGTCAGGACAAATTGCTTCAATCAGACTTTTTGGCGTATCTTCTTCAAAATAACAGACAGCATCTACAAACTCCATAGCCGCTAGCATTCTAGCCCTTGCATATTCAGGGACAATGGGTCTTTTTTCACCTTTCAATCTTTTTACAGAAGTATCTGTATTTAAACCTACAACCAATCTGCTACCAAGATTTCTAGCTTTTTCAAGATAATCAATATGTCCTAAATGTACAATATCAAAACAGCCATTAGAGAATACAACTTTCTCATTTTGAGACTGCCATGTTTTTACCTGATTTTGTAAATCTGAAAGAGAAAGTATTTTTTTTGAAGAGTTAGACATAAAGCTAAAGATATTAAACTAGATTTTTCTTTTTAATTCATTCAAACAAAATTAAAACAAAAAATCCTAATTTTTCAACTCTTAGAAAAATTAGGATGTACGAATATAACAAATATTTTTTTACTTAGTTCTTATGGTAGCAAGTCTTTTTCTGTTTTTTTGAGATACAATTATGCTCAAAATAATCAAACCAATGGATGTACCTTTGAAGAGTCCGTTGCTAAAATCGGATAATGGACTATAATGATGAATGATAAAACTCAAACTAAATGCCACGATACCCAAAATAAAAAGTATCAAACTGTTTTTTTGCATGTTTTTCATATAATTTTGGTTTTATAAAGATTATTAATAATCAAACGAAAAACAGAGTTTTATTGTATAATTTTTAGGAACTTATTTATCTGTTACCAACCAATACAGTTTTCAAATCTCCGTTTTCTTTGATGATAAGATACACCAAATAAGGTGCAAAAACGATAATACCAATAATAGCTGCTATAATTGCCAGTAAGATAGAGGAACTTGTAAATTGATTTCTCCACATAATCCAAATACCTGAAAGAGTTAAGTAACAACTAAAATCAAAATTGAATTGTCCATTCCAGTTAATAGAAGTGATATTTGTCAGGAAAACACCAAATAAGTTTACTCCTTCATTGCTAAAAGCAAAAAAAGTATAAATAAGTACACCAATTGCCTGAATAATCAATAGTCCTTTGAGAAAATATAATTTTTTCATGATTAGAATTATTTTAAAGAATATGTTAGTTAATTTATTTAGCAGATTTCCAAAGAGGACCTACAGCAATCAGCAATACAATAATGTTGAAAAAGATATTGGATACATTGCCTGAGGCAAAAGAACCTGCACTATCTAGACAACACCAAGCTAAAATTCCAACTAAAACAGATTTTCTAACACCTTCTGGGGCAAGGTCATACACCCATTTTTGTAAACACCAAATACAGACTCCCCAGCCAAATAAAAATCCACCTGTTAATGCTGACAAAAATCTAGTAGTAGGGGCATCATAATTTTGAACACCATCTAAGGGTAAGCTTAGAAAGTCAAGCGTCCATCGGGCTGGTTCTGAAGTAGAAAGCATTGTCCCTAAAAAAAATATTGGACCAAAAGAGCCAATTACAAAGGCTGTAAATTTTAGATATGATTTGTGAAATTTTTGAGTTTGTATGTTACTCATGGTGTTAGGAGTTAAATTTACTGCAAAGGTAAATCAACATCATGAGCTGTTTTAGACGCTTGCGTACAATGGCTATTCAAAGTTTTTGGCAATCTTATTCAAATTCTTAAAAAAATCTGATAACCATTGATAATGAATGTTTTCTGAATTGATTTGTAAGTAAAAATTTTCAAGAGCAAGTTCATACAAACCTTCCATCTGTTTTTGACTTAGGTTTAATTGTGCATCCTTCATCCAAATATGGACAAACTCATATCCTATCATTCTGTTAGCTTCTATTAAAACCTTTTGATAAGCCTTGTTATTTTGATGAAACCTCAATTGTCTATTGAAAAGTAAGTCTGTTTTGTGTTCAACCAAAACATGAATGAGTTCAGGATCAATACATTTTACTTTTCGTTCTTTTTCTGCAAGGATTTGAGATTGATGGAGATGAAGTTTTAGAAGAAACTCCATAAAAACCTCCAAATCAGCAAAATGATGATAAAATGATGATTTGCTAATTCCTACTTTTTTGGCAAGTGTTTCTATTTTAAGACCTGTTTCGCCTTGTAAGGCAAAAACTTCATAACCTGTTTTTACCCAGATTTCTTTGTTTTCAGTCATAGATGCTTTATTCTTAAATGTTTTTGATAAAACAAACAATTCTTGTTATTTCGGAAAAACCAATCTTTTTACGAAAATTGATGCTAGAGGTATTGGTTACTTCTGTTAAGTTATTTTTTATTCTCTAAAAACTACTCAAGTTTTATTCGAAAAAGAAATAGTTTTCTTCTATTCTCTTCGTAAAAGTATACATCAAAATAGTTAGTATTATATTTTTTTTTATATATAAGTAGTTTTGTTGCTGAAACGGAAATAGGGGTGAAAGTACCTTTGTCAGAGCCAATAGTAACAATATAATGTTTCTCATCCTCTACAATTAGCTTTGTTGGACAATCATGACAAGGAGTATCCCGAAAATATGCAACAGTAATACTGTCTTCCTTTTTGATATTTGTAGTTTTAAATACCAATATCTCATGCATATTGTGTCCATTATATTCCTTAACTTTTATTTTATTGTAGAAAACATGCCAAAAACTGAGGGTATCTGCCGAAAAAGATTTAGCATTTGCAATGATTTGAGCAGAAAGAAATAGAGTTAAAAATAATGCTTTCATTGGAATGAATAATATGATTTTACAGATTCTTGTCCAGTATAGTTTTTTCCATGATTATCATCAGCTCCTAAATAAGAAATATTAAAATTAATCGTTGCATATCCATTCTTTATTAAAAGTTTTTTACGAGAATGATATTCAAAATTATTCTTTTTGAGTAGAAAAGTAAGAATATCATTTGATAAAGCATTTTCAACAACAATATCGTTGAAATCAAGATTTGCAATAAAAAGCCAATTTTCTGATAACAGAGAGCATGCTTTTTCTATAGCCTTTAATTTGTCACCAATGTAATGAAGCCCATGAACACATGTAATGAGATCAAAAGTTTCGTTGGATGTAAACTCCAGTAAGGGAGTTATGTAAATTTCTATCTCACTTTCTGAGTCAATATTCGTTTGGAAGTCTTTGACAAGATCAACACCAACTAATTTAATCTTTTTGGATAGATTCTTTTTGCTAAAAAATTGATAAACCTGCGATAATGCTTTGCCCTGACCACAACACAAATCAAGCCAAGCAACTTTTCCTTTTTGATTGAGTATATCTTGAAGATAGATTTCTGGTTTGAAATGAATATCTTGCTCATAGCTATTGATGCCACTTGCATTTCGTTCTCGATTCATTCTTGAATTGGCAACTGTGGCAGACCAAATAAGCTTGTCTTCTGAGAGTAATTGCATAATATTTTATAAATCAAATGTATTGAATTTTATCTTGCAGGAAATAATATTCATTTTATTCCACATTTGGAATAGCAAGTTTCATATTTGTCTCTTTTTCAAATTTCTGTATCCAATCTTTTCCATATTTAGACTGCATCATTGAGCTACTTTTTTGATTGATAACCTTCACACTATCAATTAATTCTGGAGTTACTTCACAGCCTGTAATTCTATGCACACAAAAACCAAATTTTTGTGTGATGCTACTGTCTTTTTCTTCTACATAGCCAGTAGGAGCCAATTCTCCATAAATCAGAAATACAGCTTTATCAGGTTCTTTTTTAGAAAAATTCTGAGTATTTTGATTTTGAGGTTTATCTGTTTCTTGATTACAAGAGAGGGATAAGATGGTAATTATAAAAAAGAAGGTGTATTTCATTTTAAAAAAGTGTTGGAAGCTAAAATTTTATATTACTCATAATCAAGCTCTTTTGCAATAATTGTCTTTGTTTTCTTTCTGTCTTTCTTCTGCTGAAGAGATTTTTCTTTTTTTGGATAGAAAAAATTATTACGCTTATCTGTATAAAAATGCATGCCACCTTCTGCAAAGAAAGAGCCTTGTTTAATCATGAGTCCATTGTAGAAACAATTCTCATCACCACAATTATGTTTCGAATAATCGCCAAAGTTTCTGTGTTTGATTTTTTTGTCAGCTAATATCTTTTTCTGATTATTTCTGAGGTTTCTCCAAATCTGGTCTTTATCAGCTTTTGTAAGAGTTTGTCCTAATGTAGATATTTCTACAAAAATATAAGGGTCTTTTACTTGTAGAAAATCAAAAGGCTTTTTGAAAAACTGATGAGCATATTCTCTTACTTCAACTTTTTCATCAATACTCAGTTTTGAGTTCTCAAGAATGGAACGATACAAACCAAGTGTATTGAAATCAGTAAATCTTTTATGATTATCAATATAGAAAAAATACTCTTTGTAGGTGAATGTATTAAATTTTTTATCAATTTTCATGGTTTTCTAAGTGATTTTAGTTAATAATTCTATTTAACTTCCAATCTTTAATACCCATTAAATTTAAAATTAGTATCCCACTAATTCTGTATAATAATATATTTGCTTTTCTTAGTTGTTCTACATCCACTTTTGAAATACTCCCATGTGTAATATTATTTCGTAAGTCCTTCAAATCTTTAATTTTAATAGGAAAAGAATTAATATCTAAATTTTGGCTTTCTAAAAATGAAATCAACTGATTTTTCATGGGTTTGTTCTGTAGATTAGCTTGAACATCTTGCCAACGTTTTCTAAAATCTTCATGTTCATTTGGAATAATAGTTTCTAATAATTTTTCTAAGGCTTCACCATGTTTTATTTTTATTTGTTGTTTAGTTAAACTAGAAGTAAATTTTTCTGCATCTTGTTTTTGCTTATCACAAATTTCAATGATATTATAACGAATTAGAAATGCAGAATAGTTATCAACCAAAAGGGCTTGATTAAATAATTCAATTGCTTTTGAAAGTAGAATAAAGTTCCTCAATGTTTCTACTTGCCAACTGGACTGTAAAAATTTATTAAAGTCCCAATTAATCCCAAAACCTTGGAGATTGCCATCTATATCATAATAGTTTTTTTGTTCAATAGTTTTTGTGGTGATAGTATATTCTTTCAAATATATTTTACGGATTGTATAATCAATTTTGATGTGGTGATAGAACGAAGCCAACATTAAAACTACATCTCCATACAAAATAGCTTTTTCTTCTGTTATTCCATTTTGATATTTGAATTGAATTTTTGGCTTTTTTATAATTGTAGCTGTTCTATCTTTTTTGTTGTCACTGGAATGAACATCAAATTCTGGACGGAATGAAGACTTCTCAAGTTTATAAAACTTTTTTGAATCATTCATTCGATTGATCTCGAATTTACCGTCATTTTTAAAAAAGGACTTTCGTGTAAAAACTGTATAAAATGGCTCTACAACCCTAAACCCTTTATCATCTAAATAAAACTCTCCAATATTTTGTATTTCTTTATTAGGATTCCAATAAAATTTTAGAGAATTGATTTTTATAATAATATACTTTTTTCCATTCTCATAATATTGAGAACTGCTTTTATAACCAATTAATTCTGCTTCTGATAAATCAATTTTTTGTAAAGATTTATTTGTATGGTTTTTTGTTAATTCCACTTTTATAAATGAACCAAATTTTCGCCAATTAATTTCTCTTGACCATTCCATTAATTTTTCACCAAAATATGTTTGCTCATCATAAAAAAATCTCAATTCAATATTATTTACATCTGTATATAAATGTGCATGATGAACACTATTAACTTTGTTACCTCTAATGTAGTAAGAATCAAAGTTAATATTTGGAAATTCAATATCTAAGCAATGGTAATCACTCATACAATTTTATTGTTTTTATATACAGTTATGTGCAAAATACTGTTTTTTTTATTTATCCTTATTTTACTTTCCAATACAAAATTTGGAGAAAATGTAATCAAGGAGGTCGTCATTGGTAACTTCACCAATAATACTGCCTAAATGCATCACAGCCTCTCGGATGTCCATTGCCAGTAGGTCTGTTGTGAGCTGTGTTTCAATATCTTCCAACACCTTTTCTAAAGACTTTTGCGTAAGAGAAAGAGCTTCAAAATGCCTGAGGTTGTTAATCACCACATCGCCAGTTTTTACTTGCTTATTTTTTACCACCGAAAGTAAAGCATTATGTAATGCTGTAAGGTTTTTTTGTTCTTTGGCAGAAATACAAATGCTGTGTTCAAAGTTTTTAAGTTTCTCAATAACCGTTGAATCCACTTTGTCAATTTTATTAAAAAGCAGAAAATAAGGCTTTTGTAATTTTTTAAGTTCTTGTTCAATCGTTTCTACTTCCGAAATAGGAGTGGAGGCAGCATCAAAGAGATACATCACTAATGACGCTTCTTGTATTTTCTGTTTGGCTCTCTCAACACCAATCGCTTCGATTTGGTCAGTAGTTTCACGCAAACCAGCTGTATCAATGAAGCGGAAACGAATACCTTCTAAAATAATCTCATCTTCAATGCTATCACGAGTAGTGCCTGCAATATCGGAAACAATGGCTTTTTCTTCTTGGAGTAAGGCATTGAGCAGGGTAGATTTCCCTGCGTTGGGTTTTCCTACAATGACAGTCGGGATGCCATTTTTGAGAACGTTGCCCAACTGAAAAGAGCTTAAAAGCTCATTGACATAACTCAAAACTCCATCCAAAAAACTTCTAAGTTGAACTCTATTAGCGAATTCGACATCTTCTTCTGCAAAATCGAGTTCAAGCTCCACAAGAGCAGCAAAACGAATGAGTTCTTCTCGTAAATCCTTGATTTTTTTGGAAAAACCTCCTCGCATTTGGTTCATGGCAACTTGGTGAGAAGCCTGAGAATCAGAGGAAATCAGGTCAGCAACTGCTTCGGCTTGGGCAAGGTCAAACTGTCCATTTAAAAAAGCTCTGCGTGTAAACTCGCCTGCATGAGCCATTCTAGCTCCTTTATTTACAAGCAGTTGCAAAATTTGCTCCACAATAAAAGGCGAACCATGCGAAGAAATTTCAATCACATTTTCTTTGGTAAAAGAACGAGGTTCTTTGAAAAGTGAAACCAACACTTCATCTACAATTTCTCCAGAATCCTTTCGGATTGTTCCAAAATGAATGGTATGAGTTTCTTGAGCTTCTAAATTTTTACCTTTAAAAACACTGTTTACTATTTGAATAGCGTTTTTGCCTGAAATTCTAATGACTGCAATGGCTCCCACACCTTGTGGAGTAGCAGGGGCAACAATGGTATCGGATATATCTAAATATTTCAAAATGAATAAATTTATTTGTGTTAAGACTAAAGATACAAGTTGTTCTTTTTGTCTTGATACAAAAAGAACGAAAAAAATCAAGACGCTCCAATGCTTCTACGCAAAAGCCTTCGCTCACCTCGCTGGAGCGTCAGCCCATGCTCATAAGGAAGTTTCATACACAAAATTACTTGAATTTCCTTAAAAAGACAAAACGCTCTGATTTTCATCAGAACGTTTTGGAAATGAGTTGTTTTGAATTAAAATATTAAAGAATTTCAGCCAATTTACTTGCAAAAGATTCATCAATATTTTTGGAAGCTTTTTGATAAGCATCGTTTCCTGCTCTTTCAAAAGAAGTTTGTCCACCTTTTACTTCGGGTAGGCTCTCATTAAAGATTTCCTGTTCTGTTTTTGCATCAATGGCTTTTACATTTGCAGAAAGAAAGGCAAAGAAAATACCATTTGATTCAGCACCTTGTCTTGTATCAGACTCCAATTCTAACCAAACTTCAGCTTTTTCTTTGCTATTGACAAAAGTATAACCTTTTGATGTAAGCATAGCTTTGAGTTGGTTGCTTAATAGCATAGTTTTGAGTGGATTACCTAAGTTTCTTTCATCACTAATGATAAACAAAGTAGGTTTAGCCAAATTGATGGTAACAGTTTGGGAAGGACTTCTAAAGCTATTGAGTAAAAACTTATAGAATTTATCTTCTGCATTTCCACTGATAATTTTTGTAACATCCACATTGATATTCACTGTAAAGCTATTCCTAACGCCAGAAATTTTATCCAACAAAATGCTTAATTCACCTTTTTCAGTAGTTGTATAATCTTGTTTGTTACGAATATAGCTCGCCAAAATCGGGAAACTACGTTGTGGCTGATTTTTATAGGTAACTTGTACAGGAATAGAAGGTGTTTGAGTTGTTTGTTTTTTGAGCTGGATATTTGCTGAGGGTGTCGAGATAATCACTTTATCCAAAATTTGTTGGATACGTGTATAACTTTCGTTAGAAAGCATTAAACTCTTTCCATTCAGATCGGCTTGTACATTTTCAGCCCAATAATCTTTAAGAGCTAAAGTTGTTTTTGCATAAAAATCAATGGCTGTACCTGTTTGTCCTTCTTGCTCAGCTTGTTCAGCTTTCTGAAAAAAGTCTTTGGCAACAGCCACAGCACCTTCTACTTTTTTGCGTTTTTGCTCAGCGTATTTTGATTTTGACAAACGATAATATATCCAGTAACCTGCTTCTTGAGCATTTTCGTAAGTATCTACAATCTCAAAATCCTCAATTTCATTTCTTACAGTACTCTTGATGGTTGATTCATATTCATCTTTGAAAGAACTTTTCTTATCCATTTGATAAAGTACAGAAGTACTTGAGATATTTACCTTGATTTCGGAGAGCAAATCTTCAAAGGCATTGCTTTTTGCAGATTGCTGATAATTAGGCACTCGTGTAGAAGAATAACCAATGCCCACATAATACATGGAGGTAATAGGTTTGGCAATGACCCAATCAGGTTTGGGCTTAGAAGCTTCTATGGTTTGTTTTTTCTTATTTTTCTTACGTTGTGATTGAGCAGTTTGTGGCGAACAAGCCAAAACTACAAAAGCAAGCAAGAAATATATAAAAGGAGTAAAAAACTTTTTCATACAAAATTTTATTAAGAATTGTTTTCAATAGATATATTGTTATTTTCCAATAGCTCTGAATACATCAGCAGATACTTCATCAGAGATTTGTTTGTAAAGATTTTGTGTAATATCAGTAGTAGGGCGTAAATCTCTTCTGCCTTGGAACAGTTTGTCAAAACGATTTTTTTCATTTCCACCTGCAAAAACACCATTCGCATCACCAGGAAACAAATTTCTTGCATCGCCTTGGTATGTACCATAACGTACTTCATCTTTTACGTTTTTGGTAACTACATTGGAAGCCAATATTTTACCTGTTTCAGAAGAAATAAGTTGATACTCAAAGGTTACATTTACATCTTTATCGTTGTAGTACTCCATATAATTGGTACGGCGATATTTGGTTACATTTTGATACTGATTAAGGGTAGCATTCCATTCTTTAGCCTGATAGCTTTCATAAGCAACCCTTTCTTCGTTACGAAGTCTACCTGTATTTTCTGTAAAATTGGTTACTTTACCAATCAAAACAGCTTTGACACCCAATAAATTACCTACTTTGGCTGCTGTAGCTTCATCTACTTGTCCAGAAAGACCGAATTTCTGTTCATCCAAAATGGTTTGTAAATTTTCTCTATCTACCAAATCTATAAAAGGACTTTTTAAGCCTATCACAGAAGAAATTACACCACCCTGAATGGTACGCTCTACATTGTTATAACGAGTATAATTTTGGAAAGGCAATACAGAAACAGTGATAGCAGCCTCTTTACGAGCTTTTTCACGTAGAGTTGTGGCATCTTTGTAAGATTTATCATTCTGATAAATTTGGTCAAAGAAATAATAAGCTTGTTTGTAATTCTTAGCATCTAATTCTGCTTTGCCACTTCTATACAGAGGCTCATTAGATGAAGTACGCTTCAGCGTCTTAACATCTTTATAGTTAGGGTCAAGTTTCTTGATTTCAGCAAGAATAGGGTCTGCTGACTCAAATTGTTCTTGAGCTAAAAGTTCAGTAGCTTGTTTGTACAAATCATCCAAATATTTTGCTTTGGATTGGTTAAAATATTGCTCATATTGAGGAGGAGTAGAAAGCCCAACATTGTATTGTCCAACCTGATTTGCAAAATCTTGAGCACCCAAGTAAGCATAAACAGCTCCTTTGTGGTTATCAGTGCTATGAGCTTTGAAAACATCACCCAATTTGGTATCTAAAACTGCTTGACCAGTTTTTTTGAGCTGTATTTGGGCATCAATATTATTTCTGTTACGGGCAAGCGATTGTAGATACATCTGAGAGGCTTCTTGGTACATCCCTGCTTGTTCTAGTTTCATGCCTTTTTTAAAATAACTCTTTGAGCCAGAGCAGGCTTGTAATGCAAACACTAAAAATGTTAGAAAGTATAAATATCTCATAAAACAGTTAGATTGATTCTGTACAGATGTAAGTAATAATTGTGCCAAAATTAAGAATTTTGATAAAAAAAACAACAAAACTGCACAATAAAACTAAACTGAAAAAAATCTTTACAATATTTTATAATTTTACTAGCTTTGCCAAAATCCAATAATTTCGGCTTTTACCGAATTAAATTTTTTAATTCTGTTAAAACAAAAAAAAAATTATGGAACGCAATGTTTTAGAAAATGCCCTCCGAGAATCTGTTCGAGAATCTATGAACGAATTGGGTTGGGCTAATTTGGCAGAAATAGGTGCTGCTTTACGTAATAGAGGTATTAAATATGGGAAACTCTCAACTTTTATTGCAAGTTTTCCTCATATCATAGAAACACGTATAGATAACTCGCTTTCTCCACCAGTTATATATGCTAGACTCAAACAACAATACCAAGCTTCTGCTTAACATAAAAAGAAATTTTATAATAATAATTGGTATAATTCGTTACACTTAAATATATTTTTTAGAAATATCATCTTTTTCAACATGAAAAAATACATACTTTCTTTTCTATTTGGAGCAGGTGTGCTAAGTATGCAAGCACAAGTTTTAGGCTCTAAATTTGAACAATTAGATTATTTGTTGCCAACTCCCAACAATTATCGTACAGCTGATGGCTCACCAGGGCATGAGTATTGGCAGCAAAAAGCTGACTATAAAATTAATGTTACCTTAGACGATACAAAGCAGTGGGTAAAAGGTTCAGAAACCATTACATATTATAATAACTCTCCTAATGAGTTACGTTATCTTTGGCTACAATTAGACCAAAATATGTTTTCAAAGGAATCAAATACTTATAAATCAGAAAGTTTTGATTTGGATGGAAATAGTGGTAGAAATCTCTTGGGTTGGGCATCTAGTACCAACTCTCCTCACGGATTTATGATTTCTAATGTAAAAGATAGTAAAGGTGGACTTTTAAAATATACAGAAAACTATACCATGATGCGTATAGATTTGCCTGAACCCCTCAAAAAAGGACAAAAGTTTACTTTCTCTTTGGAATGGAGCTTTTATGTAATTGATGCCAATAAAATGGGAGGTAGAGGAGGATATGAGTATTTTCCTGCTGATGGCAATTATTTGTATGAAATGGCTCAGTGGTTTCCACGTATGTGTGTATATAGCGATGTATATGGCTGGCAACACAAACAATTCTTAGGTCGTGGTGAGTTTGCTTTGGTATTTGGTGACTATGAAGTAAATATCAATGTTCCTGCTGACCATGTGGTGGCAGCTACTGGAGAATTACAAAATGCGTCATCTTTACTTACACCAGCTCAACTACAACGTTGGGAAAAAGCAAAAACAGCTAAAGAACCTACAGTCATCGTAACACAAGATGAGGCTGTTCAGTCTGAAAAGAAAAAAGCAACTGAACGCAAAACCTGGACTTATAAAGCTCAAAATGTTCGTGATTTTGCATGGGCTAGCTCTCGTAAATTTATTTGGGATGCATTCCAAGTAGATAATGGTGGTAAAAAAGTTTGGGCAATGTCTTATTACCCTAAAGAAGGTAACCCACTTTGGGGTGAAAAATCTACATGGACTGTAGCTCATACACTCAATATTTACTCAAAATATAGTATTGATTATCCTTATCCAGTAGCTATTTCTGTTCATGGACCTGTATTTGGTATGGAATATCCTATGATTTGCTTCAATGGAGGAAGACCAATTCCTATGCCTGCAAATGCAACAGAAGAAGACCGTAAGAAAAATGCAGATGCCAACGATAGAACAAAATATGCAATGGTTTCTGTAATTATTCATGAAGTAGGACACAATTACTTCCCTATGATTATCAACTCTGATGAGCGTCAGTGGTCTTGGATGGATGAAGGTTTGAACTCTTTCTTACAATTTAGAGCAGAACAAGAATTGCCTGAAGTAGCTTGGACAAAAGATTTAAAACGTCCTTATCCTTCTCGTAGAGGTCCTGCCGCTAATATTGTAGGTTATATGAAATCTGCTGCTGATACTCAAGTACCTATTATGACAAACTCTGAGCAAGTAAAACAATTCGGAAACAATGCTTATGGTAAACCTGCTACAGCTCTGAATGTACTTCGTGAGACAGTTATGGGTAAAGACTTATTTGATTATGCTTTCAAACAATATTCAAATAAATGGAAATTTAGACATCCTGAGCCTGCTGATTTCTTCCGTACTATGGAAGATGCTTCTGGAGTTGACTTAGATTGGTTCTGGAGAGGTTGGTTCTATACAGTAGATTTCTATGAGCCTAGTCTTGAGTCAGTTACGTTGTATAAGATTTTAGAAAATGGACAATCTTTGCCTACAGCTTCGGCTTTCCCTACTAAAGAAGTAAAGTTAGGCAATGCTGTAAAAAGAATGGAAGAAAATGGTATCATATTAAGTGATGCTGAAAAAAAATCTCTTTCTCCAAACAAAAACTTTTATGTTTTGAAAGTGAAAAATAATGGAGAACTGGTAATGCCTCTGATTGTAGAAGTAACTTATAAAGATGGTACAAAGCAAGTTGAACGTTTCCCAGCTGAGATTTGGCGTATGAACCACAAGGAAATATTCAGAATGATAGCTACTGATAAAGAAGTTTCTTCATTCCGTTTGGATCCAAGTTTGGAAACAACTGATACAGATGCCAATAACAACTCATTTCCTAAAACGGCTGGTTCTGGTAGTTTTGATGGAATTAAAGAAAAATAACATAGAATATTAAATAGAGAAGAATAAAAAATAAGTCGGTTCTACAACCGACTTATTTTTTTTATAACTTTGTACCAAAATGAACAAAAAAAGGCAAAGAATTTGTTATAAGATTGAACAAAGATTGCATTTTTTACCTTAATGCTTTTAAAGACGCAATAATGAAAGTTAATATTGATAAAAACTCTGGATATTGTTTTGGAGTAGAGTATGCTATCACAATGGCAGAAGAGGAATTACAAGAATCTCAGAAACTATATTGTCTGGGCGATATTGTACACAATGACAAAGAAGTAAAAAGGCTAGCCCAAAAAGGACTTACTATTATTGATAGAGAACAATTAGCCACCATTCACGACTGTAAAGTCCTCATCAGAGCCCATGGTGAACCCCCAGAAACTTATCAAATAGCACTTCAAAATAATATAGAACTCATAGATGCTTCTTGTCCTGTAGTTCTCAAATTACAAAATCGAATAAAATCGGCATACGATAAAGCCAAAGAAATGCAAGGGCAAATTGTGATTTATGGTAAAAAAGGACATGCTGAAGTGATTGGCCTTTCAGGACAAACCAATAAAGAAGCTATTATCGTTACAACTGAAGAAGATTTAGACTTGATAGATTATTCCAAGCCAATCGTTTTATTTAGTCAAACAACCAAAAGTACAGAGGGCTTCTATAAAATGAAGGAGTTGATTGAAAAACGTATTGAAGAAAAAGGATTTACGGAAAATTTAGCTCTATTTGATGCCAATGATAGTATTTGTCGACAAGTGTCGAACAGAGAACCTCAATTAGAGAAATTCTCTCAAGACAATGATGTAATTATTTTTGTAAGTGGTAAAAAAAGCTCCAATGGGAAATCTTTGTTTCTGGTATGCCAAAGATATAATATAAAGAGTTACTTTGTTGAGGATGAGCAAGAAATACAGCCTATATGGTTCTCTCCTGAAGACAAAGTAGGAATCTGTGGAGCAACTTCTACTCCTATGTGGCTCATGGAAAAAGTAAAAGAGAAAATAGAAGAGTTAGATTTAATTAGTGCTTAAAAAAATTATATACCATGACAAGCTCTCAAATACTCCAAAAAAGGCTTGAGAGTTTTTTTTAATATTTGATAACCCTCTTCAAAATCTTTGAGTGTACCATAATAAGGGTCAGGAACTTCCAGATTTTTACCTTCCCATTCCCTGATTAAATGCAAAGAAGCCCTGTCATTTGCAGATTGAAAAACTTTCAAATTATTATAATTCGATTTATCAGCAGCTAAAACATAATCAAATAGCTGAAAATCTTCTTTTTGTACTTGTCTGGCTTTGTGTGTGAGTTTTATTCCATGTTGTTCAGCTGTTTGACGAGTTCTGTAATCAGCGAGTTCGCCGATATGATAAGCTGATGTACCTGCTGAATCTACTTTGATTTTATCATTCAATTCAGCTTCTTTGATGAGTTCTAAAAAAACACCCTCAGCAAGTGGTGAACGGCAAATATTTCCTAAACAAACAAATAAAACTTTAATTTCCATTAGTATTTCAATTTTAAGGCAATTTATATAAGAAAATTGAAAATATTTGTAAAAATCTTACTTTTGAGAAAATATCTTTAAACATATTTATGTATTTATCTATTTCGAAAAAAAATATCAAAGAAACCATAGAATTACCAGCCTCCAAAAGTGAAAGTAATAGAACTTTACTTATTGAAGCATTGGCTCAATTTCAAGGTGTTGAAGTTCAGAACACACAACTATCTAATATTTCGGAGGCAAGAGATACCCAGACATTACAGCGTTTGTTGGCATCCAAAGACAAAACTTTAGATGTATTGGATGCTGGAACAACCATGCGTTTCTTGACAGCTTTTTGTACCGTTACTAATAGAGAAACAATCTTGACTGGAACGCCTAGAATGAAAGAACGCCCCATTCATATTTTAGTTGAGGCTCTTATGGATTTAGGTGCTGAAATAGAATATCTTGAAAAAAGGGGCTTTCCACCTATTCATATTAAACATTTTAAACAAACCAAAAAGCAGATAGAAGTTGAAAGCAATATAAGTAGTCAATATATTTCAGCTTTATTAATGATAGCTCCAGTGTTGGAACAAGGTTTAGAAATAACCCTTAAAAATGCAGTGGCTTCCAAGCCTTATATCGAAATGACACTTGCCTTGATGAGCCATTTTGGGATACATCATATTTGGAACAATCATGAAATTCATATCGAACCACAAAAATATCAGCTACAAGCTTATACAATTGAAGCAGATTGGTCAGCAGCAAGTTATTGGTATAGTGTAGTAGCTATTTCCGAAAAAGCGACCATCTTTTTACCACATTTGAAAGAAACCTCACTACAAGGTGATAAAGCAATTGTAGAAATTATGAAGAACTTTGGTGTAGAAACCAAATTTGAGAAAGATGGGATTTTGATTACTAAAACTGAAAATTCAGTAGAAAATAATCAAAGCTATGATTTTACGCATTGTCCCGATTTAGCTCAAACCATTGTAGCGTTGTGTGTAGCCAAAAATATTAGTTTTTTAGCAAAAGGAGTAGAAAGCCTTAAAATCAAAGAAACAAATCGCTTACTGGCCCTAAAGAATGAAGTCGCTAAATTTGGCTTTGATTTTCAAGAGCAAACAGATGGGAGTTGGTTGTTAAGAAAAGTTAAAGAAGTTCAAAATATTGATAATACACAAATTAATACCTACGAAGACCACCGAATGGCTATGGCATTTGCTCCTTTAGCTATGTTGTATCTTTTGGAAATAGAACAAGCTGATGAAGTGGTAAAGAAATCCTACCCTCATTTTTGGAAAGAAATACAAAAGCTCTCCTGATGGAGAGCTTTTGTAATAATTAGCCTGTATGTAACCAATCTTTGAATGTAACATTTGTAAATAGGCCAATAATACTTCCCAATAATGTCCCCAAAGCATCATAATCCTCTGAGTCTGTAGTTTTCTCCTCAGGCTCTGGTGTGTCATTGCCACAGTCAGGACGTGGAGAATAAACTACATTTTCGCTCATAGCTTGGTTTTGCACTAAGCTATCTACACCTTTCCATAAAGTAGGGCACTTTGTACCCTTTTCGTTAAAATTGTTCATAAAATAAAATTTAGAGTTAAAAAATCTTTATAAAGAAAAAGCCCGAACTATGAGCAGTTCGGGCTTTTATTAAACGTTTGTTTTTAAATCAACTTAAAAGAAAAAACGCTTTTTTATTTTCACCCGAATAGTAGAATAGACCTTTGACATACGGCAAATCAGTCCAACCTCTAGAGTTTGGCAGATTGTAATTGCAATATGTGGGTTACTTAAAAGCATTTATATGATGTTTTAGATTATGTCACAAGTGTAAAAAGTTATTTTCTTATTTACAAGAAAAACTTATACTTTTTACATCAAAAATTATGCCTGTTAAATTTGAGTATTAAATTTTTGTGAATATTCGCTTATTTTCATAGCTTCGCTTTTATTCGTTTATTATTTATCACTAAATTATGTCAGAATCCATAGAGCAAAGAAAGCTAATACTTTATATAGATGATGAGCCCAAAAATCTCAGTAGCTTCAAAGCTGTATTCAGAAGGCATTATGAAATTTATTTAGCAAATTCCGCAGATGAAGGACTTGAAATAATGGAGAAAATTCCCATTCAGTTAGTGATTACTGATCAACGAATGCCAAGAACGACAGGTGTGGAGTTTTTAGAAAGAATTAATCATCAATTTCCTGATGTAACACGCATTCTGCTAACGGGTTATTCAGACTTGGATGCTATTATTACAGCCATTAACAAAGGACGAATTTTCAAATACATTTCTAAACCATGGAAAGCCGAAGAACTTAAAGAGACCATTGATCATGCTTTAGAAATAGCAGAGCTAAAAAAACAAAATAAAATTTTAATAGATAGCCTTCAAAAAACCAACCATGAGTTAGACCAATTTGTATATCGTTCAGCACATGATATTAGAGGGCCCATTGCAAATTTACTTGGTTTGATAAATTTGGTAAAGATGGAGAATGATGTAAACCTTATTCGTACATATACAGAACTTCAAGAACAAACTGTTAAACGTTTAGATAGCTTTATTCATGATATTGTAAACTATTCTGGTAATCTGAGAAGATTAGTACATAAAGAAAGTATTAATTTCAAAGAGATATTGGATAAAGTTTTAGAAGGACATTATTATACGCCTAAATCAGAACAAATAACAAAAGAGACCTTTGTGAAGCAACAAGGAGAATTTGTTTCTGATAAAGAAAGGCTATCGATATTATTGAGCAATCTTATCAGTAATTCTATTCGGTATAGTGTTACAAACCGATTTAATCCTGCTTTTGTACGTATAGAAATAGAAAGTGATGAAACAAAAGCTACTATTAAAGTTATTGATAATGGAGAGGGAATAGACGAAGAGTTTTTAGATAAAATATTTGAAATGTTCTTCAGAGCTAGCCCAAATGCTCGTGATGGCTCAGGACTAGGCTTATTTATATGTAAAGAAGTGGTAGAAAAATTGGGAGGAGAAATTTTTGTAGAATCTCAGAAAGACAAAGGCTCTACTTTTACTGTAGAAGTTCCTAACTTAATGATGTAAAATAATAATGTTTTCTAATGAAAAATATTAGATAAGTTTGTATGATAAAAGCAGAAATTTTAAATATAGGTGATGAAATTCTATATGGGCAAATCACCAATACCAATGCCCAGTGGATGAGTAGTGAGTTGGATAAAATAGGTATCAGAGTAATCAGGCATAGTGTTGTATCTGATTTGGAACAAGATATACTTGAAGGCTTACAAGAAGCTCAGCAAAGAGCTGATGTGGTATTGATTACTGGTGGTTTAGGACCTACTAAAGATGATATTACCAAGAAAACGCTCTGTAAATTCTTTGGGACAGAACTTATCAGAAATTCAGAAGCCCTTAAAACAGTTACTGAGTTTTTTGAAAGTAGAGGCAGAGAAATGCTTGAAGTAAACAGACAACAAGCTGATTTACCCTCTAATGCTGTTTATATCCCAAATTTAAAAGGAACAGCTCCTGGTATGTGGTTTGAGAAGTCGGGCAAAATATTTGTGTCAATGCCTGGTGTACCACACGAAATGCAATTTCTAATGGAAAGCTATGTGATAGAGAATCTTCAAAAATTCTTTAAAACGCCTTATATCTTCCATAAAATGATTAAAACAGTTGGTATTGGAGAGTCATATTTGGCTAAAGAAATAGAAAAATGGGAAGATAATTTGCCTGAACACATCCGTTTAGCCTATTTACCAAGTTTTGGAATGGTACGTTTGAGATTAACAGGTTTTGGAAACGATAAAAGTTTAATTCAGAAAGAAGTAGATGAGCAGACAAACCAAGTATTGCCTATTATAGATAAATATGTCTATGGTTTTGATGAAGAAGATTTGGCTCAGTCAGTTGGGAAATTATTAGTTTCTCAAAATAAAACTATTGCACTTGCAGAAAGCTGTACAGGAGGCTTTTTAGCTCATTGTTTTACACAGCATTCAGGCAGTTCAGAGTATCTGAAAGGCTCTTTGGTTGCTTATAGCAATGATATTAAAATCAATATTTTGGGAGTAAAACCTGAAACTATAGAAGAGTATGGGGCTGTTAGCGAGCAAACTGTACTTCAAATGGCTGAAAATGTTAGAAAACTTTTTAAAACGGATGTAGGAATAGCCACTAGTGGTATTGCAGGGCCATTAGGAGCTACTAAAGATAAACCTGTAGGTACAATCTGGGTTGCTTATTCCGATGAAAATGAGACGGTTGCTAAATTATACCAACTAGGAAATGACAGAATGGTGAATATCCAAGTTACTTCTAATCTTTTAATTGACTGGGTTCGTAGAAAACAAGGTGGTAGAGCAAAGTAGAAATAAAGATAAAACCACTTTAACAGTGTGGAGACTTGCGTAGATTTTATTACATATTGTTGATAACATTTATTGGATTTTTATTGGAAAGTAAAGCTCAAAATGCTCTATTTTCTCAATATTATTATCCTACGCCTTTATTTTCTAATCCTGCTTGGGTAGCTGCCCGACAAGAAGTTTTTGTAGGTTTTAATTTCAGGCGACAGCAAATCAGTGTAGGGCAGGGTATCAGTACGTCTGCTTTGGAAGTTTCATTGCCAATTATAGATCAAAATAACAGAAGAGCTGGAGGTTTTGGTTTGGGGGTACTCAATGAAACAGCAGGAAAAGGTGGATTACTTCGAACAAATGCTTTTATTGGAAATTTAGCATATAATGTAGATTTTTCGGATTATGATCACTTAGCATTTGGAATGCAAGGAGGTTATTTCTTTCGCAGACTAGACCCAAACTTACTCACTTCCGAAAGCCAATATACTGTCAATGGTTATAATGCGGGCTTGCCTCTCAATGAGCCTTTTGTGGCTTTCAAGTCAGACTTTCCTGTTGTCAATGCAGGGCTTTTGTGGTACGGAGAAGATGATAACCAAAAGCTATTGTATCATTTTGGGGTATCGGGCTATACACTTAATCGCCCCAATACCACATGGTTTGCTGAAATAAGTCGTATACCTTGGCTTATCAATGCTTCAGGGGAGTTTTTAATTTATGAAAAAGATAGTTGGTCAATTTATCCAACTGTTCGTTATATAGAACAATCTAAAAAAAGAAACTTGCAAATAGGTTCTCATTTTAGATATCAAATAGATGGAAAGAGCCTGCTGTATTTAGGTTCTTGGTATAACACCAATAAAAAAGTGATTGTAAGCTTAGATTTTGCAAAAGAAAACTATCATTTTGCTTTTAGCTACGATTTTGCTTTGGGTAACAGAAATGTACTGGGGCAAACCAATAGTGCTTTTGAACTCAGTATGATTTGGAAGAAGCCTGTAGAAGGTAGGAAAAAACGCCCTAACAAACGTCCAATTATTTATCCAGATAAAAAGAAACCTGTTATTACCAAAGATACAGCCAAAAAAGAAGAAAATATTACAAGAGTTGATACAACTCTTAAATTTAAAAAAGAACTTGGAGATGCTAACAGAGTTGAGAAATCAGGAGGAATGAAAATCATTATTCAAGAACCTTTAGAAGTAAGTGTAAAGAAGAAAAAACAAGCTCTTAAAGATGCTGATAAAAGATTGCTTGTTCCTATTTGGATTCGTCAAGATGATGTTATTATTGACCAAGAAAAACTATATCAAATAGCTCAGTTAATGCTCAACGATACTAGTCTGAAAATCAAAATGGTGCTTTTCACAGAGCCAAATAATGAAAACCAGATTTTGCTTGAAAGCCAAACAGACGAAATACGTAAACAACTAATTCTGCAAGGTATAGAACCTGAAAGGATTCTTAGACAAAATATTAAGAAGAAAGGTGAAAAAAATAGAGTAGAGTGGGTAGTTTTAAGAAAATAAAAATGCTTTTAGGTAGTCTATAAGCATTTTTTGTAAAACAAAGTAAATAAATATTTTTATATATAGATATGTTTATATATATTTGTATCATAATTTTATAAAACCTATGGAAATAATAGAATTTTCTCAAGAACGACTCGAAAAGGTAGCTAATATACTCAAAGCCATTGCACACCCTATTAGAATACAGATTGTAAACTTATTACACATAAATACACGCATGAATGTTTCCGAATTGCTTGAAATTATTCATATAGATCAAGGTTTACTTTCTCATCATCTTATTAATATGAAAGATAAAGGTATTTTGGCTTGTGAGAGAGAAGGGAAAAATATTTATTATTCTTTGAAAGAAACGGCTATTGTAGGCGTTTTGGAATGTATGAAAAAGTGTAAAATCTAAATATATATTAAACATATAAAAAAATAAAGATATTTATATAAAATGCAAGAAATTATAGGTTACATATTG
Source organism: bacterium 336/3 (assembly GCA_001281695.1). Classification (NCBI taxonomy): domain Bacteria; kingdom Pseudomonadati; species bacterium 336/3. Next base: position 2,690,402 of record LJIE01000001.1, on the reverse strand, counting down.
GCATCATTAATAGGCATTTCTTTGGGATTGATAGGAGGTGGAGGCTCAATATTAACCATACCAGTACTTGTATTGGTGATGGGAATAGGGGCTACGACAGCCACGGCCTATTCGCTATTTATTGTAGGTTTTACGGCTTTTGTAGGATGTTTGACTTATCTTAGGAAAGGATTAGTAGATACTAAAATAGGTATTTGGTTTGCTTTACCCTCATTAATAGCAGTTTTTTTGGTCAGAAAATTTTTGATGCCATTAATACCTATAAAAATCATAGAAACAGTTGATTTTACTCTTTATAAAGACAGCCTCTTAATGCTTATATTTGCTGCTATCATGCTTATAGCCTCTTTTTTTATTATTCGAGATAAAAAAACAGAAGAAACAAAATCAGTGAATCAAGCACTAAATTCTTATTTTTTTGTTTTTATAATAGGTTTGGGAGTGGGAGTTATTACAGGTATTGTAGGTGTTGGAGGAGGTTTTATGATTATTCCTACGTTGGTGTTATTTTTGAAATTAGAGATGAAAAAAGCTGTAGGAACATCTTTATTCATCATTGCTATAAACTCCTTATTAGGTTTTTTATTAGCCGATTTGAATAATCAGGCTCTCAAAATAGATTGGAAAATCTTGATTACATTTTCAGTAGTGGCTTCAGGTGGAATATTTGTAGGGTCTTATCTATCAAACTGGATAGCAGGTGAAAAGCTCAAAAAAGGCTTTGGTTATTTTGTACTTGTGATGGCATGTTATATTTTAATACACGAATTATTTATTACGAATAAATTTATCAATCAGAATTAAATATTTGAAAAGATGAAAGTAGAACAAATTTATACAGGTTGCTTGGCTCAAGGGGCTTACTACATTCAATCAGGCAATGAAGTAGCTATTATAGATCCTTTACGAGAAGTAGAAAGTTATATCCAGAAAGCAGAAAAGAATGGAGCAAAGATAAAATATGTTTTAGAAACGCATTTCCATGCTGATTTTGTTTCAGGACATTTGGATTTGGCTAAAAAAACAGGAGCAACCATCGTGTTTGGAACAAATGCTCTTCCAGAATATGATGTACATATTGCTCAAGATGGGGAAATTTTGACACTTGGAAATACAAAAATCAAGGTGATCCATACTCCAGGGCATACGATGGAATCAACTACTTATCTGCTTTTTGATGAACAAGACAAAGAATACGCTATATTCACAGGAGATACTTTATTTATTGGAGATGTTGGAAGACCAGATTTGGCTGTGAAAAGCGATTTGAGTCAGGAGGATTTAGCAGGACATTTATACGAATCTTTGAAAAAGTTAACAGTTTTACCAGATGAGGTAATTGTTTACCCTGCTCATGGAGCTGGTTCAGCTTGTGGAAAAAATATGAGCAAAGAAACCTTTGATACTTTAGGGCATCAAAAACAAGTAAATTATGCCCTTCAAGCGATGAGCAAAGAAGAATTTATTGAAAAAGTATTAGATGGATTAGCACCTCCACCGTATTATTTTCCTCAAAATGTGATGATAAATAAAAAAGGTTATGTGAGTTTTGATGAGGTAATGAATACAGCTTTAAATCCATTGAATCCTGAAGAGTTGGAAATGGTTGTGGAAGCACATGGAGCTTTGGTACTTGATACCAGAAAACCAGATGAATTTGTACAAGGTTTTATTCCTCGTTCTATCAATATTGGAGTAAGTGGCGATTTTGCCCCTTGGGTGGGAACACTCATCACAGACATCAAACAGCCATTAGTAATAGTTGCAGAAGATGATAAATTAGAAGAGGTCATCACTCGTCTGGCTCGTGTGGGTTATGAAAACGTGTTGGGTTATTTGAAAGGAGGCATCAATGCTTGGAAAAATGCTGGAAAAGACGTAGATATGATAGAAAGTATCACAGCTCAAGAATTTGAAGAAAGACTCAAAATAGATAAAACTGCCAAAGTAATAGATGTAAGAAAGAGTTCAGAATTTTCTGCTCAGCACATAGAAGGTGCAACTTTTGCACCATTGGCTCAAATCAATGAACATTTGGTAGATTTTGAAGAAAATAAAACCAATTATATTCATTGTGCTGGTGGTTACCGTTCTGTAATAGCAGCCTCCATTTTGAAATCAAGAGGTATACATAATATAGTGAATATAGCAGGAGGTTTTAAAGCAATTGAACAAACCAATATTCCTAAGACAAATTTTGTTTGCACTTCTACACTGTCTCAACTTTAAAAATAAATTATGTATGAAAAGATATTTTTTGCTTGTGTTTGTAGCATTTATCACAACATTTTGTGTAAATGCTCAGAAAAAAGTTAAAAACTTAACAGTAGAAGAATTTGAAAAAGGTTCACAAACAACAGGAGTAGTTATCTTAGATGTAAGAACCCCTGAAGAATACCAAACTGGGCATTTGAAAAATTCAAAGCTATTAGATATTAGTGAACAGAGCTTTTCTGCTAGTTTAGATAAATTAGATAAAAATAAAGCCTATTATGTGTATTGTCAGGCAGGTGGTAGAAGTAGTACAGCAGTAGAAATTATGTTAGAAAAAGGATTTAAGAAAGTATATAACCTCTCTGGAGGTATAGCAGCATGGAAAAAAGCTCAAAAAGTGGTAGAAAAATAAAACTTAAAAAATTATGTTCGGATTCTTAAAAAAATTGTTTGGTCAAGACGAAAAACTCTCAGAAGCAATTGCAGCAGGAGCTTTTTTGGTGGATGTTCGTACACCTGTGGAGTTTAAATCGGGGAGTGTAAAGGGTGCTGTAAATATCCCATTAGATACGATTTCGGGGCAGTTGCATCGTTTTAAAAGTAAAAATCACATAGTTGTGTTTTGTCGTAGTGGTATGAGAAGTAGCCAAGCCAAAAGTATTTTAGAAAAAAATGGCTTTGAAAATGTAGTAAATGGTGGTTCTTGGGGAAATGTAGCTTCTTTGGTAGATTAAAGGAAAAAACTATGTTAGCATTTTTAAATAAAAATAAATTGTATGTATTGGGAGCTATTTTAGGAGCTTTGGCTGGTTATGCTTACTGGCATTTTGTAGGTTGTGCAAGTGGAACGTGTGCGATTACTTCAAAACCCTTGAATAGTACTTTATATGGTAGCCTGGTGGGCACATTGGGCTTGGGAATGTTTGTTCAGGACAAACCCCAAACTAAAAGCTAATTTTAACTAAAAAAAGTAGAAAATGACATTCCAAGAAATAATCAATCAAGATACACCTGTATTGGTAGATTTTTATGCCGAATGGTGTGGACCTTGCAAAATGATGGCTCCTATTTTGCAAGAAGTAAAGGCAGAGGTAGGAGAAACATCTAATATTATTAAAATTGATGTAGATAAAAACCCTCAAGTAGCCCAAAATTATCAGATTATGGGTGTGCCTACACTCATGTTATTTAAAAATGGAGAATTGCTTTGGAGACAAAGTGGAGTAGTTCCTAAAAATGGACTTGTAAATTTATTGAAACAACATATTTCCTAGAACGATGAAAAACAGAATTTTGACAGGTTGGAATGTGAGAAGAGCAATCTATTTAATCATGGGAATCATGATTATGGTACAGGCTTGGAAAGAAAATCAGTGGATATTGAGTATATTTGGTGGTTATTTTGCAATCATGGGCTTATTTGCTTTGGGTTGTGCGGGTTCAAATTGTGCTATCAATACAGCCTCAAAATACTCTAAAAATGAAATCAAGAAAATAGAATTTGAAGAAGTAAAGTAGTTTTTGTTTACATTAAAAATATTAAAGTTATGGAATATCTAATTCAAGTAGAAAATATAAAATGTGGTGGCTGTATGAACAGCATTAAAAAAGCTCTCAGTAGTTTGGTTGGTGTTGAAAAAGTAGAAGTAGAAAAAGAAACTATAACGGTAATTGGTACAAATGATATTAGAAATAACCTTGTAGAAAAACTTTCTCAGTTAGGCTATCCTGAAAAAGGAAATAACAATTTGCTACATAAAGCGAAATCTTTTGTAAGTTGTGCAGTAGGCAGAATGACAAAAGAGAATTAATACAAGAGAAAAAATTTTTGATACAAAACAGCTTATTTTACGAAATATTTAACAAAACAGGCTGTTTCGTATATTAATTTTATGTAAAGAAATTTATGTTAAGATTAATAAAAAGTCTTTAAAAAGCCTTTAAACATAAAAAATACTTAATATCCTTTTAAGCAAAGCGTAATACGCCTACTATACCTTTGCACCAAAATTTAACGGATATAAGGTTTTTTATGAGACACATTTTTTCACTCATTCTATTTTTTGCTCTCCAAAGTGCTTTTGCACAAAATACTGGAACAATTAAGGGTAATCTAAAAGATGATGCAGCCAATGAAGCAATTATTGGGGCAACTATTTTACTAAAAGGTACATCTTTGGGTGGCTCAACAGATATAGATGGTAACTTTCAGATTACCAATATTCCAGAGGGTAAATACACTGTAGTTATCACTTCAGTAGGTTATGATACCAAAGAAGTTGAAAACGTGGAAGTTCCTGCGGGAAAAATCGTTATCATCAACACATCCCTAAATCCTGAAAATAATAATATTACAGGCATTGAAATTGTAGCTCGTAAAGAAACAGGTACAAGTATTGCTGTTATTGCTGAAATCAAAGAAGCCGAACAAGTAGCTGTAGGGATAGGTTCAGAGCAAATTCAAAAATCACAAGACAAAGATGCAGCACAGGTACTTCGCCGTATTCCTGGTGTATCCCTTCAAGAAAATCGTTTTGCCATTATCAGAGGATTGCCACAACGTTATAACGCTGTCTTAATCAATGATATATATGCACCCAGTACAGAAGTAGATAGCAGAGCTTTCTCTTTCGACTTAGTACCTAGTAACATGATTGATAGAGTTTTAATTTTTAAATCAGGTGGACCTGAATTGCCCGGTGATTTTGCTGGTGGTGCTGTGAAAATTTATACTAAAAATGCTCCAGAAGAAAATTTTGCAAATGTGAGTTTTGGATATGGTGGTAGAGTAGGAACAACATTTAATGAAGTATCTGATTATCAAAGAAGCAATACTGATTTCTTAGGCTTTGACAATGGATTGAGAAAGCTTCCAAGCAATTTCCCTTCTTTTTTAAGTAATGATTTGAGTGCTGTTCAGAGAGCTCAATTAGGTGCAAATGCCTTATCTTCTGATTTAGCATTTATTCGTAAAAAAATAATGCCTGACCACCGTTTTGGATTCAATCTAGGCAGACGCTTCGATAAAGGTCGTTTCCGTTTTGGAACACTTACTTCTATCAACTATTCTAATACACATCAATATTATTCAGCTAACCAGAATAGTTTACTAAACGACCAGATTACATTCCCAGCACAAGTAATTGGTACATTCAAAGATGATACTTATACAAATAACTTGCGTTTGAGTGCTTTACACAATTGGTCTTTGAGTTGGAATGCAGATAACAGAATAGAATTCAAAAATTTATTCAACCAACAATCTTTTAGACAATCTCTTATTCGTGAAGGAACAGATTTATTGAATAACTTTGATTTCAGAAACTTCTCTCAGCGTTTTGAACAAAAAAGCTTTTATGGTGGTCAGATTACAGGTAAACACAAATTGAATGATGAAAGATTTGTACTTACTTGGGCAACTGGCTTGAACTATACCAACAAGCAAGAACCAGATTGGAGACGTTTCAATACCAACAGAACAAGACAAGTAGGTGAAAATAACGAACCTTATGTTATGGCTATCCCTGGTTCTGCAAACTTAACAGATGGTCGTTATTTTTCTAATTTGAATGAATTGGCTTATTCTGCCAATGTTGCTGTAGAACAAAAAATAGGAAAAGAAGTAGAAGGTAGTAATCCTATGAAACTTCGTTATGGATTTTATACAGAACGCAAAACAAGAGATTTTGATGCTCGTTATTTCAGCTATTTACAATCACCAGGAGCAGATATTTCACCTTTGAAATTGCTACCACTTGACCAAATATTCAGACCTGAAAATATCAATGGAACAACAGGCTTCACTTTTGCTGAAGGTACAAGCCCTATTGATAGTTACAAAGGATTTAATACACTGATGGCAGGTTATGTAGGAGGTTATATTCCTTTGGGCAAAAAAATGAGTGTTACACCAGGTGTTCGTACAGAATATAACATTCAAGAATTAGAATCATTAAACCTTTCTGGCTTACCTGAAAATGCAGATAATAGAATATTGAGTGTTCTACCATCTTTGAATGCAGTATATAATCTTTCAGATAAACAATTAATTCGCTTTGCATATTCTCGTACAGTGAATCGTCCTGAATTTAGAGAACTTGCTCCATTTAATTTCTATGATTTCAACTTAAATGCTGATACAAGAGGTAATGTAAGATTAAAAACAGCTACCATTGATAATGCTGACTTACGTTGGGAATATTACCCTTCTACAAGCGAACTCATTTCTTTGGGAGTATTTTATAAAAATTTCCAAAATCCTGTGGAAGCTTACTTACAAAATGCTTCTGCTGGTGGTACAGCTATCGCTTTTGGTTATGGAAATGCTCAAAGTGCACAAGGTTATGGTGTTGAGGCAGAAGTGAGAAAGTCTTTCTATAATTTTACTTCATCTAAATTTATCCAAAGAATGAGCATTGTTGCCAATGCATCTTATTTGGTGAGTAATGTGAATGTTGGAAACCAAGTAGATTTAGGGCCCAGCTCATCAGGACTTACTGATGTAGATGCTCCTAAAAACAGAACATTGGTAGGACAATCACCTTATTTAGTGAATGCAGGTTTGTATTATAATGATGAAGATAGAGGGTTCCAAGTGAATGTGCTTTATAATGTAGCAGGACCTAGATTGTATTTGGTAGGAAATAATAACCAACCCAGTTTGTACGAAGTGCCTCGTAACATTATAGATTTTAATATTTCTAAGTCGTTCTTAGATAAAAAGTGGGAAGCTCGTTTAAGTGTACAAGACGTTTTAAATCAGAAGTTTAAGTTTTTACAAGATTCTAACTTAAATGGTAAAATTGATGGTCAAGATTCTGATTTCAGAGCTTTTAGACCTGGAACAACCGTAAATGCAACCGTTACTTATAACTTTTAATAATAAACCCGACAAACAACCATGAGAAAGCTAACTTTCCTATTTCTAACTTTCATCGCACTATCTATGATAGCTTGTAAAAAAGATGAAACTACAACAACGCCTGTACAAACAACTCCTGATGGTAAAATCATTATTACGGGAGAATTAAAAGGGGAAACAACTTTTAAAGCAACTAACAAATATCTTTTAAAAGGATTTGTGTATGTAACAGAAGGAGCAAAACTTACCATTGAAGCTGGTACAGTTATTTTTGGAGATAAAGATAGCAAGGGTACATTGGTAGTAGAAAGAGGTGGACAACTTATCGCTGAAGGTACTGCTGAAAAACCGATTGTATTTACTTCTAATCAGGTTGCTGGTTCACGTGGTTATGGTGACTGGGGTGGTGTTGTAATTGCTGGAAAAGCACCTGTAAACCAATCATCTCCTACAATGGAAGGTGGTATTCGTGGTTCTTATGGTGGTTCTGATGAAAACGATAACTCTGGTATTTTAAAATATGCTCGTATTGAGTTTGGAGGTATTGCTTTCCAACCCAATAGTGAGATTAACGGTCTTACTCTGTATGGTGTAGGTAGAGGTACTACTATTGAGTACATTCAGGTTTCTTATTGTGGTGATGACTCTTTTGAATGGTTTGGTGGAACAGTAAATTCTAAATATTTAGTAGCTTTCAGAGGTTGGGATGATGATTTTGATACTGATTTTGGATTTAATGGAAAAGTACAATACGGTTTTGCTTTAAGAGATAAAAACTTTGCAGATGCATCTGCTTCTAATGGTTTTGAGTCTGATAACTTCAACCCTGGTACTCCTGAAAGTGGACCTAAAACATCTCCTGTATTTGCTAATATTACAGTTTTTGCTTCAGACACATCTTCTACAATACCTGCTACTGGTTTAGGTTCTGGAACATACCAAAATGCTATGCACTTACGTAGAAATACTTCAAAAAGTGTATTTAACTCTGTATTTGTAGGTTATCCTAATGGTTTGCGTCTAGATGGCTCACCTACTTGGGCTAATGCTCAAAGTGATGCTTTACAAGTAAGAGGTGTTGTAATAGCTGGTACAGTAACAGCAAATAGAACAATTGCTGCGGGTTCTACTACACCTGCATTTACTACTACAGATGTTACAAACTGGTTCAATACAGTTGCTTATGGCAATGCTGTTGCCAATACTGCTGATTTGAGATTAGGTACAATTAGTAGCTTAAATACTCCTCAAACATTACCAACAGCAGGTTCTCCTTTACTTACTGGTGCTGTTTGGACGGGTAAAGGTACAGATGCTTACTTTGATAAAGTAAACTTCAGAGGTGCATTTGGTACAAACAACTGGACAGCTACTTGGACTAACTTTAATCCACAAACTACACAATACTAAGATTTGAAAATATTTTAATATAAAAAGCTTCCCAAAAGTTTAATACTTTGGGAAGCTTTTTTATTTAAAAAACGTATATTTGCAAAAAAGTAAGTTTTCAAACTAATGGAAATCAAATATACACCAGCTTTTTTGAGTAAAATAGAGGATATTTTTGCAGAATCAGATCATTTCTTACGTTATGAAAAAGGGAATTTTAAATCTGGATACTGCATTCTTAAAGAAAAAAAAGTTATCATTGTTAATAAATATTTTTCTTTAGAAGGAAAAGTAAATTGTTTAATAGAAATAGTAAAACAGATTGTTGTGGACACTCAAAAACTCTCTGAAAAAACAGCACAACTGTATGAAGGTTTGATTGCTAAAGAAATTATTACACAGGAATGATTAAAGTAACATTTTTAGGAACAGGTACTTCACAAGGCATACCCGTTATCACCTGCGATTGTGAAGTGTGTAGTTCCCAAAATCCTAAAGATAAAAGATTGCGTTCTTCAGTACTCATTGAAACTGAGGAAACAAACTTTGTGATTGATACAGGACCTGATTTTAGACAACAAATGCTTCGTGAAAAAGTGCAAAAACTTGATGCTGTACTTTTTACTCACGAACACAAAGACCATACAGCAGGTTTGGATGACATTAGGGCATTCAACTTTAAACAACAAAAAGATATGCCTTTGTATGGAACACATAAAGTTTTGAATCAGATCAAAAGTGAGTTTGCTTATATTTTTGCCGAAAAACGATACCCAGGAATACCACAAGTAGAACTTTGTGAAATTACAAAGAGTCATTATTTTCAGGTAGAAAATGTAAAAGTATTGCCTATAGAGGTTTTTCATCATCATTTACCTGTTTTGGGTTTTAGAATAGGAGATTTTACTTATATTACAGACGCAAATTATATAGCAACTGAAGAAATAGCGAAAATATATGGTTCTAAAGTATTGGTTATAAATGCCTTGCAAAGAGCAGATCATTTATCACATTTTAATTTAACTCAAGCCATTGAAATGGCGGAACATATTGGTGCAGAAAAAACATACTTAACACATCTGAGCCATAGAATGGGTTTACATGAAGAAGTAACGAAAGAATTACCTAAGAATATTGAAATAGCCCATGATGGCTTAGTTTTAGAAATAGATTCACAATAAAAATTTTATAAAAATCTGATTATGGTAAGCATGCAAGATTTAATTGCCTCATTTCCTGCTCAATTGAGCAAATCTATAGAAATTGGTCGCAATCAAAAAGTTACAAATCCAACAAACGAAATTAAAAATGTAGTCATTGCTGGTTTAGGAGGCTCTGGAATAGGAGGAAGCATTGTTGAAAGCATCATTATCAATGAAATAAAAGTACCAGTTATTATCTGTAAAACATACGATATTCCTGCTTTTGTGGGTAAACATACATTATTTATCGCATCTTCTTTTTCGGGAGGTACAGAAGAAACTTTGATAGCTTTGAGCCAAGTAAAAGATGCTAAAATTGCTTGTGTAACATCAGGTGGAGAACTTTTAAATATTTGCGTAGAAAATAACTACGATTACGTTCAAATCCCGAATGAAGCACCATGTCCAAGAGCATTTTTGGGCTATTCGTTTATTCAGGTTTTATTTTTACTTAAAAATTACGGCTTGATTAACGATAGTTTTGAGGCTGAACTTGAAAAAGCAGTAAAAGCATTACATGAAAAGAAAGAATTGATACACTTGGAAGCCAAGCGTTTAGCTGATATTTTTCGCGGAGAATTGCCCATTATTTATTCTGATACTCGTTTGCTTGCGACCATTACACGCTTCCAACAACAAATTAATGAAAATGCTAAACAACTTTGTCATATTAACCATATGCCCGAAATGAACCATAATGAACTGGTAGGCTGGCAGTTAGACAAAGAGGTGTATAAAAATACGGCTGTATTGCTTGTAAAAACAGCTTACGATAATCCTCGTACACGCTTACGTATGGATATATGTGAGGAAATCTTTTTGCAAAAAACGCCCAGTGTATTTTCGTTATATGCTGAAGGAGAGAGTTTTATAGAGCAAGTAATTTTCTTGATTAATATTTTTGACTGGGCTTCGTGGTATTTGGCAGAAAAGAATGGAGTGGACTCTTTTGAAGTCAATATCATCTCACATCTTAAAAATGAACTAGGCAAAGTGCCTCTGAGTTTATAATAAAAAAGCCACATTCAAGTGGCTTTTTTATTTTTTGAAACTGATTTCACTGAGTTTGGTAGAATACTCAATACGCTGATTATCTGATATATCCCAAATTTCCATTTTGATAGTAGGATTTTTTTCATCAGAAATGGTAAGTAGCCCAAAATGGTTTTCCATGATAGGTCCTTCGATTCGGTTTTTATTGGGTGTAGCAAAATGCCAAGTAGAAGAAAGTCCACTGGAAGTTATATCATAAATTGGGTATAAATCAGGATCTTGTAGCTTAGAAATTTCTGCATAATGTACATCTCCAGACATAAAAATAATGCCATTGGCTTTGGTTTTTTTGATGAGATTGAGCATTCTTTTTTGTTCATGTGGGAAATTAGCCCAAGCCTCATAACCATTCAATTCTATTCCAAATTGAGAACCAGAACCAATAATACGAATGTCAGCAGGCTTTAAAAGCTCTTTTTCAAGCCATTGCCATTGTTCATTTCCCAAAAAAGTAGAATCAGATGTTTGATAAGGTAAGTAATCGAAATCATAAAACTGATGCCTTTTTTCCTTCTTGAAAGAACTGTGATAAGGTATTAAATCATCTCGAAATGTCCTGTTATCCAATAAAATAACCTGTATTTTTTTATCTTGAAAATGATAGAAATAGGATGTATAAATGCCTTTGTGTTTTCTGCGTTCGGAGTTTTTTGGTTCTTCAAAAAAATCTAAAAAAATCTCTTTGGATTGTGCTTTAAAAGGATAATGCCTGCCTATATCATTTGCTCCATAGTCGTGGTCGTCCCAAGTAGCAATGATGGGTGTATTTTTCTTGAGATTCAAAAATGAGGATTTTCTACCCAATTTCTGATATTTAGCTTTGAGTGTATCCATGTTGTAGGTATCACCATAGATATTGTCGCCTAAAAACACAAACAAATTGGGACGATGTTTTACTACTACATCAAAAATAGGGAGTGAATGGTCTTGATGTCCACAAGAGCCAAAAGCTATTTTAAAAGTGTTGTTCTGAGAAAATCCTAATTGGCTAGAAATTAGCAAAAACAAGAAAATAATTTTACTTTTCATATTTTTTTATGGGTTTTGAGCATAAGCTAAAATTCCTTTAAAGTAAGCTTCTGCAATTTCTAATACTCTTGGAGAAGTATAAATATCACCAACTTTTAATGTTTTTTCATTCAAACGTCTGATTTCCTGTTCACTATCTTGTAAAAGACTTTCCCCATAACACACAATTCCTTCAATGGCTCTTGCAAGTAATAAATTACGGGTATATACGCCTTGTACGCCTGTATAAAGGCATTTATCTTGTAGATAATCTTGGTCATTAGCAAGAGACACAATAGGCACTTTGGCATCTTGCTGATGAAATTGAAGCACTTTTTGAGCCACTGAAATGGATTTTTCTGTATCTTGTGTACACATCAAACGGACAAAATCATCTAAGCTTTCTTCTTTAAGGTCTTCCAATTCAAAAGCTCCACCCACAAAAGCCATTGAAAAGTTTTTTGAAATAGGTTTATTCCAATTTGTATTTTTCTCATCTACATTGTAATGCATAATGAGGGTTAAATCAGGCTGAAAAGCATTGATTTTTTCTACTCGTTTTCTCAATTCATTTCTTTTGAACGAAACCTGAAAAAAAGTGTTTTGAGGAAGTGGCATTCTTGTTTTTTGACTCTTCATAGATTTTCGCATTTTTTGCTCAGCGTACATATGTCTATGAGTATATTCTTGATATTCAGATTTAAAAGTGGACTCAAAGGCTGTATATTCTGGCTTTGAACGGGTAAGCATTACGGTTGCACCTGCATTTGCAAGCTTTTCTTGCAGAAGTTTGGCTGTTGCCCAAGCCAAATGTGATTCCCAAAACTCAATTTGAGTACTATCAGAAAGCGTCATTTGTAGATATTTACCTTCTATTCTGGCTGTTTGCAAATCTCCTGCAAAATGTCCAGGGTCTAAGGCAATTTTCCAACCCAAAAGAGGTTTATTGGGAACAATTGAAAATTGTTGTAACAAAAGACGAGCTTTTTGTTGTTTTATTTTTATTGAATATAGATTTTCAATTTTTTGTAAGCTATCCCAGTTTACTAATATTTTCTTTTTAAAAACTAAGCCAGTTTCATTCACCTTGACTAAGTTAGAATCTTTAGAACTCAAAAGTAAATACTTTTTTATTTTCTGATTGTAGAGAGCTATTTTGGATTGAATATCTTGAGCCAAGCCAATAGAGTTAAAAAATAAAGAAAAACAAAAAATGAAAAGAAAACGCATAAAGTATAGTTATTTTAGCAAAAATAGCATTTTTTTATAGTTTTGCAGTGGATTATTTCTAAAAATCTATGAATTATCAAGAGGCAACAAACTACCTTATGCAACGCCTACCCATGTTTCAGAATGTGGGAGGAGCAGCTTTTAAAGCTGGTTTAGAACGGATTACATGGCTTTGTGAAGCATTGGGCAACCCACAAAATCAATTTAAAAGCATTCATATTGCAGGAACAAACGGAAAGGGGAGCAGTTCTCATTTTTTAGCATCTATCTTGCAAGAAAGTGGCTACAAAACAGGACTAACCACTTCTCCACATCTCAAATCGTTTACAGAAAGAATAAGAGTGAATGGCATAGAAATAGAAGAAAAAGCATTTGCTCATTTTGTAACACATAACCAAAAGCTAATTGAAGATTCTGAAGCCTCATTTTTTGAAGTGGGTATTGCTATGGCTTTTTGGTATTTTTCTGAAAAACAAGTAGATATAGGAGTTATTGAAACAGGTTTGGGTGGAAGGCTTGATGCAACGAATATTATTAAGCCTATTGTTTCTTTAATTACAAACATAGGTTTCGATCATCAGTCTTTTTTGGGAGATACTTTGCCCAAAATAGCCCAAGAAAAAGCAGGAATTATCAAAAATGAAACGCCTGTTGTAATTAGTGAACATCATTCAGAAACTAAACAAGTATTTTTAGATAAAGCAAGCCAAGAAAACGCTCCTATTTACTTTGCAGAGGACTTCTATAGAACTTTAAATCATAGTATAGAACAAAATATTTTAAATATTACGATACAAAACATAGAAAATCAAGAAAATAAAATGATTAAATCTGGTTTACTGGGCAATTATCAACTCAAAAACGTATTGGGCATATTGAAAACAGTAGATGTATTGAATGAGAAACGAATCTTGATTTCAGAAGAAAATTTACAGAACGGACTTAAAAATGTCATAAAAAACACCAATCTGAAAGGGCGTTGGCAAATATTACAACAGCACCCTTTGGTCATTGCTGATACGGCTCATAACACGAATGGAATAGAGGAAGTAGTAGAGCAAATATTACAAACACCTCATCAACAATTACACTTTGTTCTTGGCTTTATGAAAGATAAAGATGTAGATAAAATTTTATCATTATACCCTCCAGAGGCATATTTTTATTTCTGTAAACCCAATTTGCCAAGAGCTATGGATTTGTCAGTATTGGAGGCAAAAGCCGAAAAATTAAAAATCAAATATACCATCATAGAAGACGTAAATAAAGCATTGGAGCATGCTTTAGGACAGTCAGATGAAAATGATTTAATATTGATAGGAGGAAGCACATTTGTGGTAGCAGAAATTAAAAATCTATAATTCTTTTGATTTATGAAAATATACTCTACCTTTGTGGGAGTTATTTATTTATTTTAAAATTACAATGCAAAAAGGAAAAGTAAAATTCTTTAATGAAACTAAAGGTTTCGGTTTCATTAAAACTGAGGGTTCTCAGCAAGATGTGTTCGTTCACGTATCAGGTCTAGTTGATGAAATCCAACAAGATGACGAAGTAAGCTTTGAAATCGAACAAGGTAAAAAGGGCTTAATCGCTGTCAATGTTAAGTTGGTTAAATAAGAATATAGTCTAGAACTTCATTTTTATAATATACATCAACTTTCCGAAAATAGAGCTACATAAATAGCTCTATTTTTTTTATGTTTTTACATTTTTATTACATGCAAAAAATATACTTGTTAAATTAAAAATATTGTTTTAACTCAATCAATGATAGTTAGTAAGTTTATTTACTTGAAAAACTTACACATGTAAAACTCTTTTCAGTATAGTACGTACATATACACAAATAGTAAAACAAAAAGAACACTGAGTCTCATAAAAGTATAACACTAAAACTTTTAATTATCTATGAATCTCAGTATCAACGATATCGACAACCTGCTTTGGAGTTTTCAGAAGCACGTTCCAGAAGATAAATTAGGGCATAAAACTAAAGTACAATTGCTTAAAATAGCTCTTATGCAAGAAATGAATCTTCCTTCTACTCAAATGGAAGCACCAAAAGATCCTTTTTCTGTAAAATGGCATGATCTTTTTGAGACCAATACTACCAAATTGAAAAGTATATTTGGCAATTTGGGAGTAACAGAAGAACAAATAGAAGAAATTCTAAAAGAATACGGAAAGGTTACTCATCAAAGTATTTGGCGTAGAGCTTAATTTCATATATTATTTCCAAAAATTCCCACTTGCTATGAAGTTTGTGGGAATTTTTGTTTATATTCATAAGATTTTATTAAATTGCCATATAAGAAATTTTGACTTAATAATATAAAATTGCGTTGGTAAACTATGAATTGCTGGTTAATCAAATCCGAACCATTCAAATACAGTTGGGAAGATTTGGAAAAAGATACAACAACTTTTTGGGATGGTGTTCGGAATTTTCAGGCTCGTAATAACCTGAGAGCTATGAAAAAAGGGGATTATGCTTTGTTTTATCATAGCAATGAAGGGAAAGAAATTGTAGGAATTGCTCAAATTAGTAAAGAGGCTTATCCAGACCCTACAGATGAAACATGGGTACTTGTGGATGTTGTTCCTTACCAAAAATTGGAAAAAACAATCAGTCTTGAGACACTTAAACAACACCCTATTCTTAAGAATATGGCACTTGTACGCCAAAGTAGGCTATCTGTATGCCCAGTAACTCAAGAGGAATTTGAAATTATTTGTACGCTTGTAAATGCAAAAATTGAATAAAGTATATTATCTTTTAATTGCTTATTGGCTCTGCTTTGTCTTTTCTTATGCCCAAGATAAAGTCAAGAAAGATGTGTTTTTGCTTAGTTCGCCTAAAGTCGGCTTGCCATTTATTCAAAATTTTTCTCCTAAAAATTATCATGCTGGTGGACAAAACTTTTGTGTTTTACAAGATAAGAGAGGCATCATGTATTTTGGCAATAGTGAAGGTATTTTAGAATATGATGGAGCAACATGGAGAGTACTACCTTTGCCTAATCGCTCAGAAGTACATTCGTTGGCAACAGATGATGAAACAGGTGTTATTTATGTGGGTGGTCAAAAAGAATTTGGTTTCTTGACAACAAATACATCAGGTAGTTTAGAATATACTTCTCTTTTAAAATATGTAGATGAGAAATATCGTAGTTTTGGAGATGTTTGGAGCATTACACCTACAAAAAATGGAATTTATTTTAGAACAGCAAGAGCCTTGTATCGTTGGGAGAAAGAAAAACAAAAAATGAAAATTTGGGAGTTGGAAGGAGGGACAAATTGGGGCTATTGGGTCAATAATCGTTTCTTTATTTACTTCGAGAATAAAGGATTGTTTGAACTACAAAATGATGAAATTAAACCTATAAAAATTGGTGAAAAATTTAAAACAGAAGTAATATATGGAATAATTCCTTCTTCTAAAAAAGGAGAAATGATTTTGTTTGCGGAAAATACAGGCATGATGACTTGGGATGGTATCAATGAGCCAAAGGCTATGCAGAATGCACCTGTCAATGCTTTTGTTAAAAAACAAACACTTCAAATAAAAGTAATTAATTCAGAATTGATTGCCATTGGTACTCGTCGAAACGGGCTTATTCTTTGTGATTATCAGGGTAATATACAATATACTTTAAATATGAGCAAGGGTCTACAAGATAATTTTATGTGGGCTCTCTATTTAGATAATACTGGGAATCTATGGGTTGCTTTCAATAATGGTATATCTCTTATTGAAATTAACACACACTTTACTTATTACAACGAAAATGCAGGTTTATATGGGCATGTATATCAGATTTTACCCTACAAAAATTATTTACTAGCAGCCACTTCTGTTGGAACTTTCTATAAGCCATTATTACCTAAAAACGCTGAAGATAATAAATTTAAACCTATTACTAATATTAATACACAAACTTGGAAATTTCAACCAGTAGATGATGGAGTTCTAATTACAGCTAATAATGGAATATTTTTCCTCAAAGATACTGTTGCAACATTGATACCTGTAAATATTAAAGATGAAATCTCCACACCTAGAAGTTGGTTTGTAATGCCTATTCCAAACTATCCTGAAAACTTATTTATCAACACAGCATTAGGGCTTCTATTAGCAGAGAAAAAAGATGGAAAATGGCAAATTACAAAAAAAATAAAGGGGATAGCAAGGGAAAATCTTTTTTACATGGTAAAAGATGATAAAAACAATATATGGATTGATAATTATAGCAGAGGTGTTTTTTCTTTATATTTTCATAAACCAGATTCTGCGACACTAAAACTTTATGGTAAGAAAGATGGATTGCCTGAAGATGTGAAAAATAGGATTTTTAAGAATGATCATACTTGGTTTATATCTAGTAGTAAGGGAATTTTTACATTTAATTATACCAACAATATTTTTGAATATAATCCTCAATTAAGCCAACAATATTTTTCATCAAAAATAAATACAGAAGTCACTTTGACACGAAAAAATGCAATCAAAAATGAGGAATGGGTAGTTATTAATGAAGAAAATAAAGAATTCAAGAAAAAAACAAGGGTTTTTAGTATCCAAAATGGAAAACCCTCAGAGTATTATTTTTTTGGAAAAACAGATAAACTTACAATTCGTGACATTATAGGTGTAGATTCTATCACTTTTTTTGCAACTTCAGAAGGAGTTTATGAACACCACCATAGTTTACCACAAAACAATTTTGCCAATTGGAGAACATATATCAGACAAGTAATATGGAAAGACTCTATTCTATATAATGGTTCGGGTACACCCAAAATATTTACGTTGCCTTACTCCAATACCAATATCAATTTTGTGTGGGCTAGTACAGACTACTCCAACAATGCTTCTATGCACTATCAATTTATTTTAGAAGGCTTTGATAAAGAATGGTCTGATTGGAATATGAGTAGCTCCAAAAGTTACACCAATCTGCCTGAAGGGCGTTATACTTTTAGAATAAAAGCTCGTAATATTTATGGAAATATAGGCAATGAATCAACTTATGTTGTTGAAATACAACCCCCTTGGTATAGAACTATTTGGGCTTATCTAATGTATTTCTGCTTATTGGTGATTTTGATATTTCTTGTAGCACAAATATATGCTCGCAGACTCAAATGGCAAAATAAAAGGCTAGAGGCACTGATTGAAGAACGTTCTGCTGAAATTAGACATCAAAAAGAAGATATTGAAGCTAAAAATATTATTATTTCCAAACAAAATGAAGAACTCAAAAATACAAATTATTTATTAGAAAATAGAGTTCGAGAACGAACCACATCACTTGAAAGAGCCTACGAAGAATTACTTAGAATCAATAGAGAACTGGATAACTTTACCTATAGAGCAGCCCATGATATTAGAGGTCCAGTAAGCAGATTAATAGGGCTTTGTGTATTAGCTGAGATGGATTTAAAAGATAATGAAAAAGCTCTTAGTTATATAAATATATTTAAAGAAGAGGCCATAAATACACAAAATGTACTTGTTAAATTGGTTAGAGTTTATGAAGTAAAAGCTGCAAATGTTAGAATAGTATCGTTTAGTCTTTTAGACCTGATACATCAGGCAATCCAACAAGTAAAAGCGATGTATCCTGCTATTCACGCAGACATTGAGGCAAAGGTTGATTCAAAACTTTCTCATATTAAAACAGATCAGTATTTACTTTTACACTGTATAGTGAATATAGTAGAAAATGCAATGATATATAGCAAAGATATGCATAACAAAATTGTGGTGGAGGCAACATTGGAAAGTGAAAAGAAAGTAAAAATAAAAATTACAGATCAAGGTTTAGGAATTAATGGAGAAATTATTCCCAAAATATTTGATATGTTTTATAGAGGAACAGAACGCTCTAAAGGAACTGGTTTGGGACTTTATATAACACAAATAGCTATGGATAAATTAGATGGTAGCATCGAAGTAACAAGTGAAGGAACCAATAAAGGAGCAACATTTGTTTTAAATTTACCAATTCGGTAAATTTAAAGAGCATTTTAATTTTAAAGGCATCATAATCTGATGCAATAATACTTTTATGAAGGCAATTCTATTCTTTTTTTTATTTATATCATCCAATCTTTTAGCTCAAAAAATTACGCTAACAGGCAAAGTTGCTGACAATGCACAAGAGTCGCTTATAGGAGTAAGTGTATATCTTGCATCCAATAAAAAAATAGGAACTGTAACCAATGAAGAAGGTGTTTTTAGACTTACTTTTGACTATATAAAAGACTCACTAGTCATTGAATATGTGGGTTATGTTACTAAAAAAATAACTTTTACAAGAGCCGAAAAACAAAATTTTACAATCACTTTAGAAGAGGATAAAGGAGAGATAGAAGGTATTTCGGTTACCCCTGGAGAAAATCCTGCATGGGCTATTATCCGAAAAGTTATAAAAAATAAAGATAAAAATGATAAAAGAAGCCTACAAGCCTACGAATGTGATACTTATAACAGAATTGAGGGGTATGTAAATAACAATGAAAAAGGTTTGAGCAATTTGCGTGTCATGAAAGATATGACAAAAGTAGCTGAAAAAACGCCAGCTCTCAGAGATAGTAAAGGAAAAGTAATAGTTCCTATCCTTGTTAGTGAAAGTTTCTCAAAATATTATTACCAAGGTAAACCCGAAAAAGAAAGAGAAGATGTAAAAGCCACCAATCTAACAGGTTTGGGGCTTGAGGATGCTCAAGGATTTGGACAAATACTCACAGGAGGTAAACTTAACGAATACAATTTTTATCGTAATCAAATGAATATTTTGGATAAATATTTTACTTCACCTATTGCAGATGGCTGGCGTTTAAAATATGATTACGATTTAATGGATAGTGTTTGGGTAGATAAAGACTTCTGTTATGTGATTAATTTAGTGCCTCGTAGTGAACAAGATTTGGCTTTTGTAGGTAAAATGTGGATTACCAAAGAAGATTATGCCATCAAGAAAATAGAGGTTGAGATGAACCCTAAAGCCAATATCAATTTTATTAAAAATTTGAAAATCAAGCAAGAAATGGAACGTACCCAACAAGGAGCTTGGGTGCCTAAAAATATAGATTTTCAGGTGGAAATATCAGATTTTTCAGAGTTAATACCCAATATCTATGTGCGTGCCAAAACAATGCATCAAAACTATATTATTAATCAACTCAAAGAAAAAGAGTTTTATAATACTTTGCCACTTCCTCCAGAAAATGAGGTGAAAGATGAAAAATACTGGTTAGAATATAGAAAAAATGATAGCACACTTACTTCACAAATCAATGTTTATAAGATTATAGATTCACTCAAAACTATTCCGTCTGTAAAAAGATATACAACGGCTCTAATGGTACTCAGCACAGGCTATTACGAAATGAATGGATTGGATTTAGGACATTATGCTCGTTATTATGCATGGAATGATATAGAAGGGCATAGACCAGGCATGGGCTTTAGAACAAATTATCTTTTAAGCAAAAATTTTACACTCAAAGGACGTTTGGGATACGGTTTTACGGATAAAAAACTAAAATACCATGTAGAAGTGAGTCAAGTAGTTTCTCGAAAAAACTTTACACAAGTTGGTATCAAACGAACTGAAGAAATAGAACCTACCATTCAACTCAATACTACAGACCCACTTCCAGAACTTTTTGTAGCTTCTAATAGGTTTTTTACTTTGTCAACGAGAAAACCTTTCATGAAAAAAGAAACTATTTTATGGGTTGAAAGCAAAGTAAGTCCTTCATTGACAGAGCGTTTATATTTTCAAAACAGAACTTTGATTCCTGTACACCCTTTTGCATATCGAGTAGATGCAAATTCAGATTTACAAACTAATATCACAGTCTCAGAAATGATATTACAAAGTTCTTTTCGTAAAGGAGGAAACAGAGTAAGACTATTAGATAACAGCGAAATCAATTTGGGTGGAAGTGGCACTCCTCGTATTACTTTTACAGGAATGTTTGGTTTTAAAGGTATTGCAGGAGGGCAATTTAATTATCAAAGAGTTTCTTTGGATATTTCACAATATAATGCTCGTGTATTTGGAATAGGACATGCAAATTATGCTATCAATGCAGGCTATATTTTTGGTAAACTACCCTTTCCGCTCTTACGTGTACACTTAGGCAATAATACGCCTATCATGATAGAGAGGGCTTTCAACCAAATGAATGGCTTCGAGTTTGTAAGTGACCATTATGTTGCCTTACATTATGCTCACTTTTTTGAAGGTTTGTTTTTCAATAGATTACCATTACTCAAAAAAGCTAATAAATTCTTGGATTGGAGACTTGTTTTAAGCTTAAACGCTGTTTATGGAGGAATGAGGGATGAAAATAAAGCAATGCTTTCTAATGTAGATATACAAGGTAACACAATTGAACCTATACAAAGTTTAGATTATAAGAAGCCTTATGTAGAAGTAGGTTATGGGGTAGATAATATTCTTAAATTTTTTAGAGTGGACTTTTTTCATCGTCTTACTTACTTGGATAGACCTAATGCCAAGCCTTTTGGGATTAAAATTTCAGCTCAAATTAAATTATAGTTTTGAATATTCTTAAGAAAATTATTGCTTCTATCCTTATAGGGCTTGTTCGTTTTTATCAAATGGCAATATCACCGCTATATCCTGCTACTTGTCGTTATACACCTACTTGTTCGCAATATATGATAGAAGCTATCAAAGAGCATGGAGTATTGAGGGGGGCTTGGTTGGGATTAAAACGCATAGGAAAATGCCATCCTTGGGGTGGAAGTGGTTATGATCCTGTACCTAAAAAAGAAAAAAAAGATAAATAAATTATTTTTGAGCCTCAAAATATCTGTTTTTATAAAATACTATTATATTTACATCCTAAGACAGTTTTATACTTAAATCAAAATTATGCAAGATGAATCGCATCCAGAACAATTCTATGTAGCCATAGATGACGATGCTATTAATAATTTAGTTTGTCAAAAAGTAATACAAAGAATGAATCCTAATGCTGAAGTATTGTGCTTTACAAGTCCTGCAAAAGCATTAGATTATTTAGTTAATACAAATTATAGAACCCCCGATTTAATTATTTTAGACATCAATATGCCTGAAATAGATGGATGGGAGTTTTTGAATCGCTATCAGAAATTAGAAAAGCCTGCTTCTGTTGTAATGTTATCATCTTCTAAAGATGAGTCAGACATCAAAAAATCACGGACATACTCTATTGTAAAAGGTTATATTGAAAAGCCTTTGAATATAGAGAAATTAAAAGCATTTGTCTGAATTTTTTAAACTCTATTGTCAATTATAATTAAAAATAAAGGTATTTTTTTGTTTTCTATATGATTTTTTGTATCTTTTTATTAAGAAATACGTATAAAATATTATTTATATAAACAATGCAATTAACTATGCCTTTATGAATTTTATACAAAATAAAAAGCTGTTTTTTATGATTATAGACGATGATAAATTGAATAATATCATTTGTCAAACTATCATAGCAAAAAACTATCCTCAATCTACTTATCTTTCATTTATAGACCCCAATGAAGCTCTAGAATATCTTCAGAATACTGTAAATAAACAACCTGATGTGATTTTTTTAGATATTCACATGCCTTATGTAGATGGGTGGAAATTTTTAGAAAATTTCAAAAAGTTAGAGATTTCAAGAAAAGCTTATATAGTTATAATTTCCTCATCCATTAACGAAAGAGATATACGCAAAGCTTCTGAACATCCATTGGTAAAAGCCTATATTGAAAAACCTATTGTCATAGATAAAATCAATCAAACCTTAAAAGATTTACTTGAATGATATAATTGCTTGATATATGACTCATAACAACTCCACAAGAGAGAATCCATAAAAAGAATATACTTATAGAAAAACAGCTATCTCTAACAAAATAAACAGAGGTTTAATTTAAGTTTTTTAACTCTAAAGCCTGTTTTTTTAATTCTTCATCCAAACCATGTTGATGAATATACTCTAAATCTGGCTCATAGATTCTTGTTATCTGAATAAGCTTATTCCATGCTTTCAAACGAAGCTCTTTATCAGGGCAATGGCATGAAATATCTCGATATACAGAGCTATCTTGTTTACGTTTGAGAAGTCTTTTGGTAGCTTCTATCTTATAATCATGGTTGGAGGCTTTACTAACAATGGCTATTAAGGGCAATGTGTCTTTTGTATTCTGTTCAAGAATTCTTTTAGAAGCCTCTAAAATATTACTTTCTACATGGCTGTTAGCAACAATGTAACCCAAATTGGCTACATGAGGGTTGAGAGGTAATAACAGACTTCCTATTTCATCTCTTATTTTTTGATATTTACAAAAAACTAATATATGAGCTAAATCACCTTCTGAAAAAGGCATTTTTTTGAACATTTCCCAGAAAGTATCTAAAAAAGGCAAATAAACTTTTTCATCATAAGTATAGCTTTTAAAAATATGGGAGTAGTCATTTATACTCAAATCTGATTTTAATAGCTTTTGAACGACTTTTTCAGCAATATGTGTGTGATGAGAAAACAAAGAAGCTGTAATCAGTATAGAAATCTTGTTGTCGCTTTTTTCAAGCATTTTTTCAATAGCTTCATCTCCAACAACTGTTCTTGTACTAGATAGAAGAATGTCTTCTAATTCATCAGTAGAAGGATTCATTTTTAAAAGCTTTCTAGCAACTTCAATACGTAAATCTTTAGATGCACTTCTCACAAGAATTATTAATTCTTGTGAAGTCAAATCCATTTTAAAGAGTTTTTGACTAGCTAAAATTTCTAAATTTTCTGGATACCTAATATTTTTAACAAGAATCAGTAATTGTTCTTTGGAAAGGGAATTGATAAAAATTTCTTCCCAGTTGGGTGCTTCTTTTAGAGAAATACCCAAAAACTCTTTTATCTTTTTAAAAACAGACATTTACAACTTATCTAAAAACCTTTCCATTTGACGTTGTAAATCTTCAGCTTTTTGAGCTGATTTTTTAGCAAAATCTTTTTCGTTGGAGGCATAAATAATCTCTCGAGAAGAATTTACAAGCAAACCTACATGACTATTCAAGCCATATTTGGATACTTCCTCAAGACTACCACCTTGAGCTCCTACACCAGGAACTAAAAGAAAGTGATCAGGGGCTAATGCTCTGATTTCTTGTAGTTTTTCAGCTTTGGTTGCACCCACCACATACATCATTTGGGTTTCGTCCGCCCACATTTGCGATTTTTTAATGACTTCCTCAAATAACAAACCCTCCTTTTGTAAAGGAAGTTGTTCAAAATCCTGACTGCCTATATTAGAAGTAAGGGCTAAAAGAATTACCCATTTCCCATTAAAATCTAAAAAAGGTTTTACAGAGTCTTCACCCATATAAGGAGCAATCGTAACAGCATCAAAATTCATTCGTTCAAAAAAAGCTTTGGCATACATCGTTGAAGTATTACCAATATCACCTCTTTTGGCATCAGCAATATTGAATGTATCTTTTGGTAAATATTCTATGGTCTTTTGAAGGCTTTCCCAGCCTCTTGCCCCTAAAGCTTCATAAAAAGCTGTATTGGGTTTGTAGGCAACAGCAAAAGGATAAGTGGCATCAATAATTTGCTTGTTGAACTCAAAAATAGGATCTTCTTCAGAAAGAAGGTGAGGAGGGATTTTTGATAAATCTGTATCTAAACCAACACATAAATAAGATTTCTTATTTTTAATATTTTGATAAAGAGATTGATAATTCATTTTTATATAATGGGTTAAAGTATAGGTTTCCTATACTCTTGTTGCTAAAAAATTAAACAATAATTTTATACTTACTTTATAATTTCATACAAATCTTTGATTTGCATAAAGTCATGATAACTCTGTGTATAATTGTTTTTTCTCCAGTTATCAGTCTGAGTGGTCAGTTCTAATGGTATTTTACTGAAGGCATTGATGTCTATTCGATGTATTACGCTTTCCAAAAAGTTAAAAATTTCTTTTGCATGACTATCTTGCGTCAGAATTTCTAATAAACCCTCTAGAATATATATAGAAAATTTCTCCGACCATTTCCAAGCACTTGAATGTTCCTTTAAAACGTCTCTAAGAGCGTATCCATCTGCACTATTGAGCTTGATGTATTTGATATAAATTTCCTCAATTTCTTTGGGACTGTGTAAGAAAAATAATTTGCTGATAGAATTTTCTTGAATTTTATAAACATCTTTGAAATAATCAATCCAAGCCTTAGCCCAAGCTTCATTCCTAAAATTCCAAGAAGAGTCAGCAATGGCTCTTGTATAGAGGGCTAAAGTCTCTTTTTTGACTTTACGAATAAGTGTTTCGTTGTTATTGAACTGATGTAAAATCTCTCTTTTATCTAAACCTAAATGCTTCTCAATATTATCAAGTGATGTAAGGCGTAAAAGCTCAAAAGCCCAAGCTTCTATATCGTTATACCAAGTAGTGTTATAACTTTGCTCAATAAGTCCTAAACGTTCCCACATGACTTCCTTACAAAAGAAATCATCTTCTTTTTTAGGGAGTTTAAAAGCTATT
The DNA here is from genome assembly GCA_001281695.1 of bacterium 336/3. Classification (NCBI taxonomy): domain Bacteria; kingdom Pseudomonadati; species bacterium 336/3. Next base: position 2,664,883 of record LJIE01000001.1, on the reverse strand, counting down.
TTTTCTTTATCTAAAATGATGTATTTTTTGAATTTATCCCAAATTTCAATACTCAAAGCAGAATTGGGTATGCAGAGTAAAAAGGCAATAGCTTTTTTACGTAATTCTTGCAATTGAGCGTTGGTTGTAAGTTTTTTCTGATTGATTTGTTCTATGACATTCACCAAAAAAGACTCATCATCTTTGCTTAAATTTTCTTCTAAAATAGTAAGGTGAAGATTTTTATCTTGAGTGTTGAAATTATCCCAAGCTTCCACAAGCATTTCTCTTGCTTTTGTAGGGTTTTCTTTACGAGTAGCAACAAGCTGATTATACAAAGATATTTCTAAATCCTTCTCATAAGCATTTTGCCATTGTGTATTGAACTGAATAAGCCACTTACCTCGATTACCCACCACAGACAAAATACGTTTCATCATGGCTGTACTTTTATTTTTTATACCCATATTTAGTAAACGTACCAAATATTTTGGAGGAACAATCTGATTATCAGCAATACACAAATCAAGAAGTTTATACCAAAAATAAAAATGGGTAGCTTTTGCTTCTAATAACTTTCTAAATGCTTGTAATCTTGTATCAGATATATAAACTTGCGTTTCTTCAGTGGCAAGAGCATTTTGTGGCAAATCGGTCATAATCTCCAAATTACCACCTTTATAATATTGATTGAGCAAAGCTATAGATTGAAAAAAGAAGGCTTCTTTTTCAGTTTTATTGAGTTTAGCTGTTATATCTTGTATGCTTTTGGGCAAAGATTGTGTACTCAATTCTTTTTTTTGAGTTCCCAAAAGGGCTGTATTGATAATTTCTTCGTTGAATTTCATAACATCAATTTACAATGAGCATTGAACAATAAACAATATTTACTATCAAGAAATCAATTCTAAAGGTCTTTTTTCTGATTCTTTTCTCTTGTTTCTAAAAAAATCAAGGCAATTTTGCATGTGTACTTACCCATCTATCAGGAATCATGCCTTCTGTAGCAGCCAAATAATCTTGATAAGAACAAGCAATTTTGATAGGCTTTGAATTTATCTGATTATAAGGAACTTCCATCCACCATTGGTTAGTTGATAATTGTTTGTAAAATACCAATTCGTCTACATTTTGTGTAAAGTCTTTCTCATTTCCAAAAGGGACAATATATTTTGCAAAAGCTCTGCTATCAAAATCATCTTCACGTTTTCTATGATAAAACCCTTCAATAAAATACCAAATCATTACAGCTAGCACTTGTGCATTGTGTCCATGAGTATCCAATTGTGGATTGTATTCATAAAAACCGATAGAAGAAGTTTTAGGACTAATGCCTGCATACCAGCAAATTTGGGCTGCTTCATCAGAAGTAAGTCCAAAAGGTTGTGCATAAATGGTAGCTCCTGCATCTGCTTTCCTGATAGCTGAAATGTCAAAAGTAACCATATCAGCGTCTCTGATAATAGGTTCTAAATTAACAATATTTTCTCTAATTTTCCCAACACTATAAATATCAAAATACATTTTTTCAAATATCTCAAGAAATCCTGAAGAACTCAAATAACCTTGATGTCCTACTTGACTGAAATTGAAAAGATAATTGGGTTGATGAGTAAGGATTTGCAATAAATGATTTTTATTAGCTTCTGATTGGTTTTCGTCCACATCTACCATGGAATCAATATTAGCAATTGAGATGATTTGGTCAAGGTTTTGGTATGCCCAAAATTGCCCAATCATCAAATCGTGTGAACCCCCTAGAAGGAGAGGAATAACATTTTCAGAAATCAAAAGTTCACAAACAACTTTCAATCTTTGATAAGTCTCTTGTAGACTGGGAGCAGGGCGTAGATTCCCCAAATCTACTACTTTATAGGGTACTTTACTTTTTTTGAGTTTATAAAGCTGTTGCCTGATGGCATCGGCTGCTCCAGCTACACCCAAATTTTTTTGAGTACCTCGTTCTTCCAATAAACCAATGATGGCGATATCGGCATCTTGCCAATTGGGTAATGAATTATAATGTATGCTTAATTGGTGGAATAGAGCAGAAATATCTTGCTCTGCTTGTGTCCAAAGGTCTTCTTCTAGCTGATTGAAAAATAGAGTTAAGTTAATCATAAAAAGATTTTATTGAAAAAAGTTTGAATATATATGTTTTTTTCTATAAATTTGCACTCCTTTATGAGTAATCACGCATAATTGCATAAAAAAATGAAAAAAGAAATTCATCCTAACTACAACGAGGTAGTATTTTGGGATTTGAGCTGCGACTTCAAATTCCTTACTCGTTCTACTATGTCTTCCAAAGAAACTATCAAGTGGGAAGACGGTAAAGAATACCCTGTCATCAAGATAGAGGTTAGCTCTCAATCTCACCCTTTCTTCACAGGTAAGAAAATGATGTTGGATACTGCAGGTCGTGTGGACAAGTTTAACCAACGTATGGCAAAAAAACAAGTAGTAAAGAAATAAAAATAGCGTGGTATCTACCACGCTATTCTTATTTTCAGGCTACAGAGGTTATACTCTGCTGATTATCTAATTTTTCTTGTTCTTTGAGTCTATATTCTACACGCTCCATATATTCTTGTAAAGGAAATAAGGCAACTTCAGAAGCTCCTACGGATTCATGTTCACTGTGCTCAAATGGATCATCTATATCACGAATTAGTTTGTACATATAAATATAAACTAAAGTAATAAAGAATACTACCACAATAGCAGCAATAAGGTGTTTAAACTTCACAATGAGCATAACACCTGTGATTACAAAAAGTAGAACCTCTAATAAAGCATAACCAGTTGCCAAAAAACCAGTTCTTGAAATTACATTGGTGCGTGTAAGTACTCTGCGTAAAGAACTTAATTCATTGAATACACGTGACAAGATAGAAGGATTTGCTCCAGCTCTTTCAAGATTTGAAAAAAGTTCTTTAAAATTAGTAAGAGCTTGGAACATCTGTTCTGTGGAAATTTTTTTATAAAACCAGTCATGAATTTGATGACTAACAGTATGACATTCTTGGTAAACAGTTTTGATAGGGAAATTAGGTCTATCAGCTAATAATACACAAGTTTCTTCTATAGATTCTAAAGCAGAAGCTATTTCACCAGGTATCCTCTCACTTTCTTTATAGTCTGACATGGTACCAGCCAACATAAAACCTATTAAAAATACGCCTGCACTGACTATCAGGGCTATATCGCTGAGTTCTACCAAACCTTGGAATTGAAAAGATTCAATAAGCACTAATTTGATAATCACGATTGCCATAGAGATAGGAATCGTGGTTTTCATGATTTTCCATTTCATAATCTTAAAGTGTTAATTCTTATTTTTCAAAATTAACAAAAAATTAACATTAAGATAATTTTTAATGAAAAAAAATTATATGATTATTTTAATAAAACAGATTTTCTTTTTTCAAATTCTTCAAAGGTAATCAGCCCTTTATCCATTAAAGAAGCCAGTTTACTAAGTTCATCAGCAACATCTAACTTCTGCGTTTGAGTTCCTCCATTGAAAACACCTTTGCCAAATTGTTCAAGCATCTGTTTATGATAATGAGATGTGTTGTATTTAAGATTAAACTCTTCATCACTCATCATAAATAGTTTAATAGATTCAATAAAAGATGTTATACGAGGAATAAATGTCCAAGAGAATAAAATGGAAAGTATACCATTACTATTTTTTCCTAAATAAAAATGATGAATACCTATACCTCCAAGAAATAAAGCTAATAATGCGGTAGTGATACGACTTTTCATAATGTTTTTTGATTATGTAAACAAATAACGGAATTTTATAAAAAATCTGTTAAAATTGTATGTAAAAATTTAATCAGCAAAAATCGTACAAAACCAACGTGTTGAAAATAGCCATTGTAGGAGCAGAGTCCACAGGGAAATCTGATTTAGCTCAAAACTTAGCCAAACACTTCAAAACGGTTTGGATAGAGGAATATGCTCGTAAATATTTGGAACATAAAATAGAAAAATATACTTATGATGACATTTTGTCAATAGCTCAGGAGCAATATTACCAAGCCCAAGAAGCTATTCAAAACTATCAAGATAAAGAGTACATTTTTTTTGATACAGAACTTCTTGTTACGAAAATATGGGCAGAGTATGTATTTGGCAAGTGTCATTCATGGATTTTAGATACTTTACCTACTCAAAACTATGATTTTTATTTGCTTACAAACATTGATTTGCCTTGGGAAGAAGACCCTTTGAGAGAACATCCTGAACCAGAAAAAAGAATAGAATTACACAATTTGTACAAGCAAAACCTGATAGATTTGGGCTTCCCATTTGCTGAAATTTCTGGAATAGGAAATGAGAGAGTAGAGTATGCTATTGATATAATCAGAAATCTTACCATAAACAGGAAAAAGGCTTGATAATTTGGTAAAAGCTCATAAATTGGTTAAATTGAACAATCAACCAACTTTTATGAGCTATGTGGAAACTTGTTTTTGATGAATTGAAAGCCAATCACCAAGAAAAAAAATACACTTTAAAAACGGTTTTACATTTTGTGAAAAACTTAAGACCAGCAAGTTGGAAAAGTGTTAATTATGCAAAAGACCGATTTGAAGAAATGTTGAATCATCTTAAATCTGATGAAGAACTTTCTCAGGCACTCCAAAAGCATATTGAAGAAATATGTTTAGCCAATAATCTTTTGGTTTTACTTACAGACATTGGTGTTATGGGTAGTAAAGGTTTTGTATTAGGGCTTTTTGAACGATTATCGTATAAGATGCTACCTCCTCTGATGCCTAAAAATGAGCTACGAAATACCCTGAATGAAATTTTTTATAAAGATGATGATTTTGAATGGGTTTGGGCTATTCCTGATGAATTATGGATAGAGTTTTTTCAGACAATACACTTGTTTGAAAATGAAAAAGTGAAGGAATACTGGGAAAATGAAATGCTCAATGCCATTGTAGTACTTTCACAAAGGGCTACTGCCTTGGGGTTAGAGCCTGAAATTATAGCCAAATTGCCAGATATGGATGATTTGACTTCACCATTTCTTACACTAAGTCGAGAAATTTCGCATTTTGTAGAAAATTATAAAAATAATCCTTTGTATAAATCTGATAATGAAGAGGATTACAAACATATTTTGGTTATGATACAACAATGCGAGGAGAGTATCAGTCGTTTGCAAAAAGGTAAAAAACAATATGGGGTAAGTTTGAGAATTACCTATTTTATCCTTAGGCTTACACAAAATATTGAACGTTTGAGGGCTCTTTTATTCATATTACAAAATCCACAAAAATTAGAAAAGTATGACAGAGTTGTAGATTTACTGAAAGAAATGGTTTTTGCAGAAAATAAAAAATATAGTGTTCGTAAGCACTTATCTGATAATCTGGGTTATCTGGCTTATAAAGTAGTAGAACATACTTCAAAAACAGGGGAGCATTACATTACCTCCAACAAAAAAGAATACTGGAAGCTCTTTGGGTATGCTTTGGGAGGAGGCTTTATAGTAGCTTTTTTGTGTATTTTTAAAGCTCGAATCAGCATTCAGCATTTTGCACCTTTTTGGGAAGCCTTTTTCTTTGGACTCAACTATTCTTTGGGTTTTATCATGATTCATATTTTGCATTTTACACTGGCTACTAAACAACCAGCCATGACAGCCTCTACAATTGCTGAAACATTAGGAACATGGGAAGAAGAAACCCCAAATTCCAAAAGGAGAGATAAAAAACTCCAAGAAGTAGCACCTATTATTGCAAGACTGGTGAGAAGCCAGTTTATTTCGTTAGTAGGAAATGTGCTTATGGTTTTTCCAGTGGCTTACGGACTTACATGGCTGTACGAATATATTTTTAATGATACAGTTGTTCCTATTGAAAAATCTCAAAAAATGATTGCAGAACTAGCTCCTTTTACGAGTGCAGCATTGCCTCATGCAACTATTGCAGCTATTTTTCTGATGACATCGGGGCTAATAGCAGGTTATTACGATAACAAAGTAGTTTATGATGATATCCCTGAACGTTTAAGGCGTTACTCTTGGCTCAGAAAGATACTTCCTAAACGTGTATTTTTGAAGTTTGTAGATTATATTGAGAAAAATCTGGGAGCTTTAGCAGGAAACTTCTATTTGGGACTTTTTTTAGGCTTTATGGGGAATATTGGCAAAATATTGGGACTCAATCTGGATATTCGACATGTGACTTTTGCAGCAGGGAATTTTGCTTTGGCATTGTTTACGTTAAAAAATGATGTATCGGCAGAAGTTATTACCATTACAGTTTTAGGTATTTTGCTGATTGGATTGGTAAACGTTTCTGTTAGCTTCGGGCTTTCGGTTGTAGTGGCTCTCAAATCAAGAAATATTACATTTACGGAAACAAGAAAGCTAACTTTATTTATCCTGAAAACCTTTTGGAAAAATCCTTGGCAATTCTTTTTGCCACTTGAACATAAAAACATAGATAATAAATTATGAATACAAACAAGGTTTTAGACGCCTTGATAGGCATGGCAGTAGGAGATGCTTTGGGCGTTCCTGTGGAGTTTCTAAGCAGAGAGCTTCTTAGAAATAGTCCTGTTGTTGAAATGACAGGTTATGGTACACACAACCAGCCTGCTGGTACATGGTCTGATGATAGTTCATTGGCTTTTTGTCTTGCCGAATCGCTTTGTGAAGGTTATGACGTAGATAAAATTGCTAAAAACTTCTTGAAATGGTATCAGGAAAATCATTGGACACCACATGGAAAGGTGTTTGATATAGGTGTGGCTACTTCGCAGGCTTTGAGGCGGGTACGAGATGGCGTCAATCCTCTTGTGGCTGGTGGTGTAACAGAGTACGACAACGGAAACGGCTCACTCATGCGTATTTTACCTTTGGCTTTTTATATCCAAAATATGCCTATTGATGAGCGTTTTGAACTGATTGCAAAAACATCATCTATCACACATGGGCATATTCGTTCTATCAACAGTTGTTTTATTTACATAGAATACGTTTTAGAGCTTTTGAAGGGCATAAATAAAATGGATGCCTTTAAAAATATGCAAAAAACGGTGAATGCGTTTTATAAAGAGTATTCGATATGCTCAGAACATGAAATTAGTAAATTTCATAGAATACTTGAAAATCCTATTGGAGATTACAATATTTACCCAATTTACGAATATCCAGAAAATGAAATTAGGTCTTCGGGCTATGTATTGCATACTTTAGAAGCGAGTTTTTGGTGTTTTCTGAAATCTATGAATTATGCAGAAGCAGTACAAAAGGCTGTAAATTTGGGCGAAGATACCGATACAACTGGCTGTGTGACAGGTGGGTTGGCAGGAATTTATTATGGTATAGAAAGTATCCCTGCTCATTGGGTGGAAGCATTAGCAAGAAAGAATGATATATTTTCATTAGCTGAGAAATTGTCTAAAGCAACTCAAAAATGATGAAAGTCAAAATTCCCACAGGTTACCATATTGCTCAGTTTTCTAAAAATGGAAAAATGTTGAGTATTTGTGGTTATTTGGGGAAAGTAAGAATATTAGATATTAAAACAGGTAAAACCCTTTACATTATGACTGTAAAGGGAATAGGAACTGGTACAGCTACGATTCTGCATCAGGATTTTAGCTTTGATAATCAGTATTTTGCATTTTCTTGTAATAGAAAGGTGTATGTTTTTACATTTGAAGAAACTGGAAAATATACACAAGAAGAATTAAAAGAACAGGGCTTAGAGGTAAAGGAAAAAAGTGTTAATTTTTTGAAACTGCATAAAATTATTGAAGTCAGCAATTTAGAAAGGCGTTATACAGTCAATATGCTGTTTCATTCTACATTACCAATATTGATTGTGCCAAATGGTAAAGAATTACATTTCCATGATTTAGAAAAAGATAAAGAGTCTGTTTTGCCAACACCCGAAAAGAAAGATTACACCAAATATCTGACTATGAGTGCTGATGGAAAATACTTGGCTTATCAGGCAATGGAGAATAAAATTTATATTTATGAAATAGCTAAAAATATTGAAAAAAGCCAGTTAATCAATACTTTAGAAATACCATATCAATATTTTGCAGGGAGAAGCATGGACGAAAATGTCTTTAATTTCATAGAAAATACAGAGAAACTGGCTGTATTTCAGAAAAGTGAGGGTTTTAGCGTTTATAATTTTCTGACAGGAAAAGAAGAACAATCTATTCTATTTACACAAATAGGTTGCCGAACCATTTTTAATTTATTTTCAAGTAAAATATCATCAGATGGGAAGTATTTATTTTTCAAATCAGAAAACCCTAAAAACCAAAATATTAATGAGTGGAGTGTAGGAGATAAAGATTTGGAGTGGGTTTTATATGATATTGAAAATAAACAAATTATTTGGAAGAAAGAGGGCTCTTTTCCTCAGGGAAATATTGATTTTAAAAATAAAATAGTGGCTATCTTACAAAATACTTGGGCAGGAAGGACGATAGAAAGTTTCGTAGAGCTTTTGCCTTTTTAAAATAAAAACACAGTATAAACATCGTTTATACTGTGTCTAAAACACAAACAACATCTCTTACAAGATATTTACACTTAATATTTATTTATTATGAGAAAGATTTTTACTCTGAGATAATGAATCACAGTACTCTATATAAAGTATTGTAATCAGAGGCTTATGAGTGATAAATTTTAGAAACATATCAGTGGTATTCTCTAATTCGGGTTTCTTGAGAACATCTCTTTTATATTTTAAAAATTCAAAAAACACGCTTTTATTTAAGTATTTAGCATTATAAATAAAACTCTCGATTTGTTGGGTTTGCTCTCTTGATAATTCGCTTGAAAAGGATTCATGAGACAGAAAACATTTGATATTCTTAGCTTCCAAAATGCCTAAAACCTCATACAGTTCTTTGATGCGTATATCCGTTACCAAATTATGATGCTCATGTAACTCTTTGGCTGTTTGAGCGGAAACCCATAAATTTTCCTGATGGCTACGTCCTGAAAATCTGTTAACGACTAATTCCTGTATCTTAATTTTTATTTTTTCTAAAACTTCTTCTAACGTCATAAAAAATAGTTTTGTAGTATTTTACTAACAAAAGCTCTTAGTATGTAAGCTACTAAGAGCTTGATGGTTAAATAAATATAAGGAACACATTGTAACTTTATGCACTAACAACAATAGTCTTTATGAATGTAAAACCATTGGTGGTCATAACATCTTCGTTATCTTTCTTCTTACACGAATCTAGTAGTGTAGGAACAACAACAAAAGAGCTTAAACCCATAAATCCTTTTCTTAAAAAATCTTTTCTTTTCATAGTTGTAGAGTTTAGAAAAAAATTGTTTTTTTCTGATAACAAAGAAATCATAACATAAAGAGAAAAACAAAAAAGTGATATGGATAAAATATGGACAAGGCTATTATTAAAATATAGATTTTATATGGACAAACAAAATAGATTTTTATATAAAATGTTGATATATAAAATATTATATGGAGTTGTATAGGTATAATCATAAAAAAATAAAATTCGTTATATAGGATTTAGAAAGTCTTTAACCATCAGAAAAAAAGAAATTATATCTGCCAAAGAAAATATAATTTTTTTAATTAATACGATTTTTTAACTTTGTTAGGTAGTCAAAAATTGTACATTTCAAGTAATGAAGAAATACCTATTTTTTATTTTTAACTTTATTCTTATCCAATACGCAACAGCTCAAAATGCTTATAATCAATTAGAAACGAAATTATTTCTGTGCAGACACGATTCGGTTTCCATTATTTTATATGAGATTCATGCAGAAGTAAAGAAATATACCATTGATGATGCCAAAGCTGCTTGGAAAAAGCTTTTAGATAAATCAAAACAATCTGGAAATGTGTATCTTACTATTCAGGTGTATTTAGAAATTTATCATTACTTTTTTTCTATTAAACAATATCAAGACGGATTATTGGTATCAGGGGATATGACTGATTACATGAAATCTCACGAATTAGGAAAAACAAAAGGAGAAGTTTTTTTGAAGCTAGGGGAAACATGTCTATACAATCACCTCGATGACAAGGCATTAGGGTATTATTTGAAAGCTTTGGACATTTTTAAAAAATACGATGACAAGAAAAATATTTATGCAACCTATTATGGGATAGGTAATAGTTATTTGAGGGCAAATACCAAAAAATCAAGGGATTATATGATTCAAGCTATAAAGTATAAAAATTATAATCCTAATCCTACTAATTATATTAGTAGCCTCAATACCATAGCCCTGACTTATCAGTATGAAGCAGATACAACCAATGCTCTTCAATATTTTAATAAAGCACTCGAGACAGCCATTATCTATGAAAATCAGGAATGGGAGGGGATAATCAGTGGCAATATTAGTGCAATTTTTTCTAAAAAACGAGCTTATGAAAAAGCACTGACTTATCTCTATAAAGAACTCAATTTGGTAAAAGATAAAGAAAATGTGGCAGTTACTTATTTTTCCATTGCAAAAATCTATACTCAACTCAATAACTTACAAAAAGCTAAAATATGCTTAGATAGTGGCTTGACCATTTCAAAAGGAAATAAGAATGTCTTTTTGCTGAAAAATAAATATGATGCCCTCAAAAACTATTATCAAACAACAAAAGATTATAAAAATGCTTATGAAATTTCGGAAAAGCTCAATGCCATTGACGACTCAATAGCTCGTATCAAGCATATTGCCAAATTTGAAAAAATGGATATTCAGAACGAATTTGAGAAACAGGAAATCAAAATACTTCATTTAGAAGAAAAAAATAAACTCCAGTCTCAAAGTTTATCAAGGCTACAATGGCTAATTGTTATGGCTTTGGTTTCGGTGGTAGCTATGTCTGTATTTTTATACTTTTTGTACAAATACAACCAGAATATCAAAAAGCTCAATGAAACCTTAAAAAATAATCATTCAGAAATTTTAGAAAAAAATAACCAGTTACAAAAACAACAAACTGATTTGGCAAATCTGAATGCCATACTTGAGTCGGAGATACAATTTAAACAACAACTCATTGAAAGTAAAAATCAGGAATTGCTGAATTATGCCTTAATTATTGCTGAAAACAACGATTTTTTAGACGATTTGAAGAAAAATATAGCTGATACTTCCCTAAAACCACAAGAAACAAGGCAGTTGTTACAGAAAATAGATGTAACTCAAACTAAAGATAAAGACTGGCAAACTTTCAAACAAATGTTTGATGCTGTCAATCCTGAGTTTTTTAAATTACTAATAGCTGAATATCCTGATTTATCAGCTCAAGAACTCAAACTCTGTGCCTTGATAAAACTCAATATCTCATCCAAAGAAATTGCGTCTATTCTGAGGATAGCCCCTGAAAGTGTTTATAAGGCTCGCTATCGTATTCGTAAAAAAATGAATATGGATTCAGAAAATAAACTCAACGATTATTTGTTTAAAATATAGACTATCAAGTATTTATATCGCATATTGAAAAATGGCTACTTATTACCAAACTGCTACCACTAAACCTGAAGAGCTTACATTTTATTATGTAGGAAGTGAAAAAGAACTTATTTCTGCTGAACAGGCTCAAAAGCTTGTGAATCTCACAAGTTTTGAATTTGTGTTTTCAAATGATTATCTGGAAAAAAAAACAAATCCTTTTTGGGATGTTTTTGATACTATTTGTCAATTACCATCTCTTAAAAAAATAAAAGTAGCGGGTTTTGAATCAAATACACCATTTTTGAAGAGTCTGAAAAAAGCAAAAGACCTGCGACACCTCATTCTGACAAACTCTCATGGAACACATAAAAAAGCGTTTAGATTTGAAGAAGATATATTTAAAACGCTTTTAAAATTACAAATTGTTGATATTGCTACAACTGTTCTTTTTGAAGATTTACCAACTTCTCTATTTGAATTACCTTTTTTAGAATATTTAAACTTAAATCTTGATTTTCAAAATATCAATTCCGTTACTGAAATAGAAGGTATGCATAAAATATTTGGGCAATTATCACCTTACCTCAAAAAAATTTATGTCAATACACAAAATGATAAAAATGAAGTTTTACAAAATTACTTGATAGATATCATAACCCAGAATACTCATATAGAGCATATATCCATAGGACCACAAGGATATATGAAAGAAACGCTTCAAGACCATGAACTCCATAAATCTGAACACACAAAATCCTTGTCTATCTCAGAACTCAATATAACGAAGCTACCTAAACATGTGAACAAGGAATATATTGAAAAAATTTTTCTAATTAATAATAACTTATCTTCATTAGGAGGGAGGTTTTCAAATTTAAAAGTTTTATATATTAAGGGTAATAAAAATCTTGATTTGGAGGAAGTTTTGAATGAATTTGATTTAGAAAAATTAGAAGTTTTGGATTTGAGTAATTGTAAAATCAAACAAATTCCAATACAATTTACGAGATTAAGTAATTTAAAAGAGTTGTATATAAGTTATAATAAAATAGAAACATTGCCTGTAGATTTTTATAAACTCGAAAATCTTCAGATTTTTAATATAGGAGGCTCAAATCCTATTACTAAAAATACGGAAGTAAAAAAAGGAAATCCTTTACTAACACTCTTTAAAAATTTTAAAAAACTAAATTTAACAGATACCGAAAAACAGATTCAGACGGGTGTTTTTGTTAATAATCAAGAATTTATAAGTAATAAAACACATATCGAACTGGTAGAAGGCTGTTTAAAACCTGCTCATAAGAGCATCGAACGCAATCTGATTGCTTATCTGGAAAAGAAAATTAAAAATCCACTGCAAAAAACAACTCCAGAAAACATCAAAATTGCATTTTGGGGAGGATGGGAGAGTATCACACTCAAAGAATTGAAAGAGTTCTGTAAAAAATATAATGCGAAAGTGGTAGATATTGAAAGTAAGGATGTTACACATATTTGTATTGGTGAGAACTTCAAAAAAGCAGACATCAAAACGCTTCAAAAAGTAGCTTCATTGCCTTGGGTATTGCCTTCGCATATCAAGCAATGGATGGAACAACTGGAAACTCCTTTCTTGAAACAATTAGATGAGAGTGCTTTAGAGAATTTGGAGGGCTTTTTAAGAAGTTCGGACATCGAAAATCAAAAAATGGCTCTCGAAATGATGAAAACAGGAGGCATTCCTGATAATTTGTTGTATGCTGTTATTTTAATTTCTCTCAAAAAAACGCTTATTTCTTTGGAGGTTCATAAACTCTTACAAAAATATGTAGATGCGGAGTTATATACTATTCTTGCAAGAATACGTGTCAAATTTAACTGGGAGAGAATGATGAATAACCTGCTCAAAAATCCACTTATCAATCGTGTGGAGCTTGCCAAGGCTGTTATCAAATTTGAGGATAAAAATTTTCTATTAGCCAATAATATACTAATTACAGAAGAACCCGACTGGATTATCCAATACTTTACAAGCAATAGTGAGCTCGAATGGCAGACACAGAGATATGTAAGCATTGGTAAAATCCTGAAAACCAAAGCAGATTTGAGCAATATCACAATATTACACATAGATTGGGGAGATTTAAAAGCACATATCAGTAAATTGAAGAAAATGTCTAATCTTAAAACCATCTACATTTATACAAGGTCTTATCATAAGAATTCTAAAGGGTATGAAGCTTTTCAGAAAGAGTGTGAAGAAAAATACACTCAATATACGTTTATAGAAAAAATGATTTAAACATCAGCTTTTAAAAACTACGAGATATATAAATGCAATAGTGTTGCAATTTTAATAATGTTTATTATTTTTGCATCATTGTTGCATTCTTTAATTGTGTTATTTCAATGTTTTTAAGATTCATCTATATTAGCTTGATTTTTCTTGTTTTTTCAAGTACAAGTCATCCCATTAAGCTTACATCTTCTTTGTTCGAATACAAACAAGCTACAGGAGAACTTTCTTATGAATGCAAGGTATTTATTGATGATTTTGAAAACGCAATCAATAAAACGCTCTCCAAAAAAATAGCTATTCAAAAACCCACTCAAGAAGATATTGCGGGTATCAACAGACATTTTGGAAACCATGTTAAAATTTTTATCAATGGAAAGGTTTTACCAATGGTGTATAAATCTTCTGAGGTCATAAAGTCTGCAAATGTGTATATCATTCGGTTCAAAGATATTCCCATTAAACTCAAAAAAGGAGATAAAATACAAATATCAAATAGTCTGTTTTTTGAAGAGTTTGAATATGCCCAAACTAATTTTATACTTGTCAGAATACCTCCTTTTGTCAAAGAAGAAAATTATGATTTAAGTCTTGATAATCGTACAGTTAATTTTAGTCTATAAACTATGTTTTCTAAATTCTCAACTTTTTTTATGAGTGGTTGGCATCATATCGCAGATATCAATGCCTACGACCACCTTTTATTTGTTATGACTTTGTGTGCTACTTTTCAGCTTGTGCAATGGAAACAAATACTTGTCATTATTACAGCTTTTACGATTGGGCATAGCATAACGCTGGTTTTGAGTGCATTAGATTACATTCCTTCTAATGCCAAACTCATAGACACGCTGATTCCTGCGACCATTATGCTAACAGCCATCTCAAATATTCTCAATTATAATAAAGAAACAAAATTCTCCAAAACAAACATCAAATATGCTATTGCACTCATTTTTGGCTTGATTCATGGATTGGCGTTTGCAAGCAATTTTAAATTCATGATGTTTGGAGGAAGTATCCTTTTGCCTTTATTTGCATTTAATCTGGGTATAGAAGTAGGACAAATCTTCATTGTGATACTTTTTATGCTTGCTCTTTGGGCATATACCAAATTTATCAAGGGCGAGCATCTGAAATGGAACTTGTTTGTATCAGGAGCTGGTTTTGGTATCGCCATCACAATTCTACTCAAAACCCTAAACACAGAATAAAAAATACTTGGTATAAAATATATGCTCCTTCATAAAGCCAATAGAGTTATTGGATAAATAGCTTTGAAAATAAGCTTATAAAATATTTAATTTTGAGTTGTTCTATTTTACTTAAAATTAATGTTATGAAGAAAGTACATTTTTTAATTGTGTTTTTCTATTTGGTTTCTTTGGGTACTTTTGCTCAGTTCAATTTCTCTGATGAACCATTTAAACCAAAAAAGGGGGCTTTAAACCTCACAAAAGCAGGCGAGAAAGTACAAATGAAAGTAGGGCAGAATGCCTATTATGCTTGGATACGTACCAGTGATGCTGATGCCTTTATGGTCAGTGTAGATGAAGGAGCTAATTTGTTTGATAAAGAAGAAACACACATTTATAAAAATCCTAAAACTGAAAAACGAACCACCACTTGGCAATGGGTGGCTAAAAAAGCAGGAACTGCCAAAATGGAAATAGAAAATGAAAAAGGTGAAAAACGAACCATCACCATAGAAATTGTGGAGAAAAAGAAGTAAGGCAAAAAAGCTACCATAATATTTACAAAATACTATGGTAGCTTTCTTTAAATAAAAGATTGATAAATATCTAAAAAAGATGGATAAGAAGGAGTTGAATTGCGTATTAAAACTAGATTTACGTCAGAAAATAAATGAGGATTGATGATACTTGAATGATAAAAGTTATGTAATACTACCAAATATGTTTCTATATTATTTTCTGATAGGAATAAATTATAAACATTTAAAAAACTACAAACATCTAGATAGATATTATCAGATATCAGAAAATCTTCTTCGATACTTACAGCAAAGAAAGCATCATGAGTGTCTGGAAAAATATGAAAAGCTGTTTCTTGATATTTAAAATACTTTTTTGAGAAGAACAAACTCCAAGATTCTTCTATTTTTCTTAATGCTGTTTCTGCATTTTGAGCTGTAAAATACATTTGTAAATAGCCTCCAAAATGAATAGCCTTAAATTCTGGATTACTAATAGAATTGAAAGAAATATCAGATGCTTTTAACATCTTATATTTTTTTAATTGAGTCTTCGTGATTTTTAAAAAACTCCTGTTATCATAAGTTATGGATAAACTGTAAGATAATTGGTTGATTAAATTTGTAGTATAAGAGTCATATTCAACTAAATTATAAGAATTATCTTGAAGTAAAACATTCAAACTTGTGTCAAAGATATCATAAAAGTCTTTGTTATTACATGTAATCATACAATAGTAAAATAATTCTTGTTGATGAGTTTTGAAGGTAAGAGTTTTACCATCATTCTCTTTAAGATATTGAAATAATAGACTTCTATGTAATAATTCAGTATTATTCTCTCTAAACTCACTAAAATCGAATTTTATAGTTATTTTTACAATGTATTCGTCATCAAAAGATGCTTTCAAGGAATTCTCTTTGGTAGATTTAGGGTTGATTTGGAATAGATCTTTAGGTATATGATTCTCATAATCAATATTTCTCCATTTTGGTTTTAAACTGGTCTTGGCAGAGTCATAATTGTTATTTTCAATGATGACATCTCTTGCCACAATGTAAAACTTTTTGCCTTGACTTTCTAATACAAATATGTTTTCATGTATAACAAAATCATCATCATAAGTTTCGATACAACTTCTTTGTCTAAAATACTCAATATCATGCTTATCGCCTAGTTTACTAATAGTTATATCTTCAAAAATTGTATCAAGTTCCAAATAAGCTACACCAGCAAAAATAATATCAGTATTGAGAGGTTCTACCTTATCAAAATTAAAATCCGATTTTCTGAGGAGTAGTAGTTTATGAGTTACAGAAAAATCTATTAAGGTAAAAAAGCCTTTTAATTCTATTTTTTCCATAGTTCAAGTAATTTAAAACTAAACAAAGAAATAATTTTTCCATTTTCTGAAAATATATGCTAAAAAAGAAAAATTCTAAATATTATCTTCATTTAAAATAGGTTTTATATTATTTTATAATCTCTATTTGAATATAACAGTTTATCATATAGCGTTCAAATCATAACTTTACAGATAATGAAATTACATACAACAAATTATTTTGACACATTTATTGAAGTTGCAGACGACTGTCCAACTGAAATTGGTGAAATCCCTAAATCAAAAGGTGATAATAAAACTGTTGCAGAAATACAGTATGAACTTTTGATAAAGAATCCTTATAAATTTACTTCTGATGATATTTTTTTCCAAGTGTATGCTGACAAAAACGACTTAACAAAAACTGAATATAAAAAAGCAAGAGAACAATTTTTCTCAAAAGGACAACCTTGTTTTAGAGCTTCACCATTGACAAAACGTTATGGTTTTGGTGTTCATTCAAATAGTGATGGGAAAATTGCAATATTTGGACAAGAAACAAAGGAATATGAACAATTTGTAAATGACCCAAAAATAAAGAAAGTTAAAGCAATGAAAAGTTCAAAAAAATAGAATATGCAAACACATTTTAAAATCGAATACAAGGCAATTGTTAATGCACCCATAGAAAAAGTTTGGGACGCATTAACAAATCCTGAAATTGTAAAGCAATACTTTTTTGGTACTGTATTATTTTCTACTTGGAAAGTTGGAGAAGACATAGTTTTTGAAGGAGAATGGGAAGGGCAGAAATACAAAGACAAAGGAGAAATTCTTGAATATATCCATAATGAAAAAGTGGCTTATTCATATCTGAGTAGTTGGAGTGGTATGGAAGATAAACCAGAAAATTATTTGTGGGTTTGTTATGAAGTTAAACCAACAGATAATGTAACAGAATTAATAATTTCTCAAACAAACTATGACGAAGAACGAGCAAAACATTCTGAAGGAAATTGGGCTTCACTCATAGATGGAATGAAAAAAATAATAGAATAAAGTATTTATAGTAATTAAAAAACTGACATGTATATTTAAAAAAAGAACATATTTAAAATGAAAAAATTCTTATTTTATTTTGCATTAATAGGTTGGATATTGGGGTTATTAGTTCATATTCTTTCACTAGCTGACATTGATGTTACAAAAACAGTACCTTTTGTTTGGCTTTTACATGTTGGAATCTTTGTAGTTTGGCTTCCTGTTATTCTTGATTTGAGAAAGAATGAGGAACTTCAAGAATATCAACAATCAGGGATGCTGAACAGAATGAACCCAATTAAATTTTTCAAAATAATATTTAAAGAAACACCAACTTGGCTGGTAATTATTGTGGTAGCAGGATTTTTTTATGCAATTATAAACTTTATGCTATTCCTTGCCTCACAAGGTGGTACACCAAGCATTAAAGATGGACAATTCATTCTACAGAACCACGGACAACTAATTAAAACATTAACAGAACAAGAGTATAACCATTATAAAGCAAACGTAATAAGAGGGTTTTCTGGACATTGGATACTCTTTTATGGTGTTGCGACAGCAGTTTTATATAAGTTCAGTGGACTAACAAAAACACACGAATAAATAATATAAATGAAAAAAATATACATATACATAGGAATTATAATAACTATAATGGGCTGTAATAATTCAACTTTTACAGAACAAGGAGTTGTAGGGGGATGGCATCCAGATAATGGAAAAATAATTTATAAAGGAGAAAATGTACAATTTAAACTCAAAAAAAATGATAATACAGTAATATTTAATAATGATAACACATGTGAACTGCCTGCATTGGAATACACAAGTAAACGTGGTACATGGGAAATTATTGAAGATGATGCTGTATGTTGGTGTAAAATACATATTAAAGCAGCCAATCCTATTTTTAATGGAATACATAGTATATATTTTGATAAATATGAACAAGATGGGTTGTTATCATATAAAATTATTTTGAAATCAAATGATTTATATTTTAAAGGTTTTAAAATAATATTATATTCTTTTGATGCAGATATGAACAACATAAACAAACTTTTATCTCAATGTGGTTCAGAAAAAGAGTGTGCAAATAGCAATTTCTATTCCCCAAAACTGCCATAACTTTACTTTTTTGATTTCCCCTAATGCTGGTACAAACTTTTAACTTGTATCAATATTTTAAAACTTATAGGTCTATAAATAAGCCCAATAAAAAAGTACTTTCATGTTTTCAAGCAAAACATTCTAAAGGAAATTGGGCTTCACTCATAGATGATAAACCAAAAATGACGAAGGATGATAAGTAAAATTTAGGTTGATGGTTTGTGGAATACCAACCACAAGAGAAAAACTAAAAAAGTTGTAGTTTTAATTATTATAATCTAAATTTACATAAACGTTAACAAAGACTTAAATAATTGTAAAAACACCTATTTTACCTATGAATAAGCGTATCATTATTTCTTTTATCATTTATACAGTTGCTATGCCATTTGCTTTGTTTTCGCAATCAAATGGTATTCCCGTTCCCTTAATCACAGGAAGTATAGGTGGTTTTAACCCTGAGTCGAGTGCTATTGTTTGCGAAAGTGAACATCGTATTTTTATTGTCAATCCAAAAACAAAAGAAAAGAAAAAAATATCTACACTCACTTGGGATGCCACCCCAAAATGGAGTCCCGATGGTAAAACTATTGTTTTTCAAAGTTATGGAAAATTGAGTAGCAGTTCAACTTTTGCTATATGGATGGTCAATCCTGATGGTACAAACTTGCGTCAGGTTTCTCCACTCAACACCGAAGTTGCAGGGCAACATCCGTATTGGTCGCCCGATAGCAAAAAAATAGCTTGGACACAAGGGAAGCAACTCTGGATAGCCAATGCTGACGGGAAAAACGCAAAACCTCTCACTATTTCACCTGCTATAGAATATGAAAACATCTTGGATTGGTCGAAGGATGGAAAAACAATTTTGTATGCCCGTCGTGATGGTTATATGGTTGAAGATAAACTTCAACTATGGACAATTGACGTTGATACACAACAGCAAACAAAAATAAATGACATCAGTGATATGAACGCCGCAAAGTTTAGCGAAGATGGCACAACTATTTATTTCTTAAAAAACGACAACTACATAAACAGTTATAATACCAAAACTAAGCAGATAGCCAAGTTTTTAGAACTCAAATGCAAAAATGGTGTGAGCAATTTCCAATTTTCGGCAGATTTCAAAACTGTTCTTTTCGATGACGAAGGTCCTAACGTTGACTCACGGGTGTATATTTTGAAAGCAAAATAAAACAATAACAGGCTATTCGCTTTTAATTTATTAGCCAATACATTAAAAATAAATATCGAATATTAACAATAGTGATATATTTCCTAATATTGGTGCGAGCTAAAAGCTCGCACCAATATTTTAAACCTTATAGGCCTATAAATAAGCCCAATAAAAAATAGGTTTTATATCATTGTAGTCATCATATTCTGAATAAAACCTATAAGAGTTGAGTTATTTTATTATCTGCATAAGCTTATTTTGGGTATCAATCGTAATCAAATGACTTTTGAAAAATTCGTAGCCAAAATTGATAGCAAAGAAAAAATCACCTGTAACCAAACTAATTTTCGGATTTGAAATTTTATAGCTACCAATTTCTATATCACCATCTAGCTCAGCGTTAAAGATGTCAAAATCTCCCATCGGCGTTCGTCCTTTTGCAAAAGCAACAGGCTCTGATTTTAGCTTGTAGATAGTATCCCAACCTTTTGGAATAGAGATATAACCTGCTCCGCCACAATCAAAATGAGCCAAAACCTCTTTGCCATTTAGTTTCACTTTAGCTTCCAAAATATGGTCAAGATTGATGGGAATAACATTGGGTTGTTGTGATAAACTACCTTTTTTCAATATTATCTTACTATTTTTATAGTCTATCGTAATCATATAACCCATAAAAGTCTGCATACCAATAATTCCAACGGCTTGTTTAGAAAATATCATCTGTTGTGGCATTTTAGTAGCTTCTTTATTTTTTAAGGTTAGTCCTGCAAAGCTTATTTTGGGTAGGAGCACTTTTTCTAATGTGCCTGCAAATTCGCCTTGTGGAGTTATCATACTATCTGTACCCGAAATTTTATATTGCTTGGCAATGTTTTCCGAAAGCATAATGTTCTTAGTGCCTGTATCAAAAATGAAATGATGTGATACTTTGCCGATTTCAGCCTTGATAATAATCAAGTTTCTATCCATCGTAAACGGAATTTCAATTTGCTTGTCTTTTTGAGCAAAAACTACCATTGAAACTAAAAAGCTGGTAATAAGTAATAAATTCTTTTTCATGTTATTATTTACAGTTAAGGATTAATTTTTCTAATTGTGTTTTCAAAGTATTTATCTCTTCAGTTGTTAAACCTGTAAGAGCCT
Organism: bacterium 336/3; assembly: GCA_001281695.1. Classification (NCBI taxonomy): domain Bacteria; kingdom Pseudomonadati; species bacterium 336/3. The sequence goes on along the minus strand of LJIE01000001.1, from coordinate 2,643,649 downwards.
GCTTTCTATTTTCTATTACTATAGGATAAATATCTTCAATAATTTTATTGCCTTTTTCTGTGATTTTTAGTTCAAATTTTCGCCTATCAGTAGTGTTAATTTCCCTGTTTATATACTGTTTTTGTACCAATAACTCAATAATTCTCGTAACAGAAGCAATATCTTTAAATACCAATTCTGCAATTTGATTTTGTGAAAGACTTTTGTTCTCTTGTAAGGTTTTTAACACAAGCCATTGGTCTATGGTAATATCATAGCCATCTTTATCAATTTGATTTTGAGCAAATTTCCTATATACCTTCATAGATTTCTCTAAGGTATAAAACAGTATTTCGTCTAGTTTTTCCATCTTGTTTTTATTTGACACAAATATAATTGATATATCAATTATATTAAAATATTTTAACAAATAAATTTTTATAATTTAGTAAAATACACTGAAATAAGCTTAATGAAGTATTATTTATACAGATAGGAGGGGCTATCGTTTCTGAAAAAAATCAAAAATCTAGATCACTCATGCTGGTGTGAGCTTTTAGCTTGTACCAATATTTTTAAATTTTTTATGCGAGAGGAAATTTTTGTAGATACGCACTGCAGTGCGTATCTACTTTATAGATTATTTATTTTAAACTTTTCACAATTTCTCTAAATTGATTGCCACGGTCTTCATAGTTTTTAAACAAATCGAAGCTGGCACAAGCAGGTGAAAGTAACACAATATCGCCTTTTTTTGCAGTTCTGAAAGCCTTTTTGATTGCTTTTTCAATATCATCTGTTTCGTAATGTTCTACATCATTCTTAAAGAAATTGAGCAATTTGGTATTGTCTTTTCCTAAGGCTATCATGTAGCGTACTTTTTCTTTTACCAAATCGTGAATTTGGGTGTAATCATTGCCTTTATCGATGCCTCCTGCAATCCAGATCAGATTAGGCTTTTCAGATGTAAAACTACCCAATGCATAAAATACGGAGTCCACGTTGGTGGCTTTGGAATCGTTGACAAATTTCACACCTCTGATTTCAGCTACTTCTTCAAGTCTGTGAGGTACACCCTCAAATGTTGCTAAGCCTTCTCTGATTTTCTCTTCCGAAACACCCAAAGTTTGAGCCACCAAAGCTGCAGCTATCGAATTGAATACATTGTGCATACCTTTAAGGGCAAGTTCACTTTCTTGCATAACAATCTGATAAGGGCGATTATAAGGCATACGAAGTGTTATTCTGCCATCCTGATAATACGATACCTTGGAAACATTCTTCAAATCATCATCAGACGAAAGTGTAATAGGCAACTGCTGAACAGAAGGCTTCAGTTTTAAAATTCTATTGGTAATAGGCTCGCTATCAGCATTGTAAATAAAAAAATCTTCGTCATTCTGATTTCTGACAATACGCATTTTAGAATCTGCATAGTTATCAAAATTATAGTTGTATCTGTCCAAATGGTCAGGAGTAATGTTTAAAACAACAGAAATATAAGGTTTGAATAAAAAACAACCATCTAACTGAAAACTACTCGTTTCCAAGACAAAATAATCATATTTATTTTCAATAACCTGTTTGGCGAAGCTTTCACCTATATTTCCAGCTAAACCTACATTCAAACCAGCATTTTTGAGTAAATGATAGGTGAGTAGGGTAGTAGTGGTTTTTCCATTACTACCTGTGATGGCTATAATTTTGGCTTTGGTATTTCTAAACCCAAATTCAATTTCTGAAACGATAGAAATTTGTTTTTCAATGGCTTGAACCACAATTTCTGCTGTATCGGGAATCCCTGGGCTTTTTACAATTTCATTGGCGGACAAGATTTTTTCGGGAGTATGACACTCTTCTTCAAAATCAATCTGATTGTCTAATAAAATTTGTTTGTAATGGTCTGAAATTTTAGATTTGTCTGATACAAAAACTTCATAGCTTTTGGATTTTGCAAGCAGAGCAGCACCGACGCCACTTTCACCTGCTCCCAAAATAACTACCTTTTTCATAGAAAGAATTAAATAAAAGTCTGTTTAACTACCTGATATATTAACTTGTGTGATTTCGTTGTCCTTTTTGGTAAAAAATAATGTTTCTATTTGATTTCGCTCTTTTAAATATGTCTGGTACTCATTACTATAAGCTATTCGTTTTGAAATGGTGTCATCATATACATCCTCAATACCCAACACCAATTCACAAATTTCCCTAACAGCATGCTGTCCGCTCTCTGAGCCTGTAATATAGTCGCAAATTTGGTGTTTTTTTGCATAATTTAAAAATAAAGGGTTAGATTTTCTTTTCACTAAAAATCTTGCACCAACGACTTCTGCCAAAGAAACATCTAATATATCATCAAAACAAAACAAAACTTGTTCATTTTCAATAATATGTCTTTGTTTAAGATGGCTCAATGCTTCAATTTTATGATTCACATGAAAATAAACAGCATCAAAATGTTCTCTTTGAGCAAGCTGAAAAGCTGAAAGATTATTTTCACCTGTGATGATGGCAATTAAAGGCATCTGCTTATTTTTGAGCCAATAAGCAAATCTGAGCATATTGATACCCATTGAGTCCACCTCTGAATATAAACTGGTTTGTCCATGCCCTTTTGTACCAGTATTGAACACTCCATCCCAGTCAAACAAGAAAGCTCTCGTGATGTTTAATTTTTTATGTAATTCAAAAGCGGAGGTTACAAATTCTCCTCCCAAATCTTCAAAAATGCGTGTGTATAGTTCGTCATTCATAGAGTAGTAGTTCGTATTGAGAGTACAAGCAATAAAATACTTATTACTCTGTACTAATATCTAAAATTACTAAAATGCTTTGACAGTTTCCACAAAACACTTCACTTTCTCAGGGTTAATATCTGGATACAAACCATGCCCTAAATTAGCGATATAACGCTGTTTTCCAAAGGCTTGCAACATAGTTTTGGTTTCTTTTTCTACTTCCAAAATACTTCCGTACAAAGCACAAGGATCTAAATTTCCTTGCAGGGTTTTGCTGGGAATTAGGCTTCTGCTTTCCGCAATGGGCATATTCCAATCTAAGCCTACTACATTACAATTCAGATTGTTCATTTCGGCTCTTGCAAAAAATGCACCTTTCGCAAAAACAGTTACAGGTACTTCTGTGATGGCTGTACAAATTTTTTGAATGTACTTTAAAGAAAACTCATTGTATTGCTCAGGTGATAAAATACCAGCCCAAGAGTCAAAAACTTGTACTAAATCAGCACCTGCTTTTATTTGAGCTTTTAAGTAAGCAATGGTACTTTCTGTAATCTTATCAAGTAGTTGATGTGATAAAATAGGGTGGGTATAAAGCATTTTTTTTGCCTTAGAGAACGTTTTTGAACCACTTCCTTCTGTCATATAGCAGAAAATAGTAAAAGGAGCTCCAGCAAAGCCAATCAGTGGTACTCTGCCTGCTAAACCTTGTTTGGTAAGTTTGATAGCATCAGTAACATAACTCAAATCTTCTTCAGGGCTTGCAATACGCAGAAGTTCTACATCTTCAATGCTTTCAATGGTTCTTGGAAAATAGGGACCACGTTTTTCTACCATTTCATAAGGTAACCCCATTGCTTCGGGTATGACCAAAATATCAGAAAAAATAATGGCTGCGTCCACACCCAAAATATCAACGGGTTGTATAGTTACTTCGGCTGCTGCTGAAGGGTTTTTCACAAACTCAACAAAATTAGGGAATTTCTCGCGTATAGCTCTGTATTCAGGCAAAATCCTGCCTGCTTGTCGCATCAACCAAACAGGAACTCTTTCTACTTGTTCGCCTTTGGCTGCTCTTATCAATAAATCATTTTTTAACATAACTGGGTAATTTTTACCTGCGAATTTCCAAAAAAAATGGCACAAACAAGCATATTTTCGGTTTTTTTATGAAACTTCTAAAAAAATAAAAAATTAAACTTGCAGTTTAGTTTTTTATATCTACCTTTGTATATCAAACCATTAGCTTATGAAATCTCTCAAGAAACTCGGTTATCTGATGCCTTTTATTTTGCCTACATTGTGGTTAACTGGATATTATGGAGGAGGCATTTGGAATTATGCTACACTGATTTTTGCCTTTGTGCTGATACCCATTTTGGATGCTGGGGTAGGTGTGGACACTCAAAATCCCGAAAAAGAAGAAGAAAAAAGCCTTTCTGATGAGAAATTTTACAAAATAGTTACATTTTCGTGGGCATTTTTACAAGTAGGGCTTGTTATTTGGGCTTGTTATGTAGTTTCACTGCAAACTTTGCAAACCTATGAACTTGTGGGTTTTGTACTCAGCACTATGACAGTTACTGGAGGGGTAGGAATTACGGTTGCTCATGAATTGGGGCATAAGAATACTAGAATTGAGCAGTTTTTAGCCAAAGTAATTCTTGCAACAGTTTGTTACAGACACTTTTATATAGAACACAACAGAGGGCATCATGTAAATGTGGCTACACCTTTAGATCCTGCCACCAGCAGAAAAAACCAGACTTTTTATGCTTTTTGGTGGCAAACTGTGGTAGGGAGTATCCGTAGTGCTTGGGACTTGGAGAAACGCCGTCTTCAAAAACAGAATCTAAGTGTGTGGCATTTTTCTAACGAAATGTGGGCTTGTATTTTTCAACCCATCTTGTTTATTGGAGTTATTACGCTTTTAATCAGTTATTTACAAGGATATTTCGTGTGGCAAGTACCAGTTTTTTTCTTGGTACAGAGTATTTTGGGTTTTTCGCTGTTAGAGGCTGTAAATTATATAGAACACTACGGAATTAAAAGAAAACTCTTGCCTTCGGGCAAATACCAAAGAGTTGAACATCTACACTCTTGGAATGCAAGTCATTTAATCAGTAATTTCTTTTTGTTTCAGCTTCAACGCCACTCTGACCATCATGCATTTGCAAATCGCAGGTATCAGGTTTTGAGGCACTTTGAGGAAAGCCCCCAACTACCCGCAGGTTATCCAACGATGATACTTACAGCTCTTGTACCTCCGTTGTGGTTTGCCATTATGAACAAACGCTTAGAAGCATGGGAAAATGAAGTGTATTTGGCTGAAAATGCTTAAAATGAAGCTCTTATTAGATATAATAAGAGCTTTTTTATTAAAAATTTACTCAATTGTTTTTTTTATTTAGGAATCCTAACTATATTTGTATCGGCAATATAGCCTATCACTTCAAAATTTTTAAAATTATGTCAAAATCAGTGTTTTATCATGCAGGTTGTCCTGTATGTGTGAGTGCAGAGCAGGAAATCATCACACTTATTGGAAAAGAAAATGTGGAAATTGTGCATTTGGGCGAAAGTAAAAATCGTATCTCAGAAGCAGAAAACAAAGGTGTAAAATCTGTTCCTGCCTTGCTTACACCAACTGGAAATGTTTTACACATCAATTATGGGGCTTCTTTGGCTGATGTAAAAGGTTAAAATTTTTTTACACACAAAAGTTAGGAATCCTAATTTTTATATTTATTTTCACAACATAAAACCAATTTATTCGAAATGAAAAAAATAACAGTAATTATTGTAATAGCATTTTTAGGTTTTATAAATGCTAATGCTTGTGATAAATGTGGAAATTACAACAATAGTAATTTTAAAATTAAGTCAGCGTCAGTAAAACATAACAAAGATTTAGGGGTAACCATTTGGGAAATAAAGGTAGATGGACTGGCTGGGAATACTACTCCTAAACCTGCTGGACAACTGAATGGAGCACCTGTTTTGGGCTATGTTTTTCCTACAACTCTAAAACCCACTGATGTTGGTTTTAATCAAACAGATGGAATCGTAGCTTTGGCTTTAACATCCCATCCCGATTTTGATGATAGCCCACTTTGGGATGAAAATACAGATGGAAAATTTGATAATGATGGTATCATTTGGCATCCACATTGGGTAATTCTTACTGAAGACAAAAGAGTAGCAGGTGGACTTTCTGTAAAAGAATTTAAAAAAGATGATAAAACAGTAGTCCTTCCCAAAACTGCTCCCAATATGCCCATGTATATGGACAGTCCAGGTTTTAACGTAACAACAAAGGGTAACACCATTAAGGTTGTAGTTCCGGATTATCGTATTAATAACAAAATAGACTTCAAATTTGATGCTGTTACTTGTTTTATGGAAGTGAACACTGGTGAAGGTGGTACACACACGGAAAGTGGAGCAAAACCTATGCTGGGAGTTTATAAAGTATATTCAGTAGCAAGTGGTAATCTTTCATTACCTTATTCCGTAAAATAAAGTTAAAATAGTCAGATTGCTGAACTATATCAAGCAATCTGACTGTTTATTTCAAAAGATAAAATCTAAATTTATGAAAGTTGCAGTTTGGGATACCTATGTAAAGAAAAAAGACGGAAATGTGCTGCATTTTGATATTGTAGTATCTGAAGAACTAAAAAATACAGAAGCTATTTATGCTTTTGGAAAACAATATGTAAATATGAAAAATGAAACTGATGTACAGATTAATCTACAAGAGTGTCAGTTTTGCCATATCGAAGAACCTACAGAAAATATACTTGCTGATATTACAAAACAGGGTTTTCATATTATTGAAATGGAAGAAATTCCTCAAGATTTCCCTGAGAATCCCAGTCGTAGAGATTTAATTTTACATCTGAGAGGGCATTATGAAGCCTATCGTTTTGCAAATTTTAAAGAAAAGTCATTAGAAGATTTGTGGAACGTTCTGGCAGATGCAAAGAAAGCATATACACCTATTAGCTGTAATTATCATGATATGTTGCTTGCAAAGGCAACCCAAAAAGAGTATTGTAAAATTCAGTATTTTACAGAAATACGAGAATTTATCACAACCAATGCAATAATTAAAGATGTATTTACAAAAAATAAAGAAGAATTTATGCAACTTGCCACAGGCGAAATCATTCGTTTGGATAGAATTGTTTCAGTAAATGGTGAAAAGTTGCCAGCAGGCAAAGAAATAGGAGATTTTAGTTGTGATTGTTAATGGAAAAATCAGTTTTTTTACCCGAAATACAAGAAAAAGAATTAGAAAGCAAGATTATAGTAGCTTTAGAACGCATTTCTGAGGCTTTCAGGGTTTTGCTTTGGAATGAAAGTAAGGAGTTTGGATTGAGTCCTATTCAAATTCAAATCCTTATTTTTATTGATTTTCACGAAGAAAAACTTTGTAAAGGAAGCTATTTGGCTGAGGAATTTAAACTTACCAAAGCCACTATCAGCGATTCTATCAAGGTGCTTTTACAGAAAAATCTGATAGAAAAGATTATAGATGAGCAAGATACAAGAAGCTATTCTATCAGACTGACACAAGAGGGCAGGGAGGTAAGTAAAAAACTATCATTATTTGCCAATACACTTAAAAAACCTCTGAATACACTTTCAGAGGCTCAAAAAAAAGATTTTTGGAATAGTTTAGTGGTGATGATACAGTCTTTACAACAGGCAAATATTATCAGTTTGCAAAGAATGTGTTTTAGTTGCCAAAATTACCAAAAAGAAAATGGAACACATTTTTGTAAACTTTTAGGGCAGGAGCTAACCCATGAAGCCCTCAGAATAGATTGCCCTGAACATCAGGCTATTCAATAACTCTGAAAAACTCTCTATCAAAAATACCAAAATAGGTTTTAGCATCAAATTCATCGTAATAGGGGACAAATTTTCGCAGGTTTTTCCTTACATTTTCCTCATAAGCCATCAAATATTTCATTTTTGTTTCTGCTACTTCTGTAATATCAACCTGAACATTTGGTTCAGGCATACCATCTATTCCATACAAACGGTTTGCTATTTGGCTTGCGTCAGGGTGTCCCCACTCTTTCAGATTATTTCCCAGCCATTTATCTACAATTTCTATTTCCATGTGATTTGTATAAACAGACTGATAAATCTTTTGAATATGTATTTTCTTTTCTTTAAATAAATTTTTAACCAACTGACTGATAAAAATATGCTCTGGATGTCCATAACCACCTTTTTGGTCATCTAATGTAAAAATAACAGAAGGAGAAAATGCTTTAATTTTTATAATAAGAGCATTGGAGACTTTCTCTGTCAAAAATTGTTCTTGTATTTTCTGATAAGGAATGGGCAAATAAGGTGTTTTCATGGTATCCAGTCCTTTTCTGTAAAAACCATCTGAAAGAATCATTTCATTCCCTTGGCAAATAATATCAGCAGGGTTTTTACCTGTTTTAGTTAAAATATGGCTTTGGAGACTCAACTGTTTGATAACCCAGCCTTTTGCTGTTAGTTTGGCAATAGTACCTGACATAGCACAATCATCGTCATCGTGAGCAACAATCACAAGGGCTTTTTTATTGGAAATTGTGTCTAAAAAAGTATCGTAAGGGTAGGTCTCTGTAGCTGCAAACTTCTGTAGAACAGCCAAAGAGGGTTTTTCGGAGCAAGCGTTGCCCAAGAGCAATATAACTATTGCCAGCATTAAGAAAGATGATTTCATAATTGTAAAGATTAGTTAGGCTTTAATTTTTTTGTAGGCTTAATAAATGGTTTTCATTGGATAAAATTTGTAATTGTATTTGTGTAAGTTTTAGTAAAAAAGATATTTGATTAATTTCTTGAGCATGCAGATTTGTAAGTCTGTATTGATCAGATCCTTGAGGAAAAAATATAGAAATAAGATGATTGTATTCTGATATTTCATTGCTTAAAGAATATTCCTCCATAATGACTGTTGGATGCTTGGAAGAATCTGTAATCTGTTTTTTAATTTTTATAATTTTAGCACTCAAAAACATTGATTTCTCATGAAAAGTCTGTATTTCTGGATTTTTTTTGAGTGTTTTGTAAAGATGTTGATTTGTTTGCTGAATACTCTGACAGGTTTGCTCTAATTGAATATGAGAGGCTTGTATATCTTGTATTAAAATGTCTTTTTCTTTGGAATTAGATAAACTAAAGAGCATTCCTCCAAAAACCATCATCAGAACGGCATGAATAGTTGTATTAAATTTTAACTCTGCTTTTTTTGCTCTTAAAATGTAGTATAGAGGCAAATAAATACATAAAAACAAAATACTACTACCTTGTATCAATACATTTGCATACGGGAAATGCATCAGCTTGAAGCCTATACCCACAGAAGCAAGGAGAGCCAAAAAGAAACCAAAAGATAAAATCCACTTATCCTGAGTTCTATCTTCATCTTTAAACTTCAAAACAATCATTAAAGGAATAAACACCAATCCAAATAACCAAGCTCCTAAAGATATTATCAAATTTGCCTGTTCCCACTCCAAAAATCGACTGAAAAGACCAGCAATAATCATCAAAACAGCCATCAAACCTGATATTTTGAGCAATTTTTGAATAATGGTATAATATTTAAACTGAAGCAACTGACGGGTTTCTGTTTGGATTTCTTTCAGGTTCGTATTGAAAAATGTAGGAATAATCTTTTGATAAAAACCATAAAAACTCTCATTTTCAGGCATTTCATTTTCAATGATACAGCAAATATGATCTAAAAGATTGTATTGCAAATCTTCTATTTGTATCCCTTGTGCTTTGATATCATTGAGGATAAAATCTACTTCTTCATTACTGATTTTATACATTGCCTAATTTGGGGTCTAAATCTAGAAGAACTTTCATGGTATTGACAAAATCAGCAAATTCGCTAACACGTTGATTAACAGAAGCTAAACCCTGTTCAGTAAGTGTATAATATTTGCGAACACGTTTGCCAATGTGTTCTGTTTCTGTAATAACCTCTCCAGCATCTTCCAATGCATGAAGAGTAGGGTACAAGGCTCCTTCAGTTATCTGAATTTTACCTTTACTAAGTTCTTTTACACGTTGTGTAATCTCATAGCCATACATTTTCCCTTGCTCCTTGAGCAAATTCAAAACAATGGTCTTTAGTGTGCCTTTTATAAGTTCTGATGAATACATAAGACAAATATACATAGAAGTCTTATGTATTACAAATAAAAAAATATATTTTTGAAAAAGTCTACTTTAATGTATTGATTAATAAGATTTTATTTTTTAAAATTTCGCATAACATCATCCAATGACTCTACAAAAATAATATGTCCTTGTTTATTACTTTCAAAGATAAAATCTTTTAGACTTTTGCTGATGTATTGACTGAAATCGCCAATAATTGCCAATTGAACACGATAATTTGAAAACTTCTGTAATATTTCGCCTGCTATGCCTGTTTTTAAATCGAAAAAATCAGGTGTAATATTGTTCTGGTGTATGATGATTTTATCAAAGCCTTGAAAATACAAACTAGCCAATACATCTAAACCATCTTCTGTAGTGGCAATAATCATGGACTCTGAAACAATCTCTGCAATTTTTGTTTCATTGTGCTGGTGTTCCCTGATTTCCATAGATATATTTTTTACAAATATAAAAAAGCCATTCTAAATTTAGAATGGCTTCGATAATCATAATTTTGGTTAAGGTATTTTTTTGATTAATCTAGGTTATAATATTCTTCATCAGACATTTCGCCATTAGCAATTCTTCTAAGTTCTTCTGCGTGTTGTCTGATATAAGCATCCATTTCTTCACTAAAGCCTTCTGGTTTTGCTTGGCGATAAGTACCATCCAAAACGCCCTGATAGTAATAGAAAAAGTTAGAGTCAAAACTTGTAGCTGTTAAATTATATTGACCAAGTAAGAATCCCAAACGAACAGCAGAACGTCTTTGTGGAGGTGTTCCATGGTGTCCAGGGTTTGTAGTAGCATAATCTCCAATAGAAGCAGCAAAATCGTAAGCAGCCGCAATTTCAGAGAAACTTGTTGCACCCCAACCTGTAGGTTTTCTTAAATAATATCCAGCATATCCATCTGCTTCAAGCTCGTTGGGTCTTGCTGTACTTTCTCTTACAGAAGGTAAATTATAAGTGTACTGCAATTGATGACCAAATTCGTGAGCCAAAACCATGGCATTTACAATGTTGTTAGAACCTTTTGCTTTACCAGCGTTGTAAATGGCTTCTCCATAATAAATCTTTTTAGAGCTATAAGAAATAGCATTAAAAGTAGAGCTAGGGTTAGAAGGGTCTTTTACAAATCTTAAAGTTACAGCAGGTCTTCCCCAAACAGCTGCAATTTTAGAGTTTTGGGTATTCATGAAATTTGTTTCTGCTGTAGTGCCAATAGTAGTACTCAAAACAGCTGTAGAACTCCAATTGCCATCTACATATTTACAATCAATTTCTTGAGTAGATGCTTGCTCCGATTGAGCATATTCTAATACTACTTCATTTTTTTTGTCGCAAGAAAATAGCACACTCAATGCTAATCCTGCCAATAAGCAAGTTTGTTTTGTTAATTTGTTCATGTTGTAATGTTTTATTAAGTTGATGCGTAAAACTATAAAATTTTATTTTAAAAAAAATAAAAAAAACAAAATTTTTTATATTTTTTTTAAAAAATATACTGAATCGTATATTTTGTTTAAAACATTGAAATCCAAACTTAAACAAAAGATATTATTACTATTATTGTCGATAGTATAAGTTATTATTGATTTGTACTATTTATAAAAATAGTACAAATTTTGTATTTTGATAATGCAACATTTGTAATGTAAGTTTTATGACAGAATATTAAATTTTATTAATTTCCCATAAGACCATAGATTTATCTCTAAAAGCTCCATTGCTTTCTGTGCAGTTTTCGTTGATAATAAATACAGGAGAAGGGAAATTGAAAGGAGGGAGTTCAAAATTGAGTGTACGCCACTGACCTGTAACAATATTTGTATTGGTAGTATGTGCTGTAAAAGAGGTAGTTAGTAAATATTTTGAACCAGAGGCTTTGATATTGTTGATCGCTTTGAAGATATTTTCATAAGAAAAGTGTACAAAACAATCTCTTACAATCACAAGGTCTGCTTTGGGTAATGGGCTGGTAATGAGGTCGAGGGTTTGAAATTCAATAAAAGGTGATTTTTGGTGTTTTTGAGTGTTGTTTTCAATGAGTTTTTCTACAATATCTGCACCTGTGTAGATAATACCTTCTAAATCAATTTTTTGCATCCAATGGAAATCGCCACATGGAATATCAAGAATGGATTTGATTTCAAATTTTTTGAGTAATGAAGGCAGCTCTTGAATCAGTGTTTGCGTTTGCAAAAGGGTAGAACCAGTACCCGAAACTGTATCTTTGTTGCCCCAGTAATGCTCCTGATAGATTTTTGTAAAAACTTCTTTGGGTGTCATTTTGGCAAATGCAGCAGCTTGCTTCTGGACTTTTTGTTGTCTATACCAATTTAAAAAAGACACAGGAAGAAGTTTTTTGAGAAGGGTTTTCATAGATATTATACTTCCACAAAAAATTATCTAATAAAGCTGATTTCAGATGCTTTGAAGCCTTCTGTTGCTAGTTTACTTATTTGTATTTGATTGAAAATTTGAGCACTCAGATTGTTTTCGTGAGGTTTAAACTTAATAATGCCATCATTATGTTGCTCAGTGAGAGCTCTCTCCAAGAGAGATTCTTCTTCTGATTTATCAAATAATACTATGCCTGTTACATAAGAACCATAGTTTTTATATGCGTTGGAAGTGGTAATAAAGTGTATTTGAATAGACCTTGCTCTCAAACCATAATGAAAGAAAATGTATTCAATAGAAAATAAAAGTTTTTGAGAATTTAAAAAATTAATTCTCTCCTCAATTTTAGAAATCATATCACTGAAGTAAGCAATATCTTGCCTTAACTTAGAAATACGAATATCTGATACATTTGGTTGTTTTTGCAACTCATCTAAATGATGTTCATAGTCAGACTTTACATTTATAAAACTAATATGTAATGATTGAAGACCTTGTAGGTCATACGTAGATATGTCTATCATAAATATTTAATACTTTTAAATAACAAAATTACATTTTCTACCTCATAAAGTCAAAATTAAACTTCAAAAGTTCTACTTTTATCAATAAAAGCTATAAATACTAGAAAAACAATGAATTAAAATCTAATGCTTATGACCCAACAAATCTATGATAACAGAATAAGCAAAAACAGGTAAAACAGTGAAAATAAGTCCTAAAAGAGCAATTCCAATCACTCTCCACCAGCTATAAAAAACACCACCATTCTCAACATGTTTGTTCATCAAAGGCTTTTGAAAATACAATCCAGCAGAATAAGCAATAGATGTATAACTAAGTGGAATAACCACAGGAGGAATTTTTACATTTTCTGGAATAAGAAAAACACCTCCAAAAATAATGATAGTACCAATAATGGCAATTATCCAAGTTTTATTAGCTTTTGGAGTATCATTAAAAACTTTGAAATTTTCTGCAATGAAATAACCTGCCACCAAAGGACCTCCTATAAATGAGCCTGTCCAGAGAGCTCTATCACTATAAATTTTCTCTTTAGGGATTTCAATATCAAAATGTTCTGTCATGTTTATCAATCATTTTATCTAAATTTTTACAAAACTAAATCCAATAAGCCACAAAATATAGCGTTTTGTTAAGAAAAAAACATATCTTTGCGAAAAAATTAAATTCTATGGCACGTAGAGGCAAACTGCAAGACACTGAAGACAATATTGATAAAAAAAGAAAACTTAACAAAGACGGATTTCAAAAATTCCTTCAAATTTTTTCTTATACACGCCCTTATCAGACATATTTTTGGATAGGGACACTATTTTTGGTAGTTTCTACACTTACAACGCTAAGCTTTCCAACACTTTCAGGGAAAATTGCTGATGTAGCTTCTGGTGAAAAAGACTGGATACTCAAAAGTGTAAACGATGTGGCTTTGGTATTTTTCGGGATATTACTTTTACAGGCAGTAGCCTCATTTTTTAGAGTATATCTGTTTGCCAATGTTACAGAACGCACTATGGCAGATTTGCGTTCAGGGCTTTACAATAAAATTATAACACTTCCTATCAGCTTTTTTGAGAAAAACAGAGTAGGAGATTTAATTAGCCGTATCAATACAGATATTTCGCAATTGGAAACAATGCTTTCGTTTGGACTTGCGGAGCTTTTCAGACAAATAGCAGTTCTTTTGATAGGTGTAAGCATTTTGCTGGTTCGTTATACAGAACTTGCCCTTGTGATGCTTGCTACATTCCCACTGATGATTATTGCAGCCATTTTATTTGGAAGATTTATCAGAAAACTATCTAAAAAAGCACAAGAAGAGCTTGCTCAAGCCAATACAATTGTAGAAGAAACTTTTCAAGCCATTCAGGTGGTAAAAGTATTTACCAACGAGTTTTTAGAACAAAAACGTTATAGAGGTAAAATTGATAATTTAGTAAAAATAGCCCTCAAAACATCTGTTTTTAGAGGTTTCTTTGTATCATTCTTGATTTTTGCCTTGTTTGGGGGAATTGTATTAGTTCTTTGGTATGGAGCAAACATGATTTCGGCTGGAACGCTTAAAACAGGCGAATTGATAGAGTTTATTCTCTATACCATTTTTATTGGGGCTTCTGTGGCTGGTATGGGCGATTTGTACGCTCAGCTACAAAAAACATTGGGAGCTTCTGAACGTATTTTGGAAATCTTAGGTGAAGAATCGGAAGTGAATAGCAGAAATTTGGAAAATGTACCCAAATTAGAAGGAAACATACAAATTGAAAATTTACACTTTTCATATCCAACTCGCTCAGATGTGGGAGTTCTCAAGGGTGTTGATTTGGAAATAAAGCAAGGTGAAAAAATAGCTTTGGTAGGGCATAGTGGGGCTGGTAAATCTACCATTGCCCAACTAATTATGAAACTATATCCAACTACTCAGAACAGTATTTGGGTTGATGGAAAAGATATTAATGATTGGGATACACTTGCAGTAAGAGCAAATATGGCATTTGTACCACAAGAACTTATCTTATTTGGTGGAACTATCAGAGAGAATATTGCTTATGGCAAACCTACTGCCACAGATGGTGAAATTATAGCAGCAGCTAAAAAAGCCCATGCTTTTGAATTTATAGATAAATTCCCTGAAAAATTGGATACAGTAGTGGGTGAAAGAGGTGTAAAACTTTCAGGTGGGCAACGCCAACGTGTAGCCATTGCAAGAGCTATTTTAAAAGACCCCAGTATTTTGATATTGGATGAGGCAACAAGCTCTTTGGATGCAGAATCTGAAAAATTGGTACAAGATGCTTTAAATGAACTCATGGAGGGTAGAACAACCATTATCATTGCTCACCGATTAGCAACCATTCGTAATGCAGATAAGATTTATGTACTTCACGAAGGTAAAATTGCAGAAAAAGGGACTCACGAAGAGCTTTTATTGAATGCAGATGGTATATATAGTAATTTGATACGTTTGCAAATGGAGAAAAACGAAGTTTTGATAAAAGATTGATGTTTTTTTGACAAAGGAAAAAGGATAAAAGAAGAAACTTCTAAATCCTTTTTCTGTACTCTTTTTTCCAAAAATTACATATACCAAAAATTATAATTTTTCTTCCATTTTCTTTTTGTGTTTTTGGGCAACAATACCAGCATATATAGAAAGCATACAATACACTAAAAAGAAATAAAATCCTATGAGTGTATCACTTTTGGTACTGATACCTGTATTGAAATTATTAAAAGACATGAAAGATAAGAAAATAGCCACTACAAATACATCTGCCATAGACCATTTGCCTATTTTCTGAATCCAGTTATCTATTTTTTCCTTTTGATAATAACCTGAAACAGACAATCCTCCCAAAATAAGTTTACCAAAAGGAATGACAAGACTAAACAGAAAAATACAAATGCCTACCAAATAATTTCCTTTTTCAAACAAAACTCCAATTACATCCAAAATAGATTTATTTTGGTGATAAAAAATAATCTCACCTTTTATGGGTAAATCAACAAAACTCAAAGCTTCTATTTTCAAATCATCTTCGAAGGCTAAAATCTCTAAAATAGGTGTGCTAATGCCTATCAGCAGACAAATCAATGAAACACCAAAAATTCCATACCAAAGCGTTTGATAATAATTGGGTGTCTGAAAAAATAAACGAATAATAGAAATTAAAAACCCTAAAGAAATAAGCCCCAATGCTATTCCTCCATACAAAACAATATCGGAAGCACTTTGAGCAGTGCTGGAGTACTCATCTGCTTGTGAACGAAGTGAACTCTGTTTGGAGGTTACAAGCTGAATTAGGCTTGGGAGTTTCAGAAAACGCTCCTCAAAGCTCAAGATGCGAGCATATTCATTCTTGTTTTTCTGGGCTATAAGGCTTTGACTGATAATTAGGTACATCAAAGGAATAGCCACCACAAAATAGATTAAAAATAAAGCCCTCAGAGAAAGGGCTTTAAAATTGAATTTGCTTGCCATCAGAATATAATTGAAACTGTGCCTTTGTAAGTTATATTTTTGTAATCTAAAATATAATAATAGACTCCACTAGGTAGATTATCCCCACTCCAATTAAAGTCTTTATTTTGAGACTCGTATACTTTTTTACCCCAACGATTATAAATTTTGATGTTAGTAAAACGGTAATAACAGTTTTCTTGAGGCAAATTAGGGAGGGTAAAAAACTCATTCACGCCATCTCCATTGGGTGTGAAGGCATTGGCTGGAATAAAACCACTCACATCTACTTTGGTATCTTCTAATGAAAGCTTAAAAGTAGTTTTAGTAGAATCATTTTGACACTCATTGGTAATTTCTTTTAAAACAAAATCAATGGTATATTCCTGAATTTCACCATTTTCTTTAATAGTTCTACAGTCTGGAAGCCAATAAAATTTCGAAATGACCAATCCTGCCTGTTTTACAGAATCTTGGAATGTAAAACCTAATAAATCTACAGGTTTTCCATCAATAAGAGCTTCCAAAGCCAATTCGTCATTGTTTACATCTGTACCCTGAAAAATAATCTCAACGGGTTCATTAATTTTTGCACTGATGGTTTTGCTGTTCACATTGACGTTACTTGTGGTTTTCAGAATTTGTAAATTGGGTGGAGCATTAAATTTAGGCAAAACACGTAGCCTAACCCGCATGGTATCTGCTCCTTGAAAGGGGCAGGCATCATCTCTGACTACAATATCAAAAACAAATAAATCATTGCTATTTTGGCTATAAGTACATGGTATCCAGCAGAATTGTACAGTTGCATCTCCATTTTCATTCAAACGAATAGAACTTACATTGAAAGGCGTATTTCTAAATGTATAATTTCCACTTACTTTTCTTGCTACAATACTTGTAATATTTTCTCTGGGTGCATCTTTAATTTTTACATCAAAACATAAATTGTTTTTATTGGCATCAATGGTTAAAATATCACCTTCTTGGTAGTTGGTGGTTGGGTTTTCAGGATTTGGAATGCTTACCACAGGATTAAAATTTTCTTTACATTCTCTCACCAAAAACTGAAAATCTCTTCTCACTTCACCAATTTTATTACCATTTCTAAATTCTTCGCAACGAATGGAAAAAACAAAAAGCCCTGTTCTACTGGGATTTACAGTAAGTAAACCATTATTTGTATTGATAGCCAATGGGCTTCCTGTACTACTTGGAATGGCATTATTTGCTGAAAAGCCTGGAAGCCAACTAATATTAGGAGGAGGAAATGTATAACTGTTGGGAATCGTAGAGGCTACACTGAAAGGAGAAGGGTTACCAGCACTTGAAGTACCATTGAAGGGAGGAACCAAAGAATAAACCAATTGGTCACCATCGCTGTCAGTAGCAGCAAAATTGCTCGTTGTAAAATCTTTTCCTAAACACAAATAATCACCAGCAGGAATGCTGAAGTTAGGAGTAGAATTGCGAAAAGGATTTCCATTTTGAGAAATAGCAGGAAACCACAAATAAAAAGCATTACCTGCCCCCCCAGGGTTAACAATATTGCTAATGGTTCCATTTCTACAACATCTTTCCCAAATAGCATAATAACCTTCTGCTTCGTTATAAATCGATGGGTCTAATACTACTTCTGTTGAATAACGAATAAGGCGTGTACTCAAAAACTGTGATTGACACTCACTATTCTGATATTGAACTAATTGCTCAGAAGTTTTAGAAATTCCAAGCGTTCCAACCAACGTGTTGTTTCTTCTTCGATAAATCCCCAGAATAACTGAAGCATCTTCTGCACCTGCATTTCCATTGATTTGGTCAAAATACAAATTAAGCGTGAAACGATAGCGATTGCCATTATTGAGGTATTGCATCTGGATTTCTCCACCTACAATATGAGTTGCCATCAAATCATAGGATAAAATACATAAGAGTATAAAAATAATTTTTTTCATGGTCTTTCATGTTATAAATCCAAATATAATATTTTTTTTGATTGGATTATATTTTTGGTTGTTGAATATTAACAGGAAATTTATAGCTTCGTTTTACGGAAAGTACATTTATGTATAAAATTATTACAAAACTTCTATTTTTTTTATTCATTCATATTGGCTCTTGTTTTGCACAGGAACCAGTTTTTAAACATTATGATAGAAGTAGTGGGCTTACAAGTGATTATGTAAATGCTATTTTTCAAGATAATAAAGGTTTTGTTTGGGTTTCTTCAGATAAAGGTGTCACTCGTTATGATGGTAAAGATTTTCTACACTTTAATACAGATAACGGACTAGCAGCCAATATGGTATATAATATTTGGGAAGATACACAAGGTTTGATTTGGTTTGAAGTATATGAAAAAAATCTTTGTTATTGGGATGGGAAACAAATCCATATCAGCAATATCCCAAAAATGGATTATAAAGTCTTTAAGTCATCTCACAGATCTCTGAATATCAAACAAATAAAAAAGCATCCGATTGCTCATCTTATTAGAGAGCTTGATACCACCAAAAGAATTGAAATAGATACACTTACTGATTATGAAGGCAATCGTTGGGCTTCTGTGTTTGGAAAAGGTGTTTATCGTTCAATACCCTATTTAAAAAACTGGCAAACAAATGATGAAATTGTAAATTGGTATAAAGATTCTCAAAATCAGGTGTATTTGATAGGAAGAAAAGCTGTTTATATCTATCAAGACAATTTATTAATTCAAAAAATCAATATTCCAGATATGAGAGCCATAGCTGAAGATAAAAATAAGCAATTTTGGATAGGAGGGCTCTATGATTGGACAATTACACAGCATCTAACAGATGTTTCCAATAAAAATCATTGCTCAGGCATTTCTGATATCATCATAGATAAAGAAAAAGCATGGATTTCTACTTTTGGGTCGGGAGTTATTATCAAAAATAACAATAAAACAGATTCTCTGAATATCAAAAATGGCTTGGTTAGCAATACTATTGAACGATTGATACAAACGCCTTCTTATTTTTGGGCTACCACATATGGCAATGGAGTAAGCCGAATTGATAAAAATGGAATAATACAGAATTTTAATCAAAAAATGGGCTTGCTTTCTAATATTACTTATTATGTACACGAACAAAATGCAAAAACTTTTTGGATAGCTTCTGAAGGAGGAATCAGCATTTTTGAAGACCAAAAACTGATTCAAAATATTACTACTCCTGAAAAAATATTAGCTATAACACAATACAAAGATATATTTTATGCTGTTTCAGAGAAAAATCTGTATGAAATTCAAAATTATACATTAAGAAAATTGGGAGCTGTTTATTTGCTTCCACCCAATATCCAAGCAGGTATCAATAGAGTATTTATTGAAAATAGTATCATATACATAGCTCACACTCAGGGATTAAGCACGATTGATTTAAACAAACTAATAATTCATACATCGAAACCTCAAATACAAATTTTAGAAATAAAATCTAAAAGCCAATTTTTAAATGCTCATCAGATTGTTTTAAAGCATGATGATAATTTTTTGCGTATGAGAGTGGCTGTTTTGAGTTTCTTGAATGAAAATGAGAATAAAATCAGCTATAGATTAAAAGGAGAGAATACAGAATGGTCTGAACCTAAAAATATAAAGGAGATAACATTGAGTAATTTGAGTTATCAGAAACATACACTTGAAATAAAGGCACTGAATGCTAATGGGACAGAATCTGAAATTTTTTCTATTTCAGTAGAAGTTATTGTTCCATTTTGGAGAGAAACATGGTTTTTAATGCTTATTACATTAATCAGTTTGGGTTTATTTACATTGTTGGTTCGATATATTTCTTATCGGAGACTTCGTAATAAATTGAAAGTTTTGGAGTTACAACAAAAAATACAACAAGAAAGAGAGAGAATAGCCAGAGATTTACACGACAATGTGGGTTCGCAACTTACATACATTATTGCCAATTTGGAACACACAGCCGAAAATTTAGCTGAAAAACCGAAAAACCAATTAGAAGAACTTTCAGATTTTACAAGACAGACTATCAATCAGTTAAGAGAAACTATTTGGGCTATCAACCAAACTGCTATTACATTTGAAAGTTTTGAATCGAAGGTAAGAGACTTGATTTGGAACTATACCAAGCGTTTCAAAGAGCCTAAAATTACAGTTCAAATTCATTTAGACCAAAATATTACGCTAAACTCTGTGCAAGCTCTTAATTTGTACAGAATTGTACAAGAATCCTTAAATAATGCGTTCAAACATAGCAAAGCACAAGAAATTGTAGTCAAAATACAAACAATACATGGGTACTTTAAGATGAGTATCAAAGATAATGGTGTGGGTTTTGATAAAACACAACCCGAAATTTTTCAGAATTATGGACTTGTAAGCCTTGAAACAAGAGCTAAAGAAATAGAGGCAAGCCTAAACATTGAAGCAGAAATGAAAAAAGGGGTTGAAATAATATTAGAAATGAAATTGGATTAATGTTTTATGAAAGATAATTTTTCTACAGGTTCCGATTTGTACGCCAAATACAGACCTACATATCCTCAAGAGCTTTTTGATGCACTTTTGGCTCATATTTCAAATAAAAAACTTGCTTTGGATGTAGGTACAGGCAACGGGCAGGTAGCAGAACAATTAGCCAAATATTTTGAAAAAGTGTATGCCACAGATATCAGCAATGAGCAAATAAAACAAGCCCAACCCAACGAAAAAATAGAATATTCAGTTCAGTCTGCCGAGAAAACAAATTTTGAAAACAACACCTTCGATTTGATTGTGGTGGCTCAAGCTGTTCATTGGTTCGATTTTGAGTCTTTTTATACAGAAATTGATAGAATACTCAAAAAAAATGGTGTTTTTGCGATGTGGGGCTACGGACTTATCAGAACATTTCCAGAGTTAGATAAAATAATAGATGATTTTTACTATAACCAAATCGGAAAATACTGGGATGCCGAACGCAAACACATAGATGATGCTTATCAAAATATACCTTTTCCATTCAAGAAAGCTCAAGTATTTAATTTTGAAAAAAAAATACTTTGGAATTTAGAGTATTTGATAGGCTATCTAAATACATGGTCTGCTGTAAAACATTACGAAAAACAAAATGGCAAGAACCCTGTACAAGCCATTGAAAATGAACTCAAACAGGCAATTGCCCAAAAGGAAAGCTTCGAAGTTACTTTTCCTATTTTTATGAAGGTGGGAGAGATGCCTAAAAATTAAAAGGGGCATTTGCCCCTTTTTGCTAAATTTCAATGTTTTTTTGATTAAACTTGATAGTTAATACTCACCCTCACCAAGCCATTTAAGTTTCTGCACCAAGTGTAAAGCAAGGGTCATATACTGCTTAACTTGTTCCTCTGTTGGTAAGCCATCTTCATAATTCCAAATGGCTTGAAGAGTATCGCAACCTGAACAGCTACCATAATAAGTGTTTGTCATCACATAATCTCCTATGCTTGGCTGATAAGTGACTCTTGGTATGATGAATATCTGTGTACCTTGGTAATGTCCATCATCAATAACAGTCATTTTACTTAAATCAAAGCCACTATGTTCATCTGCTTTTGGCAAACATAATTCAAACACTTTTGTAACTATTTGCTGATAGCTTGTTGAGTACTCTCCTTGCTTTGTAGTTCTGAAATACTCTTCAAGTTTTAACTTATTTTCTTCCCATTGTTTTACTAATTCTTGTATCATAATGTTAAATTTTAATTATTTGTACTAGACCTAAAAGCGATTGCCTTTAAGTTTATCTGTAAATTGAAGTCTTATGCAAGAAGTAAATAGACACAAAGCTACCAAACGTTATAGAAATTTAAAAATACTATACTCTTTTTAATATTTTAAAAAACAGGTAACAAACGAAAAGTCAACTATGGGCATTGCTGCTCCTTGTATCTTACTTTTATAGACGACCACTCCATAGGCGGAGGGGCAGGATTTGCACCTGCTTCTCAAGGTTTGGAACGAAGTAAGACTTTTCTACGACACTGTTTATGTCTTAATTTTTTAATAAAAGAGGCAATAAACGAAAAGAGACTGTTATTTTTAAGACGAAGTAACTCTATTCTACGGCACTCTTTGGTGTAGGAGGCAGGGCTCGAACCTACTTTCTTCCAAACTCCTTCAAGAAAACTATGAGGTAAAAAGCAAAAGAGAAATCGGGGCTTGCATGCAGGATTCGAACCTGATGGCTTCGCAATATGTAGGTTGCCATGCCATTCCTCCCCTGTTTATGGCTGCGAAGTAACTCTTTTTAACGACACTCAAATTTTCTTTGATGATACAAAGCAAATACAGTAATGCGTAATGTATTTGCGTAGTTAAAAATATTTTAAAAAAAATTAAAAAGTATTCTAGAATAGATAAATTTTGCTTTTAAAGGAAATTCACTTATTTGCAACTTTTAAATTAATTTAGAAAAACAGCTTCTCATGGATAAATTTAGACATTTGATTCTTGTATGTTTAGTGTTTTTATTAAAAAATATTGTTTTAGCTCAAAACAACGAAGAAATTACAAATACATACTATTCTAGAATAAAATACCAAAATGATAGTGCCAAAATAGCTGAATTTGTGGCATTCATGCCCAAAGGAGGAGATATTCATCATCATTATACAGGAGCCATTCCAGTAGAAGTATATTTAGACTGGGCTAAAAAGATGGGTAAATTCTACAATACAGATCCACAAGTGAAAAGCTTGTTTGTCAATACACCTTGTAAAAACTGTATTTCAATTGATGAATTACGTAAAAATACGACAATACTACAAAGATGGTCTATTGAGGGCTTTCCAATACCCTACAATAAACCGTTAGATGTGAAACAATCAAGTCATTATTTCTTTACAGCTCCCAATTTTGGAGCGGGTTTAGAGTTACGCAACGAAAAAGATGGTTTTCTGTATCTTAAAGAGCAGGCTTTGAAAGAGAAAGTTCAATACATTGAAACCATTTATGAAGCTCCCTCAACCCAAGAGTTAAAAGTCAAATTCCCAGATTTTTATGAAGATTCTTTACTTTTGTACCAAAGTAAAAAAGATTCTGTCGGAGCAATTCGTTTACTGACTGCTATGCTCAAAAAAATGGAATCGGAAAAATCTTATATCAAACACATTCAGCAGTATATTTTGCAAACTAAAAAATATCATGAAGGCATTGATGATTCACAATTTACATTGAGGTTTCAGACGTATGTGTTTCGTTTACAACAAAATGTAAAAGTTTTTAAAGACTTGTATTCTTGTTTTAAAACAACAGAACTTGATAAGGCAGGCTTATTTGTGGGTGTAAACATTGTAGGACCTGAAAATAACGAAAACGCCCTCAAAAACTACTGGTTACACATGCAAATGTTTAAGTTACTCAAGCAAAAATATCCTCGTGTAAGGCTTGCTTTGCATGCAGGCGAATTGGTTCCAGCACTAGCAAATGGCGAGTATTTACAATCCAATATCAAAAATGCTATTGAAATAGCAGGTGCAGAAAGAATAGGGCATGGTATGGATATTGCCTACGAGAAAGACATGGCAAATACCCTTAAAACAATGAAAAACAAAAATATCCCTGTCGAAATTAACATTACCAGCAACGAATTTATTTTGGGAGTGGGTATGAACGGAAACAGCCACCCTGTTATGTTGTACCACAAAGCAGGAGTTCCTATCATTATTTCGTCAGATGACCCTGGAGTTTCCAGATCAAGCCTGACAAACGAATATTTTAAATTAATTACTAGATATTCATTGAGTTATAAAGAAATTAAACAGTTTGTTTACAACAGCATTCAGTATTCCTTTATGGATGAAAGTAGGAAAAAAGAGTGTCTGAAACGTTTAGATATGCAATTTTCTGAATTTGAGAGACAAATATCATTAAAATAAGTATTAGAAATAAGAAAACCTCACAATAGCTAAATCATCTGTTAAATTGTAAAGCCACTTTTGTTCAATGAATCTAAGTTTTTTCTCAAAAAAATTAGGCAAACTAAAATCTTTATTGTCTGAAAGTAAAAATTTTATAAAATCAGCTTCTGTTTTCTCTATAATGGACTCTTTTTGTTTTTGAAAAGAAAATATTCCATCTGTACAAATAGCAATATTTTGAATATCTTTAATGCGAATTTTCTGATTTTGAGATATATACCACTCTTCAAAATTTTTATGTAGATGATAACCCAAATAATCAGGCGTGTTATTTTGCTCATATTCATAGATCTTTTCATTACAATAAATACAACCATCACCAACAACCAAACACAAAGTTTCTTGATTTTTAATATCAATGATGCTGATTATCAAGGTAGAAAGTAGTTCTTCGGTTTCTAAAAGCAACCTGTTTTTTTGATGTTTTAATTCTTGAAATAACTCTTTTAAGATTTGTTGAAGTATGTTTTCCAAATTGTTAGAAATAGGTTGAATTAAATCTTGATAAAACATTGTTTTACAGATTTTTCTCAAGATTTTACCTGCAATCAAAGAAGCAAACATCGATTCTTTTCCCATAGTACACCCATCCATCACAGCTAAAACTTGTATGTTGGGACTGATGGGTTCATATATTAAAAAATCTTCACAAAAATTTGTATGAAAAGAGCCTATCTGGAGAATGGAATGTATTTGAAAGGAGTTATTTATCATTTTACAAAAATATAGATATTTTAGGTGAAACAAAACTTTGATAATCAAATAAAAGAATGCATTTTTTTTGGAAACCTTTGTCTCTAAATTTGCCAAATGTGTTTTTTATTGTATATTTAGAGCCTAAAAACTCATTAAAAACTAAATACTCAATTGTTGTATGCAAGAAATTTTATTTGATACCGTACCTTCTTTGGATTTAGCAGATTTTATTTCTGGAGATCCTGTAAAAAAGAAGACTTTTGTAGAAAAATTAGGTGAAGCCTATAATAATATTGGTTTTGTAGCTATCAAAAATCATGGTTTAAATGATGAACTGACAGCTAAATTATACGAAAATGTCATGACTTTCTTCAAACTGCCCGATGAAGTGAAAACTCGTTATGAAATTGCAGGTTTGGCAGGACAAAGAGGCTATACAGGTAAAAATAAAGAACATGCCAAAGGCAGAAATGTAGGCGATTTGAAAGAGTTTTATCATGTTGGTCAAGAAATAGCAAATATTCCTTCTTCTGACCCTGTAAAACAAGAATATCCTGAAAATGTATTCCCTCAGGAAGTGGCAGACTTTAAAAGCTATACCTTAGAGGCTTATAAAATCCTTGAAAATACAGGAAAACTCATGTTACAAGCCATTGCTTTGTATTTGAATTTAGATGAACATTATTTTGATGACAAGATAGCTTACGGAAACAGCATTCTGAGAGCTTTGCATTATTTCCCTATCGAAGACCCAGATTCAGTACCTGCTGATGCTGTAAGAGCTGCTGCTCATGGAGATATTAACCTCATTACCTTACTCATGGGAGCAAGTGCTGAAGGTTTACAAGTATTGCGTAGAGATGGGAAATGGATTCCTATTACGGCTCTTCCTGACCAAATTGTAGTAAATGTGGGAGACATGCTTGATAGACTTACCAACAACAAACTTAAATCGACGATTCATAGAGTGGTAAACCCTCCAAGAGAGAAAATGAATACTTCTCGTTATTCTATTCCGTTCTTTATGCACCCTCGTTCCGAAATGGATTTGACTTGCTTAGAAGCTTGTATTGATGAAGACCATCCAAAATTATATTCTGATATGAATGCGGGAGAATTTTTAAATGAACGTTTGATAGAATTAGGTCTAAAAAAATAAACAAATATATCATATAATTTGTACTTGATACGGGCTATATGCCCGTATCTTTCTAATTGAATATACCTTCATGGTTTCATACGAAAAATTTACACTTAAAAATGGCTTAGAAGTGCTTGTACATCAAGATACAAGTATACCTACTGTAGCTTTTAACCTACTTTACAATGTAGGTGCTAAAGACGAAAGTGAACATAAAACAGGTTTTGCTCACCTTTTTGAACATCTGATGTTTGGAGGCTCTAAAAATATACCTTCTTATGATACTCCTTTACAAATGGTAGGTGGTGAAAATAATGCCTTCACAAGCAACGACATCACCAATTATTATATAACCTTGCCCTCAGCCAATTTAGAAACGGCTTTTTGGCTTGAGTCAGATAGAATGCTTTCACTTTCTTTTGACCCACAAGTTCTTGAAGTTCAAAGAAGTGTAGTGATAGAGGAGTTTAAACAACGCTATCTCAATCAGCCTTATGGAGATGCTTGGCTCAAATTACGTCCTTTGGCGTATGAGGTTCATCCATATCGTTGGGCTACGATTGGTAAGGAAATCAGCCACATAGAGCAGGCTACCATGGATGATGTAAAGAGTTTTTTCTATAAATTTTATATTCCAAATAATGCTTATTTATGTGTAGCGGGCAATGTAACAGTAGAAGAAGTAAAAAGGCTTTGTGAAAAATGGTTTGAGCCAATACCTGCTGGAGAGCCATACAAACGCAATTTGCCCAAAGAACCAACGCAAGAAAAAGCAAGATTTACAGAAACTTACGCAGATGTACCTTTGGATGCCATTTATAAGGCTTATAAAATGCCATCTCGTGTTCATTCCGATTTTTTCGCTACCGATTTGCTTAGCGATGTACTTGGTAGAGGCAAATCTTCTCGTTTAAACGAAAAATTAGTCAGAGAACTTCAATTGTTCAATAGTATCAATGCTTACATTACAGATTCAGTAGATGATGGTTTGCTGGTAGTGCAAGGCAATGTTAATCAGCATGTTAGTATTGAAGAGGCACATATAGCCCTTGAAAATGAAATCAAAAAACTTTTGCAAGAAGGTATTGAAAGTAAAGAGTTGGAAAAAGTGAAAAATAAAGCTCTTTCTACATACTTATTTTCAGAAATGGAAGTTTTAAATAGAGCCATGAATTTGTGCTATTTTACTATGCTTGGCAATACAGATATGATAAATGACGTTGAAAATCAGATACTTTCTGTAAATGTAGAACAAGTAGAACAAGTAGCTCAAAAAGTGCTTTCAGAGAATAATTGTTCTACTTTATTTTATCGAAGAAACAAAAACTAAAAACAAAAACTTACTGTTATAATAAGAGTATTGAATAAAAACTATGAAATATATTATTTTAGATTTAGAAGCAACATGTTGGGAGGAAAAGAACGTACAACCCAATGAAATTATAGAGATAGGTGCTGTTTGTATAGATGATGATTTAGATGTTATTGATGAAATTACTCTGTTTGTAAAACCTTCTGTACATCCCGAGCTTTCGAATTTTTGTAAAAAACTTACTACTATTTCACAAAAAATGGTAGATGATGCCCCTTTGTTTCCAAAGGCTCTCAAAGAATTTCAAGATTGGATAAAGAGCTTTAATGATGATTATATTCTTTGTTCTTGGGGTTTTTATGATAAAACGCAGTTTAAAAATGATTGCAATTTGCATAATTTAGACACTCGTTGGCTCAAAAACCATATCAGTCTTAAACATCAATATGCTGACATAAAAGGAATTAAAGGTGTGGGAATGCCCACAGCTCTTAAGATGGAAGGTTTAACGATGGAAGGAACGCATCACAGAGGTATTGATGATGCCAAAAATATTGCAAAAATTTTTATCAGTTGTTTTAATGAATGGGAATTCCCTATTTAATCCATAATTCATAACTATTTTGTTTTTTATACATGATTAACCTTACACCCACAGTACGAATATTATTGATTTTAAATGTAATTGCGTTTATACTTAGATTAATGTATCCTAAATATGCAGAGGCATTTGCATTATGTTATATTAATAATCCACCAGAAGATCCATTTCAACCTTATCAGTTGCTCACATATATGTTTTTGCACGCTAATTGGATGCATATTTTTAGTAATATGTTGGGGCTTCTATTTTTTGGAAGTATTTTAGAACAAGTATTGGGGCAAAATCGCTTTTTATTGTTATATTTGATGTGTGGATTGGGTTCAGGAGTGCTATCTTTAATAGCAAATTATGAGAATATAGGAGCTATGGTAGGAGCATCGGGGGCTATTTTTGGTATTGTAACAAGTTTTGCTTTGATATTCCCAAATATGCCTTTGCAAATGTTATTTCCTCCTATTAGCTTGAAAGCCAAATACATGGTTTTGTTGTATATTGTTTTTGAGGTGGGATTTTTGATGCAAAATTTACCTGGGGATAATGTTGCTCATGGAGCTCATTTGGCAGGAATGTTGTTTGGATTTATTATGATAAAATTGATTTGGAGAATTCCTAAAAGATATTAATTATGACAGATGTTTTTTCTGAATTGAAAGATGCCTTTCGTCAACGAAACAATGGTTTAATGAAACTCATTGTCATCAATGTAGTGGTATTTTTATTTCTGGCAATTGTAAATGTAATTCTTTGGTTTGCAGGTAAACAGTCTATTATTATTGATATAATGGATTGGATTATGCTTAGCTCAAACCCTATAAAATTTATTACAAGACCTTGGACACTTGTAACTTATGGTTTTGCCCATAGCTTGAATGATATTTTTCATATTTTGTTCAATATGCTCAATTTGTATTTTATGGGGCGTTTGGTACAAGATTTTGTAGGAAGTAGAAGAGTTTTATCTATTTATTTGTTGGGTGTTGTAGTTGGAGGGTTATTTTTCATGGGTATTTATAACTTTGTCCCCAGCCTTCTGATATATAAAGGTGCTCCTTTAGTAGGAGCGTCAGGTGGGGTATATGCACTTATTGTTGCAGCAGCAACTTTAGCCCCTAATATGATAGTTTCTATATTTGGAATATTTCCTGTACGACTGAAATATATTGCTTGGTTTTTTGTTTTACTTTCATTTTTAGAATTAGCAAATCGTAATCCAGGTGGCAATGCAGCCCATTTAGGAGGAGCTTTACTGGGCTATTTGTTTATCATTCAACTTAGAAAGGGAAGAGACTTGGGTAAATATATCAATCAGTTTTTGGAATGGTGGGCAGGTTTATTCCAACCAAAACCTAAAATGAAAGTTACCTACATCAAAGAAAAAGCAAAAGTAACCAAGGGTGCTACTCAAGCCAAACAAGGAAAACCCGAACAAACTATAGCTTCTGGTACAGTTCCCTCACAAGAAGAGTTGGATAAGATTTTGGATAAAATTTCTGAAAAAGGTTACGATAGTCTTACCAAAGAAGAAAAACAAAAACTATTCAATGCAAGTAGAGAAGATTAAAACATTGTACAATGAAGATGTATCAATGTACAATATATTTTTATAACTTATAACTCATCATTACCTTGAATCCGCTTATCATTTATAACACTCTTACACGTAAAAAAGAAATATTTGAACCTCTTAATCCTCCTTTTGTAGGTATTTATTTATGTGGACCTACTGTATATGGCGATGCTCATATAGGAAATGGCAGACCTGCCGTAATTTTTGATGTTTTAAGAAGATACCTCAAGCATAAAGGCTACAAAGTTCGTTTTGTAAGAAATATTACAGATGTTGGACACCTTTTGGGCGATACCAATGAGGGAGAAGACCGTATCACCAAACAAGCCAAACTCGAACAACTCGAGCCTATGGAAATTGTTCAGCGTTATACAATTCGTTACCATGATGTGATAGGTAGACTGGGTGTAATGCGTCCAGATGTAGAACCTACAGCTACTGGGCATATTGTTGAGCAAATTGAAATAACCAAAAGAATATTGGAAGCAGGGTTGGCTTATGAAGTGAATGGCTCTATATATTTTGATGTGAATGCTTACCATCAGAAATATACTTATGGAGAACTTTCGGGAAGAGTGATAGAAGAGTTGATAGCAGGGGCAGGTGAAGAGCGTAGAACGCTTGAAGGGCAAGACGAAAAGAAAAACTCAGCAGATTTTGCACTTTGGAAAAAAGCTCAACCTGAACATATTATGCGTTGGAATTCACCTTGGGGCGAGGGATTCCCTGGTTGGCATATTGAATGTACTGCTATGAGTACCAAATATTTAGGGGAAACCTTTGATATACATGGTGGTGGAATGGACTTGTCTTTCCCACACCACGAATGCGAAATAGCTCAAGCCAAAGCTGCCAATCAAGGTAAACAACCTGTTCGCTACTGGATGCACAACAACATGGTTACAGTAAATGGGCAAAAAATGAGTAAATCATTGGGCAATGTGATAAATCTAGGCGATTTATTTGATGGAGATAATAAAGATTTGTTTGAAGGAGAAAACCCTATTCTTTCTCAAACATACAGCCCTATGATTATTCGTCTGTTTATTTTGCAAGTACAATATCGTAGTACCATAGATTTTTCAGATAAAGCCTTAAAAGATACCCAGAAAAACTATTTCAAATTTATCAATGCTCTCAAAGGCTTGAAAAAAATGGAATACACAGAGTTTGTTGCTGAAAAACATGATAAAAAGCTTGAAGAAGAAATATATTCTGATTTTGAAAAAGTATATGATGCCTTAGATGATGATTTGAATACATCTCTTGCTCTTTCTCAGCTTTTCAATATCACCAAGAAAATCAATACTTTCCAAAACAATCCAGATAAAATAAGTACGATTTCAAAAGAGGCTTTTGAAACACTTAAAAATAAATTTATCTTGTTTTTTGAAGAAATATTAGGAATCCAAGAAGATAAGCCTCATGCTTTTGATGAGCTTTCTGCTAGTTTACTTAAAAATTATCAGGAAGCTAAAGCCAACAAACAATATGACAAAGTAGATGCCATTCGTGCTGACTTCAAGAAAGTTGGTATTACACTCAAAGATACCAAATTTGGTGTAGATTGGGCATATACAGAAGAGTAAATAGTTAAATTCATATTGAAATATAAAACAAATAAACCTCTTAAGTCATTAGGAGGTTTTTTGTTGGAAAGTATATAACCCAAAGTCCAATATTTTTCTAAGAATATTTTAATTTTTATAGCAAAAAAAATAAAAATATCGTACATTTGCCGAAATTTTATTATTTTTTAATAAATTCTATACACAAAATATATGCAAGAAATTGGTAAGAAATCTTTGGTAAGTGGCTTGGAAGCACTTGGTATTCAGAAAGTAACAAAAGCATACTGGAATCTTTCACCTGCGGAGCTTGTAGAACATGCTCTTGCTAATAAAGAAGGAGTGCTAACTGATACAGGGGCTTTGATGTGTGATACTGGAAAATTCACAGGTCGTTCGCCCAAAGATAAATTCACTGTATTAGATGAAAAAACAAAAGATTCTGTATGGTGGGGAGATATAAACCAGCCTTTTGAGCCTGCTAAATTTGATGCTTTACATGCTAAAATGGTGGCTTTCCTTGCTGATAAAACAGTTTATGTACGTGATGCTTATGCAGGAGCAGACCCTGACTATCAATTAAAACTGCGTGTAGTAAATACACAGGCTTGGCATAATATGTTCTGTAACAACTTGTTTTTAAGACCTAAACAAGAAGAACTTTCAAGTTTTGTTCCAAATTTCACAATTATTAATATTCCTGAATTTCAAGCAGACCCTGCTGTAGATGGAACTCGTCAAGCAAACTTTGCAGTTATCAATTTCACGAAAAAAATGATTTTGATTGGTGGTACAGGTTATGCTGGTGAAATGAAAAAAGGTATATTTACAGTATTAAACTATATTTTACCTCATGAAAAAAATACACTTTCTATGCACTGCTCTGCCAACGTAGGCAAAGAAGGTGATGTAGCTGTGTTCTTTGGTCTTTCTGGTACAGGTAAAACAACCCTTTCTGCTGATGCTAACAGAGGCTTGATTGGAGATGATGAACATGGCTGGACAGACAAAGGCGTTTTCAATTTTGAAGGTGGTTGTTATGCAAAAGTAATCAATATTACTCATGAAAGTGAGCCTGAAATCTGGGATGCAATTAAATTTGGTTCAGTATTAGAAAATACTCGTTTTATTGCTGATACTCGTACCCCTGACTACACAAATACCTCTGTAACAGAAAATACTCGTGTAGGTTATCCTATCAATTTTATAGCCAATGCAGTAGAGCCTTCTATGGCTGGTACTCCTAAGAATATTTTCTTCTTGACAGCAGATGCTTTTGGTGTACTTCCTCCTATTTCTAAACTCAACACAGGACAAGCAATGTATCACTTTATTTCTGGCTATACTGCTAAAGTTGCAGGTACAGAAATGGGTGTAACAGAGCCTCAGACTACTTTTTCTGCTTGTTTCGGAGCTGCTTTCTTACCTTTGCACCCAACCAAATATGCTGAACTTTTAGGCAAAAAAATGACTGAAAATAAGGTAAATGTGTGGTTGATTAACACAGGTTGGACAGGTGGACCTTACGGTGTGGGTTCTCGTATGAAATTGCGTTATACAAGAGCTATGCTTACAGCAGCTATGGAAGGTAAATTGGATAATGTTACTTTTATAAATCATCCAGTATTTGGTGTGGCTGTACCTCAGACATGCCCAGATGTTCCTTCTGAAGTTTTGAATCCTCGTGATACTTGGACTGACAAAACACAATATGATTTGAAGGCAAACGAACTTGCTCAGGCATTTGTGAAAAACTTCCAAAAATATGCAGATTTTGCAAACGAAGAAATTCTAGCGGGTGCTCCCAAAGTAGCTTCACAAATAAATTAAAATAAAAAAGGGCAGACTTAAAACCTGCCCTTTTTTATTTTTTCTTTTTAAAACGAATAGTATCCTTTATGAGTATTTCATCTTCTTTATTGAAAGTAATAAGTTCTTGAATATAATTACGATTTGTAAGAATTAAATCTGCAATAATTTCATAAGCTATTTCACGAGTGACTTGTTTTACAACTCCTTTTTTGTATTCGTGTTTAAGTATCTCTAAAAAAGTTGATTGATGAGTATCACGAACTTCATTTTTATAGATAAATTGTATTTCTTTTGCTAATTTATCAGAATCAGTAATATTGGCAAAATAGTTATTGAGGCAATTATAGGCATCTTGATCTTGTTTCCAGCCCTCTAATAAAATATTTTGTCCGTTTAAAGGTAGATACATTTTGTCTTTATAAATTAAAGAAGCTTTTACATATTGATTATTAGCAACATATTCATCAATTACTTTTTGATAATATACAAATGCTTCATCTTTTTGATTCAGTTTTATATATAAATCTCCCACTTTTTCATTCATAATCAATTCTTTATAGAGTTCAATAGCTTCTAAAGTCATATTGCCTTTCTCATAACATTCTGCTGCTTTGGATTTATTTTGTAAGTGTTTCAAATAAACAGATGCAGCATCCTGATACAAGTATCCATCTTCAAGAGCTTTTGCAGCCAATGAGTAATCCTTTAAAAGCTTCATATAGATAAAAGCAGCTTTCTGAAACTCTTTTTTGTTAATGAACTCTTCAGCAGTTTTTTTATATCTGTTTTCTAATTCAAAAAAGTCTTCTTGTTCCAAACCAACTTTTTTTGATGAATTAGAAGAATTAGATTGATTTATAGAAAAATTATCCCATATTTTTCGAAGCACCCAATTGTTTGATGATAATGTTTCTCCTCGCTGAATACCTTTATTATCAATAGGTATAGCGTATTTTAGAGCTTCTAAGGGGTTCTTATCCAATAAATCTAGTAATTGCTTAAGTGCTGACTGATTTCTTTGGTTCAATTGTTCATAATCCTTTTGCCAATGATTTAAGAAATTTTCTGATTTTTTAGAGAATTTCTTAAATATCTTATCTAAAAATGTATGTAAGCTTTTCTTTTTATGGGGTTCGGATAAGTTTTCACCAAAAAATCTTTTATAAAAATTTAATTTTATTTTCTCCTGTTTGTTTAAAGGTTTTTGAGTGAAGTCTTTCTTAGGAAAAGTGTTTTCTTCAATTAAAAGGAGAGACTCTTCTATGTCCAAAGGTTTAATTCTAAAGCTCTTTATTTTTGATGGAATGAAGACTGAAGAAACAGGCTTCAAAATATTGATTAAATTATGAATAGGTTCTTGAATAATCTTCTCCCAGAGAATAGGCTCAGATAACTCTACTAACCCAAAAGCAGGATGTAAAATATGTTTTCTAGAAAAAAAGAGGCTTTGTAGTTCATTATCAGATATTTTTGGAAAAACAGATGTCTTTTCTGGAATGAACAAAACATTTCCTATTAATTGACAATAGATGTTTTTCTCTAAATCTACATTATGAAAAGGCATTTCCGAAACTACAAAACATCCCCAAATGCTATTAGGTGTTTGGTTTGGTATGGCATATACTTCCGAGAAAAACAAGGATATTTGCATTCTTTGTATTTCTGAAAGCCAATATTTTACAGAGCTTCCTTCTATCAGTATCCCTTTAAGAGTGTTTTTATTTGGGGAGATAGAAGAAGGGATAATTTTAAGTTCCATAGTTTTTAATATTTTCAATAAATCCAATTAAATAACTTGCTAGCTCTTGTTGTGTTATGAGTTTTTGTTGTAAATGATTGATTTTATAATATGGATTTCCTATAAAAAAAGTTTCAGAAGCAAAAGCCAAAGGTTGTTCAAGTACACTTGGGCAATGAAAAACAGGAATATTAGGGTTTGAACTCTCAAAAGTAAGCATTCCTCCTGTATTGATGGTAATTTTACTACCATCACCAAATCTAAAAAAATTGATATTTGTTCTTTTAGATATAATCTTAGGTTTTAGGTGTTGAGAAGGATTTAATTTCCAACCATCTTGATTTATGCACAATTCATGTTTTGAAAATATTAAACTGTTGTATTCATTGATAAAGATTGTATCAATATTTTTTAAAACATTCATGCTTTTTTTAGACTCAGTAATATCCATATTGTTTTCTGCTTTCTGTAGATAGAAGTTTCTTAAAGAATTTAATTCTTCATAAGATTTTTGAAACTGCTCAATTATCCAAACTTCATCTTTTTGTTTAATAATCCATTGATAAGAATAATTCGTGCATATAAATTGATAGTTAGTATCATCAAAGAAAAAATCAAGATGATAATTATAATTAGGGAAGTTCAGCACAGTTTGTTGATCTGTATTAATATCAATTATATAAACAGCTCTTTCATGGATATTAAACATAAGCAAAATACATTCTGATTTTTCTGTAAAACCTATACAGTTTTTTCCATCGTAGAATGGTAAATGATCATAAATAAGTAACCAGCCTTTATCTGGAGCATTTAATAAAAATAGCTTTTTGTCTTTTGTGATTCTAAAGATACGCCCTATAGAATCTTTTAGTAAAATTTTTGCCTTTAATTCATTGTTTGGAAATAATATAGGATAAGAAGAGCTAATTTGATAATATTTTTTTTGAGGTGAATCAAAATGAATATTTTTTTTGTCTGTTTTCCAAATACTTTTTAGTTGTAAGAAAATATTTTGAATGAATATTTTACCTCTGTTTTGTTTCTTGTAAACAGAAATATTTCCATCAATATTAGTATGAATCCAGTAATTAAAAAAATGATGATGTTCCTGTATAATTTTTTGTATATAAGGTGTTTGATAGGTTTCATCAGATGCAATAAGAAATAGCTCTGCATTTTTTAAGAGAGGATTTTCTTTGAAAAGTAATTCTATCCCACTCCCAGCATGTAAACAAGCGTCTAAATAATTAAGCCCTTCTATCACATCTTCTTTAGAATCAAATTTTAAAGGGAAATATTTCTGACCTACACCATAAACAAATGTATCCATCTTATTTTTAGGGTGATGAATAAGAGCAAGAGTTATTGCAAAAGCTAAAACATGAGGAGTTCCCCAATTTTTGAGAGATACATCTATTAAAATAACTCTTTGTTTATCATTGCTTTGAGGAGGGATTTCTCTCAGTATATACAAAGCTTCTTGATTTGCGATACGAGAAAGAAAAAGAGTTTCTTCGTATGCAAATTCTGAAGTTAAAAGTTTATCAAAAGAACCCTTATTCGTTAAATCTGAAAAACCACCCAAAGGTTGTTGACTGGGTAGTTTGTTCTGTAGAGGGATGTGTAAACCACTCCAAATATGTTTTACCAGAGATCCAACATAAAAAGTCTTTTCGTCTTCAATTAATAATGAGATAAAATCTTTTTTTTCAGATGTTTCTAAGGGTATTTCTATGGTTTCTTCAAGAGTAGGGATTGCATCTACAGCATCCAAAATATCCTGAACAGTCTTAAACTTAGAGGATAAGATAGCTATTACCCTGAAATCATGATAAATAATATCAATGCTTGGAGATATCTTTTTTTGTTCATCAGGTGTAATGGGTCTATCTAAGGCTTTATAGATTCTTAAAATTTTTTCTGCTTGTTTTTGAGAAAGATTGTTGTGAGCATCTTTAAAAATAGTTTGAAGTAAAATCAGTTTTTTCTGTCCCTTGTAATATTCTGGAGGTAATGATGAAAGTATTTTTAAAAATTCTAGAGCTTGCTCTACAATCTTCATATGAGCTCCATTTTTACTTAAATTTTGGGTAATGGACTCTAAATGAGCATTATTATTAGTTGCTATGAGAGCTAATAATAATGCTCCAAAACGTGGTATTCCTTGTGGAGCAAGATATTCTAATATTTCTAAAATATAAGCCTTATAAGCAATTGTTTCTCCGTTAGGAATGGCTATTACTTCGCCATTATCTTCCCACTGCCAAAAATAATCTTCGGATGCTTGAAAATAGTGTGAAGCGTTATTATTCATAATTTTGGATAGTTTTTCTAAAAGAAGATATTGAGAGAGGTTCGAAATCTTTCTTTAAAATTAAAGAATATGAGTCATCAATATTCCATAAAATCCAATATTTTTCATCAGGGTTTATGGTCTTTTCCCAAACAAGTGCTATTTCAGGGAATTCAAAGCTGTACCCAACAGGTATAAGCATGTTTTGATATTTCCAATATACATTGCCATTGAGTGGAAGAAGGGGGAGGTCTACAATCAATGCTTTTGATGAGTTTACAATTGTCCAAAGAAGATTCTCTAATCTTATTTTTGGGGCTTTTTCGACATAATTTCCAAGTATAGCTAAACTACATAAAATAGCAAATGCTGTTTTTTCTTCATCAGATGGAATTATATGAATACTGATTTTTTCATGTATTCCAAAAAAATTATGATTAAATGAAGGCAGTTGAATAGGAAGAGCCCTTTGGATGGGTGTCCAAAGGAGAGAAGGTATACGTCTATTTGGTAGGAGACTATCTTTTAGAAATAAGTTACCTTCTACACTGTAATAAATAGATTTATAAGGTAAAGATTTTATTTCAATACTGTGAATTTGCTCTTCTGTAAAACCTGTAATCCATACAAATTCATCATCAAAAGCTATTTTAAGATTATCCCAAATACGTAAAATAGCAAGACTGTCTTTTTCTTCTTTGGCAATGGCTACATAGTATATCAGATGGTTTGTAACATTTTCTGCCATAGCTTATCAATTTCTTGTTGAATATGTATTTTATGTTCCTGATTTTTGATCCAATGACTTCTGGTTTGGATATATCGTAGCTTGTCTTTAATAATATTTTTCTCTTCCAAAGATAAATCTTCTTGTTCCCATTTATTCTGTAAATACAAAACCTCTTTAATAACTTCTTCAGAATTAGGAGTTTTATTGAAAAATGCTTGTGGATGAACAAAATCTTTATTTTCTTCTTTTTCAATAATTTGGTCTATCATGCCTGCTAAAATTTCTATTTGTTCTTCTGTATCCCAAATGTATTTCATGACCCAGAAATCTGAAGTAATCGCTTGTTTCCTGCCACATATAACGGAACTAGCTGCAATTAAATTCTGAATTTTAACAGCTCTTCTATCAGAAACATTAATCCCAGAAGTTCTTAGAGAGTGAATTAGGTGAATATACGTTTTACGAATATCTGATAAATCAACATTTTTGGCTTCTTGTTGTAAATGAATAATTTCATCAGGAAGAATAGAAGGATAGGTTGTTTCATGTTGCTTTTCAAAAGCCCAGCCAGCAAGTAAAACTTCTTCTAATAAGTCTGTATCTACATAATCACATTTTACTCGAATCAAAAACCTATCTAATAATGCTGCTAAAGTATCATCTTCAGGTAGTAAATTGCTAGCCCCCACAAACATCAAGGCAGGTAATTTCTTTGTTTCTTTTCCTCGTCTAAATATTTTTTCGTTAAGAGCCATCAATAAACTATTGAGAATAGCACTATTGGCATTGAAGATTTCATCTAAAAAAATTAAAGAAGCTTCTGGCATCATACCTTCTGTATTGGTTACCAATTCACCTTCTTTTAATTTACGAATATCAAAAGGGCCAAATATTTCATTGGGTTCAGTAAATCGGGTTAATAAATACTCAAAGTTTTTTCCATTTTCAATACAAGTAGATAACTGTTTGACAATCGCACTTTTAGCTGTACCAGGAGGCCCTAACAGAAATGTATTTTCTCTGGCTACTAAACCAATGGCAAGCAGGTCAATAATCTCATTTTTTCCTACAAAACATTTTTTTAAGTAGGAGAGGACTTGGTTAAGTTTTTCAATTGTATTCATAGTTTTAAATCTTTCCAAAAATCTTGATGATATAAACCTAAACTAGACTTTATGTGATGAATGATGGCTGGATGACAAGCCACAGATTTATTTTTGAACCTTATAATCCTATCAACATACAATTGAAGAAGACATGGGTCTGATGTTATTACAGAAAAGTCTAAATTTTCACTATCCAAAGAAGTATATTCAAGTCCTGAATAGTGCCAAATATGCAAAATATTTTCTAATTTTTTCTTTAAAGGATCTTCTATATCTATCAAATTAAGCTCATAAATAATTTGAGGAATAAATCTTAAACAGATATCAGCTGATAAAACTGATTCTGCTGTTATTCTATTTTGAAATTGAGTAAATAGTATATCCAAATCTTTACTCTTGTGTTCTCTATAAAGAATTAATTGAGTAGCAAAATAAGTTACATACATACCCCATTGAGCAGCATATTTATCAAATGGAGGAGCTGGATAAGGATAATCAATTTTTTCTCTATTGTACTCATCAGCCAAATATTCTAGTACTTCCTGAACATATTGTTGTGGAATGTCCAATAAGTTATTATATAAAATAACTTCTTCTTTTTCTCTTAAAGTTTTTAGCATGAGAAGCAGAGCGTTTTCCTGCATAGTTTATAATTTTATTGAATATTCAAGTTCAATTTGCTCTTATGTTTGGGTTATTAACTACAAATAAACAGTTTTTTTATGTTTTATAAAATAAACAGGCTATTAGATATATAAGCGAGTATCTTACTTACAATCCAAAGGAATCTCTAAAGTACATAAACCAAGTTGGCACAATAGTTGTAAACTCAATCTTATAATCTAAATTCATCATTACACACCTCAAAATCATTATTCTATGAAATTAAGAATTTTACTAATCGCATGTTTATTTACATTTTTTCAGAAAGCAAATGCTCAAAAATTGGCTTATCAATGGAAAGAAGGGGTTATTTATCGTTTTGCCGCTACACAAACAGATGAAATTTCCAGTTCTGGTGGTGGAAACGTAGGTGGTGTAAACATAGGAGGTATGATGCAAAGTGCAATGCCTACCATGAAATTCACTACAAAATCTACTTTTGTACTCAAAATTAATTCCAAAACACCCAATGGTGGTGCAAAAGGTACTTTTTATTTAGAAAATTTTAATGTAGTGGATGACAAAAAAAGAATCGTTGCCTCAATCATCAATCTCCCAAAATCAAGCTTAGAAGCTGATTTTTTGGTGGATGATCAGGGTAACTTTACCTTTTTGGAAACACCTTTTTTGGTAGTACGTGAGAGTGGAAGCATTTTGGTAGAAGCTAAAGTAAAAGAAGGTGGAATAGCAGCTTCTGCTGAAGCTGATGGAGAAAAACTTTCAGTCATGGCAGAGTTTAATCCAAAGACAGGGCAACTCAAAGCTGGTTATACAGTAACTACTATCAATAAACCCAAGCCTAAAACAGTTGAAATAAAAGAAACAGACAATACCATAGACCTTATTCCAACAGATTTTATTGACCTTTTGCAATTACCCCAAAATACTACAGTAGGCGAAGAAAATAAAATGAGCATGATGGGAATGGAGGTTATACAGAAAGTCAATTCTTTTACCAATCAGCAAGCATCTATTAAATTGAATCTGAAATCTTCGATTGACGCTCAAAAAATTGAGAAAGATACCAAACTTGAAGAAGATGATAAAGAAATGCTAGCCCCACAAATGGGACAGACAATGGTAGCTGATTTTAACTACTTATTTGATAATAAAGTGGGTATGCTCAATAACATTGCAGGTAATATTACTACTAAACAAAATATGATGGGAATGGAAATAAAACACGTTGGAACACTCGATATGAAGTTTGTGAAATAGTATTGATCATAAAGAAAGTTATTAAAATGAAAACCTTATAGGAGTGCTTTAAAAGCCTATAAGGTTTCTGTTTTTTTGATTTCAGATATAATTTTTTTATAATTTTCTCATTAAATCTACCACCATTTTATCTTTCCAAGCTTTGAAAGTTCCTAATCTGATTTGTTCTTTCGCTTGAGCAACCAGCCACAAATAAAAACGTAAATTATGAATACTGGCTATTTGAGCAGCTAAAATTTCTTTACTAATCATCAAATGCCTTAAATAAGCTTTTGAGTAAAAGCCACTTACTTCACCACCCAAAGTTTCATCAATAGGTGTAAAATCAGTTTTCCATTTTTCATTTCTAATATTGATAATGCCTTGTGTGGTAAACAACATACCATTTCGAGCATTACGAGTGGGCATTACACAATCAAACATATCTATACCTAAAGCAATTCCTTCCAAAATATTGGCAGGTGTACCTACACCCATCAGATAACGAGGTTTATCTTTGGGAAGAATATCACAAACAAACTCTGTCATTT
The DNA here is from genome assembly GCA_001281695.1 of bacterium 336/3. Lineage (NCBI taxonomy): Bacteria > Pseudomonadati > bacterium 336/3. Next base: position 2,602,441 of record LJIE01000001.1, on the reverse strand, counting down.
CATACATCATTTCAGCAGGTTCACCTACTGAAAGTCCTCCAATGGCATTGCCTTCTCTACCCATAGAAGCAATAAATTCAGCCGATTCCTTTCTCAAGTCTTTGAAAACACTACCTTGTACAATCGGGAAAAGCGTTTGACTATATCCGTACAAGCCTTCTGTTTCATCTACACGTTTGCAACAACGTTCTAACCATCTGTGTGTGAGATGCATCGATTTCTTGGCATATGTATAATCACAAGGGTAGGGAGGGCATTCATCAAAAGCCATCATAATATCAGCTCCAATGATTCTTTCAATATCCATCACACTTTCAGGTGAAAAGAAATGATATGAGCCATCAATATGAGATTTAAACTTTACACCTTCTTCTGTAATCTTTCTGTTTTCTGCAAGCGAATATACTTGATAACCACCACTATCTGTAAGAATGGGTTTGTTCCAACCATTGAATTTATGCAATCCACCTGCTTGTTTGAGGACATCAAGCCCTGGGCGTAGATACAAATGGTAAGTATTTCCCAAAATAATTTGGGCTTGAATATCATTATGTAATTCTCTTGTATGTACAGCCTTTACTGTACCTGCTGTACCCACAGGCATAAAAATAGGGGTTTCTATGACTCCATGATCTGTTTCTATTTTTCCCAAACGAGCTTTTGTTTGAGAATCAGTATGTAATAATTCAAATTTCATGAAAAAACTAATTAGAATGCAAAAAAACAGAATCCCATAACAACAAACAAACTATTTTTCTCTAAAATTATAAAAAGAAAATTTTATCTTATCTAAAAAAAATATAGTTTTGGTAAGCACCATTTTAAACTATAAAATTATGGCAAATAAATACTCATCTATTTCGTTTAGAGAAGCAAATAAAAATGATGTAAAAGATATTCATGAACTGAATGAAAAAATTTGGAGAAAAATATATCATAACCTTACCACAGAAGAACAAATGGAATATATGCTTGCCAATGTTCACTCTGAAAAGAATATCAAAGAGTTAATGGATAGGAACTATCACTTTTTTGTGGGTGTAAAAGAAGAAAAGATTGTAGCCTATTCTTGCACTTACACCACAGATGGAAAAATTTATGATTTAAGTAGATTTTATATAGATACAGATTATCATGGGAATGGAATAGGAGAAGGCTTTTTGAATTATTTAGAAGAAAAAAATACACCAGAAATAGTATATGTAGATGTAAATAGAAAAAACTTCAAAGCAATTAATTTTTATTTTAAGAGTGGTTTTATCATAGAAAAACTTGAAGATAAAGAATTTGGAGAAGGTTTTGAAATGCATACTTTTATGATGGTAAAAAAGTTTGTAAAATAAAAATATTATAAAAACACTATATCAAAACATGTTATTCTGAAAAAACATTTTTAAGAAAATATAATATTAGGAATCATATAAACTAAGATAAAAGTGTTTTAAGAAGTAAAATTTGTATAAAAGTTGCATCTAAAGGAATTTCATTGTAAAATTTGCCAAGTAACTTTTAATTTGTAATTTAGCAACCAAAACACACCCAAATAATCTTTAAACGCAACTAAATAATATGGCTTTAGTAGAATTGGTTATGCCCAAAATGGGCGAAAGTGTCATGGAAGGCACTATCTTGAACTGGCTCAAAAAAGTTGGTGATAAAATAGAACAAGATGAGTCTATTTTGGAAGTAGCCACTGATAAAGTGGATACAGAAATACCTTCTACGCATGCGGGTGTATTGAAAGAAGTTTTGGTAAAAGAAGGTGATGTTGTACAAGTAGGTAAAACAATAGCTGTTATTGATACAGGAGGAGGAGCAAGCCAACCACAAACTACACCAACACAAGAAGTTGTAAAAGAAGCTCAAAAAATAGAAGCTAAAATCGAAGAAGTAAAAACACTTTCAGAACCTATTGCTGGTCGTTTTTATTCTCCATTGGTGTTAAATATTGCAAAAGAAGAAGGTATTTCAATGAGTGAACTTGAAACTATTGCAGGAACAGGACAAGAGGGGAGAGTTACTAAAAATGATATATTAGCTTATGTAAAAGCTAAGCAATCAGGGGGAACAGTTATACAACAACCTAAAACTGTTGAACCTGTGATTGAAGTAAAACCAGTTGAGGAAATACAAGTAACACCAGTACAAGAGGTAAAAGTTGTTCAGCCTGAGAAAAAATCTACACCAGTACCTATATTTGCTGGTGATGAAGTGATTGAAATGGATAGAATGCGTAAGATGATTGCCCAAAGAATGGTAGAATCGAAGCATACAGCTCCACATGTTACTTCATTTGTAGAAGCAGACGTAACTAATTTGGTTTACTGGCGAAGAAAAGTAAAAGATGAAATGCTTCAAAAAGAAGGAGAAGCTCTTACTTTCATGCCTATGTTTATAGAAGCTATTTCCAAAGCTCTCAAAGACTACCCCATGATGAATATTTCTGTGGATGGTGATAAAATCATCAAACGCAAAAATATCAATATTGGAATGGCTGTTGCTTTGCCTAGTGGCAATTTGATTGTGCCTGTCATCCAAAATACAGACCAATTGAATTTAGTAGGTTTGACTAAAAAAATCAATGATATTGCTCGTAGAGCTAGAGAAAATAAATTGAAACCAGATGAACTCGTAGGTGGAACTTACACCGTTTCCAATGTAGGTTCTTTTGGAAATGTATTGGGTACACCCATCATCATGCAACCACAAGTAGGTATTTTGGCTTTGGGTGCTATCAGAAAACAGGCTTCTGTTATTGAAACCCCATTTGGAGATACAATAGGAGTAAGACATATGATGTACCTATCGCATTCTTACGACCACAGAGTAGTAGATGGAGCATTAGGAGGGATGTTTGTACGCCGTGTAGCTGACTACCTTGAAGAATTTGATTTAAGTAAAAGCTTATTTTAAAAACTAAAAGCCCCGATTTTTTTCGGGGCTTTTTTATGATTCTTGTGTAATGAAACAATTCTATAATTCCATCAAAGAAATTAGTTATAGTACGCCCTCAAATAAATCATAACTTATAATTTATTGCTACTTAATCTATCTAAAAGTACTTTCTAACTCTTTTTTCTCTTCTGAGGATAATTGAACATCATTTTGAAAAGTATTGATATCCGCTTTTTGCAAAAGTAAAAATACCAATCCAGCACTCGCTAAACCCAAAAATGCAATTTGTTTACTCATAAAAAATCCCATCACCAACATGACACTACCTCCTTCAATCATTGCCCAACGAACAATATAAGCAACTCGATATTGGTTTAGTTTGTCTAATAATTTTTGATCTTTTATTTTAGCTAAAAATTGTTTACTTAGAAAAATACCAGTAGCTCCTACTACTATAGCAAAAACAGGGAAAATATACACAAGCATTTTGTTATCTTGAGTGAGAAGAGGTTCTGGTTGATTTTTACTCAAAACATAAAAAATGACAATGATTGCCAAAGTACCAAAACTAATTGCTAAATGTAAAATTCTAAGTGTAGAAAAGAAGTTTTTGGGTATCATAAGTATAAAATTTTGTAAATTTGTGCATCTCAAATATATTAAATTCTTATAATAACCAAAGCTATCTGACCAAATATCTCATGTTAAAGGGCGAAATCATCAATGGATATAAAATTTTGCAAGATTTTACCACAGCAGGTGGAGGCTTGAGCAAGTGGACTTTTGCCCAAAAAGGCGATAAAGTATATTTTATGAAGGAGTTTCTTGCTCCTAAATACCCCACAGAAGGCTCACCAGGGAGCGTGGCTTCCAAAGAACGAAAAAGAAAAGAATGCGAACGCTTTGAAGTACATCATAAAGCTCTGATGGAGCAAATCAATGAAAAATGTGGAGTAGGCGGAAATTTGGTATTTACGTTAGATTTCTTCAGATGTGGAAGTACTTATTACAAAGTAACAGAAAAAATTGATGTAGCCTCGCTTTCAACAGATGAAGTATATTCTTTGCCATTACCTAACAAAATCCTGATTTTAAAGACAATAGCTCATAGTTTAAATATTTTGCACAAAGCAGGTATTGTACATGGCGATTTAAAACCCGATAATGTGCTTATCAAGCAAACAAGAACAAATTTTTACACAACAAAACTTATAGATTTTGACAATAGTTATTTTTCGTCAAAACCTCCTGAGTTGCAAGAAGAAGTAGTAGGAGATATGGTTTTCTATTCACCTGAACTAGCAAGATATGTGCAAGGAAAAGAAAAGTCTGAAAACCTTACTATAAAATCTGATATTTTTGCTTTAGGACTTTTGTATTGTATTTACTTACAAGGAGATTTACCCGAATTTCCTAAAAAATATGTGTATGCATGTCAGGCTACTAACGAAGGAAAAGAGTTGAAAATTGTGGATACACGCTTGCCCAATAAACTAAAACGCCTCATCGGTTCCATGATGAACCATGATGCATCTCAACGCCCAGATGCTGAAGAAATATTTGACTTTCTCAAAAACTTAGATTTAAAAAAAGAAGAAGAACTCACCAAACTCGAAAAAGAACCTCGAAAATCGTATGTAGAAAGCTATTGGGAATCTAAAAAAGAAGAAGATGAAACAAAAGGGAGTTTAAAAATTAGTTTTTCTAAAAAGGAAGAAACAAAAGAAGAAAAAACTACAAGTAAACTGAAAGGAAAAGGATTAATAATTATAAAAAAAGATTGAAAAATTCAAAAGAAAAGGCTAAAAAGCCTTTTCTTTATTTGAAACTACAATTTAATGAACTTGAGGATTTTATAATTTTCTTTGGTTTGTATATGCAAATAATAAGTTCCTTTTGGAAAATTAGCAAGAGAAATGCCAATTTGAGCGTTATAAGGAATATTTTTATAAAAAGTCTTTCCCCAAATATCATAAATGCTGATTTTTTCATTGTCTTCTAAACCTTTTATCCAAACAATATCAGAAGCAGGATTTGGATATATTTCTACGGAATTTTTTTCGGGATAAGGTGTAAAATAAATAGGCTTTGAATAAATAATATTGCTACCATTTTCTACGATTTTAAGACGATAATAACATTCTTTAACCTGAAAATCGTGGTAACTATACTCATGGACAGGCTGATGATGTATTTTAGTAATAGTTTGAAAATTAGATAAATGCATGTCAGATTTTTCAATTTCTATATAACTGATATCTGAAGAATAAAGAGTCCATAACAATTCAACATATTTAGACTTTAATTGAGCTTTAAAACTGCCTAATTTGACAGCTAAAGGGGCATCGGCAATTACATAGGCACTTTTATAATTTTCCATAGCATTGCTGGCTCCTTCGTGGCATAGAGTAGTATAATCTCCTGAATCCTCGTTATTAATTTGGGCAGGAGAAAACCCTAAAATTCCTAAATAATATTTGTAAAGTTGAGAACGCAAAACAACTTTTTGTGTAAAAGCAACACCAGAGGTATTTCTACACTCCAAGCCACCATTGATGATATTATTGGTATGGGCGAATCCTTTTTTATACATTTTGTTAGTAACATACTCTCCATTCTGAGGCAACCATTTGTCATGCATCACCTGATGACAAGAGGGCTTAGGCCATTGAGGCATCATCCAAAACCAAATAGCTGACTTAAAAGCTAATACACCATCTTGTTGAATAGCATCAGGGTTATTGAGCAAAACGGTTTTGTCCTCATATAAAAACTTACTAAACTGTCCATAATTATAATTCCATGACAACTGAATCGGGCCTCTTCCATAATAACATTTATTAGAAACGGGTGGATATTCAGAATGTGGAGATGTATAAGCATTATTACAATTACTACTTGTATAACCCAATTCGTGTACAAAATATAAACCCCAAAGTGTATAATCTCCATCTAATCCACTACCAATGGGTTGCCATCCTCCAGTAGTTTCTTTAGAAATATTAGCTAAAAAAGCTGCTAACTCTCTTTTATTATTGATTTCTGAGGCTGTATTTACAAAATCTGCAAAATTGATATTGATAATTACTTCTGGAGTAGTGTTATTGTGCCAAGAAATATCCACATCACTATAATTATAAGTATGATTGGTTGAAACTCTTGTAATAGTAATCAGTTCGCCCCATACATTAGGTTTTTTTCGGATGTGAACTCTGTAATCAGAAAGTTCTTGAATGGCTTGTTTAAAATTGGCAAATGAATAAAAATCTAAAGTATATCCTTGTGGATGAGTTCCATAAGTGCCAGCTCTTCTAGGAAACATGGCATTCCATTGAGCATTTGTCAGAAGGTCATCAATGGCACGATAAGCTTGATTTTCCTGACTGTAACTTTCTGATAAACAACCAATAGTTGCGAGTAATACAAATAGAAAAAATTTCATAAATTTAATAGTTTAATTGTTTAAGCGTTGTTTGTGTTGAAAATCAGAGTGGTTTTACCCAAAATCTTTCTGTAAAAATGAATACGTAAGCATCATAAAATAGGTTTTAAAATGATGAAATATCATTCCAAAAGATTTTATTCACCGAATAGAAAAAATAGAATAGGACTATGAAGACTGAAAAGCAAAAATGCTCTTCAGACAAGCTAGAAGAGCATTTTAATATCAAAGAATAATGAAGTGCAAATTTTCTAACTTATCTTTCTCGAAATATTCGAGTTGAATTTGGCACCTTTTCATTGCTGATGGTTGCCAAGACTTCACAGGGTCAATTCCCTCCATCTTTCTGGATAAGTATCTGATGTAAATGAACGATGTGCAAAAATAATATTTTTTATATAAATCCAAATATTATTTTGAATATTTTGTGAAAATGTGTTTTTTATTGTTTCTGAAGAGTTCTTAAAGCTTTTTTGATAATATAGGCTGTTTCTTTGGTAGAACTTTCTTTTTCCCACTTTTTACACAAATCTTTTACAAATTCAGATTGTGTTTTGCTGGCATCGTTAAGCCAGTTGCCTACACTGTCTTGTACATATTTAGCTTTATCCGATTTAAGAGGCTCTAAAATATCAAGTGCTAGGGCAGGGGTTTTCTTGAGAATCTCAATATGCTCGCACCAGACACCTCTGGGGCGTGTAGCTTCACTGGCAAAACGTCTGATATTTTCATCTTGAGAGACAGACCATTTAGACAAAATTTCAATGCTTTTATCCAAACTTTTTGCAATATCTGGACGAGTTGCTAGCCAACTCACTTCTCGTACTCCAAAATGACTATCTGCTGCAAAAAAAGCTATTTGAGAAAGTTTTTGAGCAATTTCTAAAGTCGAATTCTGTCCTATCATATAAGCAGCCCAACACCTAACCGAATCGGAAGTATGTTTAGATAAGAGGCTAAAAAAGTCTTTATCATTATTTTCAGTAGCTAACTGATAAAAACTCAAACCAATCGTTTCATTGACAGTATTAATCGTTTTCTTTTTTAGAGCATCAATATTGCTGAGTATTGTTTTTAGATAATCTTGCCTTTTTAATTGATTCAAAAGATTTTTCAGCAGTTCTGAAGTATCAATGGCAAGCCACTCCATCAAATTGGCTGTTTCTATTTCTCCCAAATTGAGTTTTTTTAGAATATCCTGTGGAATATCTTTGATGGAGCGAGCCCCTTTACGTTTAGTTTGAGTTGTCATACCTGATTTTTTGATAACCCAATGTATGCAAAAATTATTTGCTTTTCAACAGATTTAAAGCCTGTACAAGCCAATCTTCATTATTATTGGCTCTTACTTGTGGAGGGATGCCAGTTTTTTCATAAATAAATCTATTGGGTGTTTTTTGAGTAGCTGTTTGCAAATTTAGTTTCAATTCAGGCGTAGGAATGGTCATCACATTGCCAAAAGTGATATATCCACCTGAATTTTCTCCAAAGGTTATTACTTTTTTACTATGCATCGCATCCAAAATAATCCCTTCGGCTGCACTACCACTATTCCGATTATACATCAATATAATCTTTTTAGGAGTAGGCTCAATTTGTTTCTGTTTTCGGTATTTGTTTTTTCCTTTGTACTTTCCTGCTAGCACAAATGTATTGAGAGGAGCTTTTTTCATCAAAGTAACTCTTTCTTTTGCCCATTTAATCATATCATCACCATAATCTTTTTGATTTTTCTGCATTTTTTCAAGTATTTCCTCATAGCGTTTAATAGTTTCGGTAGTGCAGAAAACATAGGTCTTATCATATTCGTAGGGAGTAGTATAAGCCAATTGTGCCAAAGGCTTCCAGTTATTATCACTACCACCACCATTGTCTCTAATATCAATGATCAGATAAGGCTTGGTTTTAATGACAGGAATGATTTGTTTGTAAACAGAATCAAATTTAGTTTGCAAAGCTCCATCAAAAGTTTTGATATGTACATAATGAGTGCTATCATTGAGAGCCTTGAACTGAAACCATTCACCTTCTGGTGCAACACTGAATTTTTGTTTTACAATTTCTTTAGACTCCTGTTTTGGGAAATTTTTTTGTACACCTCCAAAAATTTCAAAAATAGGAGATTCTGATGTAATATTCTGGATGTTCATGCTATGATTTCGCATATACACAATAGATTGGAAATAATTGCCATTTATCCGTTTTAAATCTAATTTTATTTGTCCTCTTTCCCAAAGAGAAGTGGTGCTTCTAATCATCACAGCATAATAATCCCTTAAACTATTCTGATTTTTTAGAACAGCAAATTCATAAACACTTGTTTTATAAATACCCTCAATAGGATCTTGACTTTTAGACAAATACTGATAAACACTCATAGAATCATATTGAATGCGTTCTCTATTTTTAAAAACATCACTTTCTTTGAATTTAGCAATAGATTCTGGTTTGTTTTCGTCCACATCTATGCTACTGCCCCAAATTTGTAAATGGTTATCCTTAAAAAATGCAAGGTATCTTTTCATAAATGCCAAACAAACCATATCAGGTGTTTGATGAGCCTGAATATCAGCCAAAATATCTTGTTTGAGCTTGTTATATTGTTCTTTATTGGCATCTATTACATTATCCTGAAAGCCAGAATAATGATTCTCAAGATAATTGATAGTATAATTAAAATCTTGCTCACATTTGCAAGGAGCTTTGGAATTTTGTCCCAATAAAATATTAAATGCCGAACAAAATACCATTAAAATAACGAGAGAACCTGATAGTTTCATAAAAGTAATGATTAAGATACATAACTTATATAAAAGATGCAGATTCTCTCAAAAGGTTGCATCAGAAACAGAAAAATTATGAATGAGCTTGATAAAAGATTTCTAATTCTTTTAAATGCTTTTGTTTTTCTGTTTCGGGTAGTAGCGAATACTGAAATGAGTTACGGACAAATTCATAAATATCAGATTCTCCTAAGTTTAAATTTTCTGCAATGGCTTCAAAATTTTTAGTGAGTTGTCCGCCAAAATAAGCAGGGTCATCAGAGTTTACAGTAACTTTTAAACCCAAATCAAGCATTTCTCTGATAGGATGCTGTTTTAAATCTTCAACTACTTTGAGTTCCAAATTAGATAAAGGACAAATTGTAAGAGCTATATCGTTTTTGATAATGTAATCTAAAAGTGTTTTGTCTTCTAAGCATCTATTTCCATGGTCAATACGATGAATTTTGAGAAGTTTTAATGCTTCCCACACATATTCGGCAGAACCTTCCTCACCTGCATGAGCAAGTGGAATATAACCTTCTTGAATGGAGGCAGCAAAAACTCTTTCAAATTTAGAAGGAGGATTATCTTTTTCAGAAGAATCAAGCCCTACAGCCTTGATATGCTCTTTAAAAGGTAAAGACTGTTTCAGTGTTTCAAAAGCAGATTCTTCTGATAAATGCCTTAAATATGACATAATTAAAAGAGATGAAATATTATATTTGCTCTGAGCTTCTTTTCGGGCTTTATTGATACCTGTGATAACAGTTTCAAAACTCACGCCTCTATCTGTATGGCTTTGTGGGTCAAACATGATTTCAGTATGGCGGATATTCTGTTCATGGCATTTTTCAAAATAAGCCATTGTCAAATCATAAAAGTCTTCTTCCTTGAGTAGTACGTTTGTACCTGTGTAATAAATATCCAAAAAATCTTGCAAACAAGAAAACTGATATGCTTTTCTGAGTTCCTCCACAGATTTATAAGGTAAATCTACTTTATTTCTTTGAGCAATAGCAAACATGAGTTCTGGCTCAAAAGTGCCTTCAATATGCAAGTGTAATTCTGCTTTAGGAATATTCTGAATAAAATTTTGAAGCGTTGTATCCATGATATGTTGGTTTATAATTCTAAGTAAATTATTTCGGAATGAACATGCAAGAATACTACAAAAAAATGTTAAATTTGTTGGTTTAGCACCTTACTACTATGTTTCAACTGACCAGTGAATTTAAGCCCACAGGCGACCAGCCACAAGCCATTATCAAATTGGTGGAAGGTTTACAAAATGGAGAGCAACACCAAACTCTTTTAGGTGTAACAGGTTCAGGAAAAACATTTACGATGGCAAATGTTATCCAAGAAGTTCAGAAACCAACCCTGATTCTAAGCCATAATAAAACGCTTGCTGCACAGCTTTATGGAGAATTTCAACAATTTTTTCCAAATAATGCTGTAGAGTACTTTATTTCGTATTACGACTACTATCAACCCGAAGCCTTCATCCCCAGCACCAATACCTATATCGAAAAGGATTTGGCAATCAATGATGAAATTGAAAAACTGCGTTTGAGAGCTACATCTGCATTGCTTTCAGGTAGAAGAGATGTTGTTGTTGTAGCTTCTGTTTCGTGTATTTATGGTATTGCCAATCCACAAGAGTTTGGTAAAAATGTACTACACCTCAAAATAGGGCAAAGGATTACAAGAAATCAGTTTTTATATGCTCTGACAAATATTTTATACAGCCGAACTGAAGTAGATTTCCAAAGAGGAAATTTCAGAGTAAAAGGCGATACAGTGGATGTATTTGTGGCGTATGCCGATTTCGCATACAGAATTTACTTTTTTGATGATGAAATCGAAAATATTCAAATCATTGACCCACCCACAGGCAAAAAACAGTCAGATGAGCAACAAATTGCTATTTATCCTGCCAATTTATTTGTAACAGGTCAAGAAACGCTCCATAGAGCCATTCAGGAAATTCAAGATGATTTGGTAGAGCAAATCAAACTTTTTGAACGAGAAGGTAAATCCGAAGAAGCCATGAGACTCAAAGAACGTACCGAATTCGATTTGGAAATGATGCGAGAATTGGGGTATTGTTCAGGTATTGAAAACTATTCTCGTTATTTTGATAACAGAAAAGTAGGGCAACGTCCTTTTTGTTTGTTGGATTATTTTCCTGAAGATTTTTTACTTATTATTGATGAAAGCCATGTAACCATTCCACAAATCAGGGCAATGTACGCTGGCGACCGTTCTCGTAAAACTTCGCTTGTAGAATATGGTTTCCGTCTGCCTGCTGCTTTGGATAACCGTCCACTGAAATTTGAAGAATTTGAGAGCCTTATCAATCAAATAGTATATGTAAGTGCTACACCTCAAAAATATGAGCTTCAAAATTCAGAAGGTGTTATCATAGAGCAAGTAATACGTCCTACGGGACTTTTAGACCCTGAAATTATCATCAGACCCAGTTTGCACCAAATTGATGATTTGTTGGATGAAATAGATAAAACTACCCAAAGAGGAGGGAGAGTACTTGTTACTACACTTACCAAACGTATGGCAGAAGAGCTTTCTAAGTATTTGGATAAAGTAGGTGTGAAGGGCAGATACATTCATTCGGAAGTAAAAACATTGGATAGAGTTGAGATTTTGAGAGAATTGCGTTTGGGCATTTTTGATGTATTGGTGGGTGTAAATTTGCTCCGAGAAGGACTCGATTTGCCAGAAGTATCATTAGTTGCTATTATGGATGCAGATAAAGAAGGCTTTTTGAGAGATGAGCGTTCTCTCATTCAAACAATTGGAAGGGCTGCTCGTAACTCTGAAGGGCGTGTGATTATGTACGCAGATAAAATCACAAACTCTATGGAGAAAGCCATCAACGAAACGCAACGCAGAAGAAAACTCCAAACCTTGTACAACGAAGCCAATGGCATTACGCCAACAACTGTTTTCAAGTCGAGAGAAGCAATTATGGAGCAAACCAAAATGGCAAATGCCAAGAAAACTGTTAAAAATTATTATGTAGAACCTGAAGAAGTAGATATTTTCGCTGACCCTGTGGTAAATAATATGAAAGAGCAAGATTTAGAAAAATTACTCAAAGAAACCCAAAAAGCGATGGAAAAAGCAGCTAAAGATTTAGATTTTGTCGAGGCAGCCCGATTACGTGATGAACTGAACTCTATCAAAAAGAAATTGGGAAAATAGGTTTTAGACTTGAGAAACGAGACATAAGATATTAGACTTTTCAAAGGGCTGGAAATTTCCAGCCCTTTGATTGTTTTAGAAGGAGTTCAAGTTTTTTAATTTAAGTGATAGAATTGGCAAACATTTTGAAAGGTAGTAAAGTTATAAGTCAAGATAGTAAAACTTTGAAAATATTTAAAATCATGAAAAGTCTCTTATTTATTTTTGTATGGTTGGTAGCATTCGAGGGTATTTTTGCTCAGAAAAAAGAGCCTTCATGGGTGCAGAGCCGTCCTAATAGCTCTCTGCATTATATTGGAGTAGCCTCTGCCACCAAACGAAATACGGATTATCAGAAAGTTGCTAAAAAAAACGCCCTGCAAGACCTATTGAGTGAAATTAGAGTTACGATTCAGAGTGTTTCTATTCTGAACCAGATGGATAAAAATGGTACATTTAGAGAAGAATATCAATCTACTATCAAATCGACAGTTGCTGATGAAATAGAAAATTTAGAACTAGTTGATACTTATGAAGATGAACAAAATTATTGGATTTATTACCGAATCCTAAAGTCTGAATATGCCAGCCAAAAACAAAGAAATTTGGAAAATGCTCGAAAAATGGCATTGCAATTCTATGAAAAGGCTCAAAATGCAGAAAAATTAAAATCTTATACCACAGCTATTGATTTTTATTTGCAATCTTTATTGGCTATAAAAGCATATTGGGGCGAAAACATAGAAACTACTTATCAAGGGAAATCAATCAATTTAGCTATAGAGGCATACACCAATATCCAAGAACTTTTAGATAAATTGAATATCATTACCAATGTATCCTCTTTGGCGTTTTCATCACGAAATGAGTCTAAAAGTCTTACCATTAAAGTAACAGATTTGAATAATCTGATTGTCCCCAAAATTCCATTACAAATAAGCTTTTTACCACAAAAAATCAATCAGAATAATTATTTTACCAATCAGAAAGGTGAGGCTTTGGTAGCAATTTCACCCTCCAATAACCCCGAAATGAAGCAAATAGAAGTAAAATTAGATTTGAAAAATTTCTCAAAAGGTAGCTCAGACGATCAATATTATAAATATTTGATGCAAAGCCTTCGTTGCCCAACACAAAGAATAGATGTTCAACTCAGTTTTAACACAAGTTCCAGTACAAATAATGCAGATACTGGTTTATTCCCTTTTAACTTGGAATATGTTACAGTAGATTTCAGCAATGCCAATCGTTATACGTATAAAAATTTAAGATTGATTCCTGTAAGAGCCAATAGTAACTTTAAACAAGTGGCGGGCAATATGGGCTATTATCTCACATTGCAAGAAGCCATTAATACAGATAAAGTTGTAATTAATGAAGTAAACAAGAGTGGTTCAGTGAATACACTACTCATACGCAACCTCTCAAACGATACCTTATTTGTGATGTCTGGTGAAGTTTTGATAGGTGGAAAGCAGGACAGAGTCATAGCCAGTGATATGCTCATTGCACCCAATAGTGGACAAGTAAAACTACCTGTTTTTTGTGTTGAAAAAGGACGTTGGCAATACAAAGGAGATGGAAGAAACGAGAAATTTCAAGAATATTATGGAATGGCTAATGAACATTTAAGAGATATTGTTGACCACAAAAAAGGTCAACAAGCTGTTTGGAATGAAGTTTCCAAAACCAACAAAAAAGACAATATTTATAGCAATACAGATGCTTACACAGCCCATGCTGAAAATAGAGAGTTTAGAAAACAAGAACAAGAATACATGAATTTCTTTGAGAAGGTTTTTCAGGGACAAGATGATATTGTAGGTGTGATAGCAGTAACAGGAAACCAAATAGAAGGAGCAGATTTGTTTATATCTAATAATCTTTTCAGACAAGAATATCAGAAAATTATATACTCGTATTTGGATGATGCCATCACTTATGGAGCACCTGTAAATGTAGAAAAAAGAACCATTGATAATTATATCAATCAACTTTTAGACCCCAATCAGCAAGTAAATTTTGTGAAAGAAAAAGGACAAGCTTTTACAAAGGATAACAGAGTGATTCATATTGCTGTTTATTAAAAATACAAAAGCCTGATAGCAATATCAGGCTTTTGATAAAAGATTACTAAATTATTTTACAGTCCAAAGGCATAGAAAAACGTACCAGACATATCTTCATAGACTCCCTCAATCATGACGCCATCTTGAGCGTTTTCTAAGATTTTTTGCAATTCAGCAACATTCTTTACAGGTTTTCTATCTACTTTGGTAATGATACATCCCTCACGCATGTTGGTATTTTTACTGAGTTTTCCATCACCCAATTCTACTACCTTCACACCACCAGTTATACCCAGTTTACGAGCAGTAGAGGCATCTATATCTTCAAATTTCGCTCCTAAAAGATTGGCTACATCTTTTGCAGAAGGTTTTGTAACTTTGTCAGTTCCACCACTTTGGTTTCTTAAAACTACTTTTAATTCTTTTTCAGTACCTTTTCTATTTATTTTTATTTTTATTTCATCACCAGGGCGTTTTCTTCCTATCATTTCTTGCACTTCCGAAACAGAGTTGGTTTTTTTACCCTCTACTTCTATAATGACATCATCTTCTTGGATACCAGCTTTCTGAGCAGCACTATTTTCATTGATTTTCGCTATCAAAGCACCAGCTGTCACCTTTAAACCTCTATCATTAGCTACATTACCATCTACATTTTGTAGTTGTACACCCAAGAAACCTCTTTGTACAACACCATGTTCTAATAAATCTTCAATGATTTTAGTTACAATATTAGAAGGGACTGCAAATCCATAACCAGAATAAGCACCCGTAGGGCTTGCAATAGCTGTATTGATACCAATTAAATCACCATTAAGGTTTACCAAAGCTCCACCACTATTGCCAGGGTTGATGGCTGCATCTGTTTGAATAAATGATTCAATGGCAAAATTTTCACGAACAATATTAATATTACGAGCTTTTGCACTCACAATACCTGCTGTAACTGTTGAATTCAAATTAAATGGATTGCCCACAGCAAGCACCCATTCACCCACTTTCACTTGGTCTGAGTTTACAAATTTCAAAAAGGGTAGGTCAGATGCTTCTATCTTGATAACAGCTAAATCTGTATTAGGGTCAGTGCCTATTACTTTGGCTTTGAAAGTTCTACCATCAGTCAATCCTACTTCTACTACATCAGCACCATTAATTACATGGTTATTCGTTACAATATGTCCTTTAGAATCTATAATTACACCTGAACCAGTTCCTACACTAGGTTGGTTTCGTCTGCGTCCACTTCCATCTCCAAAAAATTCTTCCAGCATATCCATCTCTCTGTTACCTCTAACTGTAGAATTTGTACTAGTAGATTTAATGAAGACAACAGCTTTGGTTACTTTTTCGGAGGTAATTGTAAAATCGATAGGAATTAAATTGCCTTCTGCATCTTTGGTATAAATAGCTGGTTTTGCAATGTTACCATTAGTAGTCTCTATACGGGTAACAGAAGCAGGCTTTTCAAATATTTTAACAATGCCCGCAGAAACGCCACCACCCAATAAAGCAGCTAAGGTTAATTTTTTTAAATCATTCATAGTAAAAAAAGTTTTTAGTTTGATGATAAAACGTGATTCTTTGAAAAATATTTTACAAAAAAAATGCCAATGACAAAATGACATTTTTTGATGCACCATTATCAAACAATTTTATAAGCATTCTAACTTGTAGCCTATGCCGTGACTATTGACAATTTTAATTTTTTCATCAAAAACAAGCTTCTTTCTCAAGCGAGATACCAACACATCCAGATTTTTTGGAACAACTACTATACCATTCTTACCCCATAATTCTTCAATAAGATGATCTTTACTTTGAACATCATTTATGTTTTTTAAAAATATGGACAATAAAAGTGTCTCTTTTTCTGTCAGTTCTACATTCTGAGAAAGGTGATAGAGTATTCTTTTTTGTTCGCAGAACTGATAATCACCTATTTGAATAAAATCGGCTTGGTTAATATCTTTTTGAATTTTAGTATTTTCTTTCTTTTTTAAAAAATAATACATGGCAATACTTAGAGGCAATATGAGGATACTTAACCATAACCACTTCACATTCTTTTTTTCTTGTAAAGTAATTTCAAGAGTATAACAATTTATAGGGAGTTCCCTGCCTGTACAGGGTGTCATAGAGTCTGTGGGAGAGTGTAAAAACGAAGCAAAAACTTTCTTAGAGTTACAATCTTTCAATTCAGCTACAAAATCAAATTCTCCATTTTTTTGTAATTCTTGGATTACTATCTTGTATAAAGAATCAGATACTATACTGAGTTTTTTTTCAAATGAAATGATGTAAGTATTGTCATTTTTCTTTTCTATGGGCAATACTCTTGAAGTAGAATCTCCCGAAAGCCATAAAATTCTGTTACCAATCTGTCTAAAAATAACTTGTTTTTCTTTTTCAGAAATATCATCATTCTTGGCAAATAGGTACAAAGGCAAACTTATAATACCTATCCAAAGTGTAATTAGTTTGATATTCATTCGAATAAATTTATCTCTAAAAATAAGTAATAATCATGTATTTACCATTTTTTACCTTCTTTTTACCACAAAAATAATCCAAGATATATGGTTGATGTTAATTTTGTTTAGTTATAAAGTTTACAAAAATAGCAAAACAAATATGAAGTGCCAAACCATTAATTTTATAAAAAAATGAATTTAAAAAATAAAAGGATATTTATTCAACTTACTTGGCTGACAATCTTGTTGAATCTATTTTCTTCTTGCAACAGACAAGTTAAAAAAGATTTGCCAAAAGAAAAGGAAGATCCAAAACTTATGAAAACTATAAGTGACCCCCAATTTGGCAACGTTCGATGTAGTTTACAAGACAATGAAGGTAATCTTTGGTTTGGAACAACTGAAAAAGGGCTTTATAAGTATGACGGAAAATCGTTCAACCAATTTACAGTAAAAGATGGGTTAGATTGTAATAATATTTATTGCATTTTGGAAGATAAAGATGGAAAATTGTGGATAGGTACTGAAAAGGGACTTTGTCTTTACAATGGTAAAACATTTGACAAAATCCAGATTCCTTTACCCAAAAACCTGCCTCCCAACAAAAATACCTACTATCAAAACCATTGGGTTTACAGTATGTTGCAAGCAAAAAGCGGAAAATTATGGTTTGTAACGATTGATGGTGTCTATATTTATGATGGCAAATCTTTTACACATTTTCCAATGAATGAAGTCCCAAATGGCTTTTTGACCAGTAATGATAAAGTGGAACGCATTTTAGAAGATAATGCAGGTAACATTTGGTTAGGTGGACGAACCAATAAAGGTGTTTTTCGTTACGATGGTAAATCTATAACCAATTTTAAACTACAAGAATTAATCCAAGGACAAAATGGATCAAGACCAAAACCTCATAGTTGGGGATGGCCTCAATTGCAGGACAAAAATGGGAATCTTTGGTTCAGCAATTGGGGTGGAGCTTACCGTTATGATGGAAAAACATTTACAAGCTTTTCAGCAAAAGAGGGTTTAACCGTTACAATGATTGCTAGAATTATCGAAGACAAAAAGGGAAACTTTTGGTTTTGTGGTGATGGACTTTTTCGTTACGATGGAAAATCTATTGCTCCTTTTACAACAAAAGATGGATTAGCCAATTTAGGTGGTTGGTCAATTTTGGAAGATGCAATTGGAAATCTTTGGGTGAGTACGAAAGAAAATGGTCTCTTCATTTTCGATGGAAAAGAATTTATTACTTATTCAGAATATAAACAATAACCTCCACGAACTTTAACTAAGACAACAATTCTTCGGCTATGAAGTGTCAAACCATTAATTTTTATAACAAAATGAATTTCAAAAATCAAATATTTATTCAATTAGCGTGGCTGATATTTTTTTTGACCTGAAACATAGCAAGAGTTTGGACAATGAATGAAGACAACGAAGGCAATCTTTTGATAGGAACAATTGATGCAGTATGGAAATTTGATAGAGTAAATTTAACGAATTACACTACTCAAGATGGGCTAACAGGAAATGCTATTTGGACAATTTATAAAGACAATAAAAATGAGTTATGGTTTGTAATCAACGGAGAAGCCATTTGTAAATTCAATGGGAAACAATTTGTAAAGTACACTTTTCATTAACAATAATCATAAATAATATGAAAAAATCTATTTGTCTAATACTTTTAACAACCATTTTTTTTGCTTCCTGTGATGGACAAGTAAAAAAGAAAACCTCAACTACTTATTCATTTTCTTGTGATGTACAGATAAATATGTTCAATCCGTTTCAGGTTCAAGCAATGAAAATGCCCATAGGTACACCAAAACTTAAAAAATTTGATGGAGCAACAATTCATAGCCATATTCTTTGCTCTTTAAAAGACAAAAACGGGCATCTTTGGTTTGGCTCAACAGGTGGAGGTGTTTATAGATATGATGGAAAAGAATTTTTGCAATTTACAACTCAAGAAGGATTAAGCCATAATGATGTTCTGTCTTTATGTGAGGACAAAAATGGACTTTTGTGGATTGGAACATCTGACGGAGTTTCTGTATGGAATGGCACTTCATTTAAAAATATTTCTATCACAACTATTAGAGGTAAAAATGCTATTCCATACAAACCACCATACAAAAACCCTGATTTTGGTACTGTAAGTTTAGATAATACCATAGACGAAATTATACAGGATTCAAAAGGAAACCTTTGGTTTGGAGGTGGAAAAGGGCTATTTCGTTATGATGGAAAAATATTTACAAATTTTACGATAAATGACGGTATTCCTAATAATACTGGCATAGAAATAAGCTGGGTGGAGAAAATTGTGGAAGACACAGAAGGCAATATTTGGTTTGGTGGTAGAATTATGAAAGGCTTATTCAAATATGATGGGAAAACATTAATCAATATCAAACCTAATAAAGAAGAATGGCTAAGGCCCTTATTGAGAGATGAAAACGGTATGATGTGGTTTGGAAATTGGGGAAGAATTTACAAATCTGACGGAAAAACATTTACACAAAGTATAGAGAAAGAAAATGCTTGTTTTTATAGTGTTTTTCAGGCTTTTAAAGACGGGAAAGGCAATATTTGGGTGGGAGGTGATAGCAAAGGAAATGAAAAAAGTGTATGCTTCTATGATGGCAAAACATTCAAATATATTCCAATTACTGAAGATAAAGGAAAAAGATTTATTGGTTCTATTACAGAAGATAATAAAGGGAATATTTGGATAACAAGTGGTCTTGAACTGTATCGTTATGATGGAAAAGAACTTATTAAATTCTCAGAATAAATTTTAATGAGAAAAAGTAGTTACAGATAGATATACAAAGCATCATGATAATTAGGATAAATATTTTAGATTTGCCTAATTATCATGAACATATTAAAAATGGATATACAAGAACAACTCCAGCATAAAATAAATTTTAAAACAAAACCTTTAGGAGCATTAGGTAAATTAGAAAAAATAGCCTTACAAATAGGAAAAATACAAAACACTCTTAGCCCGAGCCTTCAAAAGCCAACGATTGTCATATTTGCAGCAGATCATGGAATTGCTCATGAGGGTGTAAGTGCATATCCACAAGAAGTTACTTATCAGATGGTAATGAATTTTTTGGCAGGAGGGGCAGCCATCAATGTTTTTTCAAAACAAAATAACATTGATTTGAAAATTGTGGATGCAGGCGTTAATTTTGATTTTGAACCACATCCAAGTCTGATAAATGCTAAAATAGCCAAGCAAACACAAAGCTTTTTGCACACTCAAGCCATGACAGAAAACCAACTTAAAGAGTGTTTTCTGAAAGGTGAAGAAATTGTAGAAAAATTACATGAAGAAGGCTCAAATATCATTGGTTTTGGAGAAATGGGCATAGCCAATACTTCATCAGCGACTATGCTGATGAGTGTACTATGCGATTTGCCTATCTCAAAATGTGTAGGAAGAGGAACAGGGCTCAATGATGAACAATTCAATCATAAAATAGCAATTTTGGAAGAAGCCAAAGCTAAACATCAAATAGAAAACCCTATGGATGTTTTGCGAACATTTGGAGGCTTTGAGATAGCCCAAATGTGTGGTGCCATGATTACAGCCTTCAAAAAGAATATGATTATCTTGGTAGATGGTTTTATTGCTTCTAGTGCTTTTTTGGTGGCATATTCTATCAATCAAGAAATTTTAAACAATGCTATATTCTGCCATCTTTCTGATGAATACGGACATAAAAATATGCTTGACTTTATGGAAGTAGAGCCTTTGCTAAATCTACAAATGCGATTGGGAGAGGGAACAGGCTGTGCTGTGGCATATCCTATTATACAAAGTGCAGTGAATTTTTTAAATGAAATGGCAAGTTTTGAAAGTGCAGGCGTGAGCCAAAAAGAATCATGATTCGTAGAGAAATAACATATTTTTTGACAGCATTGATGTTTTTCACAAGAATACCATGTCCAAAAGGATTAGAATATTCAGACAAAAACATGCAAAAATCTCGAAAATACTTCCCATTCATTGGTTGGATAGTAGGAGCAATAGCTGTTTTGGTGTATTGGGGAGCATCTTATGTGTTTTCACCTGTTATTAGCATTATCTTATCTATGATAGCAAGTGTACTGACTACTGGAGCTTTTCATGAAGATGGTTTTACAGATGTCTGTGATGGATTTGGAGGTGGATGGGGAAAAGAAAAAATCCTAACCATCATGAAAGATAGTAGAATAGGAGCTTATGGTGGTATAGGAATTATCTTGCTTCTAGGCTTAAAATTCGCTGTATTGTACGAGTTAGATAAGAATAACAAGTGGTTGATGATGTTTACGCTTTTCAATGCTCACATCACCAGTCGATTTATAGCCTCTACAATGGTGCAAACCCACGAATATGTACAAGATATAGATCAAAGTAAATCGAAACCACTGGCTTCTCAGAAACTCTCGGGGCTAGAAATGATATATAGCTCATTATTTATGCTTATACCACTTGCTATATTTCAAAATCTATGGATTTTATTAGTTTTACCAACTACTTATCTATCCAAAATGTATTTGGGCTATTATTTTAAAAAGCATATTGGAGGTTACACAGGCGATTGTCTAGGAACTACCCAACAAATCAGTGAAATGGTGTTTTACTTAACAGTATTGGGAATATGGAAGTTTATATCGTAAGGCATACACAAGTAAACGTCCCTAAAAACATTTGTTATGGACAAACAGATATAGGTTTGGCAGATACTTTTTTGGAAGAAGCCAAAAATTTAAAGCTAAAACTACCTAAAAACATTGAATACATTTATACAAGCCCACTTTCAAGATGTAAGCAACTGGCTGAATACCTACACCCAAATTTAATTTTAGACGAAAATTTAATGGAAATGCATTTTGGTGATTGGGAAATGAAGACTTGGGATGAAATCAATGGAGAAGAATTAAACACTTGGATGAACGATTTTGTAAATATTTCTGCTCCAAATGGCGAAAATCTTCTACAATTGCATAAAAGAACAATCCTTTTTTTAGATGATTTGCGTAATAAACAGCATGAAAATGTACTTCTGGTAACACATGGAGGAGTAATACGTTGTATATGGGCATATGTACTTGAAATACCTCTCCAAAATATTTTCAAAATGCCTGTTCATTTTGGAGAAGTATTCAAACTCAAATTAGGAAAAGAGAAAAACAGAGATTCTATTCAGAAGATTTACTGATGCAAGGGTATGAAAAAAATAGAAAAGACAGTGAAAAAATCTTTCTTCTTTTCTCTATGTTCTTTTTTCTAAAAAATCAACCTCTATATACTTCAGAAAGCTTTTGAAGATATTTCCCAATCATATCAAATTCCAAATTTACTCTTGAGCCTACTTGCAACTGATGAAAATTTGTGTGTTCGTATGTATAAGGAATAATTGCCACAGAAAAACTATTTTTTTGAGAATTGACAACCGTTAAACTTGTTCCATTGATAGCAACAGAACCTTTTTCGATGGTGATATTTTTAGAATCAGAATTGTACTCAAATGTAAAAATCCAGCTTCCATTTTCATCTTTGATACTCACACAAGTACCAATCTCATCTACATGCCCCTGTACAATATGCCCATCCAAACGAGCATTCATTTGCATGGCTCTTTCCAAATTGACTTTATCTCCAATTTTCCAATCTGATAAATTTGTTTTTCGGAGAGTTTCTTGAATGGCTGTTACCTGATGAATAGAGTTTTTATCAGAATAGGTTATAGTTAAACATACACCATTATGCGATAGACTTTGGTCTATTTTTAGTTCAGGAGCTAATGAACTTTCTATGGTAAAAACAACATTAGATGCTTGATTTTCGATATTTTTGATAGTTCCTATCTGTTCTACAATGCCTGTAAACATAAAGATTTTGGAAGGTTAAAGGTTTTGATTGTAATTTTTTGTTATTTTGCAAAAATAAACAAAAAATAGAGATTATTGTGTTAGAAGATAATTTCCAACATAAAGGTTTACGCAAAAAACTCATAGAAGAGATACGTAAAAAAGGAATTCAAGACGAAAGTGTGCTGAAGGCGATTCAGGCAGTGCCTCGTCATTGGTTTTTAGATTCTGTATTTCTACAACATGCTTATCAGGATAAGGCTTTTCCTATTGATGAAGGGCAAACTATTTCACAGCCTTACACAGTTGCTTTTCAGACTGAATTATTAGAAATACAATCTTATCAATCTGTTTTAGAAATAGGTACAGGCTCTGCTTATCAGGCTTGTGTCCTTGCTGAAATGGGTGCAAAAGTCTATACCATAGAGTACAACGAAATATTACACCGAAAAGCCAAACGCATGATAGATATTTTGCGTTATGATAGAAAAATTCAATGTTTTTTGGGAGATGGCTCACAAGGACTCAAACAATTTGCCCCTTATGATGGTATTTTGGTAACTGCAGGAGCTCCTGCAGTACCCGAATCACTTTTATTTCAACTAAAAATAGGTGGAAAGCTGGTAATTCCTGTTGGTAACAACGATACTCAGAAAATGATGCGTATTACTCGAAAAGAAGAAAAGCATTTCACACAAGAAGAATTTGATAATTTTAGCTTTGTTCCACTTTTGGGCAAAAATGGTTGGAAAAATTAAGAAAAAATTAAGATTAAAATTATATTAAAAACTCAAAATCAATTTGTTAGTATATGAAAAAGAATCTAAGTTTCCTCATTACTTTAGGTTTCATTTTATCAATATTTGGTTGTACAACAAAAAAAGAATCCAGTATTGTGGGTATCTTAAAAGATACAACTATCAAAGGAAAAGTATATTTGGGAATAGCAGGAAAGCATAATTTGTACTTTTTAGACCCAATGACTAAAATAGATAGTGCAGAAGTAAAGGATGGCAAATTTAGCTTCCAATTAAAAGGGCAAGAACCTGATATTTACAGAATAACTTTTGCAAATAATGCTGATTTTAATATTTATGTAGTAGCTGGAGAAGGCACACTTACAGTCAAAGATATTACCCTTGACATCTCTAAAAAGCCTTATCAGTTGGAAGGAGGAAACCCTACAGATGTAAAACTCAATCACATGTTCTTGGACTTTTTGGATAAATATAACTCTGAACTGAAAAATAACCAAGAAATTGCAAATCTTGAAGGGCAGATTCATAATGCCAGAGAAGCATTTGAAATTTCTCAAAAACCAAATGATAAACAAAAATTAGATTCTCTTGAAACACTCTACACTCAAAAAGTAACAATATTTTTAAAGGCTCTGAATCAAACTATTTATAAGACTATTGAGGAAAATATGCCTTCTGTGGGCTCTATTTTACTTGCTGAGCAACTTGATGTACAACGTGATTATCTCTTTTTGAAAGATTTTGCTGATAAAGTAGCCCAACAAATGCCTAATTCGACACCCGCAAAGCACTTTGTAGAATTTATGAGTCGTGTGAAAAATGACGACCTTGATAAAAATCGAAAAGATAATAAATCTGCAAACACATCTGAAAATAGTGGGGGTAGTGTAGTAGGTTTGAATATTGGCAACACAGCACCTGATTTTACACTCAATACTCCTGAAGGAAAGCCCGTAAGCCTTGCCTCTTTGCGTGGAAAAGTCTTATTGATAGACTTTTGGGCTGCATGGTGTGGACCTTGCCGAAGAGAAAACCCAAATGTTGTAAGAGCCTATAATACATATAAATCAAAAGGTTTTGATATATTGGGAGTTTCTTTGGATGAAGAAAAAGATGCATGGTTGAAAGCTATCCAAAGAGATAAACTTACTTGGACACAGGTCTCAGACTTGAAAGGCTGGATATCTGATGTGGTTCCCTTGTATCGAGTAGAAGGTATTCCTATGAATTTCCTTTTGGATAAAGACGGAAAAATTATTGCAAAAAACTTGCGAGGCGAACAGTTAGAACAAGCGTTAGCTTCTGTACTCAAATAAAAGAAATTTATAAAGACTGCAAATTTTAGGAAGATTTTTATTTTACCGAGAAAAACAGGTATTTCAACGAGAAAGAATGAAAAATTCAGTTACTTTTTTGTTCAAATATATATAAATCTTAAAATAAAAAACTTAATTACCTAAAATTTAATGGCTCTACGTGTAATCTTATTTTCAGCAATATTTTTGTTGTCTTATTTAACTATTTTTGGTCAAACAACCATCAATGGTTATGCTCGTGTTACAACTTATATAGGAACAACACTCACTATTTCTGCAATTGAACAGTCAGAAGTTCCAACAACAGGGACCTTTACCAATGGTAGTAATATTATTATCATGCAAATGCAGGATAATGTAATAGGTACAAATACCAATGATGATGTTAATTTTGGAAATTTAGCAAATATTGAATCAGCAGGTTTGTATGAAGTAGCACAGATTTCGGCAGTTACGAGAGATGGTGGAGGAAGAGTTATTTCTATTACACTAACTTCTGTTTTATCTAATACCTACAACACAGGTGCTAATAGTACTTTGCAGATCATTACTTATCCAACTTTAGGTTCACCAAATTTTACAACAACTGATAACTTAACTGCTAGAGCTTGGGATGGTAATATTGGTGGTGTTTTAGCTTTTAATGTTAATGGGACACTCACTCTTCAACACAATCTCAATGTAGACAATAGGGGTTTTAGGGGTGGAAATAGAAGTAACAATTTTTATGATGGAACAACTACTTGTAAACCTAATGTTTTTGCATCCTCATCAACAAATTTAGGTTTCAAAGGAGAAGGTATTTATAGAGTAACATCTGCTACATATACCAATGCAAGAGGAAAAATCTTGAATGGAGGTGGAGGTGGAAATGAAATCAATGCTGGAGGTGGAGGTGGTGGAAATTTCTCGTTAGGTGGAGAAGGAGGAGTAGGTTGGAATAGCTCTGCTGTTGGATGTAGCCCAACAGCAGGAGGTCTTGGAGGTATTGCCCTTGCAGGTTCTATTAGTGCAAACAGAGTATTTATGGGAGGAGGAGGTGGTGGTGGCCAACAAAATAACTCTGGTGGGACTAATGGTGGAAATGGTGGTGGAATTATACTTGTTAGAGCAAATGAGCTTCGTACAACAGGAACTTGTGGTGGCATAAATATTTCAGCGAATGGTGCTGCTTCAAGTTTAGCAGGAAACGACGGTGGAGGAGGTGGTGGAGCAGGTGGAAGTATTATATTGCAAGTGATATCTTGGAATATCATAAGTAGTTGTCCTATTATAGTGGCTTCTAATGGTGGAAACGGTGCTAATGTAAATGCTGGAACCCACGGTGGAGGAGGCGGAGGTGGCCAAGGTGCTATTTTTTATTCTATCAATGAACCAACTTCCAATACAACTACTACTACAAATTTTGGTTCTGGTGGTTGTAATAATAATTCAAGCCCTTGCAACTCCCAAGCTCCCAGTGGAGGTGGACCTAATAATAGTGGTATATTTGATGATGCTAATACACCTTTACCTGTAAGATTAATTTATTTTTATGCTCAGAAACAAGATGATAATCAAATCAATGTACTATGGGCTATTGAAAGAGATGAGGTTGCTAAATTTGAATTAGAAAAATCAGTGGGAAATATTTTAAATTTCCAAACTATAGAAAAAATACCATCTCAAAATCAAAGACATTATCAGACAACAGATAATCATTTTACTAAAAATACAACCTATTATAGGCTAAAAATTTATTTTATAGACGGTAGGGTAGATTATTCAAAAATAATTTCCTTAAACAATCAAAATTCTTCATTTAATAATGATTTTATAACTTATCCTAACCCCTTTGAAAAAGAATTTTGGATACAAAATAATGAAAATACTGAAGCAATTATTGTTCAAGATTTATGGGGAAGGCAACTTTTAGAAATTAAAAACCCAAGTCAAAAACAAAATATTAACTTAGATAAATATCCAAAAGGTACATATATCATATTGATAATGAGTAAAGAAAGCACTTTGATTAAAAAGGTAATGAAATTATAAGATAGATAAAAAAAGAACTGTAAGATTATTTGAAACTTACAGTTCTTTTTTTGAAAAATAAATAATTTTATTCTTTTAGATTAGAACTATTTTATTTATATATTTTCAACATAATCATACTGTTATGAATGAAGAAAATAATATAGATGATTTTGTAAAAAAAGTCCTAGAAATACAAGAGGAGAATAAAACCTCTAAATTGAGCCACAAAGACCTTCATGCCATAGCTCAAGAGTTAGGTGTAAGTATTGAAACCTTAGAAGCAGAAATCAAAAAGCATCAACAAAGAGGAGAGGGATTCTTGAAGTTTAACAATATAGATGACGCTTTGAAGGCTTTGGAGCATGCGTATACCCTTAATCCTGAGAATCTAGATACACTCAAAATGCTCTCAAAGGCACATTTCTTAGGTTGGAAACAAAATAAAGAGACAACGTTTAAAACAAAAGTACTTGAAAAAGCTGAGGAAATCCTTGATTTGGATACCAGCAACGATTTTGCTTTTGCAATAATCTCCCATATCAAGAAAATTGATAAAAATCCAGCTTTGATAAACCAAGATGATAGTTTTTTGTGGAGTAGTACAGCAAAAGAAAATAAGCAAAATGAAGAAAAAGAAGAGTTAAAAGATCTTGATAAAGTAAAAGTAAAATACTCCAATCAATCATCTAAGAAAATTGAAAAAGCCAAATATGAAGAGGGTGGAAAAGGAAAATATAATGATTACGAGGTCATTATTTTAGAAAATAATGGAAAAGGAAAGTGCAAAATTAGATATGTAGGTTGGGGTAATACTTGGGATGAGTGGGTAAATGAAAAAGATATTCATTAAAATAGCAAAACAATGGATGAGGATAAAAATATAGAGGAATTTGTTAAAAAAATTCTCTCAATTAAAAATGAGCAAGAAAAAACACGCTTAAATCAAGATGATTTGAACGAAATTGCTCAAGAATTGGGTATAGACCAAGCTTCTCTTGAAAAAGAAGTTATAAAATATCAAGAAAGAGGAGAGGGTTTTTTAACTCATCAGAATTATGAAGATGCTATTGTGGCTTTGGAGCACGCATATATTTTAAATGCGGAAAATGTAGAAACACTTAAAATGCTTCTACAAGCTTATTTTGAAGCATGGAAGCAAGAAAAAAACGCAAATTACAAAGAAAAAGCTCTTTCTAAAGCTGAAGAAATATTAGAGCATATTCCTGATTATGAAAAGTCGTTTGAGGCGATTTCTGTTATCAAACAAAGTAATCAAGAGAAAAAAACTTTATCTCAAGTAAATATATCTTTAAAGAAAAGCAGAAAAGTTGGAGATACTATAAAAGTTCTTTGGAATGATAAAATATATGATGCGACTATCATTGATATAGAAGGGTTTCAGTATAAAATCCGTTATAAAGGGTATAGTGACTATTGGAATGAGTGGATTACAGAAAAAAGAATACCCTCTGAGGAGAAAATAAATATCCTAAAAACTCAAACTAAAAGAAATGTACTAAAAGTAGGAATTGCAATAACTATTTTAGGAGCGATTATTTTAATACTATTATTAAAAAAAAGTACAAATACTTATAAACCCTCAGATATAGAACCTATACAAAAAACAAACTCAAGTTATGGTACCGAAGACTCAAAAACCAATCTATTACCAACAGACTATAAAATAGGAGATAAGGTGCAAGTAAATTGGAAAGGATCTTATTATAAGGCCTCTATTATAGATAAAAGTGGCTCTCAATACAAAATATCATATGATGGTTATGGAAGCCAGTGGGATGAATGGGTAAATATAGAAAAAATAAAGCCTCTTTAAAAAATATTGTAAAAATATTTGGTTATATATTAAAAAAAAGCTAATATTGCAACCTGAAAATATAATAACACTAAAAGAATAAAAGAAATGCATCTTTCAAGCCAAGACAAAAAAGAAATATTCGCAAAATATAGCTTTTCTAAGAATGCAACAGATACAGGCTCTCCTGAATCTCAAATTGCTTTGTTTACAGATAGAATTAACTATTTGACACAGCACTTAAAAAGCAATAAGAAAGACCACTCTTCTCGCTTGGGTCTTTTGAAATTAGTTGGTAAGCGTAAAAGCTTATTAGGCTATTTACAAAAAACAAACTTAGAGCGTTATCGCCAAGTTTTGAATGACCTAAATTTGAGAAAGTAATTTTACTTTTCCTCTTGAAGAGCCTGCCTTTCAAGGCAGGTTTTTTCATTTTATTGAAAAAAGTCTTATATTTGCTTGGGTTTTAAAATTTTAAACTTTATGATTCAACGTATTCAGAGTGTTTTTTTAGGGTTGATAGCCATCCTGATGACACTTTTCTTGTTCTTGCCCATTTGGAAGAAAATAGATGCCCAAGCTGGAGAACATGTTCTCATCAACGCATTTGGTACAAGCCATATGAAAGGAGAAATAATGATTTCTGAAAAAGGAGCAGTTTATATCTTTATTTTGGCATTTTTCTCTGTGATTATCAGTGTGATTTCTTTACTCAATTACAGAAATCGTCCTCGCCAAATATTACTTAATCTTATAAATTCTCTTTTGATAGCTATTTCGGTAGTGGCTTCAGCATTACTAATTTCTGATGCAGAAAAAATCTTACTTCCTGCTCAAAAAGGAAATTTTCAAGTAGGATTGTTTTTGCCAGTCATTGCTCTTGTGTGTAATATGTTAGCCAACAGGTTTATCAGAAAAGACGAAAACTTGGTGCGTTCGGCAGATAGAATCCGATAATTATTCACAAACATAAAAATATTGTTCGGCTTTCCACTCACCCAAAGTGGCAGCCAAATGTAAATCTTGGCAAATAGTCTGTCTATCTGCCAAGATTTCAAATTTTATAAGAGCTCTCCAAAAATACAAACTTGCATCTCGGTATCCCTTTTTCTCTAAAACAGAAAATTCTTTCAATACTTCAGGTGCAATAATCTGCTTGGTCTGATAACGACACACCAATTCCCAGAATATGTATTCAGATTCATTTGTATGAGTGCTGTAATGTAGTTTTTTATAAGCCAAATCATATTTCCCTTGCTCAATGAGTATTTTTATAGATAATAGGTAGTATTTTTCATTTGTTGGCTTCTTATTGAGCAAAATATGTATAATAGAGTCCGATTTTTTTAATTGTTTGTTTTTATAATGTAATAGGGCATTTTGATATAAAATATTTCGTTCTCGAATATCTAAAAAGTTGATTATAACAACAAATATAGCAAAAAGCACCACAAATATCCCTATCCAGAAGTTTGCTTTCTTAACTGTTTGTTGTACTTCTATTTGTTTGGCTTGTCTTTCAGCTTTAAATTTTTTTATAAACTCTTGAAAAACAGCTTTTTTGACTTCTCTTTCTTCTTGTTCTTTTTTCTGATAGGTTTTATAATAATGAAAAGCATCTATATTTTGGCGTATGCCAATCTTCGCATCATAAAATTGTCGTTTACTGGAGTCAGAGAGGGTATGATAAGCTTCATTAATCAACTTAAAAGTTTCTTCGGCTTTTTTATCATTTAGATTTTGATCAGGGTGATATTTCCAAGCCAATTTTTTAAAAGCAAGTTTTATTTCTTTTTCTGTTGCTTGTGTAGATATGTTTAAAATTTCATAGTAATTCATAGTCAGTATCAACGAATAAACAATTTAGTTTTAAGATTAAATCTTTTACCAGGCAAGGCATTGATAAAATCCTGCATTTCTAAATTAAGCAAAATTACTGCCATTTGATTTAGTGGTATGTTTAATAGCAAACACATTTCGTCTAAGCTTGCTTCTTCTTTTTCAAATAGATATTTGATAACAGAAATTTCAGATTCAGAAAGTTCTAAATTATTTAAACTTAAAATCTTTTTTGAAGGAGTATCAGATATTTTTTCCCAATTCATGATATAAGCAATATCTTCAGCAGAAGTTATCAAATGAGCTTGATGAGTTTTGATGAGATGATTGCAACCTTCTGAAGTGGTCAGACCAATATTACCAGGTAGAGCAAAAACTTCTCGATTGTAGTCATTGGCATATTGAGCTGTAATCATTGCTCCACCTTTTTTCATAGATTCCACGACAATCACTACATCCGACAAGGCTGCTGTAATTCTATTTCTTGCAGGAAATCGGGGAGCATCTGGGCGTGTACCCAAAGGAAACTCTGAAATCAAAGATCCTTGATGAATCACCATTTGTTCGGCTGTATTTTGGTGAGAAGATGGATACATGGTATCCAAACCATTTGCCAAAACGCCCACAGTAGCCAATTCATTTTTAAGAGATTCTTTATGAGCAATGATGTCTATTCCATAAGCCATTCCACTGATAATGATGGGTTTATAGGCTTTGAGTTCAAGTAATAATTGCTCTATAAAGTTTTTACCATATTGAGTAGATTGCCGAGTACCCACGATGGCAATGGTTTTATCTTGATTGAGGTCAGTATTACCTTTTTTGTATAGAAGGATAGGAGCATCATCAATATACTTGAGGCGTTTGGGATAAGCTTCATCCGAAAAAAATAAAATTTGGATACCATTTTTTTCAGCATCCTTTATTTCTTTTTCAGCTTTTTCAAATAATTGACTTTGATTTTCTGTAATAGATTGACTTACTTTTGAACCGATTCCTTGTAATTGGAGGAGTTGATGCTTTTTTGCCTTAAAAATATTTTCTGCTGAACCAAAATG
This sequence comes from bacterium 336/3, assembly GCA_001281695.1. Classification (NCBI taxonomy): domain Bacteria; kingdom Pseudomonadati; species bacterium 336/3. Next base: position 2,570,906 of record LJIE01000001.1, on the reverse strand, counting down.
AATTAGTAAATTTCGAGCGGTTACTCCTCCAACACCTTCTATCAAATGTAACGCCATTTCGTATATATTTACACGAACAAATGAACTCATAAAAAACAATTTAGCTTTGCGAAGATACTAAGTTTGCGTTTATAAAGGAAGTTCATTTTTGAGCATTTGTAAAAAATCTTTGAGTCTGTACAAAGATTGTAATGTTTCTATTTTTTGTTTTACTTCTTTAGAGCGTTGCCTCATAATTTCTTTTGCTGCCTCTAATTTATATCCTTTCTCTTTCACTAAATGATAAATCGCTTTCAAATCCTCAATATCTTCTTGTGTGAATCTTCTGTCTCCTTTTTTATTTTTTTGAAAATGGAGCATATCAAATTCACTTTCCCAAAATCGTATGAGTGAAGTTGTAACATTCATCATTTCTGCGACTTCTCCTATAGTGTAGTACAATTTTGTACTTTTCTCATAAGTCGTCTCCATAAGCATCATTTTTTTTGAGATATAAAATGTCAATTTTCAATTTTTGATGAGATAAATTTAAAAAATAAAAAACTAAAAGTCAATAGTTTATGTGAAAAATATTAATAAAATTTTATGAAAAAATAATTTCAATTTTTTTGAAAAACTTGAAATTTACTTAAGTTCGATTTGTATTTTTTTTCTTTTGCTAACTCATATTTATAAATAGTTTGTCCTAACATTTTTAAGAAAGGCATTCCTTCAGTGGCATATTCATAAAGGTTATCGTTGAGTACACCATCCCGATTGGTATAAATGGCAGCCGTAAGAAAAAACTCAATATTGTTTTCAAAATCAACTATGTAAGCAGAATCAATCGCAAAACCATAAGCTAATCCTACGATATTAAAAATTCGGATATTCGGATTGATTTGTGCATTGGGGTCTTGCCCATAAAATAAATATTTTTTGTAAGTATCAAAATGACCTGTTTGGATAGAATATGCAGTTTTTATTCCTTCTCTGGGATAAGCCCCCATCAAACGCCATAAGAAAGTGTAGTCCTCTGCTGTTAGATTGAAACGTAATTTCTTCTCTAAGGTTTCAGGTAAAATTGTAGCAATGGTAATTTTATGCAATTGACTTAAAGCAAAAAAGTTATTGGTTGTGAAATCAAGTGGAAAATTCTGAAATCTACCAAAACCATCTAAATGAGTCTTACCCACTTCTATTTTTGAAAAAATGGGTTGAGGGAGAGAGTCATTGCAGATTTCATCCTGTTTATAAACCATTTGTAATTGATTATTATGAAACATCACAGGATTGGTACAAGCATTTTGTTGATCTGTATAGCAAAGACTTCCACCCAAACGCCTGACAATACGAATGCTGTCATAACCTTTCCCCTGTAAAGTTTCATGAATATAACGTTGCCCCAAAAATTCGTACAAACGAGCAAAAGAAGGATTATCACTGACAAGCAACATCCTTTCTGCGTACTGGGCTATACAAGGAGGGTTGGTATCTTGGGGTATAGTTGCCAAAACGCCTTCAGGACAAATGCTACTTGCCAAAGTACTCATACGAGTATTTTTGGTTAAAACAATTTCTTCTTTTAATTCGTTGATTTTGTTAACTTTTTCTAAAGATAGTAAAATTACAGGAAGTTTTACTGTGCTGGCAGGATAAATATAGTTACGATTATCTATGTTATAAGTATATGTTTTTAAACTGGGCTTATTATTCTTATCTCTCAGAACTTGAGTGTATAATATCTGGATATTGTAAGCGTCTTTGTTGTCAAGATAGGGTTTGAATTGGTCGTATTGCAAATACAGAATTTTTTCTAAAACGTTGTTTTCTTTACCCTGACTTTTTAGTACATGAGGTAAAATATACAAAACAAAAATATATAAAATTCTGATTTTCATGATTATAGAAGTGTTTATCAAAACTAAGCCTATAAGCGTGGGAGGCTTATAGGCTTAAAATTTAATTAAATAATTGAGTATTATTTATTATTTTTTTTTGAATCGTCTTTTTTAACCTCTTCTTTTGTTTCTTTTTTTGCAGGTTTAGTTTCTAAGTCTGCATCTGTTACTTCTCCAACTTTTTTAGCGAGCATCAAGTTAGAAGAACCTTCTCTAAATTGATAACCAATTCCGAAAGGAAGAGCACGAACTTGGTCTTTATTTTTGAAAGCTTCTCTCATGTCTGTCTGATAACGACCAGAGAATAAACTAATAGGACCTGCATACACCCCAAAAAAAGTTTTTTGCCATTTGCTATCATCAGCAAAGTTTTTCAAAGGCATTCCTGAATCGTCTTGTAAAACAAATTTGCTATTCTTTAAGATAACATGTTTCACTGTACTAAACACTTCATTATACATCAAATACGAAGCAGCTTTCAAATAAGTAGCTGTTGGACGAAGACTCTGTAAGTAAGCTTTGAATTCAGGTGTTTCTTTTTCTAAAGCCATGTTAATAATATTGACACTAAAATATGTCAATGACCTTACTTTGTTATCTCCTTTTTTCTTGAAATATATTTTATTTCCATAAACTACTTTCTTTTTGTTGCTATCATCAACTTTGTAATCGTTGGCAAGTACAACTTTCCCTTCTTTATTGATGGCTACTTTTTCGTAGTATGTAATTTCGTTATCCAATTGAGCCATGTATAACATAATCAAGTGAATAGTTCCATCAACCTCTATGGAGCGTTGCCCAGTCAAATCCACAGCCATATCAATCGTTCTGAAAAAGCTAAATTCAGCTAAAAAATAACCTGCTTTATTGAGAGCATTGAAATAATTGGTTTGTTTCTTTTCTACTTTTTCAAGATCTAAGGGTGTACCAATGGGTTCAAGCCCAATCATAACAATGTCATCTGCATTGGGGAAAAATGTTTGAGCATGCATAAAATCTGCTCCACTGAAAGGATAGAACAATAATCCACCTTGTGCATTGGGTTCTTTAAGCTCTTGCTCACCCCAAGTACGCATTTTGGCTATTTTTCCATCTTTTAATTTCTTCCATTTTGCTTCACTTTCTTTTGAATAACTTTTCCAAGCACCAGACTCTTCATATTTTTTAAGCTCATCACTTTCTACTTGAGGTAAACCAGCAATAAAGCGAGCAATTTGATTGAATTTTTTGTCTTGTGGAACTTGGCGATCTGAAGTTTCCTCTTTTTTCTGTGTAGAATCTTTTTTGACAGAGGTTGTATCTTTCTTGCCATTGTCTTTGGTATTTTCGCCACCCTTGCAAGATTCTAAAAAGGTGATAGTTGCAACTAATAAGAGTAGTTGACTAAGTTTTGATTTCATAAGAAACAGGTTGATAAATAAAACTATTATTTTTTAAGCTTTTGATTCTTTGATATTTTTACTGATAAAGTAAACAATTGTACCAGACACAAGCATTCCTAAAGTGATAAAAGAAGGCATGGTTTGTTGTAAATAACTTGATTCAGGGTTTAAGCCAACACCAAAAATGGCTTTGGTAGCAGGCAAAATACGTTCTTTAAACAAATACCACATGGTCCAACCTGTTGCAGCCAAGAATATAAGTGATGTAATAGGGAATCCCCATGCTTTATATTTTCTTTCTTCTTGTGGTTTTCTAATTCTTAAAACAATCACACCCAACACTGTAGAGAATGTAAATACATCTAAGATAAAGGCTATTGCATATAAAATTGAATCAAAAGAAGATGTTAAAATTAGAATCACTGAAATAACAGATTGTACGATAATGGCTGTACTGGGAACGCCTTTCGCATTTAATTTTGCAAAACTTTTGAACATAGGGAAATCTTCACCAATCATCTGAGTTACTCTAGGGCCAGCAAATACCATTGAACTAATAGAAGAAACAAGCAACAAAGCAATCAATGTTGCCATTACTTTACCACCAATTTGTCCAAAAATCACACCTGCTGATAAATAACCCACTTCTAAGGGTTTACTAAAGTCTTTTGCTTGTTCTGCCGATAAGGTAGAAACTGGAATGGTATAAAGAAATACAAAATTGAGTAGAATATAAGCAAACATTACCACAAGTGTACCCATCAGAAGCGATTTCGGTACATTTTTCTGAGGATTCTCAATTTCATTTGCTAAATAAGCTGAAGCATTCCAACCTGAATAAGCGAAAGAAACAAAAGCTAAAGAAACTGCAAAAGTGCTTTTTACAATTTCATCCCAATCGCCTGCTTTGGGTAAAATACTGATACTTTGGGGTTCATTGGTAAGAAATAAGCCTGAAAGAATAAACAACAAAATCAAACCTACTTTTACAGCCGTAGAATAACGCTGAAAACTTCCTCCAGCTTTTACATCTGTTGCATGAATTGCCGTAACAATCAAAACTACAATAATTCCAATAATTTTGGCATCTATACCAACCACATTGGAGGCATAAGTCCCTAAGGCCACAGCAGCCAAAGCTACAGGAGCAGCAAAACCAATGGTAGCTGAAATCCAGCCTGAAAGGAATCCGAATAGTGGATGATAGATTTGAGATAAAAAATTATACTCACCACCAGAACGAGGCATTAAGGAAGCTAATTCTCCGTAATTTAAAGCTCCACAAAGAGCAACAATTCCTCCAATCAACCATAATGCAAGTAAAGGGAAAATGTGGGGCGTACCCACTGCCTGATAGCCCAAACTGGTAAAAACGCCAGCACCTATCATGTTGGCAATAACAATCGCAATTGCTGTGTTGAAACTAATTTTTTGAGATGACATGTAAAATTTGAATAACTTAGTGTATATAATAGAGGCGAAAATAAAGGTTTTTTCGTAAAAAAAGTTCTAAAAAGAAATTTTTTTAGAACTTTTAATTACTTAACATAATAAAAATTATTCTTGTATCTTGATGTTTCTAGAATCCACAGCTCCCAAAGAACGATTTTCACGAGAAGCCAATTCTAAAATCTTGTCGTATTGTTCAGGAGAGAGGTCGTTATAGAAATAATAAACAGGATTTACTTTTTCGCCTTTATGAATCACCTCGTAGTGTAAGTGTGGGGCAGTAGAGAAACCTGTACTTCCTACATAACCGATACACTCGCCACGTTTTACTTTTTGTCCTTTTTGTATTTTGAAACCAGAAAGGTGAGCATAAAGCGTAGTATAGTCTTCGCTGTGTTTAATCTGAATTTCATTGCCATAACCACCAAAATTATTTTGAGCCACAGTAACCACACCATCAGCAGTCGCATAAATAGGCGTACCATGTGGAGCAGCAAAATCTATACCTGGGTGGAATTGAGCTCCTCCAAAAATAGGGTGGAAGCGTGTACCAAAACCAGAAGAAAGTCGTGTTAGTTCTTTGTTTGAGAGGGGTTGAATGGCTGGAATACTTGCTAATCTATCTTCTTTACTTTTAGCCATTTGCATGATATCATCATAAGATTTTGTTTGTACATACATCTTACGTTTTAATCTGTCTATTTTTTGAAGGGCATTTAATACTAAATCTTCGCTTTTTAATCCTTTTTTGAGTAAGTCGGCATATTTCTCTGTTCCGCCTGAGCCTGCGATACGAGCAGACATGGGTACTGGGTCTGATGCAAATATTACTCTATATACTTTATCGTCTCTTTCTTGTAGTGAAGTAAGCACTTTGTCAGATTCCTCTAACTTCTTGTTTATGAGCTGATAATAACTCTTTAATTCTTCAACTTCTTTGGCTAATTCAGCCTCTTTATCAGATTTATGAAATTTGGTATAAATAAATGTAAATCCTAAACCAAACAATGCTGCAAAAATTAAAAGACCTGCAATATTAAAGGCTATATCCCATTTGTTTACCTGTACACGCTCATATCGGCACGATTCGGTATCGTAGTAATACTTGATTTTCGCCATAGAAGATAGTTTGAGGTTTGTTTACTGTACTAAAAATTGAAACGCCAAAATTAAGTATTTATTCTAAACCTACCAAATAAATTTCACAAAACACTGAAAAGCAGAATTTTAAACACTGTTAAATCAATAAATACTTGAATAAAATAGCACATAGCTTTTACGAAATTAAAAATAAAAAGTTCTATTTATTTAGTAAATTACTTTGATATTCAAAGTAAAATAAACAGATAATAATTGGAATTAAAAACAAAGTCGTGTTCAAGCAACAAAAAACAGAAGCCTTTTGGAGCTTCTGTCAGAGGATAAAATATGTGTGGGAAATCTTTATTTTATAGGAACGTTAAGAATAGGGTTGTAAATTTTGCTGAAAACATATTCACCTTTGGAATTTTTCCTTTTTACAGTTGTTGTTCTGATAGAAACTATATCATCTTTTTCTGTTTTTTGGAGAATATCATCCAATAAACTACCAAAAGCTACATTTTCTTTCGTGAAAATAGTTTTTCCATTTCGTTTAATAATAACAGAAACTTCTGCTGTATACTGACTTTCTTCTTTTGTTTCGGTAGAAGGGATAATTTGAATAGATAAATTTTCAATATTTTTCTCAATTCCATTAGAAACATCAAGAGGTTTGCCATCTTTTACAAAATGTACTGTTGCAAGAGGCAACTGTATAACTTTGAATTCCTTGGTATCGACAACTTTTCCTTGAGAAAGAACTGTTAATTTTACAGTTTCTGCATCTATTTTGGGAATGAGTTTGATAGTATTGGAGTTTTCGCTTGCCAAAACTTCAGCGTTGGAAGCCTGAAAAGTTGGATTTTTGACACCATTGATGACAATCGTATTGCCATAACCCTCATAGATTGTGCTGATAGGGGCGGTGTAGGTGATTTGAGAAAACACCGAGATAGAAGATAATGCAAAAATACCTGATAAAAACACTTTTTTTGTGGACATAAAAGTAGTAGTTTGGTCTTTATATGAAACAAAGATGTTTTCTAAAAAATTTCCATTTTTCTTGAAATATTTAGGAACCCCTTCGGTGCTTGCGAAATGCTTGGATAAGCTGGTATATAAAATAAGAATTGATAATACGAGAACCTCCGTCAATGAATCTTGTCCAGCCATTTATTTTTGAATTTAACCCTAAACTTTCAGCAATGTAGTCTGCTTTATGAAACGGATTGATAAATTCTATAAAATAACTCATGTACTCACCAAAGTTTTCCCATTTGTCCCATGTGGGAAAAGCAGGGTAGATACTCAAACTCAAACAATATAACCAGTAAAAAAAGCCTGCAAAACCTACAGTAACCCACAAGGCACGTCCCCAACTTGTACCGTGATTTGAAGATATTTTATTGAAAAATAAATTGATTTTTTCTCTTGAAAACCTCCACAACCATTTAATTGGGTTTTTCCAAAAAGGAACATCTGACCATTTTGTCTGGTCATACAATACATTCATTTCCCTTGCAAAATACTCGTTGGCTGTAACTGTATCGCCTCGGTTGTCGTAGATTTTTTTGAGTTGCCCATAACCCAAACGTTTTTGTTCGTTGTCATCAGTTGTAATATCTTTGGGCATTTTTGTACCTGCGAGAAATACCTCCGTAATTTTACTACTCTTGAAATCTAATTCCATGCCTTCAAAATCGCAGTCTATAAAAGTAGTTTTGCCTAAATCTGAATTGTGGATTTTGAGGGTAGGAGAAATGCCTTCTAGTTTCTTACTTTTTACACCACTGAAAATGATGTTACCTGCATTTACACAGTTATCAAAAATAATTCTATGGATGTAAATATCGTCTATTTTTATTAAAATGCCATTATTTATATTTACTCTAATAAATTGTAAAACATTCAAAGTATTCCAAACATATCCTCCATATATAGATATATTCTTTGCTTTTGGGAGATTAAAACCAATGGTATCTATAAACATTTTATCAGAAAGCCAAATAGATATATTTTCTGATTTTAATTCTTCCACCATTATATATTTATATTTTCCATATCTAAGTTTACAAGAATTAAAAACTGTTGTGCCACTCAATCTTATATACTCTTTTGATTCTAAACCATCAAAAGAAATATTATCACAAGTTCCCCCAGTAAGTATAATCCTATTTGTTTTTAATGGGATTTCTTCAATATAATAATCACCAAATTGAATGTTTCTGAACACCCCATTTGTTAGGAAAAAATCTTCGATACTGCCTTCCAATACCCATATATCTTGAAATTTACCTCCACTAATTAAAATATCTTGAAATGTTCCATTGTTGATATTAAACTTACCTTCAAATAGACACTCTTCTATGTGAAAAAGACCAAAAATTCCTCCTTTAATAAAAAAATATTCAAAGAATCCAGAATAAATATTGAGACTATTAAAAGTTCCGCCTTCAATTTCAATTGCTCTTGCCTTTTTATAATTTCTGATTTTAGGTTTCTTTAACTCATCAGACATAATCTCTGCAACATCTTCATACTCATCTTTGTAAAAAACCTCCGTAAAATTAATTTCTTCAAAAAATCCAGATGTAAATTTGAGATCAAAATTTAGTAATTCGGTGTCTATATATATAGGCTGTTTAACTTTTAGATTATTGATATTGATAAATGTTTGTGGTGGAAAACGAGAGCTATCAACAGTAACATATTCTAACTTCTCTCCTCGCAAGATAGCCTTAAACTCCTCTCCTGAAATTTCTGTGTAGTTTTCTGTATTTTCTTCCATAGTGGTAATAGGGTAGTGGTGTATTCAAAAATACCAAAACTTATGAAAAAACAAAACATTTGTTTTTTTTATGGGGAATCATTACTTTAGTATCATAAAACCCTAAACCTATTAACTTTATGAAAAAGAAACTACTTATTGGAATTAGTATTTTTTACTTTTTGCCCTTGATGTTAACAATTTTGCAAGGGTGCACTTGTGGTAGTAGTAGAAAACAGACTTATTTTGAGGTTACTAAGATGTATTTGGTAACAAAAGTAGGTGGCAGTATTTATGATGATACAGAAATCCCTGTTTCATCTATCAGTCAAGTATCCTTGTGGTTGAGAACAGATGTAAGGTACTATAGTTCTACCAAACCGTTTTCATCGGGTTTTTCTGCAATGGCTTTAAGTTGTGAGGAAGTTTTTACATCTAAAGAAACCATAGAAAGTATAGAAGTTTATAGTAATAAAGATTTTGAGGGTTATCCTGCGGGTACGAACTTAACAGATATTATGAGACTCCGTGATACACAGGGAGGAAATTTTTTAGATATTTCAAAACGATTTATAGCAAAAGAAAGCTATGAATTACTTTTTAAAGAAAACGTAACAATTACCCCAAATAATCATTTGTTTAGAGTTATTCTTAAGGATTCAAAAGGTAAAGTTTTTGATATGATTAAAGAAGTGAAATTCAAGTAATAAAAATCATGAAAAAGAAACTATTGATTAGTAGTAGCATACTTTTCTTTTTGCCTTTGGCTCTTACACTTTTACAAAGCTGTATTTGTGGAGGGAAATCTGATAAATATTTTGAGATTACAAAGTTGTATCTTGAAACGCTACATTATAAAGCTCCTTATCAATATGAGTTAACTTCTGTTCGTGATATAAGTTTCTGGGTAAAAGGAGAAATAAGATATTATAGCTTTATGAATCATGAAAATGTAGGTTTTAGCTTAATGGCTTGTAGCCCCAAAGAGCCTGTGATGAAAGAAACCATTACAAACATAGAAATTTTTAGTGACAAAGATTTTGAAGGCTTTTCTGCTGGGACAAATTTAGCTCCACTTTTAGGTATTGAAACCCCTTATGAAGGAGGTGGGCGTAGAAATCTTACGGAGTATCTTGCTACAAAACCAAAATCGCAAAAAAGTTTTTATTTGTATTTTTCACAACAAGCTCAACCCACATCAGGACTACATCTATTTAAAATAGTTTATACAGACTCCAAAAATAGAGTTTTTGAAATGAACACTCATTTTATACATTTTAGATAAATCATGAAAAAGAAGATTTTTATCGGAATCAGCATTTTCTATTTCCTGCCCTTAATATTGACGATTTTACAGGGGTGTATTCCATCTTGTGGGAATACAAAACAATCTTATTTTGAGGTTACTAATATGTATTTGGTAACAAAATATGGTGGAGGAATTTATGATGATATAGAAATCCCTGTTTCATCTATCAATCAAGTTGCTTTTTGGTTAAGAACAGATGTAAGGTATTATGGTTCTATTAATCTGTTTTCAGGAGGTTTTTCAGCTATGGCTTTAGATTGTGTAAGTATTTCCGAATCTAAGGAAACCATAGAAAGCTTAGAAGTTTATAGTGATAAAGATTTTGAAGGTTATCCTGCTGGGACAAATTTAGCTCCAATCATGTATATAAGAAATATGCGTAGTAATTTTGCAGGTATTTCAGAGTTTATAGCTCTAAGACTTAAGGTAGATGAAGGCTATGAATTAATTTTTAAAGAAAATACAAAAATAAGTCCAAGTAATCATGTATTTAGGGTTGTTTTTAAGGACTCAAAAGGGAAGATTTTTGAAATGAGTAAAGAAGTAAAATTTAAGTAATCACAATTTTTAATTTGTATGAAAAAAATATTTGTTGGTATTGCATTTTTATATTTTTTACCTGTACTTTTTACTATTCTACAAAGTTGCAACTCTTGTCCTGAACAAAAACAAACTTATTTTGAAACAACAAATATGTATTTTCTCATAAATTTTGGTAATAAAGTTTATGATGAAAGAGAAATCCCTGTTTCATCTATTAATCAAATATCATTTTGGTTAAGAATGGATGTGAGATATTATGGTTCTATTAATCTGTTTTCAGGAGGTTTTTCAGCTATGGCATGTATTCCCCCAAAACCAGCATCTCAAAAAACTGTTACAAGTATCGCTATTTACAGCAATAAAGATTTTGAGGGATATCCTGCTGGTACAAATTTAGTTTGGTTGCTTTATATGAAAGATAACAACCAGAATGAAGGTTATTTAGCCAGTTATCTCTCAAGAATGCCTAAAGAAGCTGAAGGTTACAATATAACTTTTAAAGAAAATGCTCGTCCTGTATCAGGTGTCCATCAATTTAAAATTATTTATGAAAACTCAGCAGGGAAAAGATTTGAAGCAAATCGAGAAATTGATTTTGAGTAATTTTGTAATATATATCTAAGACATGATAAGCCCTTTGGGGCTTTTTTTCTTTTATTTTGCTTTTTCAGTACAAAACCTTACTTTTGCCCTCTAAAATACTGAATACTCATTACTAAATATTAAAAGACAGCGATGACTTCCCACGAAATACGTCAGCAATTTCTCGATTTTTTCAAGGAAAAAGGGCATTTGATTGTACCCTCAGCACCACTTGTGCTTAAAAACGACCCAACCCTGATGTTTGTAAACTCAGGAATGGCACAGTTTAAAGATTTCTTTTTGGGAACAAAGCCCGCCACATCGCCTCGTATAGCCGATACACAAAAATGCCTTCGTGTTACAGGTAAACACAACGATTTGGAAGATGTAGGACACGATACCTACCACCACACACTTTTTGAAATGCTTGGAAACTGGTCATTTGGTGACTATTTCAAGAAAGAAGCCATTGACTGGTCTTGGGAGCTACTCACAGAGGTTTATAAATTGCCCAAAGATAGATTGTATGCGACTGTATTTGAAGGAGATGCAAAAGAAAATCTTCCTGCGGATATGGAGGCTTTTGAACTTTGGAAACAATACTTGCCAGAATCTCAGATTTTATTCGGAAACAAAAAAGATAATTTCTGGGAGATGGGAGAGGTAGGACCTTGTGGACCTTGCTCAGAAATTCATATAGACCTGCGTGATGAAGCAGAAGTTGCCAAAATAGGAGGTAGAGAGTTTGTAAACCAAGACAATCCGCAAGTGATTGAAATTTGGAACAACGTATTCATGCAGTTTGAGCGTAAAGCAGATAAATCGCTTGTACCTCTTCCAGCACAACACGTAGATACAGGAATGGGCTTTGAAAGGCTTTGTGTAGCGATTCAGGGCAAAAAATCGAATTACGATACAGATATTTTCCAACCTCTGATTCAATTTGTAGGTGGAAAAGCTGGTGTAACCTATGGAAATGACAAACAAACAGATATTGCCTTGCGTGTAATCGCTGACCATATCAGGGCTGTGGCATTTACCATTGCAGATGGACAGTTACCTTCAGCAACAGGAGCAGGCTATGTGATTCGTAGAATTTTAAGAAGAGCTGTTCGTTATGGTTATTCTTATTTAGGTTTTAAAGAACCATTTTTCAATGAAATTGTGCCTTTGCTTGCAACTCAATTTGAAAATGTATTTCCTGAACTCAAAGCACAAGAAAAATTTGTACAAAATGTAATTTTGGAAGAAGAACGCTCTTTCTTGCGTACTTTAGATAAAGGGATAGAGAAACTAGAAGAGTATATATCAAAAAAAGAAAAAGAATTTGAAAAAGTAGGGAGTGTTGAAGGTAGTAAAAAAGGTGATTTCATTATTGATGGTAAATTTGTTTTTGAATTATACAATCAGGATGGATTTCCTATAGACTTAACTGCACTAATAGCAAAAGAAAGAAGCTTTCTTATTGATGAAGAAGGTTTTAAAATAGAATTAGAACTTCTAAGAGAACTTTCTCGCAAAGACCAAAAACAAGAAGCTGGTGATTGGGTAATTGTGAATGAAAGTAATTTTGATGTAGAGTTTATTGGCTACGATTACACAGAATCCGTGTCAAATATCCTGCGTTATAGAAAAGTAAAAGAGAAAAATAAAACCTTGTATCATTTTGTATTGGATAGAACGCCTTTCTATGCCGAAAGTGGCGGACAGGTAGGTGATACAGGTACTTTTGAAATACATACTCTGGATATTGTAAATCATCAAAATGAGGCTTTCAAAGTTTTCATCTCAGATACCAAGAAAGAAAATGATTTGATTATCCATATTTCTGAGGATAAAAACGCTGAAAAATTGATAGAGGCATTAAGTAATCTCAATACTTCTATTACAGCTAAAATCAATGTTCAGAAGAGAGTTTTAACCAAAAATAACCATACAGCCACACACTTGTTGCAGGCTGCTCTCAGAGAGGTTTTGGGTAATCATATTGCTCAGAAAGGTTCTCTAGTAAATGATACGCTTTTACGTTTTGACTTTTCGCATTTTGCTAAACTGACAGATGAGGAAATAGTGAAAATAGAAAATATTGTCAATCAGAAAGTAAGAGAAAATATTTCTTTGGATGAACGCAGAAACGTTCCCATCCAAGAAGCTACCGAAAAATTGGGTGCTACAGCTCTTTTTGGTGAAAAATATGGGGATTTTGTTCGTGTAATTACCTTTGATGAGCATTTTTCGAGAGAATTGTGTGGTGGTACTCACGTAAAATCTACAGGCGAAATCGGATTTTTCAAGATTATTTCAGAAAGTTCTATTGCGGCAGGCGTGAGACGTATCGAAGCTGTAACAGCCATAGAAGCTGAAAAGGTTTTACATGATGAACTCAAAACTTTTGCTGAAGTAAAAGAGGTGCTGAAAAATCCTAAAGATATTGTAAAGTCTATTCAGACACTTTTGGATGAAAAAAATGCCCTACAAAAGCAATTAGAGCGTTTTGAGCAAGCTCAGGCACAAGCAGAAAAACAGCGTTTACTTTCTGAGAACCTTTCAAAAGTAGGAAATATCAATACAATTATTGGCAAAGTGAATGTTAATAATTTTGATTATGTTAAGCAGATTGCTTTTGACCTTCGTAATCAACAAGAAAATCTGTTTGCTGTGCTGATAGGTGTGGTAAATGAAAAACCACAAATTACGGTGATGATTTCTGAAAATTTGGTCACAGAAAAAGGCTTGGATGCTTCTAAAATCGTGAAAGAATTGGCGAAGGAAATCAAAGGTGGCGGAGGTGGACAGAATTTCTATGCTACAGCAGGCGGAAGTGATGTAAACGGAGTAGAAAAAGTCCTAAAAAATGCCAAAGAGATACTAAATTCTTAAAAATACGAACTTATGAATTTAAAAGATAAATATGAATTAGTGATTGGTTTGGAAGTACATGCTCAACTCAGAACGGAGGCGAAAGCTTTTGCTCCTGAAGTCAATAGCTATGGCGATTTACCCAATACCAATATCAGTGTGGTTACGCTGGCTCACCCTGGTGTACTTCCAAGAGCCAATAAAAAGACGTTTGATTATGCCATTCGTATGGGTTTGGCGTTGGGTTCAAAGATTACAAGAGAAACTTTTTTTGCTCGTAAAAACTATTTTTATCCCGATTTACCCAAAGGTTATCAGATTACACAAGATAAAACGCCTATTTGTACAGGTGGCGGGGTTTTGATTCAAGTAAAAGAAGAAAATAACAGAGAGAAATATATCAATCTTACTCGTATGCACTTAGAAGAAGATGCAGGGAAATCTATGCACATAGATGGTGAGGAGGAGAGTTATATCGATTTGAACAGAGCAGGCGTTCCTTTGATTGAAATTGTTTCTGAACCTGAACTTCGCAGTCCAGAAGAAGCCTATTGGTATTTATACGAAGTCAGAAAGCTTGTAAGATATTTGGATGTGTGTGATGGAAATATGGAAGAAGGTTCACTTCGTTGTGATGTAAACGTTTCGGTACGCATCAAAGGTGCTGAAAAATTTGGAACAAGAGTAGAGGTGAAAAATATCAACTCTTTCACCAACGTAAAAAGAGCTATCGAACACGAGTTTGAACGCCAAACGGCACTTATCGAAGAAGGGAAAACGTTTCCACAGGAAACACGTATGTTTGATGCCACTACAGGCAAAACTTACAGCCTTCGTACGAAAGAAAGTTTGAATGACTATCGCTATTTCCCTGAACCTGATTTAACGCCAGTTATTGTTGATGAAGCATGGATTGAGCGTATCAAGGCTCAGATGCCTGCGTTACCTCGTGAATTATACGATAAATTCACTAAACAATATGGTTTAAGCGATTATGATGCCTCTCAACTTACAGACGATAAGACAATGGCTTTGTATTTTGAAGATGCCTGCAAAGAAACAAAAAATCAGAAAGGAGTTGCTAATTGGCTTTTGGGTGCAGTAAGAGCTTATCTTAATGAATTGACGAAGGACATTTCAGAGTTTGAAGTATCTGCAAGCCATTTGGCTGGACTTGTAAACCTGATTGATGAAGGAAAAATCAATAACAATATAGGAAAACAAGTATTTGCTAAAATGCTTGAGAACCCGAAGAAAACAGCCCTTCAAATTGCCCAAGAAGAAAATTTGGTGGTAGAAAGTAATTCAGACGAACTTTTGGAACTCATTAAAAGTGTTCTTGCCAAATACCCAGATAAGGTGGCAGAGTATAAAAATGGCAAAAAAGGGCTTCAAGGCTTATTTGTGGGCGAAATTATGAAAGCCACAGGTGGTAAAGCAGACCCTAAACTTACCAATCAGCTTTTGATGGAAGAACTCTCAAAATAACAAAAAACGCCTCTTTAAGAGGCGTTTTTCTTTTCATATTACTTGTTTAGGTTTTCAATAGGGATATAAGTTCCATATTTCAAGCTTTGGCTTACACCTTTTGTATACCAATTACCTTTGAAGTCTTTTCCATCATGATCTTGAATGATTGAGCCTACAAATCTCATACAAATACCTTCAGGATGATTAGGATGAGACTCTGCAATCACTACATTGAAATAACGATATAAAATAACACCTGTATTTTTATTTCTATTAATTACCCAATCATCAGAAACCACTACCACTTGCTGAATAGTTCCACCATCTTTAGCCAAATAATTTGATAAGATTTCTTTGGCTTTTGCTGCATTTTCTTTGTTATGCATTTTAGCAGGAGCAGGCATTTTTTCATTGGCATATTGAGCTCTTACAGCAACCCCTTCTTCAGCACTTACTTTAGACATTACCTTACTTTCAAACTCACTGATTTTTGCTTGTGCTTGTTCTGCCCAAGACTTCACAATAGCATCATCTTTTGCCAAAACAATCTTAAATTCAGGCTTTTTGATAGCAGAAGCTCCACCACTTGAAGACTTGACATCTCCCTGATAAACCAAATAAACATTGGGTTCGATTTCTACCAAACGAGCTCCAGATGATAAACTTTTGGTTTGCTTTTCGTATTGAAAGCCCGAACGCAGTTTATATACTTTTGAACCTGCAAGAGCTGTTGTTTTTTCATCAAATTCAAAAATACCAATTGTTAAGGATTTGGCAAGTCCCTTTGCTGGTTGTAAACTCAATACTTTTTTACCGCCATCTTCCTTCTCTTTCAAAGATACCTCGGGCGATTCTTTTACACCTTGTGCAAAAGTAGTATTAGATACATAAATGTTATCTTTCTTTTGAGCAAAGGAAGCTGTAACAGCCATGACACACAATGCTATTATACTTGAAAATAAGTTTAAATTTTTCATGCAATTTTTGTTTAATGATGTTTCAAAGTAAAGTCAAAATAAGTTATTTTGAGAAACTTGTTTTATGAGTACCAGTTTTAAGTATATGAAAGAAACAGTTTATTTGATAAACGAATATGTTTACAAAAGCTGAAGAGAGTAATGAATCTCACTTATAAAAAATATCAGTATATGGATAAAATTGAGCATTTTTAAAATATTTTTTAAAATTTTATATAAAAAATTTGGATTAGATTTAAAAATGTTCCTACATTTGTGCATCGTTCATTTACATAAGATACTTATCCAGAAAGACAGAGGGAATTGACCCTATGAAGTCTTGACAACCTCCACATACCACGTGTATGTGAAAGGTGCCAAATTCAACTCAAAGTAATTTGAGGAAGATAAGTTAGAAAATAGCACTTTAATCATTCGCGATACATTAAATGCTCTTCTGACTTGTCTGAAGAGCATTTTTTTATGCCCTTCAGCAAGAAAGTACTCTACCTGCTCTGGATAAGATATTTTGTAAAAACAACAAATATGTATCACCCCAAAAACGTCTAGAGCAATGCAAGAGCAAACTAAAATATTACATCATATCCCTGTTGATAAATTAACTGGTGCGATTTCTGTACCTATCTATCAAACATCTACATTTGTCCAAGAAGAGCCTGGTGTGCATAAAGGTTTTGATTATGCACGAAGCAATAATCCAACACGTAAAGCTCTTGAAGATTTAATTGCCGTTTTAGAGCATGGAAGTAATGGATACGCCTTTGCTAGCGGACTTGCAGCCATTGATGCTGTTGTGAAACTTCTAAAATCAGGTGATGAAATACTCGCTGTGGATGATATCTATGGAGGGGCTTTTAGACTCTTTACACATATTTATCAAAAATTTGGTATCAAAGTCAATTATGTAGATACTTCGAATATCAAAAAAGTAGAGGAAGCCATTACACCACAAACCAAACTCATTTGGTTAGAAAGCCCTACCAATCCTACGCTTAAAATCTCCGATATAGAAGCCATTGCAAAGATAGCAAAATCTAAACATTGTTTACTCTGTGTAGATAACACGTTTGCTTCGCCTGCTTCTCAAAAACCTCTCGAATTGGGGGCTGATATTGTGGTACACAGTGCTACCAAATATCTTTCTGGGCACAGCGATTTAATTGCAGGACTTGTGGTAACCAAAACAACAGAACTAGGCGAAAAAATTAAATTCATCCAAAATGCATCAGGAGCTATTTTAGCACCTTTCGATAGCTGGCTTGTGATTAGAGGTATAGAAACTCTGCAATTGCGTGTACGTCAGCATTCAGAAAATGCCCAAGCCATTGCCGAATTTTTATTAAAACAAGATATCGTACAAAATGTTTATTATCCAGGGCTTGTTTCGCATCATAATCATGCTGTAGCTAAAAAACAACAAAAGTATTTTGGTGGGGTAGTAGCCTTCGATTTGACTATTGATGATAAAGAAATTGCTTCTAAAATTGTTTCTTCTACCACCTATTTTAAGCTTGCTGAAAGTCTTGGAGGTGTGAAAAGTTTGATTTGTTTGCCTTGTGAAATGACACATAAATCTATTCCTTCAGAAATTCGTTATCAGGCAGGTGTAAAGGATAGTCTGATACGCCTTTCAGTAGGTTTAGAAGACGCAGAAGATCTTATCACAGATTTAGGACAAGTCTTAGGAGCTATTAAAACAAGTTTTATTCATACAGTTTAACCTTAAACCCAAACAAAAAAATCATCATGAGTAGAAAAACATTGAATATCGGATTATTTGGTTTTGGCTGTGTAGGATACGGTTTACACCAAGTTTTAGAACAAACCAAGGGCTTAAAAGCTCATGTTAAAACAATTTGTGTAAAAAATAAAGATAAAAAGAGACAAATTGATGAAGAAAACTTCACCTATGATAAAAATGATATACTCAATGACCCCAGTATCAATGTTGTTGTAGAACTGATTGATGATGCTAATGCTGCGTTTGAGATTGTAAAAGAAGCTCTTCAAAAAAAGAAAGCAGTTGTGACAGCCAATAAAAAAATGATTGCAGAGCATTTCACAGAATTGTTGGAGTTACAGAGAAAATATGAAGTTCCATTGTTATATGAAGCGGCTTGCTGTGCAAGTATTCCAATTATCAGAAATTTGGAAGAATATTATGATAATGACTTATTAGAATCATTTGAAGGAATTGTGAATGGTTCAACAAATTATATTCTTACCCAAACCTCTGTAAAAAATATCTCTTATGCAGAAGCTCTTAAAGAAGCTCAGGAAAAGGGATATGCAGAAAGTGACCCTACACTTGATACGGGAGGTTTTGATGCTAAATACAAGTTATTAATTCTGATTGTTCATGCCTTTGGGATAGTGGTGAAACCTGCTGATATTTTTAATTTGGGGATAGATCATATCAGTGATATTGAGCTTGCTTATGCTCGAGAGAAAAGTCTTAAAATTAAATTGGTGGCTCAGGCATTCAAAAATGCCCAAGGTGAAGTATCTTGTTTTGTGATACCTAAATTTGTAGATACTCAAAGCAGATTATACAATGTAGATGATGTTTACAATGGTGTAATTACTAAAACGACATTTGCAGATACACATTTCTTTTTAGGAAAAGGGGCAGGGGCATATCCTACAGCATCTGCTGTACTTTCTGATATTTCTGCTCTTACTTATGATTACCAGTATGAGTATAAAAAACTAAATCAACATGAAGATTTAAAATTAAATCAAGATATTTTATTAAAAGTTCTTCTCAGACATACCAAAGAAGATACACAAGTATATCCTCCATATTTTGAGGAAATATCAGAATCTTATCTCAATCAACATTCTGGATTTATTATAGGAATCATTTCTCTAAATAATCTAAAAACTATATCAGAGAAAAAATTCTTAAAACATTCTTTTATCTTATTTGAACCCGTTACAGAAGAAATCAAACAGATTGCTCCTATAGAGTTAGCAATCTTGTCATAAAGAAGGCTAATTTTAGTCTTTTTTATGACAAATAAGGGATTTTTAAAAATCCCTATCATTTTTTATCAAAATATATTACTTTTGATACGTCATAAAATCTATACATAATTTTTATTATGTTAAGTGTAAAAATATAAATATGTCAAAATTCAAATTTGCTAAAGATTCTTTTACCACCATGACAGAAATGGTGCTTCCCAACGATACGAATACACTTAGTAATCTGATGGGTGGTCGTTTGATGTATTTTATGGATGTCGTATCAGCTATTGCTGCTCTTAAGCATTGTAATAGGGTAGTTGTAACAGCTTCTGTTGACAATATTTCTTTTAGAGAGCCTATCCCTTTGGGAAGTGTTGTAACGCTACAAGCCAAAGTTACAAGGGCTTTCAACTCTTCGATGGAGGTGCATATTGAAGTATTTGCAGAAAATCCTGTCAAACAAACCAAGATTAAAACCAACAGTGCTTTTTTTACTTTTGTAGCCGTTGATCAAGTAGGGAATCCCATCAATGTTCCTGAACTTATGCCTGAAACGGAAGAAGAAAAATCCATGTATGAAGGAGCTATGAGAAGAAGGCAACTACGACTGATTCTATCTGGAAAAATGAAACCAGAAGAAGCTGGCGAATTGAAAGCCTTGTTTACAACTGAATCTATTGAAAGTAAAGAACTCAAAAATAAAAAATAGAAAAAGCCTCACAACACTTGTGAGGCTTTTTTGTTTATGATTAAAAAGGATAACCAATGCCTAAATTTAAGACGGCAGCATTTTCGCCTCCAAATAGATTTTTAAGCCTTACCTCATCCAAAACAAATCTTTCATTTTTTGGTTTAGCGGGGTCTAGAACTCTTAACCCTAAATCCAAACGAATTAAGAGGAATGAAAAGTCGAATCTAAAACCAGCACCTGTAGCCACTGCAAATTGTTCATAAAACTTATTTGAGAACCCTCCATCTTTAAAGTTCTTATCTTCAAGTGTCCAAATATTTCCAGCATCTACAAAAAATCCCATATTGAGTACACTCCAAACCTTAAATCTGAATTCAGTATTTGCTTCAAGAATGATATTTCCCTGTTTTTCCACATTAGCCAAGGAATCGGGTGTTTGGAAACCTCCAGGTCCGAGTCTTCTTTGTATCCAGCCACGCATGGTGTTTCCTCCAGAAAAAAAGAATTTTTCATAAGGCAATATTTCTGATGTCCCATAAGGTAAAGCCAAACCTGTAAATAGGCGATATGCCATTTTAGTGCTCTTACTCTTAGATAAAGGCTGGTAAAATCTAAATTCATTGGAAAATCGCATGAATTTAAAATATTGTAAACCTAATATTTTATCATCCTTTAAACTCTTATTAAACAAATTCAGTAGTGTACCACCAAATTCTATGGAGGGTCTCCAGTATTTCTGAATGGTATTTTTTCTGTTATCAATATCGTTGTATTCATAATAAAAAGAAGAACTTGTAATCAGAGCATTTCTAAAACTCAATGTCAAATTATTGCCTTGTAGAGCAAAATCATCTAATAATTTTTTGAATTTATCATCTAAACGATAAGTATTGATGATATTGACATCAATGGGTGAAAATCCAAAATTTTTGAATGGAGGCTTATGCCAATTGTAAGTCATGGCTAAACGGAAATTTCTTCTGCCGTATTCAGGACGAGAAACAAAAGAAACACTAGCACTAATTCGTGTACTTGGATTTAACGCATTGATACTGGGTTTAAACTTGAATTTTCCAGGAAAAAAAAGGATAGGAGTGATGTATGTAGAACCAAACGTAAATTGCGTGGTTCTATAGACTTGCCCTAAATCTATAAAACTGGCTTGTCCATCAATAGAGAAAAGAAAATTAGTTTCTAAAATACCACAGCCACTAAAAATATTTCTAATTCCCAAAGAAGAATTTAAAAATGGACCAGGTACGTTTTGAGAAACAGTCATACCTATATCATTATTTAAAGCATATTTCTCGTAGGGTGTGGCAATAATAGATATATCTAAATCGCCTTGTTTGTTATCACGAGTCTGAATGCTTCTGAATTTAAAAAGGTTTAAACCTGCAAAATTTTGATTCGTTTTATCAAATTTGCTTTTTTGATAGGACATTCCTGAATGAAATAAAATTTTGTTGTACAAAATCTTTTGAGAATATCTACGCTCACCCATGAAAAATCTGACTTGTTCAGATTTATTGATTGGATAAATACTGTAACGAGCGTTGGTATCTACATTTTGGATATCTTCCTCTTTGATGATAAAAGAAACGCTCTTGATTTGATACTGAATATGTTCACCTCGTATGTTATCTAAATAAATTTGTGTGTTGGGGCTACCTATTCCATTTTGACTTTTAGTTGTGTCTTTCTTTTGTGGATTATTAATGATAAAACGAACATGAGATATATTACTACTCTTGATTTGTACATCTGCATCTTGAGTAGATCCTACGGATATAATTTCTGATTTTCTGATATTGGTATCTACTTGTATAATGATGTATTGCTTGTCAAAATGATAATAACCATTTTCTAAAAGTAACAACTCAATTCTATTTCGTTCCTCATCTATTTTGGAGCGTTCTAAAATTTGCCCAACTTTAATTTTACTCTCTGTATTTCTGATAAGAGAATCTATAACAAGATTTGTGGTTACATAATAAACACTATCTATTCTATGAGGCAACCCTTCTTTTATTTTGTATAGTACATTGACAGTCTTTACAGGCTTTTTACCAATTTTAAGTTGCACAGAATCTACTTCCACAGATACTTTGTTAGAAAGATATCCTTTAAAGAAAAGATACTTTTCCATTTCTCTTCTTGTTTTTTCTGTATTTTCCGAATCATAAATACTAAAAGGCTCACCTACTACACGCATCCAAAAATTACCTTTTTCCTTTTCTCTTTCTAAATTACTTATTTTCTTATCTCTTTTTTTTCTGATTTTATAATATTTTTTCTCTTCCTTCTTATTGTAAGTTCTCTGGAGTAGGGTATCATAATAGACCTTCGACTGATACAGTCTATAATCTATATACCCAATTTTATGAAGCTTTTTATTCAATTCTTTCTGTAATAAAAGCGAATCAGCAGGTTTTTCTTTGATGAGTTTTGTATATTCGAGCCTTGTTAAAGAATCTTGTAACTTTTGTTTCTCTAATTTCTGCTTACTTTTTTCATAAATAGAAGCATAAGGCATAAATTTGTAAAACTTTCTGTTTACACGTTGTCTATATAAAGCTTCGAGTTCGGCTACATCTATATTGTCATTTCCTTTGATAGTTTGTTTGTACAAAATATTTTTGTTAGGAATAAGTGATGAGCAAGAAGGTGCTAACGAAGCAGAAGCAACAAGTATTAGAATTTTAAATAAATAATTTGTTTTAAAACTCATAAAGGATGATTTCTAAAAAATGGCAAAAACTTGTAAAATCTTTGCAATATAAAAAATATCGTAAAGAAGAAGGTTTATTTTTTGTTGAAGGGGCAAAAAGTGTGCTGGAATTACTCCATTCCGATTTTAAAGTTGAAATACTTTTTGCAACAACTCATTTTCTAGAAAGAAACAAAATACCCTCCAATATACTCACTGAAATTGCAACAGAACAAGAACTTGTAGATATCGGAACGCTACAAAGCAACCAAGATTGTCTTGCGGTAGCACATCAAAAGGAAAATAAATTCATATTTCCTGAAAAAGAAGAATTATTGCTGATGCTCGATAATATTCAAGACCCTGGCAATATGGGTACCATTATCAGGATTTGTGATTGGTATGGTGTAAAAAAAGTTGTTGCAAGCAACCAAACAGTTGATTTATACAACCCTAAAGTGATAAATTCTTCGATGGGTAGTTTTTTAAGAGTCAGTATTTTTTATACAGATTTGAAAGAATACTTATCTAAACAACAAAATACTCCCATTTATGGCACATTACTTGAAGGAGAAAATATTCATACGACACCTTTATCTAAAAATGGTATTTTGATAGTGGGCAATGAAGCAAATGGAATAAGCGAAGAGCTTATCCCATTTATCAAACAAAAAATTACAATTCCTAGATTTGGCGGAGCGGAGTCTTTGAATGTTGCCATAGCCACAGCAGTTGCATTAGACAACTTTATGAGAAAATAATTTCAATCTACTTGATGACCTGCTTCTCGTACTAATCTTTCTGAAAAATCTTTTCCTAAATATTTTTGAATTGCACCATGAATCATATATAGTAATGGAATCATGATAATGGCAATTACAAATTTATAAATATAGTTCATAATACCAACAGATACAATTTCGGCAATAGACCATGGAGGATAGAAAGCTATAATCAAAACGATAAAACTATCTATCAACTGGGAAACCAAGGTAGAAGTTGTAGCTCTCAACCAAATATTTTTACTACCCGTAATCTTACGAAGCTTTTGAAACACATAAGCATCTAAAATTTGTGCTACTAAAAATGCTACCAGTGAGCCAATAATAATCCTCTCACTTTGGCTAAATATTTTTTGAAATGCAAAATTGACATTGAAAACTTGGTTGTTATTATCAACAGCATTATATTTTAACCAAGAATCAGCAGGAGCTAGATAAATAGAAATGGCAATAGTTATAAATGAATACAATATAAGACCTGCTGTAATGAAGCTAATTTTTCTAACACCTTTGATTCCAAAATATTCGTTGATAATATCAGAACATACAAACACTACAGGCCATAAAATGACTCCAGCTGTCAAATTGAAATCTAATAAAAAATCTGCGAACAAACGTATTTGAGCAGGAGCAAAGCCTACAGTTTTTTCTAAAGAAAAGATTTTTGTTCCAATCATTTCTGCAACCAAAGCGTTGGTAATCACAACTGCCCCTAAAAAGAAATATAAATTTTGTTTTTTTCGATGATATAAAGTTTCAATGTTCATAAATCATTAAATATAGTTTATAGTATCAACTTTTTATTTGATATTAAATAATTTGAAATAAAAAACCTGACTGATAAAGTCAGTCAGGAAATAACTATTGTTATAAATAAAATGTTTGATTTATTCAACTATTTCATCATCAGTACCAAATTCTTTCTCCAATTCTTTCATAAATATAGCATCAATGGCTTCTTCTTCAGTAGGGAGTAGGTCAAGAATTTTATCTAATTGGGAAATCTTTACAAGTTTCATTACATGTTCACTTGTACCACAAAGAATCATAATGCCATTTGATTCCAAAGAAACCTTATGAGCAACTAAAATAGCACTTAGTCCTGAAGAGTCAATGTATTTTACTTCGCTAATATTGAGAATAAGGTTTTTAGGATACTCTGGGTGATCTTTGAATGATAGAAACATTTGTTTCAATTCTAAAGCATTGGAGGCATCTATTTTGTTTACTAATATTTTTAGTAATATGTATTTATCCTCTTGTTTCAACTCAAATAAGTTATTTTTCATTGTGCTTCTATTTTTATGTTAAATATTTTAGTAAAGCTTCTTTAATACTGTTTTCTGTATTCTGAGACAATGATGTAAATGATTTTCCTGTAATTTTTTCGTATAATTCTATATATCTTTTGGAAATTCCATTTACGACTTCTTCTGTCATTTCAGGTATTATTTGTCCATCTTTACCCTGAAAACCATTTTCAATGAGCCATTGTCTTACAAATTCTTTAGATAATTGACGTTGAGGTAAGCCTTTATTCTGATTTTCCTGATAGTTTTCTCCATAGAAGTATCGAGAGGAGTCAGGTGTATGAATTTCGTCTATCAAATATATTTTACCTTCATATAAGCCAAACTCATACTTGGTATCTACAAGTATCAATCCACGTTCTTTTGCCATTTCTGAGCCTTTTTTGTACAAGGCATGGGTATATTGCTCTAATTGCTCATAAAGTTCTTTAGAAACGATTCCTTTGGCTATGATGTCTTCTCTACTGATGTCTTCATCATGTCCCTCTTTGGCTTTGGTTGTAGGGGTAATGATAGGCGTAGGGAATGGGTCATTTTCTTTCATATTTTCAGGCATCAAAACGCCACAAAGCATTCTTTTGCCTTGAGCATATTCTCTGTAAGCATGCCCAGTCAGATAGCCTCTAATCACCATTTCTACTGCAAATGGCTGACATTGTTTGCCAATTGTAATATTGGGGTGTGGACTGTCTTCTGCCCAATTGGGAATGATATCTTGAGTAGCTTGTAAAAAATGCCAAGCAATTTGATTAAGAATTTGTCCTTTGTGGGGGATTGGTTCAGGTAAAATCACATCAAATGCTGAAATACGGTCAGTAACTACTACTGCCATCTTATTACCTTCTAAATAATATACATCTCTGACTTTTCCTTTATAAAAGCCTGTTTGTTTGGGTAAATTGAAATGAGTTCCTTGTATAGCCATTATTGCGAAGTATTTTTGCCCAAATCTAAAACTTTTTTATTTCTTCTTTGCCGTTTTCATCATAAAAATACCAATTTCCTACTCTATTACCTTCTTTATAGTTTCCTTTTGCTTTTATTTTACCATTTTCGTAGTATGTTTCCGATTTTCCATCCAAAACACCTTTTTTGTAGGAATCTACACTTCTTACTATTTTCTTAGGGAGATAGAAGGTTTTGCTTGTACCATCTTTCTTACCACTCTTATAATAGGTTTCATCCCAATAAATTTCTCGACCTTTTGGAATGCTTTTTACAAGACCTTCAAGTTGATTATTAATAAAATTAGCCTCATAAAGAATTTCTCCTGACTCACTGTAACCTACAATAGTTCTATTACGTTCTTGATTGCTATATGTTGTAGTTTTAGCCACTTTTTTATTGGAGGAATCATGATATTCTGTTTCTGTGTTTATTCTATAGCCTTTATCGTAGGTGGCTTGATAAATAAGTTCTTTGGTATCTTTATTCCATTGTTTGGCTGCACCATTGAGCATCCCATTCATATAATAAACTTCTTTGATTAAAACACCATTTTCTGCAAAGATTTGCTCTTTACCATCCTTGGCATTGTTCTTCATGGAATAAATGGTTTTAACAGGCAGGGAAGGGGCATCATAGTATTCTTTGGTAAGACCAGCCTGAACGCCCTTGGCGTAGGTTTCTTCAGACATTAAGTTTCCATTTTCGTAATAGGTTTTGATAATTCCTTCTGGCTGACCTTCTTTGAAAAATGCTTCTTTGTATAACTGTCCAGAAATATAATACTCTTTTACTATGCCATCTAAATTTCCGTTTATAAAATTACCTGAACGGTGGAGTTTACCATTGGGATGATAGATGAGGAGTGAACCTATCAATTCATCATTTTTGAATGTGGCTTTTTGTAGTGTGTCGCCTTTGATTCCGAAGGCAAACATTTGACCATTTTTTACATTATTTTCATAAAAAACTTGCGATTTGATACATTTTTTACCTGTAATTAAAGTATCGTAATATTCTCTAAACCAGTCATTTTTCTTGTTTTCTTTATACAAACCCTCTAAGGCAAGTCTGCCAGAAGGGTAAAAGCTTTTATAGATCCCATTTTTCTCCCAACCAGAATCTCCCAAGTCCATCATGTATTCTTCTCGCAACTTTTTTTCTTGTTCGTCATAGAAAGTTTTCATGATTTTTCCTTGGGTAAAACCTGATAAACCTGAGATACAAAATATGAGACTCAAAGATAATTTTTGAAGGAGTTTCATGTTGATAGGGAAGTAATTTAAAATACTACTTAACATAATATATATTATATAACTTTTGTTATTTTATTAAAAATGAATTATTTAGATAATTATAGAATTTTTTAAACTTCTTTTTTACCACTTAAAAGATTCAAATGTTTCAAAAGTTTTATCTGTATAAAACACCACAATTTTCTCAATATCTTTTTTTACGTTCTTCTTATTTTCTTTATCAAAAGTTGTGCTGTTTTCAGAATCTTCTTCAATTTCTTGTTCGCTCTTAGAGTTGTTCCAATTCAGTAACGGCTCTCCCAATCCGCTTAAAAGCCAATTGATATTGACTTCAGGGTAACGAATCACTATTTTGTGTAAAAAATCTAGCCCAGGTTTGTTTCTACCAGCAATAATATGCGACATATTGGGGCGTTGAACACCAATTTCATCGGCAAATTTGGACGGTTGTAGCTCTTTTAAATCTATAATAATTTTAATACGCTCAGAAAGCTCATTCTCTTTGTTTTCTTCTACAGATGATTCAATTTTCAATTCTTCTTGTTCCATGTTTTAACTTGTTTTTATACTATTTACAAATGTAAACTATTTTAACCTTTTTTCAAAATATAACTTTTCCACTATTTACAAATGTAAACTAGTGTTTTACTAAATAATAAAGTATTTACAATCAATAATTTAACAAAATATTTAGTTTTAGTACGCAAATGTAAATTTTGTATTAATTTTAATACTAATTTAATTAGTAAAACATAATACTTTCAAAGGCTCAAAATAATGCAATTCTTACACCTCCAATTTTGAGTCGTTTTTATGAGTTTTTTTGTATTTTTACAAATATAAACCTTTCTAAAGATTTGAACTTTTTAAACATCTGCTTATTTTTGAAAAATTAAAAAATATAAACATTTTCTACTCTTATATGAAAAACATCGCTGTTATTGGTTCTGGTACTATGGGTAATGGAATTGCCCACGTTTTTGCTCAATATGGTTACGAAGTATCTCTGATTGATATTTCTCAGGCTGCTCTTGATAAAGGTTTACAAACTATCTCTGGAAACTTAGACCGACAAGTGAAGAAAGGAACACTTACTGAAGCACAGAAAGCTGAAACTCTTGCTCGCCTCCACCCT
Organism: bacterium 336/3; assembly: GCA_001281695.1. Classification (NCBI taxonomy): domain Bacteria; kingdom Pseudomonadati; species bacterium 336/3. Next base: position 2,542,809 of record LJIE01000001.1, on the reverse strand, counting down.
TTTACTTCTCTTGCTGATGGCGTGAAAAATGCTGATTTGGTGGTAGAGGCTGCTACAGAGAACATAGATTTAAAACTCAAGATATTTGCTGATATGGATGCAAATACTCGTCCTGATACGATTTTAGCGACCAATACATCTTCTATCTCTATCACTAAAATTGCCTCTGTTACCAAACGTCCTGAAAAAGTAATTGGTATGCACTTTATGAATCCTGTGCCTGTGATGAAACTGGTAGAGATGATTCGTGGATATTTAACATCTGACGAAACGACACAGGCAATTACAGAATTAACTAAGAAAATAGATAAAGTACCCGTAGAAGTAAACGATTACCCTGGCTTTGTGGCAAACAGAATTTTAATGCCTATGATTAATGAAGCTATTTATACGCTTTACGAAGGTGTGGCTGGGGTATCTGAAATTGATGAAGTCATGAAACTAGGAATGGCTCATCCGATGGGACCACTCCAACTGGCAGACTTCATTGGGTTGGATGTATGCCTTGCAATTTTGAACGTTTTATATATTGGTTTTGGAAATCCTAAGTACGCCCCTTGCCCACTCCTTGTGAATATGGTACAAGCTGGACACAAAGGAGCCAAATCAGGACAAGGCTTTTACGATTGGGCAAATCCTAAAGAGTTAAAAGTAGCTAAACAATTTACCAAATAATTGTGAACCTGTATAATTAACAAAGTTCTTTCACGTGAAACAATTTTCTTATGTGGAATTAGGAGTATTTGCTAAAGGCATTGCTAAACCTAATTCCACTATATGTTACTAATAAACTATGAAAATATCCTCTTTCTTACTTTATAATTTCTTTCTGTGTTGGGGATGCTCAGAACCTTCACCCATATCTTCCTCTATCCAAAAGGAAGAGAAAATAGAAATACAAATTGATTATGCCCTACCTTCCTCTTCTAAGTGGCATGGAATTATCACTTCAGATAGTGGGCTGGTAATACAAAAGGGAGAGAAAGAAACATTTCTCAGGCTTTCTAAAAAACAATTAGATTCTATTGCTACACTGACAGAACAGTTTTATCAATCTTCCTATCATGAAAACCCTTCTGTTTCTTTACAGGAATATTACTATATTCATAATGATTCTGTTCGAAATATATTATCAGTTCCTTTGAAAGAAGAAATTATATATATTCCTAAAAGACTTTTGGATAGAATTTCTATTTCAAGACAATACAATAGCTTTCAATGGACGGTATCCTACCTTTATACACCCAAATTAAGAATACAGTATCAATATATACGAAATTTGTTATGGTATATCGATTTTCTTGTAAAATAGCTTGTTACTTCACGATATTTATCTTGGGATATTGTAAGAAATTAGATATTCCTTCAGGGTACTCTTCCAATGTTGATATTTCGGATTTTCAAAGGCTTATCATTCGCATACCAGAGAATTATATATTTGAAATAATGCGACAAAATCCTATAAATACCTTTAAGCAACATCATTTTTTTTATAGAGATAGATATACAGAAATTTATATTTCTCTTAACGACCTCAAGGAAATCCTGCAGTTAGTTATGAGCCTTGGAAAGCATATAGATATGACTCATTTGAATCAGATGACAAAACACTGTGAAGAAAAAGAAGCTCGTTATACTTGTTCAGCTTTTAGAGGTTATGCTTTTATTCGTTTATATACCAAAAACTTTTATATCAATTATGATTGGAATTGTTTGGATATAAATTCCCTACAACCCAATGAGAAAGTGTATTTCGAGAAGCTTCTTCGGGTTATACATAAGATACAGGCAGAAAATGAGGTGATGCGTCAAAATTTATCAGAAATAAATCATCCAATACATAAAAATTGAAACATATCATCCTTTAAATACCTTCGGCATCATCATATCTGCTGGGCTGATGGTGTATGTGAGGTGTGGATACACAAAATCGGTAGAATTATTTTCTTGTCCACGAAGCAGAAAAAAGGCTTTTCTTTCTTCTTCTTGAGCCAGTGTCAATAATTCTCCATTTTCAAAATAAGGCAGATTTTCCTTAAACTCAATAAACGTTTTGGAGAGTCTGAACGTAACGCCCAGCCATCTGTTTTCAATTGTGCCACCTTTTATGCTTTGAGAAGGATTTGATGTGATTTTATGTTGAAACTGTGTATTGGTGGCTAACGAGAATAAAACAACAGAATTGTTTTCTAAAACTAATTCAAATTCTTCTTGTGTTGTTTTATGGATGACTTGGAGTTTTCTTACCACATTCTTTGTAATATCATTTGGCTTTTCATAACACGAAAAAAGGGCAATATAAGAGTTTTCAGCCAAATCTAATGCTTGGTCTGAATGGTATTTCATCTTAAAATAACTACTTTCATAAATTTCTATCAGGGCATTGTTGAAATGCAGGGATATATCCCCTATTTCCTCCATAGCTTTGTTTCGGATACTCTCTACAAGGCTATGGTGTATTTCTGAAAATTTACAGGCTGGTGTATTATACAAAGTGGTTGTTCGGACAATGGGAATACCCCGTTCTCCGCAATCAACCAGATGATTGCCCTTTCTGCCTTTTCCTACATCTTCCAATTCCACAGAATCAGAAAGCCTTTGGAATAAGTCCGTTTCTAAAGGCAATATCCACTGATAAAAACCCTGATGTTCCATATTAGTAAATGGGTTTCTGATAATCCCCAGAATTCATGCTAAAATCAATTTTACCATATTCAACAGCATCTTCCGATATGTTTTCTATTCTGTAGGTTTCTTTCAGATGAGCCATTCCTTCCTGTTGCATGGCTTGCAGTTTGATAAGCTCTCCATTCTCCTTGATATACACTTCATTATTCATAAATACAGCCTCTTTATTGGAACACCGAGCCACATATCCCATTCGGGTGGGGATTTTGTCTATATTCAAAATAGAAGGCTTTATTTCGTGGGTGTATAATCTGTTGGTAGAAAGTGGAATAAAAAAAACAGAATTAGGATAGAGTGTTACTGTAAACTCTTTAGCTAACGTTTCATCTTTTACCGAATTCTTCAGTTTGAAATGAAGTGTTGTAAGCCCACTAATCTTTCCCAAAACCCAGTCGTATCTGTCAGTTTCTGAAGGTTTGAGGTGCTGAAAGCCTGTTTTTTCATAAAATGTACAAAAAGCTATCAACCCTTCTGAAGGCATGTCCTTTGTTTTGTCAGAATGTGCCTTAATTTTAGCCTTTTTCTCTTTTGAGTTGTCTTCCTTCTTGTTTTCATAAATCTGAGCTAATACGTGGTTTAAATGCGTTTTTTTCTCAAAAACATATTGAATAGCTTCATTCATAGAATTCATGATTCGCAGGTCTGTATCACGAAAGTTTTCTGTAGGTCCTGAAAAATTACTGGAGCATCTCAAAAGTCTGTAATGCAACAACTCATTTTGTTCGCTTGTGATTTCTTTCAATACTTCTGTTAGATAGATACCCTTTCTAAAAGCCATTCCAGGTTTGGTAGATTCAGTTAAATTCTGAAATTGATGTTCCAGTCTGATTTTATTAAAATGATCGTTCTCATCCTCAAAAAAACGTCTAAAAAAGACACCTGCATTACAGACCACAACAGGAACATTACCAATACTCACAAAATTTATATCCATCAAATCTTCAAAATGATAAGATATTTCCCTGATAATATAAAAAGGGACAGAAAGTTTAAAATCCTTGATTTTGGATATATCTCCGCAGGCATATATTTTCTTTTGTACCAAATCCCCCTGCATTTGCGAAGGGGATTCGATAACAGCTCCACAGAAATTTTCTATTAAATCAAGAAGTTCATGGCTCTTCTTTTCATTTCCTGATAAAACAATAAGAAGGTTTTTGTCTTTTGAAATAGCATTTTCTGTATTCATACTTTTTAGGATTATATTAAAACCTTATAGGTTCATTTTTTCTGGTTAAAAACCTATAAGGTTTCTAAATATTTAAATCTAACATCTAAAAAATCTATACAGCTACATTATTTTCCCTCAAAGCGTCATTGAGGGAGGTTTTCAAATCTGTACTTTCTTTTCGTTTTCCGATAATCAAAGCACAAGGTACTTGATACTCTCCTGCTGCAAATTTCTTGGTATAACTGCCAGGGATAACCACGCTACGAGGAGGTACAATGCCTTTGTACTCTACTGGGCTGTCTCCTGTTACATCTATAATTTTAGAGCTTGCTGTAAGAGTTACACCAGCCCCCAAAACGGCTTCTTTACCCACTCTAACACCTTCAACCAAAATACAACGAGAACCCACAAATGCACCATCTTCTATAATCACAGGAGCAGCCTGAACTGGTTCTAAAACGCCTCCCACGCCTACTCCACCACTCAAATGTACATGTTTACCAATTTGAGCACAACTACCTACAGTAGCCCATGTATCTACCATGGTTCCTTCATCTACATACGCCCCAATATTTACATAAGAGGGCATTAAGATAACACCTTTAGAAATATAACTTCCATATCGGGCTATAGCATGTGGCACAACTCTCACACCTTTAGCAGCATAATCTTTTTTGAGAGGAATTTTATCATGAAACTCAAAAATACCCACCTCCATGGTTTTCATTTCCTTGATAGGAAAATAAAGAATAACAGCTTTTTTTATCCACTCGTTTACTTGCCAATCTCCATTTGCTAAAATTTGTGCCACTCGAATTTTTCCAGCATCCAGTTCAGCAATGATGTGTTCAATGGTATCTATGCTTTCTGGCTTATTCAAAAGGCTTCTGTCTGTCCAAATCTGCTCTATTTTTTCTTGTAATTCTTGCATGTTTTTTACGTGGTTAAAGTATTGAAAATCAGTTTTTATTTTGGTTTTACTTCTTGTATTACTTTAAATGATTTTATTGAAAAAATTTAAACGAGATATTTTCAATAAACAGTGTTCATAATTTAGATTTACACCTTTAGTATTGTTTAGCAAATATAATTTTACTAATATTTTTAGCTAAATTATTTAGTAATTAAATTATAATTTAGATTTGTCTAAAAAAATATTTTGTTTACTCCTTTATTATGTATATATTTGTCAAATGATATTCAAGATATACTTTATAGATTCAAGATGCTAAGTTATACAGAAGAAAATTATTTGAAAATTATTTTTTCTCTCTCCTACCCTCATTCTTTGGAAATCACAACCAATGACATTGCTAAGAAACTGGAAATCAATCCTGCTTCGGTAAGTGATATGCTTAAAAAGCTCAACCAAAAAAAACTAATTGATTATGCCAAGTATCAAGGTGTAAAACTTACAAATGAGGGAAAAAAAATCGCTATTGAAATTGTTAGAAAACATAGGCTTTGGGAAACCTTTTTAGTTGATAAACTTAACTTTTCTTGGGATGAAGTTCACGATGTCGCTGAACAACTTGAACATATTCAATCTGGTTTGCTTATAGAACGATTATATAAATTTTTAGATTGTCCAACATTTGATCCACATGGAGAACCTATTCCTAATGAACATGGAGAGTTTCCAGTAACTGAAAATCTAGTATGTCTCAATAGTTGTACAAATCAACAAAAAATACAAGTAAAAAGTATTACAGATGATTCTTCAACTCTACTTCAATATTTGAGTAAAATATCTGTAAGCATTGGAGCTTTGATTGAAATATGTGATAAAAATACTTATGATAATTCGATAGATGTAATTATCAACGAAAATAGGAATACAACTCTATCTAAAGAAATTTCAGAAAAGATATATGGAGTTTTATTATAAAATAAAAAAGAAATTAAAATGGTTGCTGCTTTTCTGTAGCGTATTACAAATGCTTTCTTGCAGAGATATTCAAGAAAATAAAAACTATGTTCTTGCTACAACAGGAATGTTGTATGATATAACTAAAAATATTGCACCTCCCTCTCTTGAAGTAAATTACCTAATGGGTGAAGGAGTTGATCCTCATTTATACAAGTTTTCTCAAACAGATTTACAAAAGTTAAATAAATCAACTTTAATTATTTGTAATGGATTGCATCTTGAAGGAAAAATGAATTATATATTAGAGAAAATCTCAAAAAAGAAAATGGTCATCAGTGCTGGAGATTCTTTAAAAGAAAATAAACTAATACCTATCAATGAAAAACTACATGACCCTCATATTTGGTTTGATATTAATTTATGGATAGAGGTTTCGGAAGTTGTAACAAACAACTTAAAATTGAAATATCCATCTCAAAAAAATATGATTGAGGAGAATTCAAGAAAATATATTGAAGAATTAAAGAAGTTGCAAGTATATACTAAAAAGCGAATAGAAGAAATTCCTGTATCACAAAGAGTACTCATCACCTCTCACGATGCTTTTAGATATTTTGAAAAAGCTTATAATTTTAAAGTAAAAGCTTTGCAAGGAATTTCAACAACCACAGATTATGGTTTAAGAGATATTCAAGATTTAGTTGATTTTATCACCAATCAAAATATCAAAGCAGTTTTTGTAGAAACGTCTATCTCTCCCAAAGGTATTGAAGCTGTTGTAAAAGGTGTAGAAAGTAAAGGGAAAAAAATCAAAATTATTGAAGGTTTGTACTCCGATGCAATGGGAACATTCGGTACTCCCGAAGGGACTTATATTGGAATGTACAAAGCCAATGTAGATAAAATTGTAGAGGCATTGAAGTAAAAAGCTATGAATAAACAAAACGCCATTGTATTAAAAAATATTCATGTAGGATATTTTGAACATAAAATATTTCAGGATTTTTCGTGTGAAATCCCTTCCTCACAGATGATAGGAATTGTAGGAGCAAATGGTTCAGGAAAATCTACATTACTCAAAGCCATCATGGGATTGATACCAAACTCATCTGGTATTATTCAAATATTTGGAAAAAGTTTGAAAGAAGTTAGAAATCAAATTGCATACCTTCCACAAAAAGACAGCATTGATTGGGACTTCCCTGCTTCTGTATTGGAGGTGGCTCTTATGGGACTTTACAAAGAATTTGGTTTGTTTGGGAGAATCACTAAACAACACAAACAAAAAGCCATGAGTTATCTTGAAAAAGTAGGAATGGCTGATAAGGCTGATAAACAAATTTCTGAACTTTCTGGAGGGCAACAACAAAGAGTATTTTTAGCAAGAGCTTTTGCACAAGAAGCAGATTTATATTTATTCGATGAGCCTTTTGTGGGTGTAGATGTTGCAACTGAAAAACTCCTGATTGATTTACTCAAAACATCAGTAGTCAATGAAGGAAAAACTATCGTGATGGTACATCACCAACTTTCAACAGTTCCTAAATATTTCGACTTCCTCCTGCTTCTCAAAGAAGGAAAGCTAGTAGATATAGGAAGTGTCGAGGAGGTTTTCACAGAAGTCAATATCCAAGAAACATATCAGTTTATAAAATAAAATTTTATGATAAATTTTTGGTATGTATTGATAGGTGGTATTCTTTTGGCTATTGCTTCTGCAATTGTAGGAGTTTGGCTGGTATTGCGTAAAGAGGCATTGACTGGTGATGTAGTAGCCCATGGTGTTTTACCTGGTGTAGGTATGGCATTTATGTTGTATGGTGCAAAAGACATGTTGGTGTTGAGCATTGGTGCTGCTGTCAGTGGTTTTTTATCTATTTATAGTATTTATGCTTTAGAACGTCATACCAAACTCAAAAAAGATACAATTATGGCAATCGTTTTGTCATTTTTCTTTGCTTTAGGTCTTTGGATTTTGGTAAAAATTCAAGCATCTGGAAATTCAGGGGTTTCAGGCTTGGAAAGCTTTTTATTTGGAAAGGCAGCTTCTATGTTACCACAAGATATTCTGTTTTCTTTAATCGTTGTTTTTTTAGTTGCGTGTATTAACTTTTTTTCAAAAAGATGGTTATCCTATACAACATTTGACACTCTCTACTCTAAAAGTGTAGGTATCCGAACAAATTTTGCAAATCATGTACTTACTTTTATGAGTATTCTTACAATTGTTGCAGGGCTTCAATCTGTAGGTGTAGTCCTAATGTCTGCAATGTTACTTACTCCTGCAGGAATAGCTCTTTTTCTGAGTAAAAAAATGAAAAGGCAAAATCTCAATATACTTTTCATTTTGAGTATTGCTATTAATATGTTGGTGGTAATTGTAGGAACATCTCTCTCCTATATATATCCCAAAACTCCTACAGGACCTTGGATTGTAGTTGTATGCTCTTTACTTGCATTGGTATTATTCAAAATAAACAAAAGAGGAAATATTTCTATATAAAATTATGCAAGATATTTGGATTATTATCTGTGTAGGGCTTATCAGTATCAGTTGTAGTATTTTAGGTTGCTTCCTGATTCTTAGAAAAATGGGTATGCTCACAGATGCCATAGCACATAGTATTCTTCCAGGTATTGTAATAGCATATTTGATATCTGAAACTAAGAATAATTTTATAATTTTATTTGTGGCAACAATATTTGGTGTATTCACAGCTTTTCTAACAACATGGATCAATCGAAGGTTACCCAATCGTGGAGATACAGCTACAGGAATTACATTTACATTTCTATTTGCAGTAGGGATTATTTTGGTTACGTTATTTGCTGAACAAGCAGATGTTGATCAAGAGTGTGTACTTTTTGGTGAGATGTTGTATATACCTTTTGACACATTAGATATTTTTCCCACTTATGATATTCCAAGAGCTTTCCCTTTGGGAGGATTTGTATTTATATGTGTTGTGATTTTTGTGAAGAAGGCATATAGACCATTATGGATGATCACATTTGACGAAAGTTATGCTTTATCCATTGGTATATCAGTATCTTTATGGCACTATCTACTTATTTCATTGGTTTCTATGGTAACCGTAGCATCTTTTGAACTCGTAGGTTCGGTATTGGTAGTAGCTTTGTTTGTCATCCCTCCTGCTACATCGTACATCATATCTAAGAATTTGGAAAAGATGATAAAATGGAGTATTCTATTTGGATTATTATCTGTGGTATTAGGCTATTATATATCTGTAATTTTTGGAGGTTCTTCGGCTGCAAGTATTGTAATCATAGAAACCATTATATTTTTAATAGTTTTGGTATACTCTAAGATCTTTACAAATAATTTTTATTATGTTAAATAAGGTAATAACTCAAGCATCCTTGTAGGTATTAAATGTAAATAGTAGATTTGTTAATAAAATAGCAATTTTTTATATTTTAGAAAATATTTTAGTTACAAATATCAACTAGATAAAAGTTATCATTTGTAACTAAAATATAACACACTATTTTTTACTCTCTTTTTTCAAACACAAGTCCTTTCTTAGAAATTTTATAAGTAGTTTTATTTTGCATTTCAGCATCTGTCGCTTTTTGGTCAATTATTAGTTTTTTGTCTTTAAAATTAAAAATCAACTCAAAACTATAACTAAATCTATTGGGGACTTCCCCATTGGTAGCTAAATAGTTGTGTATTCCACCTGGTATAATTTCACCTTTTTTATTATATGTTCTGGCATGTAAATGAAGTTGAGTATCATAGTTTTTCTGATATCCATTAGAATGTTCAGCATAAAAAATTATTACAGCCCCTCCTACTTCTAACTTCCCTGCTGGAAAACGGTATTCATTAACTAAACCCGTATTATCAATAAATTTCCCAAATTTTGGTGGTATATTTTTACCTGCTACTCTTAACTTTTCCAAGTCTGCTCCTGTCCAAGTAAAGTCTTGAGACATATCAGGAAATAAAGCCAAGTACTCCTGAAAATTCTGGGCATTTATACAAAGACTAAGCCCCATCAGATACATAAATAATACAATTTTTTTCATAAAAATGTTTTTAGTAAAATACTATTGTAATATAAATCTTTATTATCCCAAACTCCCACCCTACTTTACGAGTCTCTCATTTTTATTTACGAACTCTATACTTTTATATATGCTATAATTTTTTTATTTATTTTACTTTGATTATTAAAGTAATTTAATAAAAATCAAAAAATATTTGTTTTTTTATGGATTAATCAAGTTTTCTTAGTATATTAGCAGTCTGAATATGTACAAAAAATAAATTTTTAGCAATGCTCAACGAAGATAAGAACTCAATCCCCTCAAACATTTTACCTATCAACATTGAAGAAGAAATGCGTACAGCTTACATAGATTATTCTATGTCTGTAATTGTTTCAAGGGCTTTACCTGATGTACGTGATGGTTTAAAACCTGTTCATAGACGTGTACTTTATGGTATGTTAGATTTGGGTGTTTTGCATAATAAAGCTTATAAGAAGTCAGCCCGTATTGTAGGAGAAATTTTGGGTAAATACCATCCACATGGTGATGCCTCTGTATATGACACGATGGTTCGTATGGCACAAGAGTGGTCTTTGCGTTATCCATTGGTAGATGGTCAGGGAAACTTTGGTTCTATTGATGGGGACTCTCCTGCTGCAATGCGTTATACAGAAGCTCGTTTGCAAAGAATCGCAGAAGAGCTTTTAGGTGAAATCAACAAAGATACTGTTAATTTCCAGCCAAATTTTGATGATTCACTTACTGAACCAACTGTATTACCTGCCAAAATACCTAATTTATTAATGAATGGAACATCTGGTATTGCTGTTGGTATGGCTACCAATATGGCTCCTCATAATCTAACTGAACTTGTAGAAGGTATTTTAATGTATATTGACAATCCACAAGTAGAAATAACAGATTTGATGAAGCACATTCTCGCTCCTGATTTCCCAACTGGTGGTATTATTTATGGTTATGAAGGTGTAAGAAATGCTTTCCGTACTGGACGTGGCAGAATAGTAATGCGTGCAAAGGCTAATTTTGAAACCTCCAAAACAGGTAAAGAACAAATCGTGGTAACTGAAATTCCATACATGGTCAATAAAGCCAACATGATTGAAAAGACAGCACAACTTGTAAATGATAAAAAAATTGAAGGAATTTCTGACATCAGAGATGAGTCAGATAGAGAAGGTTTGCGTATTGTTTATGATTTAAAAAAAGATGCCATTCCTGCTGTTGTTCTTAATAATCTTTTCAAATACACACAATTACAATCTACTTTTAGTGTCAATAATGTTGCTCTTGTAAAAGGAAGACCTCTTACATTAAATCTCAAAGAGCTTATCAAATACTATGTTGAGCATAGACACGAAGTTATTGTAAGAAGAACCAAGTATGATTTAAATGAAGCTGAGAAAAGATTTCATATTTTAGCTGGTTTACTGATCGCTTTAGATAACTTGGATGCTGTTATCAAGTTAATTCGTGCTTCTAAAGATCCTGACATAGCCAAAACTGATTTAGTAACAAACTTCTCTCTTTCTGAAATTCAGGCAAAAGCAATTCTTGAAATGCGTTTGCAAAGATTAACAGGCCTTGAAAGAGATAAAATCATTGAAGAAAACAAGCAAATTACAACCCTTATTGCAGATTTAAAAGATATTTTAGCTGACGAACCAAGAAGGATGTCTATTATCAAACAAGAATTGAATGATATTAAAGATCGTTATGGTGATAAACGTAGAACAGAAATCGTATATGCTGCTGAAGAGTTCCAAGATGAAGACATGATTGCCAACGAACAAGTGGTTATTACAATTTCTCATCAAGGTTATATCAAACGTACAGTTCTTACAGAATATAGAGTACAAGGACGTGGAGGTGTAGGTTCTAAAGGTGTAACAACTAAACAAGATGATTTTACAGAACACATGTTTGTTGCTACCAATCATAATTATTTACTGATTTTCACAGAAAGTGGAAAAGTATTTTGGAAAAAAGTATATGAAATTCCTGAAGGTAGCAAAACAGCACAAGGAAGAGCTATTCAAAACTTGATTCAAATAGAACAAGGTGATAAAGTAAGAGCAGTTATCAATGTAGAAACTTTGAGTGATGATGATTATATCAATAATCATTTCTTAATCATGTGTACAGAAAAAGGTACTATCAAAAAAACTACTTTGGAAGCCTACTCTCGCCCAAGAGCCAATGGTATCAATGCCATCAATATCAATGAAGGTGATAAACTCATCGAGGTACGCATGACAACAGGAAGCGACCATATTATTTTAGCTACAAAGTCTGGTAGAGCTATTCATTTCCATGAAGAAAAAGTAAGACCTATGGGCAGAACAGCTACTGGGGTTCGTGGTATTTGGTTGGATGAGCAAAACCCTGATGATGTTGTGATTGGAATGGTTTGTGTGGGCAGTGAAGATACCAATTTATTGGTAGTTTCGGAACGTGGTTATGGAAAACGCTCTGATACAACGGAATATCGTATTACTTCTCGTGGTGGAAAAGGTGTAAAAGCCATGAGCGTTACAGAAAAAACAGGTAAATTGGTAGCTATCAAGGATGTTTCAGATACAGATGATTTAATGATTATCAATAAGTCGGGTATCACCATTCGTATGAAGGTCGAAACGCTTCGTGTACAAGGCAGAGCTACACAGGGTGTTAGACTGATTACTCTCAATAAAGAAGATGAAATTTCTTCTATTGCAAAAATAGAAAAAATAGAGGGAGAAGAAATTGAAGAAATCTCTACTCCTGAATCAGAAAACACCCCTAGTTAAAAACAAAATGCTACCAACTAAAAATGGTAGCATTTTTGTTAAATATCTCTACAACTAAAAAGACTCTAATCTCGTAGAATACATATAATTTTGAGACTTAAAATAATCCATCTCAATTCAAATTATTTTGTAAATTTGCAAAAACTATTAAAAATTAAAATCGTTCAAATGAAAAAGACTATCTTAATTCTGTTGCCTATGCTATTTGTAGGCTTTTTGGCAAAAGCTCAAGTAGGTTTGGCTAATGTAAGTTTACAAGAAGGTAAAATCAATAAAGCCAAAGAAGCTATTGATAAAGCCTTACAAAATGAAAAAGATGCTCAAAAATCGAAAACGTGGTTCACAAAAGGAGAAGTATATAGTGCTATCGCAGGAAGCCCACTTGAAATGTTTCATAATTTAGATAAACAAGCTTCTAAAACAGCTTTGGATGCTTACAAAAAAGCGATGGAATTAGAGCCCCAAAAGAAAGGTTATTACAAAGATGCTGAAACTGCTATCAAAAGCAAATTATTTAATTCTGCTGTTAATCAGGGCATTAATTTATATAAAAAACAAGATTATAAAAACTCTATGACTGCTTTGGATGTAGCCATAGAAGTAAATCCAAATGATACAACAGGTTTTTATATTGGTTCTATTGCATCTTTGGCTGATAAAGATTATGATAAATTTATCAAATACACGGAGAAACTTGTTGAGATGAAAATTGATAATTTGACTTATAGAGATTTTACATATCAATTGGCTAAAATTTATGCTGGAGAAAAGAAAGAGTATGCAAAAGCTATCAGTTTATTAGAAAATGGTTTAAAGAAAATGCCAAAAGAGCCTATGTTTTGGGCAACACTAACAGAACTTTATGACCAGCAAGGCGACCAAGATAAAAGTATTGAATTTTATAAAAGAGCAGCTGTACAATTTCCAAATGAAGCTGGTTACCCAAGAGCCATTGGATATTCTTATTATAACAAAGCAGTAGCTGTAAACAAAGAAGTTATTAAGAAAAAAGAAGCTGAAGGTTTAACAGGAACATTAAAAGATCCTAAAAAACAACAGAAAGCAAAGGAATACAATGATATGGTAGATGCTGAATTAAAAAAAGCTCTCCCTTACTTGGAAAAAGCTGATCAAGTGAAACCTAACGACTTTGACACAATGGATATTCTTCGTGTAATTTATGAGTCTTTGGGTATGAAAGAGAAAAAAGCTGAAATGGATAAGAAAATAAAAGCGATTGGAAAAGAATAATTATTCTTTCATCATAAAAAAGAGCCGATAGGAATATCGGCTCTTTTTTATATCCAGTGAGTATTTTTATTTTATTCTATCTATACCAACCCTCAATCAACAAAAAATAAAATTCTGATGAAAAAAGGAATTACTCAAAACTTAACATTTCAAGTGCTTGTTGCTGTTGTTTTAGGTATTTTATTAGGAATCGTATTCCCTGATATTGCAAAAAAAACAGAATTTTTGGGTACTCTTTTTATCAAAATGATAAAAATGATTATTGCTCCTATTATTTTCCTGACTATTGTTTTAGGCATTGGAAAAGTGGGTGATATGAAAAAATTTGGCAGAATTGGAGGGAAAGCTTTAGGCTATTTTATTGTGATGACCACTTTTGCCCTGATTATTGGTTTGGTTGTGGGCAATTTGATAGAACCTGGTGCTGGTGTCAATCCTGAAAAGCTCAAAGTTGAAGATGTTTCAAAGTTTTTAAACAAAAGTAAAGAGAAAACTGGTTTTGACCATATTACCTCTATTGTACCAGAAAATGTCGTGGGTGCTTTTGCCAGTGGAGATATTTTACAAGTATTATTTTTTTCTATTCTATTTGGCATTGGTATTGCAAAATTAGGCGGACAAGGCAGTCAGCAATTACTACACACTTTTGAGAATATTTCTCATGTGCTTTTTAAAATCATGGGAATAGTCATGAGATTTGCTCCTTTAGGAGCTTTTGGAGCAATGGCAGCAGCTATCGGAAAATATGGGCTTGAAATACTTATTCCACTGGGTAAACTCATGATAACCATGTACACCACCATGGCTTGTTTTATTTTCATTATACTCAATTTGGTTTGCCTAAAATTCGGGTTTAGTCTTTGGAAACTACTCGTTTATATCAAAGAAGAAATTTTTATTGTTTTGGGAACGTCTTCTTCTGAATCTGTTTTACCTCGTATGATTGAAAAAATGGAGCATTATGGTTGTTCCAAACAAGTCGCTGGGCTTGTAATTCCTACAGGTTATTCATTCAATTTGGATGGAACAGCTATTTACCTTTCTATGTCTGTCATTTTTCTAGCACAAGTGTTTCAAATTCAGTTATCTTTACAAGAGCAACTTACAATAGTTGGAATATTGATACTTACCTCCAAAGGAGCGGCAGGCGTTGCAGGAAGTGGATTTATTGTCTTGGCTTCTACACTTGCTTCTTTTCCTAAAATTCCGTTAGAGGGTTTGGGTATTTTACTTGCTGTGGATAAATTTATGTCTGAGGCTCGTTCTATCACGAATTTGATAGGTAATGCGGTAGCAACCTTAATCATTGCCAAACATGAAGGAGAATTCTCAGAGATCAAACAATCTTTGGCAGAAAAACAACTGAATACAAAAGAATAAATACTCATGTATGAAAAATATCGTTTTAGTAGCTCATGATAGTAAAAAAGCTGAAATGCTCGAATGGGCATCTACTCATATAGAAACTTTGAAAAAATTTAAAATATTTGCTACTGGCACAACAGGCACTATTTTAGAGCAAGAACTCCAAATACCAATAGAAAAACTGATGAGTGGACCTTTGGGTGGCGACCAGCAAATTGGAGCTAAAATTTCAGAAGGCATCATTGATATTTTAATATTTTTTTGGGACCCACTCTCTCCTCAACCCCATGACTCTGATGTAAAAGCCCTTCTGAGAATTGCAAATGTTTGGAATATCCCCATTGCTTGCAATGAGGCATCAGCCAATTTACTCATTACCTCTCCTTTGCTTACAGATGTACAATATACTCGCAGAATACCAGATTTTAGTGATTATCAACAAAGAAATATCAAAATTTGACATCCCATATTTATTTTAAAAAATGGGATGTTTTTCACTCCATTCTAAAGGCGTTGGCAATATTTGATTACTGAATTCTATATGAATAACCCTTCTTCTTGCTTGATTGGTTGTTTTATTAGAAGCATGTAAGATAAGAGGTTTCATAAACATTACACCTCCACTTTTTACTGTGCAAACTGTTTCTTTTTCAGATTTGAAGTTGAAATTTTCTGGTCTTAATATGCCTTTTTGATGAGAAAGTGGAATAACTTTTAAAGCACCATTCTCAGATGTAGTATCATCTAAATGAATTCGGATTGTAAAATTATTTTCTAAAATATTTACTGGTGGCTGTACCGAATACTGATTTTGTTTTTGTATCCAACCTTGATAATCAGGCAAATCTACCTTTTGATTTACAGAAATGGTTAAATCCTGATGGTAAGCCACAAACCAGTTTGAATCAGCAGGTTTATCAAAATATATAGATTTAGTGATGAAATAACCTTCATCAAACCAATTTAACAAGATATTTTTTAAGGAATCATTAAAAATATGAGGTAATGTTTCTGGAACTTCTTTATGAAACTGACGTATTGCAAACAAGTCTTTACTCTTTCTAAATGTTGTGTTATTACTTTCAGTTTGATCAATGATGTCAATTATATTTTTGATTTCTTGTTCTGTATAAATACCCTCTACAATACAAAAACCTTCGTTTTCAAGCTGTGATTTCAGTTTTTTCATATTTGTTTTCACAAAAACACGAGTAAAGTATATTTTTACTCGTGTTGATTTACCAAATGTATTTTGATTCTAAAAACTAATAATATTGAGAGAATATCTATTTCCTACTATAATTAGGAGCTTCTCTTGTAATGGTAACATCATGAGGATGACTTTCTCTGATACCAGACGTTGTTATTTTTACAAATTGAGCATTTTCTTGTAAATCTTTAATGGTTTTTGCTCCACAATAACCCATACCAGCTTTTAAGCCTCCAGCCATCTGATACATCACTTCGGCAACTGTACCTTTATAAGGCACTTGTCCTACAATTCCTTCAGGAACAAGCTTTTTGATGTCATCTTCTGCATCTTGAAAATATCTATCCTTAGAACCTGCTTCCATTGCCTCCAATGAACCCATTCCTCTGTATGTTTTAAACTTACGTCCTTCAAAAATAACCACTTCACCTGGTGATTCGTCTGTACCAGCCAACAATGAACCTATCATAATGCTACTTGCTCCGCCTGCAATGGCTTTTACCAAATCACCAGAATAGCGAATACCACCATCTGCAATAATGGGAACACCCATTTCTTTTAAAATTTTGTATGCTTCCCAAACAGCTGAGAGTTGAGCCATTCCAACGCCTGCTACCACACGAGTGGTACAAATACTGCCTGGTCCTACACCTACTTTTACTGCGTCTGCTCCTGCATCTGCTAAGGCTTTTGCCCCTGCTCCTGTAGCTACATTCCCTACAATTACCTGTAATTCAGGGTATTTAGACTTCACAAATTTAAGTGAATCTATAACTCCTTTAGAGTGTCCATGAGCTGTATCAATGGTTACTACATCTACACCTGCTGTTTTTAAAAGTTCTATTCTCTCTAAAATATCAGCTGTAACACCCAATGCAGCCCCTACTCGCAATCTTCCAAATTCATCTTTACAAGCATTTGGAAAATCTTTTCTTCGAATAATATCTTTATAGGTAACCAAACCTATTAGTTTTCCTTCCTGATTGATAACAGGCAGTTTTTCAATTTTGTATTCTTGTAAAACTTCTTCAGCTTGGTCTAATGTAATACCTTCTTGAGCAGTAATGAGATTGTCCTTGGTCATAATATCCAAAACAGATTTGGATAAATCTTTTTGGAAACGTAAATCACGATTGGTAATGATCCCTTTGAGTTTCATAGAAGCATCCACAACAGGGATTCCACCAATTTTAAACTCACTCATAATACGCAGTGCATCAGCGAGAATGGCTGTTTCAGGGAGTGTGATAGGGTCAATTATCATTCCACTTTCAGAACGTTTTACTTTCCTAACCTGCTCTGCTTGAGCCTCAATAGTCATATTTTTATGAATAAACCCAATTCCACCTTCACGAGCCATTGCAATAGCAAGTTTATACTCTGTTACGGTGTCCATAGCAGCCGAAACAATAGGCAAATTTAGGGTTATTTTCTTTGTAAGATATGTTTGGAGTTTGGTGTCACGAGGTAGAACCTCAGAATAAGCAGGAAGCAACAATACATCATCGTAAGTAAGTGCTTCAAAGAGAAATTTGTGGCTGTCGCCAAAAGCTGGAGTGTACATAAAGGCAAATAAAAGGGTCTCTATTTGCCGAACAAAATTATAGAATAATAATTAGAAACCCAAACAATGCTGTATTAATTTATTGTGAATATTATTTTGTAGTCAAATTTTGACAATAATTTTGATACTTTTCTTCTGAAATTTTTAATCTTAAAAGCCAGTTTTTGAAGTACTTATCTAACTCTATTGCTCTTGGATGGCTTTTTTTGTGATATATCTCAAAATCTTTTCTGTTTTGAATTTTATCGGCTACAAGTATTTGATTTACTTCTACTAAAGAGCTTAGTTGAATTTCTTCAATATTTTCAATGATTCTTTTAGACAAATACTGATTGGCAATATTTCGATACTCCATTACAAGCAAAATAATATTTGGAGTAACCTTTTCTGATATTTTTAATTGATAATTTTCTACCAAAGCCTCATCTGCTTGAAACATAGGATGCAGACAATAAGCCTTCATTGCATTTATGGAAGCTTTTTCCCATTTTAAAATTTGTAAACCTTCATCAATATGATTTATAAGAAGCACACCACTTCTTTCAGCTTTTTTATCAGCATAATAATTTTTGATAAGTCCATATTCTATGGTGCTTCTTATTGTTTCTAAATTACATCCAGTCTCCATCTTCAGTATTTGAATAATTATTTCTGTGGGATTCAAGGCTTTGAGCTATAAAATCTAAAAATTTCAATCTTTTTCTAGTAGCTACTGAAAAACAACATCCTGATTCTACTCCATACTGTAAAGCATCAGACCATATTTCTCCTTCAAATTCTCCATTCATAATTAAATACAAGCTATTTTGTCCCATAGAATATCCTAAAAGCATACAACCATCAAAAATATCTGCGTTTTCTGGCAATCCAAACATTTCTTGGGCATTAGCACTTTCAGAAATCAGCCCCTGTTCTTGTAAATATACAAAACCTGAATCATCATCAGGGTAAATCCAGCCTTTTTGATCTAAATATGAACCAATATTATGTATTTTGGCAGACGTAATTGGAAAATTTTTCTTTAGCTTTTCTATTTCTTTATTTTCAGAAGGCATTATAATTCCCTCTCCCCAACTGAAATATCCATGTCCCATTTCTCCAATCTCCATCAAATAAACTTTTAGTTCTTCAGGCAACTGTATTTCATGCCTTTTTTCATATTGGTCTATTTTTTCTTCCGACCATAGTAAAAGTCCAAAATCATCATGGTAATGGTCATCCATTCTTTCTCTCAATAATTCCCAACCATTTTTATAATATAATTTTCGTAGTCTGAGGGATATTTGTATTTTTTTTATTTTATTAAGTATATTTTTATGCTTTTTTACTAAAGTGTGTTTGCTATTCACAAACTGGTTTTGAGACTCTTTTTGTTTTTCTTTAAGTAATTTTGCAAATGCTTCATCAGCTTTTTGTTTATCCAGTTTTTGTTGTTCTTCGAAATCCTTTTGCTTTTCTAACCATTTTAAATAATCTGCATGTTTTTTTAAATCATCAAAATCGTTGAAATATGTATGTTCTTTGAGTGTTTGATAAACTATTGGAAAAGCCTCTTCATGTCTATTGAGTTTTAGAAGTAATCTTACTTTTGTATCATGAATGTAACTTCTATCATTCCATTCTGAATATCGAAATCCGGCAAACTGATAACCTTTCTCTAAAACTTGAAGAGCTTTTTCTAATTTTTTAATGTCGTTTTCTTCTGCTTGTGTGTACCAAGCTATCTGATTGGCATAAAGACTAATCATATTCTTTTGCCATTCTTGTAAATTGTCTTTTTCGTAGTTTTCAACCAATGGAATACACTTTTTCGCTTGAGAAAAAACCTTCTTGATGTATTTATAGTATAAATTACTCTTTGATGTTCTTTCTAAAGAAACCAGCCAAGTATTCAAAAACCTAAATTTCCAATCTTCTAATACAATTTTAATAGTTGATTCATATAACATATTTGTGTTTGGAGGCAGGCTATACTCCTCCCAACCGTTGTGATTAGTGTATATCTCTTCTGGTTCGTCTTCTGGACTTTCTAAGTTGATAAGAAGAATGAAAATATCTTTCGTTTTCCATTGAATAGATTTTTGTGTAAACCTCAATGGCAACATGGCTATCATTTCATCTAAGATTTTGATAGCAGGTTTGATAATTTTCTTCTCAATATATTGTTCATTTATCTGTTGAGGCTGTTTAAGTGAATCATCCAACATCATCCCAAACTGATTTGCTTTTATATATTTTTTCTTGAATTCTAAGGTTTCAGGAAACTGTTTCATAAAATATACCTTACCTTGATGTAATATTTTTTATTATGTTAAGTTAATCTTCATTTTCGGCTTTGTATTTAAGTTGGCTCACTGTACAAGCCTCTCTATCTATATCATCACGTTTTCCCAAATATACAGGCTGATACACAGAACCCGATTCTTTGAACGCATACAAATAACGTACTTCTACAATATCTCCTACTTGAGGAATATCAAAATTAATAGAAATGGTCACATTCCCAGCTCCTATTTGTTTGCCTGTTTCATCAAGAAGCCCTAGAGCCACACTCCTTTTATCATTAATAGCCACTACGATGAATGAAGCCGTTGCATAAAATTTGTGTTTGAGTTGATTTCCTTTGGAATTGGGTCTTCCTGCTGTATAAGGAGCCGATTTATGTTTGAAAACTATCCCCTCTTTCTTTTGTTTATGAAGTTTTTCATACAATTCTCTCTTCGAATCTGCATCGTGGTAAGAAGCTGTTTCTACTAAAAAATCTGTTTTGATGATACTCAAAAGCTCTGAAAGTTTGTTTAAACGAACAATTAAAGGTAGATTACGAGTATCTTCTTGGTGTAAATGCAATAAATCAAATACATGAAATTTTTCCCCTATTAATTCACCATCCAATACAAAATCTGTTTGATTCTCTTTTAAAACATCAAATAGGCTTGGATAACCCACGGAAAGCCCTTTTCTATTGATAGCAATGAGTTCATTTCCTTTCTTAGAAATCAAAAAACGTTTACCATCATGTTTTTCTTGAGCTAAAAATCTATCATCTTGTAGGTATTTCTCTACATCTATCAATTCAATTGGGTTAAGTAACTGACAATAAATGCCTGTATCTATTTTTTCTTTTTCTACAGGTTGATAAGTTGTTTGTTCTTCAGATACTAAAGTTTTATATCCTTTAGCTGTTTTTTCTTTTAATAATTTTTCAAAAATAGCCTCTGCTTTTTCTAAAGCTACTGGTGTAGGTGTTTTTGAGCCTGTTTGTAAAGAACTGCCACGTCTTCCAAATGCAAAATGAACAATGTAGCCCTCTTCTTTTGCCTCTAAATGAAGTTGGTAAACTTTATCCGAACCCCCTTCTTGATAATATAAAAAAACTGATTTTTCCATGATAATAAAATATAATTTCAATATAGCTATTTTACTCCGTAAAATTATTATGTAGTATTTTTATATATTATTTCTTTCATTTAGTACACTAATTAGAAATTTAATTTTTGAAAAGCAATGATTTTATTTTGTATTTTTGTGCCTGTATTTAGGAATTAAATTTAATTATTTATGCTTGGGTTACAATTACCAACTGACCCTCGTTGGGCGAATTTAGCAGAAAAAACCATTGCCGAAATCTTAATTGACCACGCCTATTGCGAGCAAAAAGCTGCATCTTCATGTATATCACTCATTATCCATTATCCCGAAAGAAAAAAACTTGTAGAAGTCCTCACGCCTGTAGTAGCTGAGGAATGGGGACATTTTGAGCGTGTAATGGAAAAAATGAAAGAGAGAAATATTGAGTTTGGGAGAAAAAGAAAAGATGAATATGTAGAAAAATTGCTTACTCTTACAAAAAAGGGAGGCTCAAAAGACCAACAATTGGTAGAACAGTTGCTTATCAATGCCATTATTGAAGCTCGTAGTTGCGAGAGATTTAAAATACTCTCTCAGAATATAGCTGATGAGGATTTGAAAAAATTTTATTATGAACTCATGATTTCAGAGGCTGGGCATTATGTCAATTTTGTGGATTTGGCAAAAGAATACATGCCCGAAGATTATGTAAAAACAAGATTGAATGAACTTTTGGAACAAGAAGCCGAAATTATTAAAAATTTAGATATTAGAGGAGATAGAGTACATTAAAAAAGGGTTGAATATTCAACCCTTTTTATTTTATTCAATATCAATACCTAAACGAGCTTCATATTTTTCTTTGGCAAGTTTCTTTTTGAGAATCTTTTCTAACATTCTATGAATAGGCATAAATGCAAGTGCCACAGCCACATTTGCCAGTAATGTGAAAACAGGAAAACCATTTGTATAAACTGAGATGAATGGGTCTAGGAATACCAAGATAAACTCAAAGAAAATGAGTAAAATGAAGAAAACAATATTTTCAACAGTAGATGTACGCATTGTTTTACGAGCAAAACCTATTACAATTAAAAATATACTCACCAAAGCAATAAAAATCGCTGAATATTGAAGATTGTTTTTTCTTTGTAATTCTTTGGCTTCTTTGTCTGCTTGTACTTCTTTGTCTCTTTGTTCTTTAGCTTGTTTACGTTCTAAATCTAACTTCCCTTCTACTCTTAAAAATTCTTTTTGTTTTTCTTCATCAAATATTTCTTTTTTATGTTCAGTAAATTTTATTCCCCATTCATTTGAGGCTTTTTTATCTTTTATTTCTAAATAATTTTCTTTCAAATCTTTGGCTGCATCCAACATTACATGCTTTGCTCCAATTTCTTTAGCTAAAGCATACCCTTTTAGGTGATAGTCAATGGCAGTTTTAAATTCTTTTTTCTCTTTGTATAAATCTCCCATACTACTGTAAGCAACAGATTCTGTTAATCTGTCTTCTATTTCTTTGGACATTTTGAGAGCATCATCCAAGTATTTTTGAGCTTTGGTATAGTCTTTCAAGGCTGTATATACTTCTCCCAAAGCTCTATAACTTTCTGGTATTTTTACATCGTCCTGTATTTCCACTCGAATATCCAATGCTTTTTGATTATACTCTAAGCTTTTTTGAATATCTCCCTCTTCTCCATAAATAACAGCTAAATTAAATAAAGCTGCTGCTTTTTGTTCTGCATATTCTTCATTTTTTTCAGACATTTTTAAAGCTTTCTCATAATATTCTTTTGCTTTTTTTGTATCTTTTTGTTGGTCATACACTAATCCAATATTGATATTAGAACCTATAATCCCTCCATCATCCCCCATTTTTTCTTTAATTACTACAGATTCTGAATGGCATTTAAGAGCTTCTGTGTAATCTCCTATTTTAAAGTAATATGTTCCCAAATTATTTAAACATGCTGATATTCCCTTATTACTTTTTTCTTGTCTATTGATTTCTAAAGACTTTGACATATAAGCAATTGCATCTTTATAATTAGCTTTTTGGTCTGCTAAAACGCCTAATATTTGCAATGCACTTGCTTCTCCTTTTTTATGTTTGAGTTCTTTAGCCAATGTTTCTGCCTGTTTTGCATAACTTTCTGAAATCTTATTATCCTGACTTGCAAAAACTCTACCCAAAGTAATCAATGTATTCATTTGGTTGGTGTCTTTGGTTGTTTGTTTGCTCAATTGAGCTTTCAAACTATCTATTTTTTTATTTTGAGCAAAAGAATTATTGTGAATACATAAAATAAACACAATAAAAAAAGAATACATATATTTCATAAGTTCTTATAGAAGTTTAATTTTTGATAAATTTAGTAGAATAATTTTTGTACGGATTTGATAATTTTAAAATATACAATCCTTTGGGTAAATTTTGTATCTGCTTGTTTAAATCTTGTTCTATGGAAGATTTTGTACCTTTTAGAGTCAATGTTTTTTCTCCATAAACATTTTGAATATTCAATTCAAACTCTTCATTTTCTGATACTTTTACATTCAAATACATTTCTGTACTCACAGGATTGGGATAAACTTTCAACAATGAGCTATTTGAATCCCATGAGGTAATATGAATCACTTTGCTGTAACTAAATTTTCCACTTTTATCTTTTTGTTTGAGTCTGTAATAAGATGATTCTAAAGCATATTTATCCTCAAACTTGTAGTGAGTATTGTTTGTGGTCTTTTCTTGTCCTTCCAAAGCTCCTATTTTGAAGAAATTTTTAGCATCATAACTCTTTTCTATTTCAAAAGATTCATTATCAAATTCAAAACTGGTTTTCCATTCCAATATATTTGTTTCTTGGTTTATTTTTTTTCCTTCAAAGCTTATCAAACGAACAGGAAGTGTGGTTGGGTCTACTCCCACAACCAATTCTCTACCAAACTCTGATACTGTACTAGCTGGGCGTCTAGCTCGTACACTACCAAATCCTGTACCTTCGCCTACCTGAACCCAATCTGCTGCATTGGTAGAACCTATGGGACGCATAAATAATTTGAAAGCACTTGCTGCTGGGTTGGGGTCTGAAGGTGTATTCAGAATCGGGTACAAGCCACTGATAAATTGGTCATCCTCAATGTCAATAATGAGTTCATCTAAATCTGCAAATGTGGCACTACCTCCATATTGCTGAAAAGTCCAAAATACCTTGCTAAATATCAAGCTTGGATTGTTAGGATAAAAAGTAGGTTCTTTTTCCTCAAACATTCTGGAAATCACTAAATTTCCTCCAGATGGAGTCTGAAAATCAATTTCAATACCTGTCTTTATTCTTGAGTTAATATTTGCTGATGCATTCTCGACCTCTCCTGAACCATTATCACCTATGGGGGCACTATCTGTATTATCCCAGCCTGCAGGATTGACAATTGTTCCAGTTTTATACAAAGATATAGTATTGATAGTGTAAGCAATATCTCTAACTGTTGTGCCTGTATTTTCAGTTAATGGGAAATAACTATTGAGCGTAAAATAAAAAGGGTGAGTATTATCTATTTGAATATGCATCCATTCTCTAATAGTTTTAATATCCAAGGCCGTATTCCAAAAACGAAATTCTTGCAAATTACCATTATCAATTCCTAAATTTGCTGGTGGAACAGTTAAATTTCTTGCACCAATTAGTGTATTATTTGTTGGTTGCATAATTACTGTAGAAGAAATACTTAAACGAGGTACACCATTGAGATAAAAATTCCAATTTCCACTTTTATCTACCTGAACAACAAAATGTTGCCATTCAGTGGCGGATGTCACATTCATCCCTGTTGAAAAATCAAAAGGATTTCCTACATTATCCACTCCTTCAATAAATAACTCGCCAGAGCCTGTATCATCTATATAAAGTCCAAAACCATCCATTCCTGTAAATCCATTATAAAAAAGATATTGCCTGTGCCCTGTAAAAGCAGGGTCTGCAATAAAATAGCCTTCTATGGTAAAATTTACAGTTTTAGAAAGTAGCAAAGATGCATTGATAAAACCCGCTCCGCCAGTGCTTATGCTTGCATCGGGTAATGGAGATGCTTCAGCAACAGGTGATGTATTTAAAAATCTATCTACATCATCCCCTCCTATAATGGGGACTGCAATATCTAATAACCCGTCCACATTAAAATCTGCAACAACCACCTGAGTAGGTTGGCTATTAGTAGGTATTACAACTGGAATTCCCAAATTAAAACTAGCAGACGGGAAAGTATCTATGATTAAATTTTCAAAAACAAGTATTTTTCTAGTAGGGTCGCCAATATTGCCCTTTTTACTAACCAAAACATCTAAATCAGTATCGTTATCAATATCTTGTACTGTAATATTTTCTAAATCTGTATCCGCTCCGAAACCCAATTGATAGTAGTCAGATATATTACCAAAACCATCTCCCGAAGAAACTTTTAAGTAATTATTTGCTAGACCATTACCTCTACTTGTAAATGCAATATCGGTGTTTCCATCCAAATTAAAATCTCCCGTTTTTACATCTCCAAATAAATCGCCTGCTACACCAGAATATAAAGCGGATGCATTAGGAGTACTCGTAATATCAAATATTCTGTATAAATTTTGTCCATTCATCACCAAAAATATTTCTACTTTTCCTGAGGTATTGTCCAAAATTCCAAAAGAAAGTTTGTGTTTATTGTCATAAGTAACACCAAAAAGTCCTGGTATAATACTTCGAGAGGTTATAAATCCACCTGAAGTATTGTTTTCAAACATAGCCAAAGCGTAATTGCCATCTGCTCTTCTTACCAAAGAAATTAAATCTAAAAAACCGTCTTGGTTATAATCATAAGATATTAGTGCTCTTGCACCATTTGAATTGATAGGTGGCGTATTGGGAATATTGAAAGCAGTCGGTGGTGTAAAAGTGCCATTGCCATTGTTTTTAAATAATTGTAGTGCATATGCTCCTCCATCAATACCTGCAACATCGATATCTCCATCTAAATCAAAATCAGCAGTAACAACTTCATACATTAAAGACCCTGCAGCATTTAAAGGGCTTGAAGAAAGGAAAAGCCCATCTTCATTCAGAAGTATTACTCTCAATACATTCGTTTCATTACTGACAACCAAGTCCGAAACGCCATCTCCGTTGAAATCTGCTGTTGCCATATAATTTTTTTGCCCTGCAAAACCTCCTACACCAACATTATTATGTGCCCCAAAAGAGAGTTGTCCAAATGTATTATTTGGCAAAATCTCAAAAATGAGAAAAAGCAAGATTATTTTTATAATTTTCATAGGTAGTATAGTTAAGATATTAAGCGTCTTGTTCTTGAATATAATAAATATCTTCTAATTTTTGATAAATTTAGTAGAATAATTTTTGTAAGGATTTGATAATTTTAGAATGTACAATCCTTTGGGTAAATTTTGTATCTGTTTGTTTAAATCCTGTTCTATGGAAGATTTTATACCTTTTAGAGTCAAAGTTTTTTCTCCATAAACATTTTGAATATTCAATTCAAACTCTTCATCTTCAACTACTTTTACATCTAAATACATTTCTGTACTCACAGGATTGGGGTAAACTTTTAACAATGAGCTATTACTATCCCATGAAGCAATATGAATCACTTTACTGTAACTAAGTTTTCCACTTTTATCTTTTTGTTTGAGCCTGTAATAAGCTGATTCCAAAGCATATTTATCCTCAAACTTGTAGTGAGTATTGTTTGTGGTCTTTTCCTGTCCTTCCAAAGCTCCTATTTTGAAGAAGTTTTTAGCATCATAACTCTTTTCTACCTCAAAAACTTCATTATCAAATTCAAAACTGGTTTTCCACTCCAATAAATTTATTTCTTGGTTCATTTTTTTTCCTTCAAAGCTTATCAAACGAACAGGAAGTGTGGTTGGGTCTACTCCTACCACCAATTCTCTACCAAACTCTGAAACCGTACTAGCTGGGCGTCTAGCTCGTACACTACCAAACCCTGTACCTATACCTACTTGCACCCAATCTGTTGGTGATGATGATGTTGTTGGACGCATAAATAATTTGAAAGCATTGGCTGCTGGATTAGGATTAGAAGGTGTGTTTAGGACTGGGTACAAACCACTGATAAATTGGTCATCTTTGATATCTATGATAAGTTCATCCAATGCCGAAAAAGTTGTAAGAGTTGGATTATAACTTCTAAATACCCAAAAAACTTTACTATATACCAAACTTGGATTAATTGGGTAAAAGTTTACAGGTTGCTCATCAAAAACCCTGGATATCAATAATTCACCATTAGGTAAAGGTTGAGCATTATTAAAATCTATTTCAATCCCTGTTTTTATTCTTGAATTAATATCTGCTGAAGCATTTTCTATTTGACCAGAACCATTATCACCAACAGGAGCTACTTCGCTGGTTGCAAATATAATAAATCCCACAGGGATTATTTCTATTTCTTTGTATAAAGCAGTCGGATTGATTTGATAACCTATATCGTATGCATTGAAATTGCCACCATCACGTCTGTCCATAGGTATATAACTATTTAAAGCATAAGCTTTTGGATGATTTTTTTTAAGTTGTACATGCATCCATTGTCTGATAATTTTTGTATCTAGAGCCACATCCCAAAAGCGAAACTCATAGATACTCCCTATACGCATAGAACTTGCATCAGACAGATTATCATCATCTTTACAGAAAATTGTCCGATTTTTGGGTAATGTAACAGGATCCGAACCTAAATAACCAGCATTTTTAACTCCATCTAAATAAAAATGCCATGCTCCACTTTTATCGTTAACCACAGCAAAATGATGCCAAACCTTATTTGAAGCAAATAAACCCGTAGGCACAGGACTACCTGTTGCATCTATCACTAGCTCTCCAGCAGATGCTTTTAGAAATAAACCAAAACCATCTGAACCTACTGTTCCATTATAGAATATATATTGACTATCTGCAAAAGCTGCATCATCTATTCTAAACCAACCCTCTACGGAAAAATTAGTTGTTTTAGTAATAAATGCTCCATTGGTATAGCGTAAAAAATCGCCATTGGAACTTGTTTTTACATAAGTTTCTTGAATTGGGTTGGAAATACCTCCCAATGATGTGTTCAAAAATATATAATTTGCATCACCTGTACTTGAACTTACAACAACATCAGGTCTACCATCTATATTGAAATCTCCTAATGCAATAGCTCCAGGGTTATTTACATCTACTTGTGTTGCTGATGAAAAGTTACCTACTCCATCATTTGTATAAAAAACCAAACTTTGTGTTATAGCTCCTCTTTTGGCTATTGTCAAGTCTAAATCACTATCATTATCCAAATCCATAGCCAGAATGTCATAAGTATTATTATTGAAAACAAACGTAAAATTTCCTCCTATGGTAAAACTACCATTTCCTTGTCCATCAATAATTCTTACAAAATTTCCAAGTGTTGGCGTTCCACTACAAATAGCAATATCAGTATTACCATCTAGGTTAAAATCTCCTACTGCTATTCTCCTAAAAGATGGGCTTGCTAAAATTGTTTCTTGGTAAATATCAGAAGGTGTTGGAGTAGTATCTAAGTCCACTAACATTTTAACGGTATCACTTGCATCTACATAAATTAGAGCTGGTTTTCCTATTGTATTATCAAATATGCCTACTGCTATCCCATGTTCAGGGCTATAAGCAGAAAATATTCCTTGGGTAAATTCTGTCAATGCAAACAATCCATCGTTTTTAAATATAGAAAGGGCTGCACTTCCTCCATCATCATAAACTGTTATCAAGTCTAAATCACCATCTCCTTCTATATCTAGAGATATTAACTCTTTAAAACCAGCACCATGAATAGTAGTAATATTACCCATATTAGCAAATACACCATTGCCATCATTTTTAAAACGACTAATACTCATGGTTGAGGAATTGGCAACAGCTATATCTATATCTCCATCACCATCAAAGTCGCCCGTAGCTATGCCCGCAGCACCTGCTCCTACTCCACAAGAATAAAGAGCTGTTGCTACTTGTGTGGGATCACCATCTTCATTGACTATACGCACAGCAATATTATCTGAAATACTAGACATAGCAATATCAGATATTCCATCACCATTAAAATCCGCTGCCTGCATGTACAATCGTTGTCCTGAAAGTGGAGATGTTCCAAAGGGGCTATTTGGACCTGAAGAAAAGAGTAGTTGTCCAAAACTTTGAAAATGAATAAAAAGTAATAAAAAAATGCTAAGGTAAAGAGGCTTCATAAGTGTTCTTGTAATTTTATACTTTATTCTAAATTTAATAGCAAAGGTAATCATTTACAAGCGAATATTACACTCTCAATTTTATGAAAGGTCTATTTTTTTATACCAAAACATTAATAAAATACACAAACAAAAAAGACCTATTTTATCAATAGGTCTTTTTATATTATATTTTGGATTAAAACTTACTTTTTACCTTCTCCTTTCATTCCTTGTTCTATCATACCATAAAACTCATCAATTTTAGGCATCACTACAATACGGGTACGACGATTTTTAGCTCTTCCTTCAGCAGTAGCATTATCAGCAAGAGGAATATGAGCTCCACGCCCAGCAGGAATAAGCCTTTTAGGGTCAATTTGAAATTGTTGTACCAATGTGCGAGAAAGTGAGGTTGCTCTTTTTACACTCAAATCCCAGTTATCAATTAAATCCCCTTTCTTGAAAGGAACATTATCAGTATGTCCTTCTACTAATACATCAAAAGTAGGTCTATCTTTCAAAACAGTAGCTACGTCTTTTAGAACTGCATAAGCACTTTTATTTACCTCATAGCTTCCCGTAGTAAACAAAAACTTATCTGAAATACTTACCATAATTACTCCTTTCTCTACATTTACCTCAATATTTTCATTTTCTGTACCTACAGCTCTCTTTAGTTGTGTTACAAGAGCAATAGTCATGGAATCCCTTTTATTAATAGCTTCATTAAGGTTTCTGATTTGTAAATCTTTTTCTTTCATTTTTTCAAGAGAGTTCTGTAAGTTTTCAGCTCCTTGTTTAGAAAGCATAGCCATTTCCGTTGATTGCGAGATGAGCTTCATATTCATGGCTTTGGTATCGCTCAATTCTTTTTCCAAACGAGCTTTTTCATCACTACAACCTTTCAGAGCTACTTCTGCTCTTTCCAAACTTTTAAGGTTTGTTCTGTTATTTACTTCTAAAGCTGTGTGTTGAGCTTGTAATACTTTAAATTTCTTTTTAGAAACACATCCAACCAAGCTGGAGCAAGCTATTAATACAATAAGATAACTTTTCATAATAATTTATTATTTATGTTAAATACAAAGTAATACTTCCAAAAAAATAGTTTAATAATTTATTTCTATACTCGTTTATGCTTATGCATTGTTTTTTTGGTAGTTTCGAAAGAAACTGTTGATTTTCATAGAAATTACTCCAAAGAAGGCTTCTTTAAATATTTTGAAACTCATTTTTGATTTTCCTCTTTCTCTTTCAGTAAAAATAATAGGTACTTCTACCACTTTAAACCCAAATTTCCAAGCTTTAAACTTCATTTCTATTTGAAACGCATATCCGATAAATTTAATTTTATCCAATTCAATAGTTTTTAGAACTTGTACTCGATAACATTTAAAACCTGCCGTAGGATCAGCTACTGGCATTCCTGTAATAAAACGAACATATTTTCCCGCAAAGTATGACATCAAAACTCGTTTCATAGGCCAATTCACTACATTTACACCTGTGGCATAACGAGAACCAACAGCTACATCAGCACCTTGTTCTTTACAAGCTTGATACAAACGAATTAAATCTTCAGGATTATGTGAAAAGTCTGCATCCATCTCAAAAACATATTCGTAGCCTTTGGCCATAGCATACTTAAATCCATGAATATAAGCAGTCCCTAAACCCAATTTCCCTTTTCTTTGTTCTAAAAAAAGCTGATTTGAGTAAATAATTTGTAATTCTTGTACTTTTTGTGCTGTACCATCTGGCGAACCATCATCTACTATGAGTATATCAAAATTTGTAGGTAATGAAAATACTTTTTTGATGATAGCTTCTATATTTTCTATTTCGTTGTATGTAGGAATAATAACAAGTGCGTCAGACACAATTATTGGATAGTTTTTGGTTGAATGATGAACAATGAGCAATTAATGTTTTAATTAATAATTGAACAATGTTCTATTTATTATGATTTCCGTTATTATTGTTGTTACGGTTTTGATTTGGGTTTCTATTCTTATTCTTATTCTTATTAAACTGATTTTTCTTCGATTTATTGTTTTTAAAATTAGGATTATTACTATAAAATTGCTGATTGGGTTTTAATTTCATTTTATTCTCCACACTTCCCTTATCACCTGCCACATCTTCCAAAGCAATTCGAATGGTATTATCAGAAATTTCTTTGATATGCTCTATCAATACTACATCTTCTATATTTTCTTTTTGCCAAGCCTGATAGAACGATTTGAGCATTTTAAACAAATAAACTTCTAATTCTTTTCTTTTTTCATCCAAGGGCATTTTTCCTATGGTTTGTACCAAAAGCTGAATATTTTTACCATAATGTTTGAATTTAATATGATTGGTACTATACTCTACTTTTTGTGGAGATTTGCCAAGTGCATCTTTTTCAGGCATGGGAAAAGGAGCATCTACATCCAGCTGAAACTTAGAAATGATAAATAAATCATCCCAAAATTTACTTGGAATATCTTGCACTTCTTTGTAGTTTGGATGGATTTGCTTCATCAATTCCACAATTAAATTGGCCTTTTGCGTACGTTCTTCTCTATTTTCGATAGTCAAGATATACTCTACTAACTTCTGAACATTTCTTCCGTATTCTTTTAAAAGCAGTGTATCGTTGGTTGTATATTCGTACATAATTTTTTTTTGTATATATTTGCCAAAATTAAAGCAAAGAATTGAAAAAGCAAAAAAACAAAACGTTTAATCCAAAAATATAATATGGCTACGCTTACTGAACCCTCACCCTCCTTTCCTGTTAGTTTTGAAGATACAGCAACAGCTTTTGCCTCAAAGTCAGATGCAGAGCTAAACAAAGCCTATTATTTGTTTTGGGCTATGAATAATAACTTTTTGGTTCGTTATGGAACAGCCTTCCTAAAATTTGCTTTCAAGTATAAAATACCTTTTACAAAAGTAATCGTTAAAAATACAGTATTTGAACATTTTTGTGGTGGTGAAACCATTGAGGAGTGTGAAAAAACAATCCAAAACCTTGCCAAATTTCATATTGGAGCTATTTTAGATTATTCGGTAGAAGGAGAAAAAAGTGAAAAAAGTTTTGATGAAACTACTGAAGAACTTTTACACACCATAGAAAAGGCAGATCACAATCCTAATATTCCTTTTTCTGTATTTAAAGTCACAGGAATTGCTCGTTTTGGTTTATTAGAGAAAATACAAGCCAAGCAAACACTAACAGATACTGAACAAGCAGAATGGCAAAGAGCCCAACGCCGTTTTGATAGCATTTGTAAAAAAGCTTTTGAATTAGATGTCAATTTGCTTGTAGATGGTGAGGAAACATGGATTCAGGATGTCATTGATGAAATGGCGTATGAAGCTATGTCTAAATACAACCAGAAAAGAGCTGTGATTTACAATACCTACCAACTTTATAGAGCTGATATGCTTGGTAATTTGAAAAAAGCTTTTGCAGATGCTCAAACCCAAAATTATTATTTGGGGGCTAAACTCGTAAGAGGAGCTTATATGGAAAAAGAAAGCCAGAGAGCCAAAGATATGGGATATCCTGACCCTATTCAGCCTAATAAAGAAAGTTGTGATAAAGATTTTAATGAAGCTTTAACATTTTGTATAGAAAATATTGAAAAAATAGGCTTGTGTTCAGGTACACATAACGAATACAGCAATCAGTTACTTGCAAAACTAATGCAGGAGAAAAACATTGTTAAAAATGATCCTCGTATTCATTTTGCACAACTTTTTGGAATGAGTGACCAAATTTCGTATAGTTTAGCAAAATCAGGCTATAATACTGTAAAATATGTTCCTTATGGACCTGTGGATGCTGTGATGCCTTATTTGTTTCGTAGAGCTTCCGAAAATACGTCCATTGCAGGACAAAGTAGCCGAGAATTTAATTTGATACGTTCTGAAAAAGTAAGACGAAAAAAGAAATAAATAAAAAAGCTCTGAGTCTTCAGAGCTTTTTTATTTATAAGAAAAGAATTTTATTTTTTGACAATTCTTTGTCTAATAACCTGCTCTCCTACAGTTACTTCTACTACATATACCCCATTTGCTAAATCTTGCATTTTGAGTGTACAATTTTTCTCATCTAATATAAAACTACTTATTTTTTGACCCAAAATCGAATACAATTGCACTTTTTTGATATTTTGAGGGCTATTTTCCAAACTAATACTTAATAAATCGTTAGTTGGGTTGGGAAATAATTGCAATTGACCTTGTTTTAGTTCTACTAAAGCAGTAGCAGTAGCTTGAGTTTTAAAATTCCAAGTTGAGTTGCCTGTAATGCTAGCAAAGTCATTTCCTGCAAAATCCTCAAATGTTCCTGCTGTAGGAATTTCTACATAATATTCTGTATCAAACTCCAATGCTACTATTGTTATTTCTGCTACATTATTACTTACAGTTACTGTAGACGAGTTAATACCTACACTTTGTTTAAGTGAGTTATTACTAAGCCTTTTAATAAGTATATTTCCTGAAGAACCTTTTGTAATGGGCTCTGAAAATGTAATTCTTAGTTTTGTATCTATTGGAACATCTGTTGCATTGTCTAATGGACTAAAAGTTGTTACTATTGGAGCAATATTATCAGAACTTGAGAAATTCCAAGTATCTTTATTAGCTGTTCCTGCATAAAACTGATTAGAAGCGTTTCTAAATGCTGTATTAGGTATTTCTACATAATACGCTACTCCCACTTCCAAATCACTTGTAGGGTCTATGGTTACTACATTGTTTGCAACTGTAATTCTACTGGAGCTTGCCACATCAAAAGATTCAACTACAGCATCATTAGCATAACGTTTTAAAACCACATTCCCTGTTCCTTTTAAAATATCTTGATTAAAATAGATTTTAAGATTTGTAGTAAGCGTTATACCTGTTGCATTATCTAAAGGAGAAAATGCATTTGCAAGTGGGTTTCCACCAGGTGTTACATTATTAATTGTGAAATTCACATTTGAAATATCAAAAAAGATATTGTCTGCTGCTTCTACACGAATACGAGCTTGTGTAGTTGTAACAACAGGCACAGTAATTTCTGCAGAACCATTATTAGGTACATTTGTAGCTAGTGTAGTAGGATATGTCAATCCTCCATCTGTTGAAAGTTTGATATTTACCAATTGACAATTCACTGGTGATAAATTGGTATTAGCTACACTCCAAGAAACAACTTGTGTACTACCTTGTCTCCAAGTAGCAGCTGTATTTGGATAATTCACAACGAAAGGCCCTGCTGCTGCATTGGCTGTAAAAGCTACTTGAGCATAATCATACCCTCCTAAATTATCTCTCACAGACATTCTAAATGTAAGGTTTCTTGTATATGTGGGTAAAAGCTCACCAATAGTAGTTGTATTATTTACTAAGTCCTGTATTCTTGGAAAAGTTCTAGTTGGTGAACTTGTAGGCATAAAAGACCTAAAAATAGGTGCGTTTCCTGATGGGCTTCCAGGGGCTCCTGTTGCACCTAAATCCACTTGTTCCCAACAATAAGTAAGAGCATCACTATTAGGATCTGTTGCTGAGCCTGTTAGTTGAAATGGAGTACCAATAGGTATTACAAAACCTCCCGTGGGTACAGTGGGCAAAGGTGGCTGATTTGTACCATTGGCTGTACTTACAGGACAACCATTTCCAGCACCATTACGAGTATAAGCGAATATCTCATCATAACTTCCTACATGAAATATTGCTATACTGTTACTTGCTAAATTATCAGAACCACAAATACCCGCATAGGCCATAATAGTTACACCACTACCTGGCTCGAAAGCTGTTGAAGAATTTCTATTACCAGCACATGAACCTTGCCCTCCATTAAAAGTATGATTTCCAGCAAACTGATGCCCCATTTCATGGGCTACATAGTCAATATCAAAAGGATCATTGATAGGAGAACCACTTCCTGTTACACCTCTTGCTTTTTGTCCTGTTCTACACACTACACCTAAACCAGCGATACCACCACCACCTGTACTGAAAACATGCCCAATATCGTAGTTGGCATTTCCAATTAGATTATCTACATTGGTTTGATTTTCACCAAGCATAGTACTACCACTATTATTGGTGTAGGGGTCTGTTGTTGCGTTGGTATAGATAATGGTATTGTTATTGGCAATTAATTGAAATCTAATGGATAGCTCTACTTGATACACTCCAGAAACACGATTCATAGTGGTAGTGATGGCACTTAAAGCACCTGATACAGTTCCTCCGTGAAAAGTAGTATATTCTCCTGTAGTAGCTACAGCAGCTCTATAAGTAAGCAGTGTTGCTCCTGAAGGTCTTTCATTATTTCTTCTTAAATTTTCTACCAAATGCTTAATTTCTTCTGCATGATTGTCCTCATCTACCACTTGACAACTCATTGTTTTTGTGGATTGAAAATCGTGTTTGTAGTAACTGATATAATTTTCTGTATCATTTTGCTGGTAAGGGTCTATATACACCATCCCTTTTTCTGTGAAAATCAAAGCATGAAAACCTTGCAGAGTATAATCGAAACGAATATATTCTGTGGGGTTTGTAACACCATATCCTTCATAAGTTTTAATTTGAGGAAACTTTTTAGCAAGTTCAGGGTGCATTACAAATGTTTCCGCTATACGAAAAAGATGAGTTTCACCATCAGGCATAGGAATTGCCATCACAGCACTTGAGTTTTTTGCAGAAAATCTTAAATCTGAACTTTCTTGAGGAAAGCTTGCAGTGATATTCTTGAAAAAGGCTTCATTTAAACGCAAGGCTCTGTATTTATTGGGAATTATCCAACGTTTTTTAGAAGCACTTCTTTGAACTTGACTTTCAGCAATATCTTGCCATAAAGATTGAGCCTGTAAATCCCAAGAAACTATTAAAAAAGCAAAGAATAGAATTTTTTTTAACATAAGCGTATATTTTAAGGATGTATAAAACAAATATACGCATTATGTTCATTTTTTTTATCTACCACACTAATTTTAACTAACATCGAAAAAAAACTACAAAATTATTATATTTAGGCATAAAATTTGTTATTAGCTGACCTATTTCCTATTATACTAAATCCTATACTTTAATGAAAAAAGCACCTTTTTTGTTAACACTTGGCATCATTCTCTCCATTACATTTGTATCTTGTAAGAAAAAAACGGTATCCATAGAAGCAGAGAGAGCAATGTCTCTGCCTGATAATGTAATAAATAATCAATTTTCTGGACTATTTGTACATTCTAATAGAATTATAGCAACGCCAGAGCGTAATTTCAATACAATTGGGATAGCTACTATCAGGGCAACTGGTACAACTTATTCTTTGGATATTACTCTAAATCCACCTTCTAGTTACAATAATTATTCTGTTAAAAACCTTGAATTTGAAAGTACCGACAATGGTATTTATATTGCTGATTATGAAGGAATAGGAAAAATAACAGTACGAACTATGCCTTTTGTTAGTATTCCTTTGATAGAGCTTTTCTATTATAATGGTGAAGATAAGCTTACTTTTGATGGTACAATAAAGTAACATAGATTTCTAAACAAAATTACTTGCCTTCGCAAGTTCAACAAGGTGTCACTTGTGAGGGCAAGTATCTTCATTTTTATTAACAGTTTCTGATTAAACACATCAATCAACCACACTAATTTTTATAGCATTGGTTCTCTGTTTTTCTTCGATAGGCATACTGGCTAATTGTATGACTACATCTCCTTGTTTTACAGAACCTCTTTCTTTCAAGATTTCAATAATATCATTAAAAGTATTATCTGTAGATACAAATTTATCGTAATATAATGTCCTTACCCCCCAAACAAGATTCAGAGTGTTCATGAGGGGCTTATTACTTGTAAAAATATAAATATCGGCTTCAGGTCTATGGCTTGCAAGCCTATAAGCAGTATAACCAGAGTTTGTCATGCCCACAATTACTTTGGCATTGGTTTGTCTTGCTAAATTGCAGGCTGTAGCAATGAGGCTATCACTATAAAAAGTTTTAGATTCTTTATCAGGCTCTAAATTTTTATGGTAAACATCATTTACGTTTTCTTCTATATATTGAATAGTCTTTGCCATACTCTTGATAACGAGCAGAGGATGATTTCCTGAAGCCGTTTCTGCTGAAAGCATCAGTGTATCAGCACCATCTACTACAGCATTGGCTATGTCGTTG
This sequence comes from bacterium 336/3, assembly GCA_001281695.1. Lineage (NCBI taxonomy): Bacteria > Pseudomonadati > bacterium 336/3. Next base: position 2,505,063 of record LJIE01000001.1, on the reverse strand, counting down.
GTTTCAGCTCTTGTAGGTCTTGGGCTTGTAATCATGCTTTCCATCATTTGGGTAGCGATGATAACTGGTTTGGCAGCTTTTTTGCATTTTTCAACCATCATTTTTTGTAAAATAGGTACTACTTCTGCATCCATTTCTACGCCCAAATCGCCACGAGCCACCATAATACCATCAGAAACTTTGATAATTTCATCAATATTTGTAATTGCCTCAGGGCGTTCTACTTTGGCTATGATTTTTGGATTTTTACCTTTTTGCTGAACGATATGGCGAAGCAAAAGAATATCAGTAGCTGTACGCACAAAGGAAAGGGCTATCCATTCTAAATTATTTTCCAACCCAAACATTAAATCTTCTGTATCTTTTTCTGTGAGTGATGGAGAAGAAACATCTGTTTGGGGCAAATTCATCCCTTTTTTGGATTTTAGTGTACCACCATACACTACTTTTGTAAAAACTGTTTTATCATTCTTATTTACTACTTTCAACTCTATTTTACCATCATCCAATAAAATTGTTTCCCCAATTTTCACATCTTTAGGAAGATACTGATATACAGTGCTTACCATTTGGCTTGTACCTGTCATTTCTTCAGTAGTGATGGCAAAATCTTGTCCATTTTGGAGTTCAACACCATTGTTTTCAACCATACCAATCCGAATTTTTGGACCTTGTAAATCTTGCAAACAAGCCAAATTCATTTGATGTTCTTGATTAATTTGTCTGATGAAATCTATTACTTGTTGGTGTTGCTCATGTGTTCCATGCGAAAAATTGAGTCTGAATATATCTACACCTGCTCTGGCTAATTCTAAAATTTTATCTTTGGTGTTGGAAGAGGGCCCAATAGTTGCTATAATCTTTGTTTTGTTAAATACAATACTCATAAATTTTTACAGATAACGATGTGAATGTGATTTTTGAACAATATTTTAAAATATTTAGAGAAAAGAAAAAAGTCTTTTTTTCTACTTCCTTTATTCTATTATTTTTATAAAAATATCATAAATTTAACTATTTGCATTTCAATTTCTATGTTTTCTTTCAAAAACCCAAATGATTTTTAGCAAAAAATGATTTTACATTAAATTCATATAAAAGTCGTAAATAAACTTTATCTTGCAGATTTATAATAAGACGTAACAGCCTTAAAAGACCCTTATTGATACCATTTGAGTTCCATGAAAGTCGCCACTACACAACCGTTTGCTATTATTTATTCTTTGTTAAAACATGAATATTTAGGTTATTTGATAGCCCCTTTTGCTGTGCAAGTAAATAGCAAGGGAAATTTAACACTTCAATATCAAGGACTTACCTCTAAAACTGCTAAAGACTTTCAGAAAGGTTTGGATGAAATAGATTTACAGATTTTAAAACTCACAGATGCTCTCCAAACAGAAACCATTATCAAAAAATTTTATCCTAAGAAAATTTTTCAGAATGAGTTTTTCTTGAAGATTTATGATAAAAATAAAGGCGATAAGGCATTGCAAGAAGCCATAGAAAACTATTTAGATGAGAAAATAGCCTGTATCCTTGCCTTGGTTCATGCTAAACAAAAAAAGTTTTTTATCATGGGTACAGATGGAAACCCCATTTGGAAGTCTATTCAACTGATAGAACAACCCGTTTCAGTGTTGTTTCATTTTAGAAGAGATGAAAAAGAAACTCATTATTTTCCTACACTTAAATGTGATGGAAAAAAATTAGATTTTCAATTTAAAAATGCTCTTATTTTATGTAATGAGCCTGCTTGGATGCTCATTGATGATAAACTCTACCATTTCAGCAAAAATATTGATGGAAACAAGTTTAAGCCTTTTTTAAATAAATGGTACATTAATATTGCCAGAAACATTGAAGAAAAATACTTTAAAACCTTCGTAACACCTCTTGTAGCTGCATTTGATGTCTATGCACAAGGTTTTGAAATTAGAAGTCAGGCACACCTACCACAAGCTGTTTTACAAATTAGCCAATTCACAAAAACAGTTTCAATGTCATTATTTGATGAAACCGAAGAAGATATTGAAACTGAAGAAGAATCAGAGTTTGTTTTTGAACTTTATTTTAAATATGGTGAATACACCTTCAAAGCCACTGATGATAAACCTGCTTTTGTACATTTGGAGCAAACTTCTAATAGTTACATTTTTCATAGAATTACTAAAAATGTTGTTTTTGAGAAAAATATTATTCAAACACTTAAAAACAAGAACTTAGAATTTAAACTGGGTAAAAAAGTACTTGCCCAAAAAGATGCTCTTGCATGGCTCGAAAAACACGCTTTATCTTTACAAAATGAAGAGATTTTACTTAAACAACATTTTGATGATAAACGTTATTTTGTTGGAAACAGCCAAATTGAGTTTAAAATTAATGAAAATAAAGATTGGTTCGATTTGGAGGCTCTTATTTGTTTTGGAGATTTTAAAATTCCGTTTATCAAACTTCGCCCCTACATTTTAGCAGGCAAAAAAGAATATAAACTACCAAATGGCGAAACAGCTCTGATTCCTGAAGAATGGTTTAGCAGATATAATGATTTATTTTATTTCACAGAAGAAAAAGATAGCTTACAAATCCAAAAGCATCATTTGTATCTCATTCAAAAATTGGAGCAAGAGAATTGGGCTGAAATCAATATGCAGAAAAAACTTGCCCAATTACAAAATTTTGAAGAAATACAAGACTATCCATTGCCTAAAGACTTAAAAGCAACTTTAAGAAATTATCAAAAAGCAGGCTATAATTGGCTGAGATTCTTGGGAGATTATGGATTTGGGGGATGTTTAGCTGATGATATGGGTCTAGGGAAAACCATTCAGACACTTGCTGTTCTACAAGCTGAAAAAGAAAAAGAAGATGTAGAGAAAAAACCTTCTCTCATTATTGTTCCTACCTCACTGATTTACAATTGGGAAGTAGAAGCTAAAAAGTTTGCTCCACGTCTGCAAATTGTCACTTATACAGGCTCCCAAAGAGAAAAGGCATTGCCATATTTACATAAATTTGATGTAGTCATTACTTCGTATGGCATCACAAGAATAGATATAGAAGCTCTTTCTAAAATTTTGTTTAATTATATCATTTTGGATGAGTCGCAAGCAATTAAAAACCCACAATCCAATGTTTCGCAAGCTGTCATTAAACTGAGAAGTTTGAAAAAACTATTGCTTACAGGTACGCCTATCGAAAATAGTTTGCTTGATTTATGGTCACAGATGAATTTTGCAAATGTAGGCTTACTGGGTGGACAAAATTTCTTTAAAAAAGAATATTTAAACCCCATTGAAAAGAATCAGGACATTAAAAAAACTGAAAAACTGCATCAAGTTACAAAACCTTTTATATTACGTAGAACCAAAAGTCAAGTAGCTCAGGACCTACCCGCCAAAATTGAGAATATCAACTACTCTACTATGAGTGTGGAACAAGAAAAATATTATGAAGAAATTAAATCCCAGTACAGAAACAAAATTTTAGAGCAAATCGAGCAACATGGCATTGCCAAAAATCAGTTTTTAATTTTAAAAGGACTTACACAGCTCCGTCAAATTGCCAATCATCCTGTTTTGGTAGATAATGAATATACAGGTGGTTCAGGGAAAATGGAAGATGTAATTTATAAACTTGAAACACTTGTAGAAGAAAAGAAAAAAGTATTAGTATTTAGTCAGTTTGTGAAACATTTGAGCATTTTTAAAAAGTATTTAGATTCAAAAGGCTGGAAATATGCTTATTTGGATGGAGCCACCATAGATAGGCAAGCACAAGTTGAACGTTTTCAGAAAGATGAAAATACGCTTATTTTCCTGATTTCGATAAAAGCTGGAGGTGTAGGTCTTAATTTAACGGCTGCTGAATATGTGTTTCTGCTTGACCCTTGGTGGAATCCTGCTGTAGAAGCACAAGCTGTAGACAGAGCACACCGAATTGGACAACAACATACAGTTATTACGTATAAGTTTATTTCTAAAAATAGTATAGAAGAAAAAATAGTAGCTCTCCAAGAAACTAAAAAGCAATTAGCTAGTAGTATTATTAGTGTAGAAGATGGTTTCTTTAAGAGTTTGAGTAAAGATGATATTTCTAATTTGTTGAGTTAGTATTTGACTAAAGTTATAAACTATAAATTAAATATCTATACAATAAAAATTTATGCCTATATTTTGAAATATAAATACTACAACTATGCTTATAAAAATAATAATAGCTCCATTTTTAATAAATGTTTTTTTTGTATTAAATATTAACAGTACTTATCTAAAAAAACCATCATCACAAACATTCGATCATAAAATGGAATTAAATAATTATCCTCGTATAGAAATTTATTCAGAGGTAAATAAAAGTGAACAGAATGCAGGAAATGATAAATGGGTAAGTTCTGATAATAAAGTTATACATGGAGGAAAAAGAGATTACAATCTATATATTAAACGTCAAACGTATTTAATGAATGAAAAACAAAAAGCCATGCTTTTAAATACTTCATTAAATTGGTTACCATACTTTGGTATAAAAAAAGACAACATAACACTCAAGCAATATTTTGATGCTATCACAAATACAAATCGCAGTATTTTATATAAGTTATTACCAGAAAATTTAAACTTTTTATTACTCCAAAAAGAAATTGATAAAAACTATTTATATTATAATACTATGCATGTTTATGAAAATGCTAGTGTTCATAATATGGTCGTTGTTTGGTTAGATGAAAATACATGGTTTATAGATAATCTGTATTATAGCTCAAACGATGCTTTGAAAGAATATACAAAAGAAGGAAAAGAAGATATTATTGCAAAAGGTAGCTTTAAAGACTTTTTAAATCTCTCCTCTATTTTTCAGTATAAACTTACTGAAGGCTTTTCTAATTTAAAATATCGACGTCAGACTCCTACCATTCCACTGGAAGAAATTGTATTAGGAATTTCGTTGAGCCCAGGTATGCCTAATACAATTTCTTATGATATAAAAGTTATGGGTGATAGAACTGTGATAAGCTCTAATATAAAATTGAAAAATAAAATTGATACCCATAAATTAACAACTCTTTTACTCAAGGCCAAAAGCTTTGATTGGCAAAGTAAATATGCAAATGATTTAACTCCTTTTGCACATGATAAACAGATTCTTACCATTTCAGTATGGGTCAATGGTATATTGTATAGAGTTTCAAATCCATACCAAGATAAAGATTCATCTTTTATAGAATTTGTAAAAATGGTAGAACAAGAGCTTTTCTCTATTAAATGATATATAATTTTATGGATAATACCATTAACAATAAATCATTAACCACTTTTTATGGTGGAAAACATGGAATTTGGCAAGTAATATCTATGGAGTCTATTATAGGTAAACCCTTAGATATTGTTGAAAAAATTTCTATTGAAAGTATAGAAGGTTCTACAAATGCAAATGAACATCTTTGGAAATTAAAAGGGATATCAAGTAATATGAGATATACCAACAGAGAAGAAAAAAATGCTTTAGATCAGACTCCCTCTGTTCTTGGAAAACCTGAATACAAATATGCTACACTTATTCCAATAAAAAAAAGTGAGCAATGGTGGTTGCTTACACAAGATGAAAGAAGAAATATATTTGAAGAACAATCCAAACACATTCATTTTAGTTTAAAATATCTGACTGAAATTTCGAGAAAGCTATATCACTCTCGTGATATTGGAGAAGAATATGATTTTTTAACTTGGTTTGAATTTAAACCAGAAAGCAAAAATCTGTTTGATGAATTAGTAAGTTATTTAAGAGAAACAGAAGAATGGAAATATATTACAAGAGAGACTGATATAAGGTTAGAACGAAGTTCAGAAGTATAATACTTTGCTTGAATATTCATCAATATTTAGTTTTATGTTGTTATAAACAAAGACTTATTTTTCGCATCTATTTTTTATCACCCCTATTAGTCTTTCTTGAAAGTCTGTTAGCAATTGTTTTCCCCAAAATTCGCCATAAAAATTTATATTTGTGTCAAGTTGATATTCAGTAATTAACAATAGTTCTGTTTGCTCATTGTTGATTTCATTCAGCTTGTATGTTGCACTTAAAAATTTGAAATGTTGCTCATTGAGAATATGTCTTTCAAATATTGTTCTGTTTGTTGTTGAGGGTATAATTTGAATATCAAATGTTATGAAATTGTTCTTATCCCATTTTATAATATTTTCTTGAAACTTCAATCCACCCTCAAAATGCCCAATCCTTGTTCCTTGCAATGTATCTTTGTCTAATTCTGCAAAAAGGGGTCTTGGAATGCCCAAATAGTTAAAAAATCCTTTCTTATATTCTGTTTCTTGAATTGTATCAACTCTGATGATATTTTTCCAAATTTTAGCTTTATTGGCTTTGATGATGATTGAGGAAGTTGTTTGAAAAGTTTCTTTCGGTGTTGAAAAATTAGGCTCAATGAGTCCTGAAATAAAGGGAAATAGAAGCACTGAATACATAATTCCATTTTTTTTCCTATAACGCATAATCATGCTACCCAAAATAAAACCCGAAAATCCTGCCATAATCAAGAACGGAATAGATATAATGATAATACAAATAATGTCCTCACGTCCAGTCCAATAACACAATACAAAAAATACCAACACAGATAGTACTGGCTTATAAACTCTCTTTTCCCAATCGTTTAATTCTTCTTTTGGAGAAAATATTAGAGGTATTAAGCCTATAACTATTGGAAGCAACCAAACAAAAGTTATTGAAAATAAATCAGCAAAATGTCCCGTAAAGTTTAATTCAAAAACAATACGCATCAACAAACCATAGAGTCCACCTACTAAAATTCCTCCATATTTTGAGTAATATTTTTTCAACATTTTCTTTTCTTGAATATAATTCGTTTTGAGAATTGATTATGCAAAATTACAAAAATCTTGATTGATTGAGAGTTTTTCATTTTAAAATATGTTAAGTTAAAAAAAACACCCCTGTAAAGTTTTTAAACCTTATAGAGGTGATAACTCAATTATTTGCAACAAGTACAACCACAACTGCAATCGGTAGAGCAATTTCCCCCACAGTTACATTGTGAGCAATTACAAACATTTTGAGATTTTCGGTTTTTTTGAATGAAGTTTGACATAATAGTATTTGTTTAAATGAACAATACAAAGGTACTTCTTATCCTTTTGAGATGTGTTATACAACTTTTGGAATGAATTATATAATTTTTAGATTCAGATTTTATCAAGAGCTTTTCGTTTCATAGACCCTATTTCTTTAAAATGGGATGGCGTAAGCCCTGTAACCTTTTTAAACTGGCTTGATAAGTGGGCAGCACTACTGTAATCTAATTCAAAGGCAATTTGGGAAAGGTTGTATTCGTTATAAACTAACAGCTCTTTTGCTTTCTCGATACGTTGCTCTATAAAAAAATTTTCAATGGTTCTCCCTTCTATTTCTGAAAACTGACTACTGACATAAGAATACTCCTGATGGATATGGTCTATTAAATAAACTGACAAATTTTTCTTTTTATCTTCTTCTTTTACTTCATTTCTGGCTTTTAAAATAACAAGTTGTTTTATTTTTTCGATAAAAGCTGTTTGTTTATTATCAATGATTTCAAGACCAATTTTAGAAAGTTCCTGAGTTAATATATGCTTCTGATTATCTTCTAAAGGCGTTGAAGTCTGTATTTCTCCAATTTTTACCTGTAAAAAAGGTATTTGAAGACTTTGCAGAGTCTGCTCCACTGCCAATATACATCGATTACATACCATATTTTTTACAAGAACAGTTTTGTCATTCATGATTGTAATTTTTATTTTGAATTTATTGTATAAACACGCTAATTAGTAGAATAATTGCTTTTTAAAGATAGAACACATTTTATAAGAATAAAGACAATGATAGAGAGTATTAGATAAATTATTTCGGGCAATTTAGTTATGAATAAAACCTGACAGGGCTTGAAGGTACAAAACATCAAACTGTCAAAAATATATAAATTGAATCAAAAAATGTGAATAAAGAAAAATATTAGTGGTAATTTAACAGATATTCTTATGAAAGAAACTTTTCAAGAAAAATTCAAGATAAAATATATACTCAAGGCAACACTATTTTGCATTGTATTCACTGGAATTTTCATATTTTTTTCATTTTTTAAATCTTTAACCCCTGAAAAATTTGAAAGGTTAGCTCATGGTACTTTAGGAACAATTGCAGCATTTTTAACAACATTATTATTTATAAAATTTGACGAGAAATCATTCACTGACATAGGTTTAACATTTGAAAAAAGTACCCTGATAAAATTCTTTATAGGATTTTTATTAGGAATTGGAATAATGGGGTTATCAGTATTGTATGTGATTTATTTTTCTGATTTTAAAATTGACTCAAACACAAATAGTAATATTTTCAATTTTCTTTTTTGGACACTCCCATTAATTCCACTGGCTTTTATGGAAGAAGTTGGCTTTCGGGCATATCCTTTATCAATTCTAAAAAACAAAATTGGTATAAGAAACTCCATCGTTATTACATCCATCCTATTTGCACTGTATCATATAGCCAATGGTTGGACAATTCAAAATTCGTTTTTGGGAGCAGGTGTTTGGGGTATTTTATATGGTTTAGTTGCTATTTATTCAGAAGGTATTTCAATGCCTACAGGCTTGCATTATGCAGCCAATTTAACAACATCAGCTTTTGGAATTTCTAATAATTCATTTAACATTTGGACTTTAAGACAGAAAAATGGAGATTCACTTGAAAATTATCAAAGTAGCGAACTGATGACATTGATTCCTCAATTAGCTCTATTAATTTTTGCTATTATTTGTATGGAATGGTATTTGAGAAAAAAAAATTATAACTAACACTGGTTTTATAGTAATTAAGCAATAAACAGACAAGTGAAACTATGAAAGCTTGCCAAAGACAAACACTGAAACCGTTATCTCTTATTTTAAAAGACACCCAAAATGAAAACAAGCCACATCAGCCAACAAGAAATTCAAAAGGGTGAAGACATTAAAGGTCAGGACATCAGAGAAGGCATTTTTAATTTAATTAAATCTGACTTCCCAGACTTTACCACAGATGACTTTATTTCAATTACCGAACTTAACCAGTACAGACGTCTTTATCTGACTTCTTTAATCACCCAAGAAAAAGGAGAAGTAGCAGCTATTGACAGAGATGTTATGGACGCAATTAAAAACAATTCTATTCTGTCTGAAAATATACAAGATGAAATAGAATCCGAACTTACTCTCGGACAACGCATTGCTGACAAGGTGGCAACATTTGGTGGTAGTTGGACTTTTATCATCACATTTTTTTCATTTATTCTGGTTTGGATGATTATTAATATCTGGTTTCTATCCGCAAAACCTTTTGACCCATTCCCTTTTATATTGCTTAACCTTATCCTCTCTTGTTTGGCTGCTATTCAAGCACCAATTATTATGATGAGCCAAAACAGACAAGAACAAAAAGACCGACAACGAGGCGAACACGACTATAAAATCAACCTGAAAGCTGAACTTGAAATCAAGTTATTAAGTGAAAAAATAGACCACTTGCTTGTTCATCAAAACAAAAAACTATTAGAAATTCAGGAAATCCAAACAGATTACTTAGAAGACTTAATGAAAGAACTAAAAAAGAAATGAAATTAGGATAAAACTGAACAATTTGAGAAGATAAAAGCTTAATGATAGTTTTTAATCACTGTTTTGGATAATAAAGATAAAAAGTAGTAATATAACAAAAACCTATAAGGTTTTTAAACTGAAAGAAGGCATAAGCCAAACCTTATAGGTTCAGATATCAATTATGGAAAAACCATACAATGGACGAGCTATAATCCATGAAAACTCTTATGAACTTGAAATAATTATTCCAATTAAAAAAAATTGGTTTTTAATCATCTTTTTTGGTGCATGGCTTTGTAGTGGCTGGGTAATAGGAGAAATGATAGGTATTATTTTTTTTATATTAACAGTTTTTATAAAAGAACTCTATTTCAATTTATTTATACTTTTTTGGCTTTGTTTTTGGACTGTTTCAGGATTCTTTATATTCAAAATATTTTTGTGGAATGCCTTTGGTAAAGAAGTCTTTACATTTAAAAAAGGAACACTTACAATAAGAAAAAAAGGTTTATTGTTATCCCAACCAAAAATTTATAACATACAGGAAGTAAAAAAAATAAGAGTAGAACAAGAAGAAAGTACATCGGATAAACTTTTGTATCGTAAAAATTTAATCTTCTCTCATACAAACGGAACTATTAGATTTAGTTATGGTTTACAGGATGTTAAATTTGGAGATGGAATTGATGAAGCAGAAGCATACTTTATTTTAGAAAAATTAAAATCTAAGAAAATCTTAACAGATGAAAATTTTTAAAACTGCGTTTATACATGCAAACCCCATCGCTAATGCAAGTTTGTAGCTCATACCAAATACTTAAACCAAAAACAATTATGTATAATGCTCTTTTACTAAGCCCAATGATACCTTCGTTTGATATCAAAGAAACGGTACAGTTTTTCAAGGATGTATTAAGTTTCTCGCTTGTTATGGATACAGAATCTTATGCAATTTGTCAGAAAGATAATCTGACTATCCATATTTTACGAGCTGGGCAGGACATTGGACAAATGGAGTTTTATTTGCAAGTAGATAGCATTGATAATCTTTGGGCTTCGATTAAGAATAAATTGGATGGATTAAAAGTGAAAGAACCGTTTAATCAGGAATATGGAATGCGTGAAATACATATTGGCATACCACATACAAATGCACTTATGTTCATTGGGCAAGAAATAAAATTAATTGGAGAAGATGAATAAAGAAATGATAGCCACCTTTTTAAGTATCATGAACAATTATTCCTTGCAAGAATAAACGTCATTACGAGCAGAATAAAATGAGGCGAAGTAATCAAAGATTATTGCAATGACAAGATAGCTTCACTTTGTTTGCTATGACGTTTGAGATTGCTTCGTTACACTCACAATGACGAAAGTAAACGTCATTATAATACCTAACATCACTTAAAAGCAGACACAAATAAATAATTGAAAAAATATGGGTTGGTTTGATGTAACTCTTGTATTACTAAAAGAAGGGCAAATACCGAAACCTTTTTTGTTAAATCTGCATAAAAAGTTTGAAGGAATTAACTTCAATCTAATTATTGAAGATGACGAATTTATTATCTTTAATGATACTCAAGATGGAAAGGAAAATGAAATTTTCTATTTGAATAACTTAATGTATTTGGAACAAGTGTTGAATCACTTGTGTAATTGGAAAAGTTTAGGTTTGCTTAGTTATAGACATTCAAATTTTCGTTTTCCTGTAACTATTGACTTTAGAACATGGAATGATAACTTACTTCATGGTTTTACTATTGGATTCAATGGAAAAGAAGCTGTACTAAACGAAAAAACAAAAGAACAACTAATATTAGACATTATTAATTTAGTTGACTTTAAATATGTGGTTGGAGATATTGCCAATACATCAAATACATATATAAATTTAGAACAAAGCCTTCCTGACATTATTGCATATATAGAAAAATGCAAATTCGATTTGGATATACGGAAATAGTTATCACTAAACCGTTATACAACTCATTAATTTTCTACTGGTGCGAGTTTGTAGCTCGTATTAATTCCAAACTTATCTCAAAATTTTAAAACAACTTAAAAATTTCTTGAAAAACATTTATTTCACGTTTAATTTTCATGAGTCCAGCGAAAACCAAAGCTACAATCACTAAAAAACCAACAGTCATTTCAATATATTGAGTAGTTTTTTTTCTACCATCTGCTTTAATTACCATTTTTGAAACTTTTTCTACTATAGTATGGATAAAACCATATACTGGATAAAAAACAATGATGGTTAGTCCCATTCCAATCAACACATCATAATAAGGATTTTTAGTAGATTGAATCACAGGTAATACATACATCAAAAAATCATAAACCAATTTTGTTATTAAAACTGTAAGAATATACTCTAAAATGGTGGAAAACTTTAATTTTTTGGATGACATAGTAGTTATTACATTTGGTTTAAACTAATACAACCAAACATACATTTTTTTTATTAAATTCATACCAAAAAAATGTTATCACATTATGTATTATAATTACCCTACATGCAAACCCTTGAAGAATCATTAAAATATCATCAATGGCTAAAAGCCTTAGAAAACAATAATATTTCTGTTTCGGAAGTACGCCCATTGCATTTGGTACATAAACAAAATGGTGAACTTTTGTTCGGTTTTGTTCATGCAGAGGCTCAAGCCCCCAATGGTGAAAAGTTATTGCCTATTGCTCTGATTCGTGGGCATTTTGTAAGTATCGTAACTGTACTGATTGAAAAAGAAACAAAGAAACGTTATTTACTTTTGGTTCGTCAGTACCGAATTGCCAATGGCGAATACTCCTACGAACACCCCGCAGGCATGTGTGATAACCAAACAGACCCTTTTGCCGTAGCCGTCAAAGAAATAGCTGAAGAAACAGGTCTTGAAGTCCAAAAAGAACAATTATGCTTATTAAATGATACACTATTGTATAGCTCCCCAGGGTTGTTGGATGAAGGTGGTTATCTGTTTTCCTGTGAAGTAGAACTCTCAGCATCAGAAATTGATTCTTTCAGAGGAAAACAAACAGGTGCAGAAGGTGAAAGAGAGTTTATCAGTACAGTTGTTTGCCCTATCGAGGATGCTATGCCCCTGATGAGTAGCATTACTGCAAGACTGAATCTGATGATGTATTTGTATCCATAAAGTTCTCTTTTTATGAATGATACAATATACAATGCCTTGCGATACAGTCTTGTTCAGCAAATTCAGAAGGTTAAGTCTCTTTATATATCAGGATATTATCCTTTGAATGTGTTTCATCATCATACTTGTTTAAATCTGTTTATAGCAAGTATTGAAGCATTTGATTCCGAAGATTTTATATTAGAGACTCCAAGAACAGAAATTTTAAATATTATTACACAATCCATTCAAACAGATTTTGAAAAAAAGAAAGATGTTTCTGAAATATTGCTCAAAATTCACAAGCAATTAAAAATTGACCTCAAAAAAGCTCATACATTTCCCGAAGTCCCCTACCGAAAACCCATCAATGAAGAAACATGGGAATATATTTGGAAAAAATTTGATGAGGAATTAAAGTTTTCCAAATGGTTTGAATATGCCAACGAGTATCCTGAAAAGTTTATTCGACTATCTGATGCCATTGAAGCAGAAGAAGAACACATTTATTATGTTCATAAACTCTCTTACAGAGGAGCTACTGAGCTTTCAGGAAAATGGTTTTCTGAGATGTATGCTTATGATAATCATTATTGGATAAGCAAAGATTTTTCTTGGGCTTTGTATGCAGAACCCAATGGCTACCCTGAATTTTATGGGAATATCTAATCTTTTTTCTTTCTCGTATAAATCATTTAGGATTCATAACTACTGTATAATCTGGCTAATCAGTGCTACACTGAAAATAGAAAGTAAAAACCAGCCTACAAAACCCTCTATGACTGTCAGATAACGAATCACCCCTTTGACTGGTACTTCCCCAAAACCAAGTGTAGAAAATACATTGAGGCTTAAGGTAAGAGAGTCCACAGCCCGAACAACTGTAAAATAGAGAAAATCGAGAATGATAAGCGTTCCAAAAACAAAAAAGGCTTTTACTTTTTGTTTCTTTGTAAAATTGTACCAATGTGTAGGATATTGGTCTATCCAATCATAAAATTTCAATATAAATCTATGTTTCATATTTTTCCACCATGCTAACGGAAAAGCTACCCAACGAAAAAATGCCGGTAAACTTTCTTTTTTGACTTCTATCAAATCAGCATATTTTTTTGCATCGTTATCAGGTACTCCAGAGGGCACATGTTCAGAATAAATATTTTTGAGGCTATTTTCTTCCGAAAAATAACGAGCATACATGGCAAGTTTTCCGTAAATAGTTGTAGGTGTATTGTTCTCGTTTTTATTATAGTTTACTCTGAAAGGGCTTACAAAATATACCAATCCAAAGGAAATAAGCACCCAAACTGAAATATAAATAGATTTGAGAGGGTTTGTTCCATAATCGCAGAATTCTCGAAGAAACAAATTCATCAAATAATTAAAATAAACATTTACCTCTTTGTTTTTGTAAGTATTTCTGAGATATTCAGTTTCAATATTCTTCCATTCTACATAACAGCTATTGGCAAACATCCGATTGCCTTGTGTTTTAAATACTGTATAGAAATTGGCATAACAACTAATCAGATTATTAAAAACTACTTCATCTTTAATTTGGCTACGCATAACCCCATTAATCAGTTTGTTATTTTTATCATACACTGAAATTTTATTATCTGCCACACTCGACCATTGTATACGGGTATTGGTTGGATTTAGGTTAAAAGCGTCAATAATAATTTTACCACTGATGTAACTATCATTCAGTAAAAATTGGTTTTGGATAGCCGTTTTGGTCAAATTGATATTACACTCAAATTTATTGCCTACCAAAGCCATATTATTGAAATTGGAAGTAGAAATATCTATGACTCCTTTGGCTGTATTTTGGAATTGAAAAGGAACTTTGAATTCTGTATTTTCAATAGTTAAATCTGCTTCGCCTTTTTGATGAATTTCAAGCAAACGAGGCTCTATTACATACATATCAAATCCTGAGAAGCGAGTATCATCTTTAATGAGTGGATTGATGCTAAACTTGCAATTACTAAACTTTAAATGGTCTTGGATAACATTAAAATGATAACGAAACCCATGTTTAAAATCTACTTGGTCAAAATCTAAAAAACCAATATCATTTCTTTCAAACCTTATCGTTTTTTCAAAAGTGCTATTTTTTAATATAATTTTTAAATCAACACAACTAGATATACCGAAAAAACCTTCAAAGACCATTTTATTCATGACCCACCACATAGCTTTATCGAAAGTACATTTCACAATGGTAACATCATGTTTTACTCTCCAAACGGGCGAGTTGGGTTCATTGAAACGTTTGTCCATGCCCTCTCTATCCTCCTTTTCATCAAAAATAACATTCACATCTCTATATTCTACAATAAAACCTTCATTAGCTCTTGTTGTAGGAACATAGTTAACAATTGTATGAATAAACTTTGTAAAAGAAACCGTTTTTCCATTAATGGGTGAGGGTATTACTTTAGATATGGGAACTTTCACAATACTTTGTGAGAAAGCAACAACGCTATTTAAGAAAAGTAAAATATAGATACATCGAATAAGCATATAGCAAAAATCTGTAAAAAAACGAGCATAAAAAATACGCCTTTTAGCGTATTTTAGTGGTAATATAATACTATATCTTGTTTATATTGTTTGGCTTCATTTATCCAACTTTGTATTTCTCTGAGTTGCCCTCCTGAAAGCTTTTGCTGAAGTTTTAAATCTAAGTCTGGTGTCATATTTTCACTTTTCAATACAAAAACAGTAGGAAAATCGTCTGGTGTAGGAATTTTCATAGGAGCATCAATGTTGTACAAGCCAAATTCTGACAAATCGAAAAAAACATCAGCAGAAGCAGGATACCACTCTCTATTAGACATAAAACGTCCCAAATCTTCCATAAAACCTTTAAGAGCATACCAATATTTATAGCCTAGATTGGCATGTGTAGCTTTGCCATCCAAAAGCTCTTCTACAATTTCCATCATCGTAGGAGTATTTTCATCCCATTCATCTATTTGCTTGGCATAACGAGCACACGCTTTTTTTATTTTAGACCTTTTAGAACTTACTGTACAACCAAAACGGCTTTTTACCCTATCCAAATTTACTCTGTAGGGCATAATTCCATAACTCATACAATTTATGTTTTAATAGAGATGATTTTTCTACTCAAGATAAAAGATTTTATGGAATTCCATAAAATCTTTTCAAGAAAAAATTTATACTCTTTAATCTTTCTTGGTTTGTAGATTGGCAAATGCTTTTTCGGCAGCAGCTTGTTCAGCTTTTTTCTTGTTTTGTCCCATACCAACTCCCACCGATTCGCCATCAAGCTGCACTTCCACAGTGAAAACGGTTGTACCTTTGTTGTTTTTTTCGTCTATGAGTACAAATTCTATTTCTTTGTTTTCTCTTTGAGCATACTCAATAAGCAAACTTTTGAAGTTAAGATTAGTCTGTACAATTTTTTCAATATCTAAATGTGGTTGGATGAGCCTTTTAAGAACAAATTTCTTACAGAAATAGAAACCTTTATCCAAAAAAACAGCCCCTATGAATGCCTCAAGGGCATCTCCTGCCATAGACTGATAAGTTCGGGCGTAGCGTTGCCCTTCAAACTCTACCAAATCGGCAAGACCAATTTTTCTAGAAAGATTGTTGAGGCTTTCTCTGTTTACAATTCTGGAACGAATTTCAGTTAGGAAACCTTCATCTTTATAAGGGTATTTTTTATAAAGATATTCTGCTATAATAGCCCCCAAAATAGCATCTCCAAGATATTCGAGTCGTTCATTGGAGAGTTTAAAACTCTGATTGGGTGTTTTTTCTGCAACAGAAGAATGCTTAAGAGCGAGTTTATAGATATTTAAATTCAAAGGCTTAGCTCCTGTCATCAAATTGATGAAAGAGATAAGCCTTTTGTCATCTTCAGTTTTTTTCTTGAAGAAATTAAAAAAAGATTTGATGCTCACAACTAGCCTTCAAATTTTTTGAATATTAAAGATGTATTATGTCCTCCAAAACCAAAATCGTTACTGAGAACATAATCTATTTTACGAGCTTGAGCTTGATTCGCAGTAAAATTTAATTTACTATCTAACTGATCATCTAGTTCAACCAAGTTAATAGTTGGCGGTGCAATTTGATTTTGAATAGCCAACACACAAGCCAAAGCTTCTACAGCACCAGCAGCACCCAATAGATGTCCTGTCATGGATTTTGTAGAACTCATATTGAGTTTGTAGGCATGGTCTCCAAAAACTTTTTGTATAGCTATTACTTCTTGCGGATCTCCAATAGGCGTAGAAGTACCATGTGTATTGATGTAATCAATTTTATCTGGTGTAATGCCTGCATCTTCTAAAGCATCCTCCATACAATAGATTACACCTATTCCTTCTGGATGTGGTGCTGTAATATGGTGAGCATCAGAAGAAAAACCTCCTCCTACCATCTCAGCATAAATTTTAGCTCCACGCTTTATAGCATGCTCATATTCTTCTAAAACAAGACAAGCTCCACCCTCTCCTAACACAAAACCATCTCTGGTTTTGTCATAGGGTCTTGAGGCAGTTTCGTAGGCATCATTTCTTTCAGAAAGAGCTTTGTTAGCATTAAAGCCTCCCACACCAGCCTCTGTAACAGCTGCTTCAGAACCTCCAGTAAGAATTACATTGGCTTTCCCCCAACGAATATAGTTGAAAGCATCAATAATTGCATTATTAGCTGATGCACAAGCAGATACAGTTGTATAATTGGGTCCTAAAAATCCATATTTAATAGAAATATGTCCTGGAGCCAAGTCTGCTATCATCTTGGGAATAAAGAATGGATTGAATCGAGGTGTACCATCCCCTTTTGCAAAATCTACAACTTCCATTTGCAAAGAGCGTAAACCTCCAATTCCTGAACCCCAAATAACACCTACACGGCGTTTATTAAGGGTTTCCATATTGAAACCTGCGTCTAAAATAGCTTGTTCAGCAACTGCCATAGCATAATGCTGAAAGATATCCATTTTACGGGCTTCTTTATGTTCTATATATTGCTTTGCATCAAAATCTTTGACTTCACAGGCAAAGCGTGTTTTGAATTTAGATGCATCAAAACGAGTAATAGGAACAGCTCCACTTACTCCCTTAGAAAGCCCCTGCCAGTATTGCTCTACAGAGTTTCCAAGAGGTGTAACTGCCCCTAATCCCGTTATTACCACTCTTCTTGGGTTCATTAAGTTGAATTTTTGGATAAAATACTACTTTACATTTGCTTCAAGGTAGGAAATCGCTTGACCTACAGTAGTAATGGTTTCTGCTTGATCATCAGGAATTGAAACATTAAACTCCTTCTCAAACTCCATGATTAATTCTACTTGGTCTAAGGAGTCCGCCCCTAAGTCGTTGGTAAAACTTGCATCAGTGGTTACTTCAGAAGGCTCTACGCCTAATTTTTCCACAATAATACCTTTTACTTTTTCTGCAATTGTTGACATTTGTTGTTGAGTTTTGGTTTAACAGAACGCAAATAAATACAATTTACAATCATTTGCCAAAAAAAAAGGTAAAAAAGTTACAATTAATCAACCAACAATGAGTAACAAAACAATGAGTAATGTAAATATTTTCGTGTTTTCATTTTAAAGCGTTATTTTTACAACGTTTTTCACTAAAAATTTAATGATTGTGCATTCAGCTATTTCTTCTAAAGATAAACAATATATTTGGCATCCTTTCACTCCTCTTGTTGGCTCTGAACCAGCTTTGCCTATTACAAAAGCCCAAGGGGTATATCTTTACACAGAAGATGGTCAAAAAATTTTAGATGGAATTGCTTCGTGGTGGGTAAATTTACATGGACATAGTCATCCAAAAATTGCTGAAGCCATTTATGAACAGGCTCAAACCTTAGAGCATATTATTTTTGCAGGTTTTACTCATAAGCCAGCTACAGAACTCGCTGAAAGGCTTTTAGCTATTTTACCTCAAAATCAGAAAAAAGTTTTTTACTCAGATGATGGTAGTACAGCTTGTGAAGTAGCTCTTAAAATGGCTTTACAATATTGGTATAATCAAGGTATTAAAAAGAATAAAATTATTGCTTTGGAAGGTGCTTATCATGGAGATACCTTTGGGGCAATGTCAGTGGGTAGTCGAAATCCTTTCAATGCTCCATTTCAAGAAAAATTATTTGATGTGGAGTTCCTGCCCTTCCCTACTTGCTATCAGGGTGGTTGTTGTGGAGGTACACGAAGTACAGAGAAGTGTATTTCAGTTGGTCAAACCCTTAAAAAAATGGAAGAATTGGCTGCTTCTGGGGAGGTCGCTGCCTTCATTTATGAACCTCTTGTACAAGGAGCTGCTGGTATGCGAATGTATAGTGTCGAAATTTTAGATGCACTTTTAGAAATAGCTAAGAAACACAATATTTTGTGCATTGCAGATGAAGTGATGACAGGTTTTGGACGAACAGGAAAACTTTTTGCATCAGAATATTGTACAAATAAACCTGATATTATGTGTCTTTCTAAAGGCATTACGGGTGGTTTTATGGCTTTGGGAGCAACTACTTGTACCGAAGAAGTCATTTCTGTATTTCGTTCACCAGAGTCATCTAAAACATTTTATCATGGACATTCTTTTACAGCCAACCCCATTGCTTGTGCTGCTGCTTTGGCTAGCATGGATTTACTCATTCATAAAGATTGCATAAAAGCTATTAATCAAATAGAACAGTCTCATATTCGTTTTGAATCGAAAATTGCCAAACACAAAGCCATTAAGAATATCCGAAGTATTGGAACAATCTTGGCTATTGAGCTGAAAAATAGCGAAGAAAGCAGTTATTTTAACAGTATAGGCAAAGAAGTCTATCAGTTTTTCTTAGAAAAAAATATGCTTCTTCGCCCTTTGGGAAATGTGGTATATGTAATGCCTCCATACATAATTCTACAAGAAGAATTACAGCAAATTTATGAAGCTATTGAAGAACTTTTGAGTCAATATAGTTAAAAACTAAAACCTGCTCTTAGAGCTATTCTTTGATAATTAAAACTTTTTTCTTGAGTGGAGTTCATCATATTGATGTTCTCCGTACCCTGTTGCTGTCTATACCCAACACTTAATAAAAAACCAGTAGAATTATTAAAAATAACCTTCATTCCTATACCTGCTCCCCAAAGAGCTCCACCACTGAATGTCAGGTTAGGATTTTCATTGGTTGTAATGTTTTTTCCATATCCTATATCAAGAAAATAAAATGGTATAACAAGCTTATTTTTTACAAAATCACCCCTTATACTTCCAAAAACAGGCAAGAATGTTTGTGTTGCATATAAATCAATCCCTATGCCACCTCCTAAAAATAAATATTGATTAAATTTATATCCGTTTACTGTCTGAAATGAAAATGCAGAGGTATTTACGTTTGGATTTGCTGTATTCCTTGCAGCCAATGCTCCCAATTCTGTATAATGAGAAAAACCTTTTGTTTTATAGCTGGTATTAGAAAAGACTTTTTCCTCTTTGATTTCTAAAACATCTGTCTTTGAAAACACAAATATATTTCCTTGTGTTGTTTGGATTTTTATTTTTTCGGAGTCATCGGATAAAACTTTTCCTCGAATAACCCATTCATTTTTTAGGTATAATACTTTTTCTGTATTTTTTTGAGCAAAAATAGAAAAAGAAGCAATTTGAAAGAGAGCAAAAAATAAAAAAAATGATTTCATAAAAAATAAGATAAGTAGTAATATGTGCAATTATGTTGCATAACGCTATTGATCTATCCATTGTTTAAAGAATTGTACTTTTTCTCTGCTCACAATGACATCCATATTGATGTGAGGTTCTAAAAAAATCTTCAAACGACTGTTAATATAACTTTTAAACTCCTTGATAGCGTTGATTTTTAGGATAAATTTTCTATTAATTCTAAAAAATAAAGCAGGGTCTAATATATTTTCTAGTTGTTCTAAAGTATATTCTATAATAAAACGTTTTCCTTGTATATTACTTAAAAAACAAGCTTTTTCATCTGTATAAAAATAAGCTATATCTTCTATATCTTGATACTGCATTTTATCTCCATATTTTACTAAAAATCTTGACTTATATTGATAATGAGATGCTTGTATATTTTTTTTGAGAGCATCCACTATCACATCTATATTTGGAATGGCTTGTTGATGATATTCTTGAATCGTTTTGTATTTTTTGAGAGACAGACTTAATTCTTCTAAACGAATGGGTTTTAACAAATAGTCTATACTATTGTATTTGAAGGCTTTTAAAGCATATTCATCATAGGCAGTTGTAAAAATAATGGGTACATGAAGTTGTATATGATGAAATAGCTCAAAAATATGCCCATCAGAGAGGTGAATATCCAGCAATAGTAAGTCTGGTGAAGGGTTTTGAGTCATAAATTCAATGATATCTTCAACAGAATCTAAAGAAGCTACTATTTCAATGGAAGCATCATATTGTTTGAGCAATAATTGGAGTCTTTCTGAAGCAAGAGCCTCATCTTCTGCAATTAGTATTTTCATAACTGAACGTCAATAAGTGGTAACTTTACTTTAAAAAAGTCTTCATCTTCAATAACTTCAATATTTCTATGACTCAATAACTGATAATGTTTGGCTATATTTTTAAGCCCTACAAGTGTTGAATCTTTTTCTAAGAGAGTTTTACGTTGGAGCGAATTACATACAATAATGTGAGCATCTGAGTCTGTGTAAATCAGTATTTTGAGTGGTTTTTTTTGAGACACGATATTATGTTTGATTACATTTTCTAACAGCATCTGAAGTGCTACAGGTACAATGCTGTATTCCAGATATTTTTGCTCAATCTTGATATCGACAATGAGGTTATCAGCAAATCTTTTTTGTAGAAGATATAAATATGATTGTATAAAGTCCAGTTCCTCATTTAGTGGTGTTAGCTCTCTTTCATGGCTTTTTAAGACATAACGATATACTTTAGAGAACTGCTCAACAAATTCATTGGCTGTATGAGCATCTTTGAGTATCAATGAGGAAAGTACATTCAGATTATTGAACAAGAAATGAGGATTTACTTGGCTTCTTAAAGATTGAAGTTGAGCCTGAACGGATGTCCTTTTGAGTTCTTCCGCTTCCAAAAGTTTTTGTTGATACTGACTAATATAATAAGAAATGACATTCAAACAATGTAAAAATAAACTTACCCGAAAACTAAATACGATAGATAATTTGAGAGGAAGCAAAATTTGAGACCATTCATAATCTAAGCCATAAGTGCCTATCAGATATGTGGGTAGAAAACCTGCCAGCAAGGCAATTGGTAAACTTGAAAGAAATTGTATGATTAAGAAATGTACTTTTTTTCCTGAAATAATAACTTTTTGAGGCAATAAGCGTTGCAAAACTCTATTTCCTTCCCATATGATTGCTGTAATTAATAAAAAAACAGAAATAATATAAATAGAAGGAGCATGAATGGGATAGAATTCGAACACTTCTGTGAGAACTGTATTGAAATAAGAATACAATCCGAGTAATAAAATAAAAATGTATCTGTATTTATGTGAAAAAAGCATACTAACCTATATTAAAAATCAGCTCTAAATACTAAAAGCATTTAGAGCTGAAAATTGTTTTATCTTAATACATTATTGATAGCATGAGCTACTCCATTTGTACCCATTACATTGGTAACAAGAACATTAGCACTTACAGGTGTTGAAGAATTTGGTGTAAGAGTAACTGTTGAACCACTGATAGAAACAGAAAGTGTACC
This sequence comes from bacterium 336/3, assembly GCA_001281695.1. Lineage (NCBI taxonomy): Bacteria > Pseudomonadati > bacterium 336/3. Next base: position 2,482,521 of record LJIE01000001.1, on the reverse strand, counting down.
ATTGGCTACTGTAATAGTTTGTCCGTTGGATAAATCGGAAGAAAATGCTCTTGAGCCAACCACTACGTGTCTGCGAACAATATCTGCCAAAGCTGAAGCTCCAACAGCTGCCAATTCGCTATCTTCTAGAGTTCCGTTAGAATTAGCATCTAAGAAGTTAAAAGCATCATTTACTGGAGCAAATACTGTAAATGGACTATTAGCTGTTCCACTAAGAAGATTTGCTAAACCTGCTGAAGGGCTTGTATTGGCATCTGCATACTGAATAACTCTCAATAAACGACTAAAACGTGTATCTGTTGCTACTAAATTGGTAAGTGTGCCAGCAGGTGGTATCAAAACACTTCCTATTACATGAACTACCCCATTATCTGCTGATACATCGGCAGTTGCCACACGAATACCATTGATAAACACACCATTTCCATTACGAGTCGCATAAACAGGGCGTGAGCCATCAAAAGTGTTCACACTTGCATTGGGTCCAGCAGGCACCTGACTAGCATTTACCTGACCATTCAATACATGATAGGTTAAAATACTTAATATTGCAGAAGCATTTGCTGGATTTGATAAAAATGCCTGATTGAATCCTGCTGCTGTAAAAGCATCATTGGTTGGAGCAAATACTGTTAATTTTTGATCAACAGCTCTGATAAGAAGTGCAGCTACATTCGTAGAGGTATTTCTACTTACATTGGCTACTGCTGTTGTCAATAGAGAGAGATTAGCATTTCCTAAAGCTGCATCTAAAATCGAAGTACGTGGAACTATTACAGAATTGACAACATGAATTGTCCCATTCTTTGCTTTTAAATCGGCTGTACTGACTGTTGCATTATTCACAACCACGCTACTACCTTTACTGATTACTAGTGGTTTATTGGAAAGTGTATTTAGGATTTCTCCATTCACCAAACTCCCAGCATTTCTTTCTGTGGTCAGTACATGGTTTTGTAAAATGCTTGTAAGGGTCGCTACATCAGCATTTCTCACATCATTTTCTGTAGCAAAACCAGCTGCTTTGAAGGCATCATTGGTTGGAGCAAACACTGTGAGCGTTCCAGGATCGGCAGATAATGCGTTTTGCAAGCCTGTTCTCAGAACAGCTGCTTCCAGAAAACTGAAATTAGAATCGTCTGTTACGATTTGTGTAATAGTTTTTTGATTATTAGGAACAGGTGCTGGATCATCTTTTTTGCAACTTGCTATACTACCTGCGATTAGAGTTGTAATAGCTAAAGATTTTAAGCTCGTTTTAAAAATTATTCTTTTCATAAAAAATGAGGATTTAGTGATACAAAATCTGTATTCATAACCCTCATTTTTTCTTATGGTTATGAGAACCATGCTGAACTGTCAAATCTGATAGCTCAGTTGTAAGATAATCTTTCTCAACTGTAATTATTATAACATCAATAATCCTATAATAGCTGCAAATATCATAAAAAATATGGACCCTATAAAGATAAGAAATTGTAATAAGAAAGCCTTTATGATAGTTTTTATCCAACCCTGCTCATAAACAACTCTTTGTGAAATAATCTGATAGATAACTGTTACTAAAAAGAAAATGCCAAAATAAATTCCTTGAGCATCCTCATCCTTGATATAAAAAATAGGAATACCCAAAAGTAATGTGATACTAAAGAAATGAAAACCATATATCAGATGTTCTGAATAATATCGTTTACGGCGAATATACAACAATTTGAGCATCAAAGCCATAAAAGGAATCATCAGAAGGGTTGCCCACCACAACTTAGAGCCTACAAAATCTCTGATAAAACCATCAGGGTCCTTGGCTGTTTTGATACTTTGTCTGAAAAGAACTTTTTGCCATGTTTGTGTAATCTGGTATTTTTTGAAAATTGAGTCCACAGGCAAAGTATAAACATCTATCAGCTTAATATTAGCCTTTGGTTCGGATTTTCTACCAAAACTGAAATTGATATCGAAAGGCTTCTCTCTTAGATATTTCAGATATTTGAGGTCTTTGGTAAAAGCTGTATCTATCTTACTTTTTGCACTAGAATCTAAGCTTTGTTTAGATAATTTTAGATATACTTGTTCTACCTGTAAAGCTTTCTCAATTTCTCGCACATTGATATCCCTTTCTATCTCTGTTTTTGGCTTTTTACCTTTTTTCTTACTTTTAGATACATTGAACCTGTCTTCTTCCATCCGTTTCTGTCGGTTGGCAAAGGTAATAGAATCTTTTTTTCTTCGTTCTACTTTCTCTTCGTCTGTTATTTCATTGACATGTGGAACACTGGCAACCAGACCTGCAAAAAAGAACACTGAGAAAAAAATATACAGACGAATAGGAGGTAAAAAGGCACTTCTTTTACCCTCAATGAATGCTCTGGTCAGATAGCCTGGTCGAAAAATTAAATACAAACCTGTTTTAAATACCTTGCTATCGAAATTGAAGTTGGTATCTAAAAAATCTTTAAAAAAACTCCAAGCAGACTTTCTGATGTCTAAATGTTTTTGTCCACATTTATGGCAATGTGAAGAATCCGTATATTGTTCTGTCCCACAATTGGGACAGTGTGTTCCATTTAAGAGACCTTTTTCCAGAGAAATCATGTATCAATATTGTTTTGTATTTGGCAAATAAACGTTTAAAATTCTTGAAACATTATTCAAATTGCATTTTTTTTATTTCCCATCTACATAATCTTGCAAATATGTAAAATAGGGTGTCAGTTTGCCATTTTGAGCAATGGTAGCTCTTTCCAAAACCTTATCTTTATCTCCGTTAAAAAACTGAGGCAATACTTGTTTCATAAATTGCTCACCAAAATCTTTAGAAGCACCAAAAGGAAGTTCTGTAGGCAAATTATCTACTGCCATCATGGTAATATTATTCAGATTACTAAAAGCCCTCTCCTCTTGTCCTGTTTCTGGGTTAAAATCATAAAGTGGGTCTGCAATTGTTGAAGCTCTTAGGGTTGTAGGAATTGAGCCTTCTATATCGCAGGTAATATCTGCAATGATACTAATTTTAAAATTGGGGCTTTTGGAGTCTTCCAACGTAAATAGTTTAGGAGCTTTTGGATTCCAGAAGTGAGTAGAAATATACAAATCTGTCTGATTGGCATATTTTACAAAATCAGATTCAAAAAGTTCTGGATTGTCATAAAACTTATCGAATGGAGTATTTGTATTTTTTGCTTTGTAATAATCTGAAGAAGCCAACACCACAAAAACGGGCTCGTTGAAAGTTTGATTCAAATATTCTTCTGGGCTTACTTGCCTGATATTAAGAGCTTTTACAATTTCGATAGCACCTTTTCCTGAACGCCCTCTGCCTGTAATAGCTATCTTGATGTTTGGCAAACGTACTTTTTTAAGTTCTTTGAGTAAATCATCATAATCTTTGCAATCAATGGCTCTATGAAGCTCATAGAGTCTGTATTTAAGCCCCCATGTACGAAACGCATGATATGCCCCTACAATGCCTGCATAACGCCCAAAAGCAATAATTCTTTCTTCTTTTATATCTGTAAGACACTCGTAATCAATGAGTCTAATTTTTTTTTCTAAACAAACTTGCAATAATTTTTTATTATATGCTTGTTTTTTGATGGTATGTGAAAAAAAGAAATAAGTTTTGTTAGGTATTAAATCTTTGATAGGGACTTCTTTCACGCCTACAAGCACATCACATTCATCCATATTTTCCATAACAGGCAGATTAAGAGCTTCATATTCTTCGTCTTTGAGACAACGAACCACACTCGACTGCACAAATACTTTTACTTCAGGAAAATCTTGTTCAATTTTTTTGCACTGTTCTGGCAATAATACTACACGTCTATCTACGGGAATTTTCCCTTCTCTAATAACACCTAACTTCATAAATATTGGGTTTTAATTGGTTTTTGGCAAAAATAACAAATGTATTTGACTTTGACAATTACTCGAAATTGAGTTTTTTATTACATCTATAAAAAAAAGCACGAAATTTGATAGTATTATTGCAAACACATCAAACCCGTATTTTTGGAATGAATAAGCATATACTTAGTTTGTTATTGATTTGGATAGTTTTAGGTAGTACAATAGCATTTGCACAGCAAAAAGAAATATCAGACGCAGAGGCTTACATCAAGCAAGGTAACTCTAAAGGTCTTTCCCGACATTTTGGCGAAACCGTAGAACTAAATTTTGATGGCAAAAAACAAAACTATAGTAAAAATCAAGCAGAATTTGTCATGAAGGATTTTTTTGGAAAGAACCCTCCCACTGATGGTTTTGAAAATTATCACAGAGGCAATAATTCTGGTGTGAGCTACTCCATCAGTAAATATGCTTCACAAAATGGTTCTTATCGAGTTTTTATGAAAGTAAAAGTGCATCAAGGGAAATATATGATTGATGCTCTGGACTTTACCCTTATTAAAGAATAGATTACATAACTATGACATATTTTACAAGAGGCAGGTTTTTACTTGCCTCTATTTTTTGTAAAAAAGGATTGTTTTATGTCTATCATTATGCTTCGTTAATGATGTTTTTTTACTATTAAAAAATTCTAGCATAAAAGAATTTTTCTAAACTAATAATTTTTTTATAAACATGAATAAAAATAAATACACAAAAAAAATCATAAACAAAAGCAAAGACACAAAAAAAAATATAATTATATTTATGTTATTGGGTGTGCTAATATTCTCCTTGACACTAATTATGGAACGTTTTATGAGAGGTGAAGTAGCCACTCCCAATAATTTAGCAGACTTTTATTATAGTTCTGGATTGGGTTGGTTTTTGTTATTATTTACAGAAATATTATTATTTACAGCTATTATTATAATCTTCTATGGCTACATTATCCATTATATTACTTCCTTTGGCAAATGGGTAGAAGTTACAACCTTCTTATTCTTTTTAGTAATTATAATTTATTTTTTAATACAAGGGAACTTCAGTGTTTATGGTTATGCATATAAAATTGAAAAGCTATATACCAATAATCACCTGCTCTATGTATTTGATTATGTTGAACATTCCAGTAAATATGGAAACTCATATGTTTATAGAAAACACACCTTCAATGCCAAAACGCTTGAAAGAGTAAATAGAGAAGTTACCCAAAAAGATGCTACACTCAATTACCCCTCATACAAAGTTCTCTCCTCTGATGACCTACCCTCATATATATTAGAAAACAAAGACCATTATGATGCCATCGAAGCTCCCATCACAATCACTATAGATGATATTATCATTATTGCCAACAAAGGATGTCTATTTCAATTAGATAAAAAAACTAAAAATATTCTAAGGAAAATAAGACTCTAAAAAATATTGTATCTTTTTTAGATGAAAATAATTAATTAACTATCATTTTTTGTATATCAAATCTGACAGAGATTATGATTTATCAGATACTTGAAATGGATTTAACCATCCATTGCATCAAAGAATATAAATTTTAATTGATAGAATATTTAGGCTCTACATTTTAAAATATCATCTTCTTGATTATTTTTGACTTTATATTCATAAAACAATTTTTTTATGCGACCATCTTACGCCAACGACGAAGCTCTTTATAACCTCATTGACAATGCCTTGAAAGAAGATGTAGGTGACGGAGACCATTCTTCCCTTTCGTCTGTACCCAATAACGCTATGGGCAAAGCCCAACTCATTATCAAAGATAATGGTATTCTTGCAGGTATGGAGCTTGCTCAGATTATTTTTGATAGAGTAGATGCAGATTTAAAAGTAGATGTACGCATACAAGATGGTACAAAAGTAGAAAAAGGACAAATTGGGTTGTATGTAGAAGGGAAAGCTCAGTCTATTTTAAAAGCTGAACGCCTCGTTCTCAATTGTATGCAACGTATGAGTGGTATTGCTACTTTCACTGATATACTCAATCAGAAAATAGCTCATACCAAAGCCAAATTATTAGATACCCGCAAAACAACACCCAATTTCAGAATTTGCGAAAAATGGGCTGTATGGATTGGTGGAGGTAAAAATCACCGTTTTGGCTTATACGACATGATTATGCTCAAAGACAACCACATAGATTATGCAGGTGGCATCCAAAAAGCTGTTTTGGCAGCACAAAATTACCTCAAAGAAACAGGTAAAAAGCTACGAATTGAAGTAGAAACCAGAAATCTTCAGGAAGTACAAGAAGCCCTTGAAGTGGGTGGCGTGGATGTAATTATGCTTGATAACATGAATACAACCATGATGAAAGAAGCTGTAGCCATGATTGCAGGCAAAGTTGAAACAGAAGCCTCTGGAGGCATCACATACGATACTATTGCTGCTGTCGCAGAATGTGGTGTTGATTTTATTTCGGTGGGAGCTCTTACCCATTCCATTAAAAGTATGGATATTAGTCTGAAAGCCATGAAAGCCTAAGTAGTGATAAGTTATGAGTGATAAATTATAAGTTTAAACAATAGAAACCTTATAGGTTTTTAAGTACTTTTTATGAGTTTATTTACTGATTATCAAGTTTTTTACAAAAAATAAACCTATAAGGTTTGGTATAAAATTGTGAAACAAGCAAGTATTCAATATCAAAATACGTCTTATCAAATAGCTGATATTCAAAGTGTAGATATTTCTACACTTTCTTTTTCTCCATATCTCCAAAATACCATTGAATTTTGCAAAGAGTGGCTTTCAGGAAAAGAACAATTTGTAGTCAATACTTCAGGCTCAACAGGAACGCCCAAACCCATTGAAATTTCAAGAACACAAATGCTTGAAAGTGTACGCCTTACAAAACTAGCATTTGGACTCAAAGGAGACGAAACAGCATTGGTTTGCCTGCACACAGACTACATTGCAGGTAAAATGATGCTTATACGAGGTTTGGAACTTGGCTGGCAAATGTTACTCCAAGAACCTTCAAGCAATCCTTTAGAAAAAATCACCGAATCTTTTGATTTTGTGGCATTTGTACCTCTTCAGTTACAAACCATCTTTGAAAAAACTCCTGAAAAAATTACCCTACTCAATCAGTTCAAAACCATTATTTTGGGTGGTGCAAGCATTAGTGCTTCATTAGAAACTTTCATTGAAAGCCTGCAAGTACCTGTATATCATACGTATGCGATGACAGAAACGATTACTCACATTGCTACACGTTTGCTGAACACCAAACAAAAACAGCCTTATTTTGAAGTCATTGAAGGTGTAAAAATTCGATTGGATGAAAGAGGATGTTTGTGTATCACTTCTCCTACTACCAATTTTGAAGAAATTTTTACAAATGACATTGCAGAAATCATTGATAATCAATATTTTAAAATCATTGGTAGAATTGATAATGTCATCAACAGTGGAGGAATTAAGATTCAACTGGAAAACATCGAAAATAAACTCGAAAAAGTATGGGAAAAACTCAAACTCCGCCAAAGATTTTTTTGTACTGGCATTTCTGATGAAACCTTTGGGCAGATTTTGGTATTATGTATTGAAGGAAAGGCTTTGGATAGTGAACAAGAAACTTTGATTATGAAAGAGTTATCTTTATTGGTGGATAAATATCAAATACCCAAAAAGATTTTTTACAAAGACCATTTTTTAGAAACAGAAACAGGAAAAATAAAAAGGGCTTTATAAAAAACCCTTTTTTGTTTAGTAACATTGCCAGAAGGCATAACCTTCAAAAACATACATCTCCCCAGAATCTCCTAAGTTCATATCTCCAAAACTTTCACTAAATTGCATATAAAAATCTGGTCCGTCTTCTGGTTCCTGAATCCAGATAGGTTCACCACACACATAAGCAGGTGCATTAAATATTTTCTTCCTGATGGTTTTCAAATCTGCATTATTTTCATCCATTTGAGCATCATAGTCCATAAAAAATGCCCCTGAAGGTATCTTAATTTCGGTAATTTCAAACGAATATCCATCTTCTGATGCTGGTATTTCTAAAATATCTTCGGCTTTCAACAAAACTGTTTTTGAGGGATTTTCCCATTCTTCTTCATAACTAAAAAAAGCCAAAGCTCTATATTCTTCTCCTACCTGCTTTTTAAATAGAGGCAACGCATCCAAGTCTAATGTAAAAATATGCTTCATAGGCTCCGAATTATATTTAGGTATCAAGTCCTCTTTAATTGTTAAAGCATTTCCTCTAATACGATTAATTTCGTTTGCTGATACAGTTTTATCGTAGTCAGGTGCAAGATAATACACCGTTAAGCCTTGGGCATTCGGATTTTTATCAAAATACTTCTGACACAATTGCTTTAATAGATTAGCAGGTGTTAGATTTAATTCTTCCATATTATTTCCCTTTAATTGAGCATATATTTTTTTTAGTTTTTCTTCTCCAATAGTATTTTTAAAGGTATTGAGCATTTCTCCATCAGCACCTTTTTCGATAGCAAGATTGATAAGCCTTTCAGCATTCATTTTAAGTTTTTCAGAAAGTGAACGCTGTATCCAGTTGGTATTCAATATTTTTATCTGATTTGTTCCAACTGTTTCAAATGCTTTTTCAAGAAGTGCATGAGGTGAGTCATCAGAAAGCAAACTAAATACTCTGATGGTTGTCATTTTGTCTGTCTGTATCTGTGGAAGTAGTTGTTTTACAAGACGTTCTTGAGATAAAAAGCTTGTAATTTTTTCAAAATATGGTTGTAAATAATGGTCAAAATCGTCTCCATATTTAGGTAACCACAAATGTATGTTGATATATTGGTCATATTTTTCATCCCAAAGTATTTGTTTATCAGCCATGTCTGCTAGTTTTATCAATATTGCCATTGTCAATACTTCATAGATATTTTTTTGGGGAGCAACATTGAGTGTAACAGAATCAAGCCATTCCATATTTTCTATATGTGATAAGCCTTTGGCAATAGGTTGTACATTATAAACACCTAAATCCTTTTCAAGTTTATCAGAAAGCACCTGTATTGCATCCATTTGCAAGCTTTTATCCATAAGATGAACCATTGGAAAAGCCGATTTCCATAGGTATTTTTCATCAAGTACTTTTTTGAAAATCTTATTTGCTCTCTCCTCTGATAGGTATAGCAAGGCTTCTTGTGTTTGTTCTAAGCCTACAAACCACTTTTTAGAACTGCTCTCCATTACCTGATAAAATGAATCGCCCCCTATTAAATCATCATACCACTCAGGTACTGGCAAATTTTGTTTTTTTCTTTTTAAGATGGCAACTATTACGGTTGTTTCTGCTTTCTGTCCTGCTCGATAATCTTCTTTTATTCCCTGAATGATGGTTTCAAGTTCCTCAACACTATCATTTCGTATTTCTAAGAGAGCTTTATAAAAATTATGATAATCTGATGTAGAAAAAGCCTTGTATAACTGAATAAACTCATCTACACTTGCTTCTTCTACAGCAGGATAGGCTTGTGGCAAAGGTAAATTCCATTGAAATTTAAGAGATTCTTTCAACAAAGATTTTTTGAAATCTTTGAGAGGAACAAACTTTTCTACAAATTTCTGAAAGTTATCAGGTTTGTAAGTATCTAACTCTACAAGTTTACTATCTTCACACCACCATACATGATCGGCAATACCTTCAGCAGAATAGACTTTATATCCATTAGCTTGTGTATGTAATAGATTATAAGCAATATAAGATGCCATTTTTTTACTTAACTTATTTGCAGGTAGTTTACCAAAACGTACCAATACAGTTTTAAAGCCTTCTTGTGCCAAAGGAGTAAATTCTTCCCATACATCCTCAAATGCTTCTGGCGATTTTAGATAAAGATGCATGCACATTTTATCCAAATCGTACGACCAAAATTTAAACATTTTCCCTCCAATATTGCTTTTTTCAGTAAAATCAGCAGTTTTAAGCAATTTTATGAGGTATTCAGGTGTAATGAGGTTTGTATATTTTGATAAACCTCCAAAACCTAACAGATGAATAGGTATTGTATGTCCTAATCGTATCATTTGCCAAATACTGGCATAAATAGACTCCCAGCCTACTATTTTTTCAACAGCATCTTCTATTTTATAGAAATCTTTTTTTGTAGCAAATACTTTTAATATCTGATTAATGTGTTTTTCTGTTAAGATAGAGCAACCCATTTCGTACTCAACTTCTTTTTCCTTCGCATTTTCAACAAGAATGAATTTCCCATGTTTAAACCCTTCTTTATAAGTACCCTTTTCTAAAAGATTTCCATTTTCATCCCATTTCTCATATTCTCCGTCCAACAATCCATTTTGCCAATGTTGGGTATAAGATATTTTTCCATTGTTAAAATAATTGACATCTTTTCCATGAAGCATATCATTTGTATAATGTGCTTCTCTACTTATGCTTTTTTCAGTAAAAAACCAGACCCAATTTCCTGCCTTCAATCCATCAGAATAATACCCTCGACAATATTCTTGTTCATTTTCGTTGTACCAAGACCAAATACCATCCCATTTCCCATTTTTAAAACCTCCCTGAGAAGTTTTCTTACCTGCTTCATTAAAATAATGAAATTCTCCTTCTGCAAAGTCATTTTGATAACTCCCATACTGTTTGATACTTCCATTGGGATGGTAAAATTTCCATTCTCCTTGCATCTCATCATCGATAAGAACACCTTCTGATTCTAAAATATCAGTGTGGGGATAATAGTTTTTTTGATAATTGTCCATGTTGCTTCATATTATTGGTTTTAATAGGCAAAATAAAATTGCTTTGTCAGAGCAATTTAAATAATTGGCTCGACAAAGCAATTGGTTCACTCCGTAAAATTAATCGGGAGTATTTTTTTATCTTAATTTTAGTGTTACTAAACAAAATACAGCTAGTAGAATGCTAATCAGCCAGAAACGTGTTACAATTTTAGCCTCATGATAGCCTTTTTTCTGGTAATGATGATGTAAGGGAGCCATCAAAAACAAACGATTTTTTTGAGCATATTCTAAACCATGCTTTCTTTTTTGGTATTTAAAATATGCAACTTGTAAGGTTACAGAAAGAACTTCCGCAAAAAATATCCCACACAAAACAGGTATCATGAGTTCTTTGCGTACACAAATAGCCAAAACAGCTATCACACCACCCAATGCAAGGCTACCTGTATCTCCCATAAAAATCTGAGCAGGAAATGAATTGTACCATAAAAAACCAGCACAAGCCCCTGCAAATGCTGTTGCAAATATGACGAGTTCTCCCAAATTTGGGATATACATGATATTCAGGTAACCAGAAAAGATGATATTTCCTGATAAATATGCGAAAATAGCAAGTGTAAGCCCTATAATGCCTGACGTACCAGCTGCAAGCCCATCTATGCCATCTGTAATATTTGCTGCATTCGAGACTGCTGTTACTACAAAGATAACCATTCCAATATAAATAATCGCCTCCAGCCAGTCTGTGTGTACCACATTGAGCACTTTATAGTCAAAAGAATTTCCTTTTAAAAAAGGAACGGTTGTTTTAGTAGATTTATAGGCTACTGCATAATAAGGTTTTTCTCCTTTTCTTTCTATTTTATCAATTCTAACATCTTTTTCTTCTTTTTTAATTTGCTCTATTCGTGTTTCTTGTCCTAAAGGTACACGTTCTTGTACCACTATTCCACTATGATAATAAAGTGTTACTCCAACGACTAAGCCAATACTTACTTGCCCTACAATTTTAAATTTTCCTGAAAGTCCTTCTTTATTTTTCTTGGCAAGCTTTAAATAATCGTCCAAAAAACCAATAAAACCCAAACCTACAAGCGTGATAATCAATAGTAATACATAAATATTATCTAATTTGGCAAAAAGAAGTGTTGGGATAAGAATAGCAAGAATAATGATGACTCCACCCATTGTAGGTGTTCCTTTTTTCTCCATCTGTCCACTCAGACCTAAATTTCTGATGTCCTCACCTATCTGTTTTTTACGTAAATAATTGATGATTTTTTTACCATAAATTGTACTAATCAGTAAAGAAAGTAAGGAGGCTGCTCCAGCCCTAAAAGAAATATACTGAAACACACCAGCACCAAAAAAATCAAATTCGTGTTCTAAGTAATCAAAAAGGTAATATAACATAAGTCAGGTGAATTCTAAATGGTCAATTCTTAAATTCTAAATGGTCATTGTCTATTGTTCAATGTTCATTAATATTTCCAAGTTCAAACTTACTTTCTTTTCAGAAAATCTTTCATAAATAATTGAAAAAAGTTTTGTTTTCTTTTTTGTAAAGATTCTTCTTCGTTGTCATCAACAGGTTCAGAGGCATATTTGGTAGCTTCTACACTATAAAAAGCTTTTGGATGATAACTTTTGACAATATCTACCAATTCTTTTAAATCTTTACGTTCCACCACAGAAAAAATAAGGTTTACTCCTCCTTTATGTCCTTCAGCTTTTACGTTGGTGAATCCAAAACGAGTTGTTCTAAGGTGTTCTACAAGAGCTGTAGCATCTTGACGAGTAATAAAACGAACCAATACTTTTCCTACACCCAATTTATTTTCAAGCGTCATTCCCATAAAAGTTCCTGTGGCATAACCTCCTGCATAGGCTACATACGCAAGTGGATTATTGACTTGTTTAAAAATAGCTGTGATAATTGTTATCCAAATTAAAGATTCGCAGAAACCCAAAAAAGTAGCCAGTTTTTTTTTACCATTCATCATGAGTAAAATTCTTACTGTACCAATAGAAACATCTGTAATACGGGCTAAAAAGATAAGGCAGGGTAAAATAATCCAAGCAAAGAGGTTCTCAGAAATACCTAAATAATTTACAAAAAAATCTTGCATATATACTTATTTTGAAGCCTACGCAAGATAGAAAAAAAGAAAGACTTTGCATTTACAAAGTCTTTCTTTTTAATTTTATTGTTTGATTACCTTTTTAATGGCTTTATATTTTTCATTTCTGATTTCTAAAATATAAATTCCTTTTGGTAAATTATTCAAATCAATACTTTGTTTTAGACCATCTTGTATTGTTTTCTGATACACTTTACGTCCACTTACATCTGTAAGTTCTAAAACGTTGTTACCATAAAACTCTTTAGGTAAATTTACTTGTAATTTATCCGTTGTCGGATTAGGAAATAAACCTAACTGTTCAGAAACATCTTCTAAAGCAAGTACTGTTACTACAAAATTTGCTGATGTACTTTTACAAGTGGAAGCTGTAGATTGAGCCTCTACTGTATATGTACCCATCTGACTGATGGTCAGCTCATTGGTAGTTCCTGTAGATGCTAATAATGTACCATTTAAAAACCAACGATAATTTCTATAACCAGGTGTAGCCACAATTCTAGAACCATCTTGTGTAATTGTTACATTTACACCTGCATTAAAGGCTGTTGATGATAATGTATTATTAGCTGCATTACCATCTCCAGCAGCTGTAACAGTAGCTTCTATGGTATAATTTTCGTTTATTTTACTCAAATCTGCTGTAAAGCTTACATTTTGTGTAGCACTTGGGTTAAGACTCGCAATATTAGCTGAACCAGTATGTACTACACTATTATCAGCTTTTTTAACTGTATAGTTTACTGTTAGATTATTGAGAGCACTTGTTCCAGTATTTGATACTGTAACCTGTATGTTGGTAGATGATGTAAGTGTACATACATTTCCTTTTGGAGTAATGTTAGAAATACTTGCATCAGTTGCACAAGCAACTGTGGTATAGGTAAATGACTGGGCTATAGTTCTTCTACTCTTAGAATTATTTGTTCCCAAAGCTCTTACAGCGTACCAATAAGTATTACCTGTGGCTACAGGGTCTATCAAAGAAGTAGATGTTGTTGTACCCACTGATTCCATATATTTTGCTCCAAGCCTAAAAACCTCGTAACCAGTAGCTCCAGCAGATGCAGTCCAAGATACAGACACTCCATTACATGCTCCAACAAGTGTAAGCCCTGTAGGTGGTGCTTGAATAGAAAAATTAGCAATGCTTTGTGAGTTTAAAGCTCCTTTTGTTACTCTTACAAGTGCTTGTCCTGATGGTGTGTTGGGTACAGCCCAAGTGAATGAACGAGCTGAACCAGCTACTGTAGTAATGTTTGTCCAATTTGTACCATTGTTTGTAGAATATTCTAAAGTAAAGTTCCCATCAGTACCCCATGCATCCCATCTAATTACTTCACTTTCAGAAGGATGAAAAGATTCTCCTCCAAGAGGGAATATTACAACAACTTCATCTCTTACAAATTCATATACAACAACATAGTTTTGAGGACCTTGAGGAATAGTTGTTCCTGCAATATTTACTGTATGATTGCCAGTAGCAGGGTCATCAATTGTAATTTGCTCTGAATTATTTTTATTGTCTGTTCCTCTTGTTGCTAAACTACTGGGATTTGCAGAATCTAATATCCAAGGTTGAACTGTTGTAGAAGCAGGAGTTGTAATAGTCATATTCAAATTGTTGACTAAAGGATTGCTTGAAGCAGATGTACCCTCATAGTCATTCCAATAAACCATTACTTTGAGTTGTTTTGTACCAGCAGGCACATTAATCGTATGTGTATTAGCTCCACCTTGACTGATGCTACTTTCAAAATATCTATTGCCTTCCAAAGTAAGTACAGCTCTACGAGCATTTACTCTACCATAGCCATAAATATAGTCAGGATTAGCATTGCCTAAATCATCTGCTGTATTCATCAAAATAGCCTTGATTAAAGCAGATGTTGGATTATTATTACTATTCAAACTTTTATAAGCATGATACATAACAGCAAGTGTTCCTGAAATAGCAGGGCAAGCCATAGACGTTCCTGTTGAACTATAATAAGTATTATTTTCACCTGTTGAAAGAACGCTTGTTCCAACAGCACAAATTTCAGGCTTTAAACGACCATCTGCTGAAGGACCTCGGCTACTAGAACTAGCTATTACATCTGTTTTAGTAAGATTTCCTATTGCCATTACATTTTTTCCTGCTTTTCTACCACCTGTGATGGTGAAAAAACCTGAACCCGAATTTCCACTAGAAAATACGTGCATTAAGTCAGGAAATTGACGAATTTGTTGATCAACATTTACAGCTCCACTTGTATAACCTGCATTAAGTGTCTCACCCAATGAATGAGAAGTAATTTTGACACCTTTATCATTATAAGGTGCAGGCATCCCGTCAATATCAGCATGTCCACTATATACTTCCAATTGAGCACCAGAGGCTTGCCCTTTCATAAGCGGATTAACATTCCCTGCTCCCATAATAATACCAGATACATGGTCTCCATGATCCCCACTATTTGAAGATAGGTTATTGGTAATTCTTCCCTTTTTATCCATGTGGCTATCTGCAGTACCATCATCACCCATAGAAACTACCACACCTGTTCCATCATATTTTCTACCAGCAGCATATTCTGAATTCATAAAATTGATACGGTGATTGCTTGTAGATTCTCTATTTTCTAAATAAGGTTCTGGGTTTGTAGGTTCTAAATAGAAAACCACAGGAATTTGAGCTAATTCATTCAATTTATCAATGGGAATACGTAATTCCATTGTATTAGGCATTGCTTTTTCATTAATTATCTTTATCCAAGAATAGTTTTTCAAAAGATTTTTAGCTTGCTCAACACTAATGTTATTATATAATTGAATATATACATCATATTTACCATTCTCCTTGATAGCCCACATAGGTTTCTTTTTCCCTTTGAAAAGCATCGAAACTTTATCTTCTCCTTGATAAGGATAAACATCTTTTACTCCTATACTTTTAAGCGTTTCTGAGTTTACATTATCAGGTAAATATGCCCAAAAAGCATAATTAGGCAAATAATTTAACAATGTAACTCCTTTACTTTGAATAAGAGCTTTTGCATTTTCGTTAGGAATTTGATGAAATTGTAGAATTACATAAGTCCCTGCTCCAAATCTTGCTTGGGTAAAGGCTTGTTTTTGAGCAGAAAACTGCTCCACAGCAATTTTAGATGGCTGGTTACCAGATTGTAACTCCAAACGATAATTTTGAGCCATCAATGCTAATGATAAATAGCAGAGAATGATACTAAGATATAATTTTTTCATGGGTACATAAAATGGTATTTGTGTAAGAATAAAAAAATGGATAGTAGTTTTTTTTTGTATAAAACATTCTTTTTCAAGATGATTATACAATATAATATTTTGCAATTTATAATATTTCTAATCTTTATACAAATTTTAGAGATATAAAATATCTTTTTATTATTGCAAAGTCTTTCACTTAAAAATTATTTATGGCTCTTATTTTATCTGTTCGTGGTTACACTCCTAAGTTTGGGAACAATTGTTTCATAGCTCCAAATGCAACTGTAGTTGGTGAAGTAGAAACAGGTGATAACTGCACTATTTGGTTCAATGCTGTGGTACGTGGTGATGTAAATACCATCAAGATGGGTAATAACTGTAATATCCAAGATGGTGTGATCGTACATTGTACCTATCAGAAATCAAAAACTATTTTAGGAAATAATGTTTCTGTTGCTCATAATGCTATTATTCATGGTTGTACCATAGAAGACAATGTACTCATTGGCATGGGGGCAATTATCATGGATAATGTTCATATTGGGGAAGGTTGCATCATTGCAGCTGGAGCAATTGTGCCAGCCAATACCAAAATTGAGGCAGGTAGTATTTGGGCAGGTAATCCTGCTAAGTTTTTAAAACCTGTTGGCGATAAAGTATCTGAAATACAAAGAATTGCTAATAATTATCCTATGTATGCAAGTTGGTTTAAGGATATAGAACAGAATTAGTTAGCTAATTCTGTTGCTAGGCTGGCTTCAAGTAATTGAAAAAATGTTTGAAAAATGCTTTGTTTGTCAATAGACAAGTGTTTTTCTAGTAGTTCTCCTTTTTGGAAAATAAGTTGCAAAGTACCTGTTGCCATTGCCCACAAACATTTAGAAACCAGCAAAGCATTTACAGGCTTGATGCTGCCATCTTGTATGCCCAATTCAATACATTTGGTAAGTGTTTTATCTAAATGTAGCATTTTAGACTCCATTTCTTCAGGAATAGCAAAATCACTTCCTGAAACAAAATAAGAGATAAAACGGTAATAATGAGGATAAGTATTGGCAAAATCAAAAAAAGCAAAACCAATGGCACGAACTTTATCTACTCCAAGTTCATGATTTTCAACAACTTCATTGAAACGTTGTTGTAGAATTTCATTTCCCCTTTGACAAATTGAGAAAAAGAGTTCGTCTTTGCTTGGAAAATAACTATAAACAGTAGCTTTGCTAAATTTTGTCAGTTTAGCTACTTCATCCATTGTAGCATTATTGATTCCTTTTTCAAAAAACAGTTTTTCAGCTACCTCTACAATGCGTTCACGCCTTTTTTGTTTGGATTGTTCTCTTTTAGTCATAGTTTTAATTATTTAAGAAAAATATCGTAAGCAAATCGGGTAATGAGAAGCAAAATTACAATTAAAAAGAATTTTCTCACAAAAGCATTACCTTTGAGTATAGCCATTCTACTTCCTAAATAAGAACCAGCCATATTACACACCATCATTGGTATTGCCACTTTGAACATAACAAAACCTCCCATTAAAAAAGCTATTAATGAAAAAACATCAGCTACTACATTGATTATCTTGGCTTTGGCAGATGCCATCAGGAAATTATAACCAACTACACTTACGAGTGCAAAAACAAGCAAACTCCCAGTCCCTGGTCCTATCAGTCCATTGTAAAAACCTAATATTGCTCCAACAAGAAAGTTATACGTATAAACTCTGTTAAAGGATGGATGAATTTTAGAAATTTCTCCAAGTTGTTTTTGGGTATATGTGTAAATGACTATTCCAAGCATGAGAATGAGGATAACAGGCTTCAAAATACTTGCATCTATGATACTGGAGGCTTTTGCACCCAAAAAAGACATTCCTGCTGCTCCAACAGCAGCAGGAATAACAGCTTTGAAGTCTATTTTTACTTTTCTTAAATATTGCCAAACAGCTACAGATGTGCCCATAACTGAAGCAAAACGGTTGGTGGCTATCACCTGAGGCACTAAAAAATGTGGGAAAATTACAAACAAAGCAGGAACTTGCACAAGCCCTCCTCCTCCTACCACAGCATCTACAAAACCCGCCAAAAATGCAAACAAAGCAGCTAAAACAATTTCTATCTCCATTACTCGATTTTTTATAAAAAATTGAGCCAAAGATAAAACAAAGCTTGCAATTTCAGTTGTCTAAAAAGTAATTATTTTCTTTTCTTGAAGGTCTTGAAGGCGTTCTTGTGAAATACCCAGCGTTTCTAAAATAGTTTGAGTGTCTTCACCTAAGTTTGGGGCTATCCAAGCAGGTGTGGCTTTTGTTTCTGAAAATTTTAAAGGAACTCCTAATTCTTTAATTGTTCCAATTTGAGGATGATGCATTTCAACGAACATTTCTCTCGTTTTGAGGTGTTTATCATGTTCTACTTCATCTATTTCATAAACAGGACTGATGAGTAAATCATTTTCTTCACTGATTTTAAGCCAATACTCTCTTGGTTCATTTTTGAAAAATTCAGCAAGAGTTTCCTTGTTTTTTTGCATCATTTCCTCTTCTTGAGGCATGGCAAAACCCAAAAATTCAGGTTTTTGAAAAATTTGACAAAATTTCATCCAAAATTTAGCCTCAAGTGTTGCTAAGGCTATATATTTCCCATCTTTACAAGCATAGACATGATAATTTGGAAACATTCCAGAAAGAGGTGTTTCTCCTCGTTTTTGTACTTGTTTGGTGGCTTGGTAATAGGTAAAAGGTACTGTAAGGAGTGGCATGATAGCATCAGTCATGGATACATCTACATGTTGCCCTTTTTGAGTAGTATTTCTTGCATGTAAAGCTGAAAGAGAAGCGATTACACACATATATGAGCCTCCTGCTACATCTGCCATTTGAACAGCAGGAATAGTAGGATCTTGATTCTTAGCCCCTATTTGTCCTAAAATACCTGCATAACTAATATAATTCAAATCGTGTCCTGCAAAATGACTGTATGCCCCATTCTGACCATATCCTGTAATAGAAACATAAATAATTTTGTCGTTTACTTTTTTAGCATCTTCATAACCTATTCCAAATTTATCTAAATATTTGGGTCTGAATTGCTCTACTACAATATCGGCTGTTTTTACAAGTTCTAAAAATATCTCCTTCCCTTCAGGTTGGGTATAATCCAAAGAAAGACTTATTTTAGAACGATTGAACGCTAAATAGTTTGCTGAAAATTCTTGATTATCAGCTTCGTAAACAGGCGGAAAATTACGAACATAATCAGGTTGGTTGGGACTTTCTATCTTAATAACTTCTGCCCCCATATCTGCCATAAGCATTGTACCTAAGGGACCTGGCAATAATCTTGTTAAATCTAAAATACGAATGCCCTGTAAAGGACCTTGAGTGGGTTTTCTATTCATGTTTACTTCGTTTTTAAAATCATATCAGCAGCTTTTTCTGCAATCATAATAACTGGGGCATTGGTATTACCAGTCGTAATTTGTGGCATAATGGATGCATCCACAACCCTTAATCTTTTAATCCCTTTTACTTGTAAATGGCTGTTTACAACGCTCATTTCATCATTTTCAGTTCCCATTTTGCAAGTACCCACTGGATGATATACACATTCGAGTGTTTTACAAATATGTTCTAATATATCTTTCTCATTTTCAATATTTTTAGGAAAATATATTTCTTTTCTAAATTTATCGAATGCATTGGTTTGCATTACTTCAAAAGCTTTTTTTACACCTTGAATGAGTGTTTTTTGGTCTTTTTCTGTATCTAAATAATTGGGCTGTATGATGGGGGCATCCAATGGATTTTTCGACTGAATACTTACATATCCTCTACTTTCAGGACGTAAAAGAGTCGCTAAAATTGTGTAACCACTATGCGTTGGATATTTATTCAAATTATACATATCTACATCATAACCACCTAGATGAGCAGGAACAAAATGAAATTGCATATCAGGACGATCTGTTTGGCTATCAAGTCTCATAAATGCATTCGCTTCAAGTGGTGAGGCAGTTGCGACTCCCTTTTTGAATAAAAAGTACTCTAAAACTCCTTTAATTTGGTTATGTATTTTCAAATCATGATTGGCTGTTGGCACTTTAGATGAACTACTTACCATTGCAAAACAATGGTCTTGTAGATTTTTTCCTACACCTATCAAATCTTTTTTAACTTCAATACCTTGTTTTTTTAGAAATGTAGCATCTCCGATACCAGAAAGCATAAGCAATTGAGGCGAACCAAATGCTCCAGCTGATAGAATAACTTCTTTTTCACAATAAATTTTGTATGAATTACCTTTAGAAATAATTTCTATTCCACAAGCTTCATGCTCATCTATCAAGATTTTGCCTACATGGGCATTGGTTAGAATATCCAAATTGGGTCTTTTTTGGATAGGTTTTAAAAATGCTGTTGCTGTACTATGTCGTTTATGATTTTTAACAGTAAACTGAAAAAAATTTACCCCTTCTTGACTTTCACCATTGAAATCTGGGTTTAAAGGCATACCCAACTCCATACAAGCTTTTATAAACGATTCTGAAACAGCATGATGCGAATAAGCAGAACGAACATTGAGCAATCCATTTTTCCCATGAAATCTTTTATCCAATTTTTCATAATCTTCGTTATGTTCCGATTTGATAAAATAAGGCAATACATCTTCAAAACTCCAACCGTCACAACCCATAGAAGCCCAATCGTTATAATCTTCGGCATTACCTCTGATATAAGCCATTGCATTGGTAGAGCTACTACCACCAAGTACTTTGCCTCGTGGTTGAAAAAGTTTTCTATTGAGAACATTTTTTTGAGGTTCAGAGTAAAAAGCCCAATCTACTGCACTACGATTAAGTTTAGAGTATGCAGCAGGGATATGAATTTCCATTTTAGTGTCTTTCCCTCCTGCTTCAATCAAAAGAACTTTATTTTCAGTATTTTCTGAGAGTCTATTGGCTAAAACACAACCCGCCGAACCTGCTCCTACAATGATGTAATCATAGTTAATATCCTTTTTAGGCAACATAGAAGTACTTAGTTTAAATTATTTTAGCCAATTACAAAACTTTATATCTTAATATTTATCATTTACCATATTAAATATTGTTGAAATATATTTAAAAAAAATTCTATTAAAAAAAATTTGGCAGAATATTTGTATGTTAATTTAATGTTAATTAATTTTGAAGCCAATTTTAACAAAAAATAATATTTTTTTACACTTAACAACCTTTTATGAAAAATGAAAAACCTCGAAAAGCTCTTTTTAGTCAATGGTGTGTGGCTTGTGTGCCCTGAGAGTAGCTTAGAACAGCCTGAAAGTTTAAAAAAACTTTACAGACGACAAAAGCTATTTGTGAAATACGCCAAACGTTTTATGATGGGTCCTGTATTGGGCATGTTATTTGGTTTTCTGTTTATGCTTATGCAAGTTCCTACATTGGTAAGTATAGGCTTTGGAGTAGTTATAGCTATTGCTGGATTGTTTTTACCATTTAAGTACATTAAAAATGCTTACTGGTTACTTTTAGTCGGACTTTATGGTTTTTTAATTAGTCAGATGATAGTACATTGGGGGAATTAATACTCCTATATTCTTTATAAAATTTAAAGATAAGCACCTATGTTTGGGTGCTTATTTTTTGTCTTATAGAATTTGTTAAACTCATATTTTTAGTATATTGCTTAGTATTTTTAATTTATTATAACAACCATTCGATAACCTTTAAATTGTATGTCAGAAGAAACTAAACTAAGTTTAGAAGATGAAAATCGCATCAAAAAAGCTTTTAAGAATCATGATTGGAGTGAAATAAAAAGTACAAATTCTTGGGCATTGTTCAAGATTATGTCTGAATTTGTAGATGGATTTGATAAGCTTGCTCGTATAGGTCCCTGTGTTTCTATTTTTGGTTCGGCTCGTACCAAGCCCGATAATCCTTATTATATAACAGCTGAAGAAATTGCTTCAAGACTTGTAGATATGGGTTATGGCGTAATTACAGGTGGTGGCCCAGGTATTATGGAAGCAGGCAATAAAGGTGCAAAAGCTCGTGGTGGCAAATCTGTAGGTATCAACATCATTTTGCCTTTTGAACAAAGTAGCAATATTTATATTGACCCTGATAAGCTTATTACCTTCGATTATTTCTTTGTAAGAAAAGTAATGTTTGTCAAATATGCTCAAGGTTTTGTAGTGATGCCTGGTGGTTTTGGAACATTGGATGAGCTTTTTGAAGCTCTTACACTTATTCAAACCAAGAAGATTGGACGTTTTCCAATTGTGTTGGTAGGCAAAACGTATTGGGCTGGTTTAATGGACTGGATAAAAACCACTCTTTTAGAAGAAGAACGAAACATCAATGCAGAAGATCTTAATTTATTTAGTGTTGTAGACACTGCTGAAGAGGCTGTTGATGTCATTGATAACTTTTATTCACAATACTTATTACAACCTAATTTTTAATTTCGTAAACTAATATATCTGTTTCGTGAAATATATTGAGGGCTTAATAAAAAACAAAATAAGTAATGTAAAATCATTCCTATTTTTGAATTAATTATTATTCTGTCAATTAACAGAAAAGATAAGTGTTTTGTAGTAAGTGAAATACCCATTAATATTTAATGGGTATTTTTTTATCCTTCTCTAATTTCTTTTTTTCTACGAATATATCTTCGATTAGCCAAATTTTTCAGATATAGGAAATCTTTGTCCAAACCTTCTTCAATAATAGCTCCATAGATGGCTTTGTCTATATTTTGAAGGCTTTCTCCCAGTTTGGTAATGGGCAATGTTTCTAAGATTTCTCGTGAGGTGTAAGTACTAAAAGGCTTATGCTCAATTTGTTCTAAGTGCTTCTTCCATAGATTTAGAGCCTGCTCAATATCTGTGATACGTTTACGATTACGAATTTTAGTAATATCTCTATCTAAATTATCTTCAAAGACAATATGTTTGCGTTTGAGGTTTAATAAAACGATTTGCTTTTTAATCCAATCACCAAAAAAAAGCCAAATAACTATACCCAAAAAAATACCTGTAATACTCCAAAATATCCAAACATGGTAATTTACTTTTGGTGCAAGTATAGCTATTTCAGTATCTGAACGCAGGGCAAGGGTATCAAGTTTTTCAGATAAAATTAGCTCTTTAAAGGCAATAGAGTCTATATTTGAATATACCCAAGTAGAATCACCCTGTGGTTTGATAAGAAAAACTGGCAATCTCAAACGATGAATTTTATCTATTTCAAAGTTTCTGAGCCAGTAAACAGCACTATCTCTACTCAAAGAAGCGTTGGTTTGTGTAGGGAAAAACTTCTTTTCTTGTAGTTCAAAGCTTCCATATGTAAAATTAGTATCACAAAACACAACCTGCCAATGTTTAGGATAATAAAATGTGAGGGAAACAGGCGTAGGTTTGCCAATATACAATGTATCTTCCAAAAAATGTAGTACTGGTTGTATTTCTGAACTATCTTTTTTTTGAGCTAATGAAAATTGAGTTGATAAACCTAGCAAACAAAACAAAAAACAATATAAACCTCTATTTTTCAAATTTTTATAATTTTATATATAATTGCTTGTAAATGAATTGTTGGGCAAATCTACACAGAATCGCCATTTCTTCATAGCAATTATATCATTTGTTGTAATAGTAAGAATCCCTGTTTCCTGTGAATAGCTTTGTTCTATAATTTGAAAATCTGTTATATTTTCATTTAGTAGTTTTTCCGAATCGTCATAATAGCTTTTTTTGAAAGCAATTTTTTGTATAGTCGCCTCATTTCCAATAAATAATTGATTAACAAATGCAAGTTGATTTTCCCGATAACCCATTTGAGAATACACACCCTTAAAATTTTCTACCATTCGTAGTTTTTCTATAATTTTCTCTAAAATCTCCCCTTTTCTGCAAGTCCACTGCCCACAACCACCATACTCACAACCTTGTTTTTCAAATTGTTGAATCCATTTCATTTGTTCTACAAATAAAGGCTCTCCCAAACTATCTCTTCCTATACTTTCGTTGGGTATAAAAATATCATTCTCTATAATATGAAAAAAGTAACGTTGCTTTCTAAAAGTTCCATCTGGGAAACCCTGTGTATAAATTTTCAGGTCTTTCATGCTTTATTCAATTTTTCTTGGTAAAAATAGAAAAGTTATTATATTTGTGTAATTGCCTGTTTATCTTTTTAACTACTCAAACTCTTTCATGTATGTTTGGAATAAAATACATTAAATTTGATGCCATGACCTACGTTATGCGTTATACAAGTGGCAAATTACGTGCAGAAGGCAGAGGACTATCATTTTTTTATATGGCTTACAATACTTCTATTGTTGCCATTCCTTTGGGTAGTAATGATGTTCAATTTTTCTTCAACGAATCCACACGAGATTTTCAGACTATTTCTATACAAGGACAAGTTACTTATAAAGTTTCAAATCCCAAGCAACTTGCTGAATTGCTCGATTTTAGTGTGGATAGGTATGGTAATTATAAAAGTACAGATGCCGAAAAAATCACTCAACGTCTCACCAACGAAGCCCAAACAGCCACCAAAGCTCTAATTCAAAGCCTTACCCTCAAAGAGGCTATCAGAAGTGGTAAAAAAATAGAAGAAACTATCAAAGTTGGCGTACAAGCCTCTGAAGCTATCAAGATGCTTGGTATTGAGCCTTTGGCTGTCAATGTCATTGCTGTAAAAGCAAGTCCCGAAATGGAACGAGCCTTAGAAGCAGAAACTCGAGAAAGTGTACAACAAGAAGCTGACCAAGCTATTTATAATCGCAGAAACTTTGCTGTTGAACAAGAACGTAAAATCAAAGAAAGCGAACTCAATACTGAAATTGCTGTGGAAGAGAAACGGAAACAAATCGTTGAAAAACAAATGGAAACAAAGTTTTTGACACAAGAAAATCAGCAGAAATTAGAAGAAATGCAACTTGCTACAAGTATCACGTTGGAGCAACAACGCATAGAACTTGTGAAACTCAAAACAGAAAACGACAAAAGAGAAGCTGATGCCTCAAAATATATCCTTGAAGCCACACTTCAGCCTTACAAACAACTCGATTGGAAAACCCTCATGGCTATCAGTCAGAATGGTGGTGATGCTAAATTAAATATAGCCTTGGCATTTAGGGAACTCGCTGAAAACCCTCAAAAAATTAATAATCTCAATATTTCACCAGATTTATTACAGAATTTGATGTCGTAAAATGAGAAGTATAGAGCAAAGACTTCAAATATATACAAGAGCTTCTACTAAATGGATATTGGCTACTCTAATCTGTACTTTATTAAGCATATTAGGAGAAATTTGGAGTATTCTGTTTTTTGGGGTAGCATTTCTTTATTTTCAAAAACAATTGAGTTCTGCTATTACAAAAACTCATCCAAAGTTTTATTGGTTAGTTTCTATTCTGGTTTTGAGTTTATTATCGCTCAAATTTTCAGTAGACAATCAGATAAAAACTTCTTGTTTACAAAGTTCATCAGAGAGTTTGTTTGGTTACGGCTTATTTGTTATTTGGACAAGTATTTTTATTTGGGAAGCTTATTTTTATGCTTTTTCTTATAAGAAATTATATTTTGTTAAAACTATTAATGTTAGAAAATAATCTAAATCAATACTTAATTTATCATTTATAACTCATAACTAAAAAGTATGGCTACCATCGAAAAAGCCATTATCGTCAAAAGTAAAACCCGATTGGAGTTGCTTACTGAACAATACAACACAGTTCAGCAAGCTAAATTTTCCATAGAGCGTAAAAGGGAAAACTTGGAAGTTCAAAGTAATTTTTTAAGTAAAGAATCATTAAAAAGTGTAACCAGTAATAGAGCGAAAAAAAAGGAACAAATTGGTTCGGGAGAGTTTTCGGACTTTGATAAAGCCCACAAACAGCAATATAATGTACTTGAGATGGTGCAAAATATTACGGCAAAACACCTGAAAGTGAAGGTAATAGATAATACCATTCTACCCTCTTTTATCTTTTCAGAAAATGATTTGATTATTGTAGTTGGGCAAGATGGGCTGGTTGCCAATACAGCCAAATACACCAACAATCTGCCTATTATTGGTGTAAACCCTGATGCAAGCCGTTTTGATGGGGTTTTACTTCCTTTCAATGCTCAAACCTTTGAACAAGCCCTTTGGAACGTCTTGAAAGGCAATTATAACCATAAATTGGTAACAATGGCAGAAGTTTTGTTGGATGATGGACAAAGACTGCTTGCTTTTAACGATTTTTTTATTGGCCCCATTTCTCATTCTTCTGCTCGTTATCTTATTACATATCAAGATATTACAGAAACACATTCATCTAGTGGTATCATTATTTCCACAGGTGCAGGGGCTACAGGTTGGATGAGTTCACTTTTCAATATGGCAAATGGCATTCATCAGGCGTTTGGAGGTGGACAAATTTGTGAACGTCCCAAAGTACCTTTGGATACTGAACAGCTTATTTTTATTGTCCGAGAGCCATTTATTAGCAAAACCTCACAAGCTCAAGTTTCAGCAGGCATTATTACGCCTCAAAAAGAATTGGTTGTGGAATCGTTGATGGAAAAAACTGGAATTATTTTCAGTGATGGTATCGAGGCTGATAAACTTCGTTTCAATTCAGGCAGTATTGCCAAAATTGGTATCGCCAAAGAGAAAGCTAAACTGGTATTGCCTTAAAAATTGAGTAATCTATGCATCCTCTTATAGAATCATTAAAACTTGAGTTTTCATCAGAATTAGAGCAAAAATTACTGGCTTCTCCTGCTTTGGAAGAAGAAATTGAACATTTTAAACAAAAGGTAAAACAATGGGAATTACCTCCACTTCCAGAAGTTTTTTATGATTTTTTTCGTTGGCATAATGGCTCTAAAACAGCTACTTATAGTCTGGTTGATTTTTTTGATGGTGAAAGTATTTTACCTCTTTCTAATATTATTTCTGACAAAGAAATGTGGGACGACCACGAAAATAATGATATTTTTAAAGAATATGAGCAAGGTACTTGGTGGAATAAAGCATGGATTCCTTTTTTGTACATCCCTGATTGGTGGGTAGGTGTGATTGATACAAAGGGTTGTTTTGGAGGAAAAGCAGGTCAGATTTTAGGTTTTGATTTCAAATCCGCAGAAGGTAAAACTATTAGACATGAATCCTTTGAAAAATGGCTTGAAACGATGCTGGCTTTCAAAAAAGCTGGTTTATTGTATACTGCCCAAGATGAAGAAACGGGTTATCTGACCATTGAACAAGAAAATACTAAAAGAGATATTTTTGATAAAATTAATGGTACATTTCCATTTCATGTAGATATTTGGCAACATCGCCGAAAAGCAAGTTCTGAAAATCCTCATTGGCAAACATTAGAACAATCTATCCAAAATCAAGATTTTGAAAATGCCAAATCTTTGATAGAAAGCAGCAAAGTAGGCTTAAATGAGCAAAATTTATATATAATGGAACGCCTAACACCTTTGCTTTTAGCTTTGAATTTACAAGCATTTTCATTTGCTCAGTGGCTTATTGAGCAGGGTGCTGACTTAAACGCAAAAGATTGCTATGGATTTAATGCTTTTTCAAAGATTAAATCAGCTTATGCATCCAAGCAGATAAATAATATCTCATTTTACATTGAATTGTTATTAGCCAATGGTTATCAGCCTAAAGATTTTTTTGGTGTACACTGGCTTGCCCCTGTTTCAGAAAATGCCATAAATTTAGAAGACTTTAATACCTTAGACTACTGTTTATCAAAAGGTTTGGATATTAATAAAATTTTCCCTGAATATTCATTTAAAACGTTATTGCATGATCTTGTTGAGAAAAATGGGAAACTAACCACAGCTAAAACGCTTATAGAAAAAGGAATAGACAAAACCCTCAAAAATAAAGCAGGTAAAACAGCTTTAGAGCTATATCAGGAGTATTGTCAAAATATCAAACAAATATTTAAACATTCTTACACTCCAAATGATTATGAATCTTGGATAAATATACTTTCATAAAAAATCAACTTAAATTTTTTTAATCCCATGACAACAACACTTAAGCCCAGAGCCTATTGGATTCCCGCCGTTTTGGTTTTCATCCCTATCCTATTTTGGATGATGGTGGAAAATGCAAACAGTTCAGGAGTTCAAGTCAATTATACTTTTTATTTTTTATTAATTTCTGCACTTTGTATTGGTATAGTAGTCTATACCTTATTTTCTGACTATCAAGAGTATAGCTTTGACAATCAGAATCTTACAATTAAAAATTTAATTACTAAAAAGCTAACTACTATACCTTTAAAAAGTATTAAAAACTTAAAACTCCATGAAAAAAGTATGAGAAACGGGCATTATCATAATATTATTGTAGAAGCACAAAATGGAGAATATACTCTCAAAGGCGTGTATATCAATGAAATGATACAATTTTTTTATGAATTAGAAAAAACTGTGAAACAATAATGAGAACTACACTTAATTCCAAAGCTCATTGGATTCCTGCTGTTTTAATTTTCGCTCCCATTGTTTTGTGGATTATGCTGGAAAGTATGAATAATTCTGGAGCAGTTCGATTTGATTACTCTTCCTATCTTTTACTTGTTCTGCTTCTCTGTTGGGGAGGTTTAGCTTACACGCTTCTTTCAGACTATCAACAGTATAGTTTTGATAATCAAAATCTTGTAATCAAAAATCTGGTTACAAAAAAACAAACTC
Source organism: bacterium 336/3 (assembly GCA_001281695.1). Classification (NCBI taxonomy): domain Bacteria; kingdom Pseudomonadati; species bacterium 336/3. Next base: position 2,453,807 of record LJIE01000001.1, on the reverse strand, counting down.
TCGTATCTCTCAAAAGTATAACAAATCTAAAAATTCATGAGAAAAGCATGAGAAATGGAAATTATCATAACATCATTGTAGAAACCAAAAGTGGTGAACATACTCTGAAAGGTATTTATGTTAATGAAATGATACAATTTTTTTATGAGTTAGAAAAATCTGTAAAACAGTAATGAAAACTTCTCTTAATACCCCAGCCTATTTAATTCTTATTTTTGGCATCTTGGGTCTAATTTTAGTGTTGATTCTAATAGTGAGTAGCGACAATCCAAAAGGAATCTTATTTAACTATTCTGACTTTTCGATTTCTTTATTGTTGTTTTTTGCTTTTTTAGGATATGGTGCTTTTTTTTTGTTATCAGGCTACAAAGAATATACCTTTAATAATAAGACACTTATAATAAAAAATTTAATTAGTAAAAAGCAAACTTTCATTGATTTATGTGATATTAAAAAACTAACACTTATAGCAAAAAAAACTGAATTTGGTTATTTTTATCATAATATTCTTGTCCAAACCAAAAATACTCAGTATACTCTCAAAGGTCTTTATATCACTGAAATGACGTTTTTTTTCAATGAATTAGAAAAGACTATAAAACGAATATCATAAATTATGACAACAACTCTTAAATCTAAAGCCTACTGGATTCCTGTTTTTCTTGTTGCAATGCCTGTACTTTTGTGGGTATTTCTGGATAAACTCAATAGCCTAGATGATTTCAGAATTGGCTTGGTTTTCTTTTTATGTTTTCTTATTCTTATTCTTTCGCTATCATCAAACTATAAGCAGTATTCTATTGATAAACAAAAACTTACTGTCCAAGATTTGATTACAAGAAAAACTACAATCATACCTTTACAAGATATTGTAAACTATCAAATATTGGATAAAAAAGCAGGAAATGCTCTGTATCAGAATTTAATTATCAAAACCCAACAAAAAGAATATATTTTGAATGGTGTATATGTAAATGGTATGAGAGAATTGCATAATGAGTTAGAGGAAAATATGAAGAAATAATTATTAATGGTACAGTATTTGAAACAAAACATCTATTCACTTTTAAATCAAAAATTATTATGCAGTTTTTCAAAATTACGTTCTTTGCTTTTTGTATGATTTTGAGTCTCCAAACATTGGCTCAATCGCAGGAAAAATGCTTTTCTAATGCAGGTTTAAAATCTGAAACAACTATTAAAATCAAATTTTTACCCAATAACCAAATCGCTGGAACCCTCACCACAGATGACTATGCTGGAACGCAGGCAAACGCATCTTTTACTGGTACCATCAAAAATGGTATCATTCAGCCCGTTTTTGAGAAAAAAATCCCTTCTATTGGTGAAGGCTCTGAGTGGACAAATAAGCCTTGGAGCATCAAAAAAACAAAAGCTGGTGAAACTTTAAATATTATTTTCAAGTCTAAAAACTATAACACAAATGCATGGAAAGAAACTCCCTATGTATTTGAAGTGTGTAAATAAAACAAAAAGGGCTGAAATCAGCCCTTTTTGTTTTATTTTTTGTTAAGTCTAAAAATATTTTTCAAAATGTAAAGTCAATGATTATATCATTACTCGAATCCAAAGTAACTTTACATTTTGAAGCTTTTCTACTTAAATTTTTCAATAAAATCAATAATTTCCATATTTAATTTAGTAGTCTCCGTCAAATATGGGTCATGGGCACTTTTTTCAAATATCACCTTTTTCTTATAGCTTGAACCAATGTTATTTATAACATCATCTGCTAAAGCAGGTGGAACAACAAAATCGTATTTTCCGAACAAACATAATGTTGGTTTTGATATAGTATTTAATTTGGAAGAGAATTCAGCATTAAATAACTCTTGTTCCATTCCACTATTAAAATAAATACTCTTAAAATTCATTAGACGAGACATGAGAGAGTTTTGAGAGTATGATAAATCATTCGTCTTTGGAAATTCAATTTTATTCACTTCTTCCATTAATTTAATGGCACTGTAAGCATTTTCATTAAATTTTTCAGAAGTCTTAGAATTTTTTCGTGGGTCATTATTGTTCGCATAATCAATGATCTTAGTCCATTCCGCAATATTACGACCTGCATTCTTTTCAATAGTACCTAACTGTATTTGCATTGCTTTGCTCTCCATATCTGTCAATGGAAAATTGTGTGCACCATCAATATTAATCCAACCATTGACTAAATTTTGATTATCATTTGTGGTAAGAAAGGAAGCACTCAAACAGCCTCCAAAGCTGTGACTGTAAAGAAAAATACTGATATTATTACCATATCTATGTTTAAGGGTTAGTATAACAACTCTTAAATCTTCCGTCATGGTTTTTAAATTCAGGTTGTTATGATTTGCACCTCCCTGTGTATTTCCTGAATTTCGTTGGTCCCAATATGCTACAGCATAATTTTTTTCTAGGATGTCCATGAAACTGCCATTCATAGTTAGTATAGCGTCAGAACCTGGTCCACCATGAACTACAAGAATAAAAGCTTTCTGAATAGTATTGCCCTCAACTAAAACTGGCATAGATGCCCCTTTGTGTTTTATATAGAATAAATCTTTTGTGTTAGGCGAAAATGTAATATCTTCTTTTTGGCAAGCAGAGAATAAGAAAATAATAGTTCCAATGAAGAATATGTTTTTCATTTTATTTAGATTTGTGTTGTTTGCTAATATTTTTTGATTTTACTGTAAATCCCTTTTTAAATTTATACCTTAAACCAATTTCAAGCATAGGTGTAGGTAATATCAAACCATTATATGGTAAAAGCCCCGCCAGATTTGTGTTTACAGTTAAAATAAGTGGAAACGAAGGTTTTTTAATCCCAAAATCTTTACCTATCCCAAAATTTAATGATGGCATAAAATAGAAATCACCAACTCCATTAATTTTATGAACACTTCCATTACCATTTACCTCATAAGTAGTCGCCCCTAAAAATGTTCTGCTTAGTGAAAGTCCTGTTTTAAATTCCGTGATAAATCCATTTTTAGAGATTCGTCTAAAAACATATTCGCTTGTTGCAAAAAAATTAGTGTGGAAACCACCATGATAATAAAAGCCTATGCTGTACTGAACAGACTGCTCCTTATACTTTAAAAAATTACCCCTTTTGTCTGAAAAGGTTGTATGCTTTAAAGGTTGTTCAATACCCATTCTAAAACCTGGATAGATGCCTTGAAAAATAAAATTACTAAATATTGAAATTGGAACTTCTTGCTTTTGCTCACTTATCATGCTATACTTCTGAGCAAAAATTGAATTACTTATAAATAATGTAATAAGTAATGTTGCTGATATTAGATTGATTGTTGCCATATATTCGTTTTTTTATTTCTCTTAAACTTTGATATTAGTCTAATGGTATTTTAAAATAGATTAGTTCAAAGGTTTTATAATCTGTTGCTCAATAGATTTGAGATAGTTGAGGGATTCGTTAGAAAATACAGGATAATTACCTTTGAGTTGATTGGCAGCTTTGTTATAAGCATATATAAAAGCAAAAGGATTTTCTATATCTGTAATTAAATCATTTAATTGACCTGTAATTTTGATAGCTTTTCCCATGTACCGACCAGGCTGATGACCAGCATACGCCATAATAGACTGTTTAAATGCTTTTAAATCACTAATAAATGGATTTTGACTGATTCTGATTAATTCTTTGTCTAAGTTCTTAATAAAATTAATAGATTTTTCCTCTTCATTAACTGTAAATGTTTGAAAAACATCATAAACAGGTGAACCTACTTTTCCTAAAATTTCCTTATCTATTAAATCTGCTATACCTTCTTGAGATATTCCTATGAGTGATTCAGTAATGATAGAGCGAACATCCGTACTTTTGAGTTTTACTTGATAGCGTGATATCAGTGATTTGGTTGCTATGGAATGGAAGGCTTCATGAGCTGTTAAAACACCTTTCGCATAATTATCTACTTTAAATGCCAATAAAGCATCTTGCAGAATCATATTCTCAAGCCCATTTGCTTCTTCTCCAAAGTAATATGTATAAACAACAGGAGGCACTTCCATATTTTGTAAACGTTTGGGTAAATAAGGAAATAGGTATTTTTTTAACTCCTCTCTAATCAAGCCATTTTTGATATTGTTTGAATATGCCTGAAGAGAATCCAATCTTTTTTTATACTCAAAATGATGTGCATATTTAGCGAGTTGCTCTGATGTATAATTTTGTGATTTGTAAACCACTCGAAGTTCATTTTTTTGTTCATCTGGAGTGGAGTATTTGTATTGATAAATGAATAGATGATAAAAAGGGGTAACAAAAAGAGAATCCCATTCTTGTTGAGAAGGTTCTTGTTGATTAGAAAGCCTTTGAGCAATGTTTATATACCTGTCTAATCCTCTTGTATCAATTAAACCAACAGGATTTCCACCTTTGATGAACGGCTGAGAAACGTCTTTTTTGCATCCTATCATGAAAGATAATAAGAATAATAGGCTGAATATTTTCATGTTTTTTTTCATTTTTGTGATATTTTTGATGAAGTGAAAGCCAAATTAATCACCTAAAAAATTATAAAAAAACTGTTATTTGACGTATAAAACTTCTTTTTGATGAATTGCATTCATCAAAAATCAAGTTAAAAAGATATAATGCTTATGAAATTTCTAAAAAATCATCAATGGAAAATAATTTTGGGTATTTTGGGGCTTCTTTGCTCTATAATGAGCTTTTTAATACCCAAAGGAGTTTCAGATACATTGTATTTTGGATTGGCTTTTCAATTTCGTTTATTCTTCGTATATTTTTTGATGGCTATTTTTCATATAGCCTTGTTAGAGTTTTTATTTTTTAAGCATTATTACATTCGTTTCTTTATAGTTTATATCACTTCTTTGATTATCATTTCTCTTGTTTTTGCTCTTCTATTTCCTTTCTCTGATGTTGAAGTTTATAGCAACAATTTTATTTTTCATTTGTTTTCAATGATTTTCCTCCAGTTATTTACAACGCTCATTTACATCATTTATGACCGTATCAAGTATAAAAATGAATATGATTTATATAAAAACAGAAAGTTATTATCTGAGATAAAGCTCCTCAGGCAACAATTAAACCCTCACTTTTTATTCAATACTTTGAATAGCATTTATTTACAGTGTCTTCAAAACTCAGCCTCAGCAGCAGACATGGTTACACAATTAGCCCAAATGCTTAGATATCAGTTAGAAACCACAGAAATGAATCTGATTGAGCTAAAAAAAGAGATTGATTTTATTGAAAGTTATATTGCATTTGAAAGAAGAAGACTTTCCAAAAAAGTAAAATTGGAGGTCAATATTGATATCAAGAATTGGAATTTAATGATACCTCCAAATGTTCTCATTGTTTTGATAGAAAATTGCTTTAAACATGGCATTTCCAATAACCAAGAAAGCCATATTCAAATTGATTTGGAGGTAGTTGAGAGCCAAGTTTTACTAAAAACCAGTAATTATATGATCAAAACGCCCAATGCAGAATCTTTGGGAACAGGTTTATCAAATTTACGTCAGAGACTGGATTTTAAATACTCAGACAAATACAGATTGATTATTAAACAAGAAAACAGTAAATTCATAGCAAATTTAGAGTTATGTCTGTGAACCTGAATTGTATTATTATTGATGATGAGTTAGATGCTCAAGAAGTCTTAAAAATTCATTGTAAGAAAACGGGCTTTATCAACGTTTTACAAACTTTTGATAATTCTATTGAAGCCCTTCACTATATCAATCATCATACTGTTGATTTTATTTTTCTTGATATAGAAATGCCTGACTTAAATGGCATACAGTTTTTAAACTCTTTCATTCATCCACCCAAAGTAATCATGGTTTCAGCTTATAGCGAATATGCATTAGTTGGTTATGAGTATAGCGTAATAGATTATCTTTTAAAGCCTGTTTCTTTGGAACGTTTTTTAAAAGCCGTTCAAAAGATACAAATATCTCAAAAACAAGACCTATTAAGTGATACTGTTTACATCGAAAATCATCCTGAACCTATTTATCCATTAGAAATTTTATTTGTTGAATCTGTGGGAAATTATGTAAAGATACATTTTAAAGATAAAAAAATGATTGTTTTGCATATCACCATGAAAAATATCTTGAAAGTATTAGAACCTTATGGATTCGTTAGGTGTCATAAACAATTTATTATTCAAAAAAATGAAATACAACAATTAAATAATAACTCATGTTTAATTTCAGATAACATCAATATTCCCATTGGAATCAGTTATAAACAACAAGTAAAAAATATTATAGATAAAAGTAATTAAGTTCTATCTCATTCTATAATCTTGATTTTAAACCTTGTAATTTTTATAATTTATAAATAAAACAAAAAAGGGCTGAAATCAGCCCTTTTTGTTAATATCCTCCTGCTTGACCGTCTTTTCGGCTTTCGGAAGCTCCATAATACACTTTTTTCTCAGCATCCCACCAAATCGCCTGATAACCACCATAACCCCCAAATCCATAACCAATTTTATGCCCCATTTGCATCAGTTTGCGAATAGTTTCATAATCAAATCCAGATTCTAAAGTAATTGTTCCTCCTCTTGCATCTCGTTCTTCTGCTCCTGTGGGGTCTGTAGAACCCAAATGGTCAATACGTGGAGCATCCCCTGCTTCTTGCAAATTCATTTTAAAATCTACGATATTCATAATAATTTGAGTATGCCCCAAAGGCTGAAAATCCCCTCCCATCACGCCAAAAGCCATCAGTGGTTTACCATTTTTAGTCACAAATGCAGGAATAATGGTATGAAATGGTCTTTTTTGTGGTGCATACACATTGTTATGTCCTTCTTCAAGGCTAAAAAGCTCTCCTCTATTTTGTAGCATAAAACCCAAACCATCAGGTATCACACCTGAACCCATACCTCTATAATTGCTCTGAATGAGTGAAATCATGTTGCCATCTTTATCTGCCACACACATATAAATGGTTTCTTTGGCAAAATTATCACCTGCTTTGTAATTATAATTGGCTCTGTTTTGATTTATCAGTTCTCTGCGTTTTTTAGCGTATTCTTTAGAAATCAGCTCCTTCAGAGGAATTTTAGCAAAATTGGGGTCTGCATAATATTTGGCTCTATCTTCAAAAACCAGTTTTTTGGCTTCCGTAAACAAATGAATGTGGCGAGCTGTCCCAAAATCTTCGGGTTTAAATTCATAACCTTCCAAAATATTGAGCATTTGAAGCACTGTAGCCCCTTGTCCGTTGGGAGGCAGTTCCCAAACATCGTAACCTCTGTAATTGGTTGAAACAGGCTCTATCCATTCTGACTGATGGCTTGCAAGATCTTCATAACTCAAAAAACCACCTTGTTTTTTCATGGTAGCATCTATAATTTTAGCTATTTCTCCTTTGTAAAACTCATCTCTACCACCTTTTATCAATTTTTTATATGTATTGGCAAGTAAAGGATTTTTGAATACATCTCCTTTTTGGAGAGCTTTTCCATTGATGCTGTAGGTTTCTTTAAAATTAGGATTATTCTGAAAACGATTGTATGAACCCTGTAAATAATAGGCTATCAGTTCAGTTACAGGAAAACCATTTTCAGCATAACCAATAGCAGGCTGTAAAACATCTTGCATTTTGAGTTTACCAAACTTTTTATGAAGTTCAAACCAACCATCTACTGCCCCTGGTAAACTTACAGGAAGCACCCCAAACGAAGGAATGGCTTTCATGCCTTTCTGTTTAAAATAATCGAGTGTCAGTGATTTAGGGGATTTTCCAGATGCATTCAATCCATACAATTTCTGGGTTTTAGCATCCCAAACAATGGCAAATAAATCTCCTCCAACGCCACAGCCTGTTGGCTCCATCAGTCCAAGTGTTGCATTGGCTGCAATGGCTGCATCAATGGCTGTACCTCCTTTTTTGAGTACGTCTAAGCCCACCTGAGTGGCAAGCGGATGGCTTGTTGCTACCATTCCGTTTTGGGCAATTACCTCCGAACGAGTGGCAAAATTTCTACCTGTTACACGATCTTGGGCTTTTGACTGCAAAATACCCATCAAAAATACAATAAGAGTTAGTTGTTTAATATACATGATAAACTTGTTTAATTTTTAATGATAACGATTGTATCAGATAAAATGTTGTTAAATCATTCAATAAACCATTTTTTTATGTATTGAATAAAATATACTTCAAAAAAACCAGAGATGTTTACGGAAGGAAAATTGGATATACAAGTCAGTTTTCTAAATGATAAAGCTATTTATACACTGACTATAGTACCAGCTCATTTGTATTGTCGTGACCCAAAAGGCAAAACACAAGATTATGATGTTATTTGGGATTAAATTACTTATTAAAAGATATAAGCTATCAAATATAAAGTATTTTTTAGCCTTTTTTCTTTTTCATTCTATCATGAATTAGCTTTTCGCTCCAGTTTAGAATACTTATTACTCTCTCAGATTCTACAAATTCATCAGCTACTTCTGCTGTTAGTTCTATAATTTCCGTTTTTTGAGGGTTAGTTGTTATTTGGAGAGCAATTGTATTACCAATCCCAATAAAATAAAGTTCTCCAGTAGCTCCATGTGTACCCGCACAGCGAAACGCTCCTGCAATTTCATTTCCCAAATCTACTACTGTATCTTTATCCAGATATCCCCTCCAAACCAATTTTGTCTCTTGCTTTTCTATTTCAAAGTCTAAAGGATATATTTCCCTTTTGAAAAATTCCTCCCAGCGAAGTTTAAACTTTTCGACTGTCAAACTTTCCTCAAACGATATCCATTTTAATGGTTTTGTAAAAGGAAACACATCATCTCCATAATTTTCTGGGTGAATTTCTGTTTGCAACCATCTATCTATTTGTGCTTCACTAGAAAAACACAGTTCTCCGCTAATGATAAAATCCCAAGCCATATGTAAAAACTATTTATTAGGCAATGCTGAAGCATGCCCAGCCAAAAGAATCCATTCGTTGTTTCTGAATACCCATGTATCAGTAACATGAAGTTTCACATCAAATTCTTTACCCATATAATTTCCTTTTTGATGCAGAATTCCCGTTAATATTGCTGTTTTATCTAATATTCTAACTCCAATTTGAGATGTATGATTAACTTCCCATTTTATTTCTTTGTTAGCAATATCTTTCAAAATGTCTGATTTAATCTTCTTCTTTCCAATAGATGTGGTTAAAATAAAGTTCTCTGCATAAAATTTTTCAGCCTCATTTGAACGATATTTCATAATTAAACTATCTAGTTGGTTGCTTCTGGCAATAACATCTGATTCTTTTTGGGACGTGGGGATAAAAACACTTAAAAACAAAGTCATTACAAGGTATAATGTGCTTATCATATTATTTGGATTTGATATATTCCAAAAACGTATAAATATGGTAGATTATTTTGTTGGATGTTTTTATAATTTGTTAAACCATTTGAAATACTTCTGATTTTGGTGGGCTTAATTTCTTTGAATTAAATAAGCAATATGTGAATCCATCATTATCTTTATTTTCTTTCCATCTATATCCATCTATTTTTTTATTCAATGCTCCTACTAATTTTTTAAATTCTATACCATTATCAAAATCTGTTAATCTTTGTCCAAAAACTCCGCTGTTATCTTCTTCAAGTTTCCAACTATCATTTAACTTTAACTTTGAGAAGGCTTCTATTTTTAATAAATAATCTTGAGAGCTTTTATTTATTTTGTTATCGATATTTTTTATTGTATCATATGGGTCTTGAAATTTTTTAAATGTTTCCAGTTGTGAATTATCTATATAAGTCTTAAAATCATCCGTCATAACATTTATTTTTAAATGATACAATACATCAAGCATTCCATATATATTTAATCCATCAAAATCTATTATTTTTAACATATACATAGTTTCACAACTTGAAATGTAGTATTGATTAAATTGTTTTATTTTAACATTTTCAACTAATTTTTTAGCTGTTTCTTTTGTATCTATAAAAAAATATAGATTTGCTTTGTTTTTGTGTTCACTACCAGTTTGATACTCTGGATTTTTGAAGTTATCATCCCAATTTTTTGGTGGTTCTTCTATATCATATCGATATAATTTAGTACAAATATTAATTAAGCTCATAAATCCACTATGTTTCTTTTACCTCAAAATATACAATTTCCCATAGCCTTTCTTAAATCCTTTGTCGGCTTTGGTGTTTCGATGTTTTATTTCTTGTCCATTGAGCTTCATGATTATTCTATACAAATAAACGCCATTGGCAAGTCTGTCACCAAATTCATCTGTGCCATTCCAAGCAAACTGAGAAATATTATTGCCAATTCGGATAGCTCCGAGTTCGCTTTGTGTAATCTCTCTGACTACTTTTCCAGAAACAGTTAAAATCTGTATTTTCATTTCCTGAGGTACTTCTGAGCCTGTAAGCGTAAATACAAACCTTGTAGAACCCGAAAATGGATTGGGATAAGGTAATACATTAGTAACAGAAGACTCTGTAATCACCTCAAAACTAATCTGATAAGGCTCTATTCCTGCTCTATTGCCTTTAGCATCTTCACCATTGACACGAAGCGTATAAACGCCATCAGTGAGGTTTTTGGGTGTGAATTCTAAATCAATGTTTCTGCCTTCGCTTCTCCAACGAATATCAGGGTTACTAAACGCAATTTTTTCAAAATCGCAATTTTCACAAGGGCGTTTGAAGCGTACATCCAGACCTACTGTATCTTTTTTCTGTAAAAATGGATTATCATCACGCAAACGTATGCGTATAAGTGGATTAGGAGAAACAATATCACCATCCAAAATACGAGTACCATCAAAAGTTACATCCAAAATAGGATTTTTATTATCTCTTAAAACATCATACTTTACTTCCAATATATTGTTGTCGTAATATTGTTCAGGTACTTCTTTGGGGTTTACATACACTCTCAATACATTTTCACCATCACTATCAAATGTCTGAACAGGAATGTTAAACTCTGTAAATTCTTTGATTTTTGGGGATTTAATTTTAAATGTACGAATTTGCTCTGTACCTTTTGTTTTATTGAGCAAAGTGTATTGTACTGATAATGAATCTGTATTAAAATTTTTACCTGAAATATTTTCAAAGGCAAAAGGTACACTAAAACTTTCTCCTTCTTGTTTGGGTGTAATCTTGTATTTTTCTAAACCTACTTTTTCTGTATTCAAAAACCCTTCAGGTACTCCATCATAAATTACTTGCCAACGTTTGAGTTGTGTAGGTGTAAAGTTGATGCTATCACGGCTGTACAGTCTTAAACGCAAATATGGATAAATATTAGCATCTATATTACTAATTGCATACGCATACTGATTTTGAGGTACATTGTTATTCAAAACTACTTGCATGCCTGTATTTGTTTCACCGATAATACTCAAATTCCATACATCAGGACTATTGGAAGGTTCCGTAGTTTGTATTTTTTTGTATAAAGTTCCCCAATTGGTTGCAGGACCTATTTTGGTAGATGTAACCGTTCCTTTTGTAAAACCTCCTCCTAAATTAAAATCCAGTTGTATGGTTTCTTGGGTGGGTGTAGTGAGCGATGTGGCTATTATTTCTTGTAAACGATTTCCGCCTTTTTGTGTAAGTAAAATGTAGGGTTCACCCTCATTGAGTGTTGCCAAAGCAGCAGGGCTTGCTCCTATACTCAATAGTGCAGGTTTTGCAACATCCCAAGCAGTTTGTGTAATGTTTCCTTTGTTAAAAATAAGTACATAACTGTCTTGTGGTATCATCAGAACACCACTAGACAAAGCTCCATTGATAAGAGCTGTGTTAGAAAAATAATATACCACAGAAGGTCTTCTACCACAAATAGGAACGCCTGTACTTGTTCCTCCCAAAGCCTGAATAGGCAGTTTGCTTTCTTTATCGAAAACTACCAGAAGCAAACTATTGACTGCACAAGCATCTATATCCGAAGGGGTAATCAGTGGCAAATCGTTGAGTACACAACTGACATTGCTAAAACCACTCCCTCCATTTGGGCTATCCTTGCCAAAAGTAGTAACTCGAATTCTGTTTTGGACTTGCTGAAACTCCCATTTTCGTTGAATATCATTTTTTATAATGCCTACATCTGTACTTTTAGAAAATTGAGGAAAATGACTTTGTGACCAACCTGATGGGCTATTTTTGATATAAATAAAACTGCTTTCATCCCACAAAATATTAGGATTATTCACTGCATCAGCATAATTGACACGCCAATAATACACAATACTATCTGAAGGTAATCTATCAGTCAGTAAAGATGTTTCCCAAGTAGCTATACTGCCAGCAGGTACAATTTGAGAACGTTTAACTGGACTATTGAATCGGTTTGTTGTATCTAATTCAAATACATAATCTCTGAATTCTAGTTGTAAATTGGAGGCTTGAGCAACCAACTTTACAGGCTGACTGCTTATTATGCTGTATTCTGGCGGAAAAAGAGCTTTTGCTCCAAAATCTGGGATAAAAAATTCTAAAACGCCAATATTATTATTTTCAAAAACTTCAGGTATTTCATTTTTCCAATCTAATTGAACCTCAATTCTATTGTTACCAAAAAAACTTGTTCCTTGTGGACGTTTGATGGTAAAACTGAGTGTATCTTGTTTGCGTGGGTCATTAAATTTCTTTTCGGGTGTATGGTCTATAATTGTCCCATTGCTCAAAGTCTGGCGTACAGATATTTCAAAAAGCTGATTGGTTGTTTTGGATAAATTGGCAATGCGTACTTTAAGCTGTAAAGAGTCAGCTCTTGCTGTAATAGGTGTATTGTTAAAACCTTCTAAAGAAAGCCAGCTATTTTGAGTATAAAAATCAGGAGCATTGCCACTTTGTAGCCTTACAGCAGGGTCGCCTTGCAATGCCATTTGCTGAACATGTGCTAAATCTAGATTGGGAGAAGCTGATGTACCATAGCTACGACAAACTTGTTGATTGATTACACCAATAGGGCTTCCAAAATAAGCAGCATTAGCAAAAGCATTAGAATAAAATCTGTTTGAGTAATTATTCAGGTTTGAAGCAAAACCCAAAGAAGTATTGGCAAGCCAAGCAATACAACCTCTTTCTGCTGTAAATATCCAGTCATCTGATTGGGTAGATTTTCCTGAATATACATCACCCAAACTACAACCATTTCCAAGAAGCATTGGATATTTACCTTTGTTTCGATAACCTTGGGCATCATCAGAACATTGTCCAATTTCAATATCTGTAATATTTGCTCCAGAGTGTCCAAAAAATGTCATCAGAGCCACTCCATTATTGAGTTCATCTGCTATATTTACGTATTCAACATTTGAGTTGGTAGTTTTAGATACTGTTTTTACAGAAGCTGCTAAGAAATCGTTGATGGCTATAGTTTTGTATAATTCCAAAAAAAACTTAAGTGATGCTTGCTCCCCAGCACTGATTCCACCACTTAAATGTAAAATGTTTTTACGCCAAGTATCTCCTTTTCCAAAAGCATCTTCATGTTCTTTTACTTTATTGAGATAATTGGCAATTTGCTGAGGATTCTGAGCGACTAATCTACCTGTTGGAATAGCTGGAGCATATTGGTATGTACCATCAAAACCTGCTGTAAATGGCACATCAGACCCAGGGAAACCCCAAGTAGGTACTAAATTCAGAGAAAAATGGCTTGAATTGGTTCGGATATCATAACTTGTAAAATAGGTAAAACCATACGTTGCATCAAAAGGACGCAATGTTATAGAGTAACCTATCAAAAATAAAGATTTAGGAGAGCCATTATTATAACAATATTTGGCAAAATTACGAATAGCCATAGGGCTCACTTCTCCATAATTGAATTGGTCATATAATTGTAAGATATTGGCTACAAAAGGTCTATAACTTCCTCCTGCCACAGAAGCTCGATAGTCAGCATAAGCTTGTACTACATTACTATACCCTCCTGCCGATTGCATAAGCTTGGGGTGTGAAACAATGAGATAATCTATTTGTGAAGGATTGATATTGGCAAATGTAACAGGCTTAATATCAATTATATTTTTAAAATTATTACTTAAAAATAATCTTCTGTTGGCATTGGTATTGGGCACAATAGCCGAAATAGTACCCACACCAGTGTAGGTTATTTGAGCAATGTTATTCAAATCAGTAATATCATACAAATTGCTTCCCGAAGCTACATTTGATATATTTACCAAAGAAGTAGCTCCTACATTGGTATCTAATACAAACTCTTTTTCAGCTTGATTATTTGCATTTAAGGATTGTGGATACAATAATCTGATATATGTAACTGAAAACCAACCTCCACCACCATTATTCAAAGCTCTTACAATTAAGTTTCCATTAGTAGGTAAATCAGAAAATTCTAATTCCAAACTTAAAAAACCCTTACTATAATTACTTACAGTAGTATTTTGGATAGTTCTTAAACTACCAGTAGAAGCCCCTACCTGAAAAGCCAAAGCGGTGTTGGTTGAATTTCTACTGACAAAACCTATTTCTATGCGTGGTTTTTTGGAGGCTGTTGTAGCATTCTGAATAGAAATCAGAAAATCTCTATTACCACTATAAATAGGAGCACTTGTATGCCCCTCACCTCTATCATAGCTACTCATGTACGCAAAAGTGGCAGAAGCAAAAAAGTTTCTCCCTGGCGATAGTTGCTCTGCCAAAACATTTATTCTTTCTTCAAAAGCAAAGTTTTCAGGTGTATAGCCAATGTTAGGCAAATTCACCTGATTCATTCTTTTTCCCAAAGTACCTGTTCTAAAAGTTACAAAATAGGCTGTTGTATCAGAATGTAGATTGTAGTAAGGGTTTACTTGCTGGGACTGAATAGGATAATATAATTCTGTATCAGTAGCACCATCATTTCCTTTTCCATAAAAATCAATATAATCAGTTGTATTAAAAACGCCATCACCCTCTCCTGCTACAAAAATAGCTTGTTCTTGTCCTCTATGAAATATTTGAATGTTTTGTGGATTTACATTGGCTGGCATACCTGCACCTATCAGTTGGCTTTGTGGAATGCGGTAGAAACCTTTTTGAGTAACAGGTATTTTAAAATAACTCTGAGAAGGGTTTATCCATTCATTACCATATATTTGAGCTCTGAGCGAATTAAAATGTAAAATGAGAAACAGCGTTGTAAACCAAATATATTTCATAGCAACATTTTTCTTTTTCATTGATACACAAAAGAAACAAAAAGTAAGCAGAAATACAATAATGAGTTATCAGAAGGTTCATAACAAAAAGCCCCTCTATTACATTAGAAGGGCTTTGGTTTATTTCATTTTTACACTTTTGACAGCTTTTTGCTTTTCAAATGCTTTTTTATCAGGATTGTAGATTTCCATTTCTTTATATTCAACTGCTATTCGTTTACCTTTGAGTTCTTTTTCTTTTCCAAATACATTTTCTGAACCCTCAAAACGCTCCAAAATCATAAACTCCTCTTTTACACCATTCGAAACCAAAGTAATGATTACTAAGCCCTTCGATTTGATGCTTTCCACAGTGCCTTCTAAAGATAATGTTTTATCAACTCCTACTACTTCACCTTTCATGGTAAAATTACCACTACTACCTGCAACTTTCATAAAAGCAGGGCAGTCTTTAGTGAGTTTCAAGCCTAATTCCATACCAAAAGACTCCATTTTCTTAGGGTCTTGCATAGCATCACCATATTGTTGCATAAATTCATTCATGTTGTTCATCATGGCTTCCATTACACATGCTTGCATGAGTTGCTGAATATCTTTTTCTCCTTGAGCTGTTTTCTTTTCAATACAACCACAAGCATCTTTTGACATTTTATTCATTAAGTCCTGAGAAAAAGCAACATGAGAAAGAAGTACCAACACAGGAAGTATTAATTTTTTCATCATAATTTTATAAAGGTTTGAATTATTTATAGGTTTGCAAAATTACATTTATTTTTGGTTTCATTCAAAAGAAATAAAAGATGTTACAAGTATTTCCTTATCATATACTACAAAATTTTAGCCAAAAAGTTTTTTTAGCGATTGGTTTTTCTGAAAAAGATGCCACTTTGGCTACCAAAGTTCTTCTTAAAGCAGATTTAAGAGGCATCGATTCTCATGGAATTGCTCGTCTTTCTGGCTATGTACGACTCTGGGAAGCCAAAAGGCTCAATGCAAATCCAAAAGTAGAAAACGTGTACGAAACCCCTTCTACTGCTACTATGGATGGTGATGCAGGTGTGGGTTTGGTGGTTGCTCCTCAGGCTATGCAAGTAGCTATCGAAAAAGCTAAAAACTGCGGAACAGGTTGGGTTTCTGTGAAAAACTCCAATCATTTTGGGATTGCTGGCTATCATGCCATGATGGCTCTTGAAGCAGATATGATAGGCATTGCTTTGACCAATGCAAGCCCCATTGTAGCTCCTACTTACTCAATTGATAAACTATTGGGTACAAATCCTATTGCTGTTGCGATTCCAGCCCTTTCGCAACCTGCTTTTGTGGCTGATTTTGCTACAACTACGGCTGCCAATGGCAAATTTGAGATTTTGGAACGAAAAGGAGAAGATGCTCCTTGGGGCTGGCTACAAGATGAAACTGGGGCTATCACTACTGATACACAGGCTCGTAAAAAAGGCGGAGCTTTGCTTCCTTTGGGTAGTGACTACGAACACGGAAGCCACAAAGGGTATTGTTTAGGAGCTATTGTAGATATTTTCTCAGCTGTTTTCTCAGGAGCTAATTATGCCTCTTGGGTACCTCCTTTTGTGAGTTATTTACCCATGCCCGAAAACCCTGTGGGTGAAGGTATTGGACACTTTTTTGGAGCTATCAGAGTTGATGCCTTCAGACCAGCAGAAGACTTTAAAAAACACATGGATAACTGGATAAATACGTTCAGAAATGCCAAAGCAGTAGAAGGTAAAAAAGTGATTATCCCTGGTGACCCTGAAAGGCTTTATGAAGCAGAAAGAATGGAAAATGGTATTCCATTGATGAATGCTGTGATAGAAGATTTGAATAAGTTGGCTGAAAAATTAGGTGTTGAAAAGCTTTAAATACAAAGGCTTGAGAAAATCTCAAGCCTTTGTTATGTATATCTATTACATTATTATTGAATTGCTTTAAGCATCTCATCTCCGACTGGATCGACACCTGAGCCATAGAATTTTACGAGTTCGCCTTTTTCGTTTACCAAATATTTAGAGAAATTCCATGAAGGAGCTTGGTCATTCCAACCATTTTGGCTTTTATCTGAAAGCCATTTGTATAAAGGATGCATATCAGAGCCTTTTACAGATATTTTTTGAAACATTTGGAATGTTACACCATAATTTTTCTTACAAAAAGTAGCGATTTCCTCGTTTGTACCTGGTTCTTGGCTACCAAAATTGTTGGCAGGAAAGCCCAAAATGGTTACTTTGTTTCCATATTTCTCATGTAAAGCCTGCAATTGCTCATATTGAGGTGTATAGCCACATTTAGAAGCTACATTGACAAGTAATACTTTTTTACCTTTGTATTGACTGAAATCAATCATTTTGCCATCTATGGCTTCCATTTTGAAATCATAAAAAGACTTTTTAGTTGCTTCATCCTGCATAATTGTGGTGTTTTGTGTATTTTCTGGTTTCGATTTGATGGTATTAGCTCCAAAACAAGCAGAGAGCAACACCAAGGGAATCATGATAGATTTGAACATTGTAGTGGGAGATTTAGGTTTTTGCTTAAAAAACATTTATCTTGCTAAAAAGTTTTGAAAACAGCAAGTTTTTATTAAAAGCTTTTGCTGTTTCTTTTAGTATTAACAAATAATGTAATAAAAATGAAAAAACAAACTAAGAAAACTACCAGTAAAAAATCAACTGTTATTTCCCCTGAAAGTTTAACTCAAAAAATCAAAGAATTGCTGACTCGCCCTAAATTATGGGGATATTCAGCTCGTACCATCATCAGAGAATTGCATTTAGAAGGAAAACAAGCCAAAAGAGATGTAGAACAAGTTTTAGAAGAGCTTTTGGAAGATGGATTTATTTATCTCAATGAACATGGACGTTTCAAATGCCAAGAAGAACACCCTGATACACTTGTTGGAACAATAGATTTTGTAAACTCCAAATATGCTTATTTTATGTCAGAAAGTCTGGCTAATGACGTTCGTATTGATGCAAATGACATTGGAAATGCTTTAGATGGAGATACGGTAAAAGTAGCAGTATATTCTAGCCCATACGAAAATGCACGTATGGAGGGAGAAGTATTGGAGGTTGTGAAACGAAAAACTGATACTTTTTCAGGAATCATTCAAATATCGAAAAATCATGCTTTTTTGGTAACCAGTAGCAAAAAAATGTATGTAGATATTTATGTACCTTTATCGGATATTGGTAAAGCTCAAAACGGTGATAAAGTCATTGTACAAGTTATAGAGTGGCATAAAATTGGCAAAAAACCCGTTGGAAAAGTAAGCAAAGTATTGGGTAAACCTGGTGAACACGAAACGGAAATTCATGCAATTATGGCAGAGTATAATTTGCCTTTTGAGTTTCCTAAAAATGTTTCACAGGCTGCTAAACGTATTGGTGATGATATTACAGAAGAAGAAATTGCTAAGAGAAGAGATTTCAGGAAGGTTACCACTTTTACCATAGACCCCGAAACAGCCAAAGATTTTGATGATGCCCTTTCTCTCAAGAAACTTGAGAATGGCAACTGGGAAATTGGTGTACACATTGCTGATGTAAGCCATTATGTAAAATCCAATTCGATACTCGATAAAGAAGCTTTTGAAAGAGCTACTTCGGTATATTTGGTAGATAGAACGATTCCTATGCTTCCAGAAAGGCTTTCAAATGAACTTTGTTCACTCAATCCGCATGTAGATAGACTTACTTTTGCAGCTGTTTTTGAGTTGGACAACAACGCCAATTTAATTTCAGAGTGGTTTGGAAGAACTGTCATTCATTCTGCAAGACGTTTTACTTACGAAGAAGCTCAGGAACGTATTGAAACTAAAAAAGGAGATTTTGCTAATGAAATCAATATTTTAAATGATTTAGCCAAGAAAATATGTGCAGAACGTTTTAAAGATGGTGCTATCAGTTTTGAAACCCCCGAAGTAAGATTTGTTTTGGATAAAAATGGTACGCCTATTTCGTTGCAACCTAAAATCAGAAAAGAGGCTCATAAACTCATTGAAGAGTTCATGTTGCTTGCCAACAAGCGTGTAGCAGAGTTTATTTACAATATGGGCAAAGGCGATAAACGCCCTACAATGGTGTATAGAATCCATGAAGCTCCTGACAAAGAAAGACTTGCAACTTTTGCTCGTTTTGTGGCTCGTTTGGGTTATAAAATTGAAACAGAAGGCAAAAAGATGTCCGCTTCTTTCAATAAAATGACTGAAGCCTTAGAAGGAAAGCCCGAACAAGATGTACTTCAGAATTTGGCTGTTCGTACCATGTCGAAAGCAAAATACAGTACTGATGCTATTGGACATTTTGGTTTAGCATTCAAACATTATACACATTTTACATCTCCTATTCGCCGTTATCCTGATGTGATGGTTCACAGGCTTTTAGAGCATTATCTAGAAAAAGGAAAAAGTGTATCGAAAGATGCTTATGAAGAAAAATGTAAACACTCATCGGATAGAGAAAAACGTGCTGCCGAAGCAGAAAGAGCTTCCATCAAATACAAACAAGTAGAGTTTATGAAACTCAAAGATGATGGCAGAATTTGGAATGGTATTGTAACAGGTGTAACAGATTTCGGGATTTATGTGGAGATTATTGACACCAAATCGGAAGGGATGGTACGCATGAGCGAACTAAAAGATGATTTCTATGAATTGGATGCTCAAAATTATAGAATTGTAGGCAAGAAAACAGGAAAAATCATTGCATTTGGCGATAAAGTACAAGTAAAAGTCATAGATGCCGATTTACAAAAAAGAACGATAGATTTAGAGCTTGAAGGTTCTTCGCATACAAAAACTATTAAAAATGTTGTAGGAAAAACAACCAACCAAAAAACTGTACGAAAAAGTAATAACAGCTACAGACGAAAAAGATAAAATATCCTTTTTTATGAAATTGATATATGCTTTATTTTTAATTTTAGGGCTTTGTTCAGCTAATATGCCGAACAAAGCCCCTATTGTTTCTGACACCAGTAAAGTTTTACCAAAAGAGCAAAAGAGTATTACTTATTTTGAGCTTAAAACGGCTTTAGAGAAGCAAAAGGGTAAAAAATTAAATTTCACAGAAAGATTAGCTACCAAAATACTTGTAAAGAAGCTAAATAAAGCTACTTCTTCTCAGAAAAACAAAAAAAAACCTATTCACCCTGATAGCAAAAAGGCTTTTTTATTTGGTTTGTTGGCTTATCTGACACTATTTCTTGGAATAGGTTTCATTCTTGCCATTTTTGCTATTATTTATGGCATCAGAGCAATTGGTAAAACAGGCAAGAAAAAGGAGTTTCGAGGGCGAGGTTTGGCTATTATAGGGCTTATTTTGGGTGGGTTTCCTTTCCTGATAGGCTTAATTCTTTTGATTTGCTTGGCAATGCCTATTTTCTTTGGCATTTCGATATGTTTTTAAAAAAATTTTATAGTGTTCTTTCTTGTGAGCCTACAGAAAAAATATTAGGTAAAAATTATTGATGGCTGGTTGCTAAAAAACTATCTATTTATTCTAAAACAACTCATTCAAAAATCAACGTTAAACTTTAAAACAATTTATAAGTATGAAAAACACATTTATTATAATTTTGCTATTTATATCAATAAGTTTGTTTGGACAGAAAGATAATACTCCTGCTGAAGAATTATCACCATTTTTTGATATTTCCCCAGACAATAAGAATCTCGTAATATCTATATCAAATAAGGAAGGCTCATCTTTGTATATTTATTCTCTTATAAATCATAAGATAACACCTTTGACAACAACTAAAGGATATTACACCAACCCTATTTATTCACCAAAGGGAGACAAAATACTTTTTTTATCAAAAGATTTAAATTCAGAAAATAGTGATTTATATTCCATTCATTTAGAAACAAAAAAAATAAAAAATCTAACAAATGGGAAAATATATGTTACAGAGGCTTCTTTTTTACCTAATGGAGAGAAAATTCTATATTGTGGAGCAGAAGTTGTAACCAATTACTCTCCAATGGCAAGAAAAGCTCCACACAAAATTGATTTATATTTAACAGAATATGATGCTGATAAATCTCAAAAACTTACAAACTTTCGTGCTTACCAATTGTCAAATATACAACCAAATAAAAAAGGAGATACGGTGCTTTGCAAGCTTATTAGCAATAATGCTACTGAAGGATTTTATTTACTTTCACTTGCTGATACAGTAAAAACGAAAGTAGAAGTTATTAATAATCCACGACCAGAAATCAAGGATAATTTTTATGGCACACCAGCCTTATCCCACCACAATAAGCAAATAGCTTTTACAGCTCCTTATCAACTGTATATCATGAGTTTAAAAGACCATAAATGTGAAGAAATTTGGTCATCTTTTGGTAAAGAAGAACAAGCAATGCCTATTTTTCTTCGTTTTGATAAAAAAGATGAAAAAATATTTTTTTCAATTCTAACAATTGTGAATAGAAGATATAATTTTAATGCAAAAATTTATTCCTTTGATATCAAAACAAAGAAACTAACACGGATTGAGATTCCTTTAAGGGATTAAATAAAATATATTTGAAAATATGGCAAATAAAACGCTTACATTCTTTTTTCTTGTTTTATTTTTCAGTTGCCAGCAAGCTAAAGAATAAAAAACTGCCAAAAAAGTGATTCTATTCTGATAAAAGAGTTTAGAGAACAAGAAAAAAAATGAGACACCCTGGTGAAGTAGGATTGTATAAATATCAATGGAATGGGCTTAAAATTGATACTATGGAGTTCATTTATCCTCTTCTTAGTCATAAAAATGAAGAATTAAACATAGAGTTTATTAAAACAAAAAAACCTGTATATAAACCAAATACTAAGGATGGAGTTCTATTAAAAGAAGTTCCCAAAGAATATTTGAGTGTTACAGATTATGAATGGTTTGAGATGTTTAAAAAATAATATAGATTTTTGTTAAAAAACACAAGGGCTGAAAATTCAGCCCTTTGCATTTATTCCTTCGTTGATTTTTTCTGTTTTTCGAGGGTTTTAACTAATTCCACGAGTTGTATAAAATTAGAACGATAACCATTATCATCTTTTCCTTTTGCCCCCCTTGCCATTGAAAGGACTTGTTCATAATTACTCTTTCCTTTATATGGCGATTCTCTCAGAAGCATTCCAAAACTTGCTACTGATGCCGAAAACCTGAAATTATCTGAACTATTCTCCCAATTTTTTGAATTGTTTTCAATTACTTGAGTTATTAGTACACTTTCTTCTTTCTTAAGTGGCTTGTATCTGAATTTCACTGTCATCAGTTCGTTGGTTTGCGACTGGTTTGAAAGTTGAGCTTGTTGATATTTCAAATCATCTGTTTTAGCGACATATTCACTTTTTACTCCTACTGGTACTATTTCATAAAGAGCAGTCACTGTATGCCCTGCTCCCAATTCTCCAGCATCTTTTTTGTCATCATTAAAATCTTCATTTGCCATCACTCTGTTTTCATAACCAATGAGTCTGTAAGCCTGAACCCATTGAGGATTGAATTCTACTTGTATTTTTACATCTTTGGCAATGGTAAACATATTGGCTCTCATTTCTTTGGCAAATACTTTTTGAGCTTCCTGAAGATTATCAATATAAAAATAGTTTCCGTTGGCGTTTTTGGAGATTTCTTCCATAGAGCTATCTTTGTAATTTCCCATTCCATAACCACAGATAGTCAGATAAATTCCTTTTTGTCGTTTCTTTTCTACGATTTTAACCAATTCGTCTGTAGAGGTTACACCCACATTGAAATCCCCATCTGTACACAACACAATTCGGTTATTGCCATCTTTGATGAGGTTTTCTTCAGCTATTTTATAAGCAAGCTCAATACCTGCCCCACCATTGGTAGAGCCTCCTGAGCTCAAATTATCCAAAGCAGTCATAATTTTTTCTTTCTCACTTGCTTTAGTAGCTTCAAGAACCAAACCTTCTGAACCAGCATACACTACAATCGAAATTTTGTCTTTGTCTGAAAGTTCATTGAGTAAGATAGATAGAGATTTTTTTACAAGAGGTAATTTATTTGTATCTGACATCGAACCTGATACATCAATCAAAAACACCAAGTTAGACGGTTTGAGGTTTTTGTAATCAAGGTTTTTGCCTTGCAAACCAATGTGTACGAGTTTGTTTTGTGGATTCCAAGGGCATGAAGCTAACTCAGTGTTGATGGTAAAAGGATGCTCTCCTTTAGGTTCTTCGTAGTCATAATCAAAATAGTTGATGAGTTCCTCAATACGAACAGCATCTGCTGTGGGCATTTCACCTTGTTCTATACTTGACCTCACTTGGCTGTATGAAGCATTGTCCACATCAATGGAAAACGTAGAAAGTGGTTCTTTTTTGGAATCTTTGAAAGTATTATCAACTATTTTGCTGTAATCGTTGTCGTTGGGTTCTTTTGTTTTTTTACTATGGTTTGCCTGCTTTTGTGCATTTGTAGACCATTTCATGCTTTTTTCAGCTTGAATATAAGCTCTTTCTGCTTCTTTTTGAGCTTTTCGGGCTTTTCTTTTCCCTCCTCTTATTTGTCCATAAGCAGTTGAAGTAACACTGATGTATTGTATATTCCCATCAATTTCCAACACTACATTTAGAACTGTCATGCCATCTTTGATTGGCACTTCCTTATCTTTGAAATCAACGGCTTTGAATACGATAACAGAATTTTTAGGAATATCATGAATGGCATATAAACCATCCACATCTGTAACTGCACCCAATTTGGTATTACCTTTTACAAAAACAGTTGCACCAATAACAGGGTTAGCATCTTTATCAGTAACTTTGCCCTTTATACTGATTTGAGCAACAGACTGAAAAACAAAGGCTACCATAAAAGTAGCCATAAATAGTAGAGTTTTTTTCATACGCTTTTATGTTTTAAGTTTGACATATCAGAAATATAGCATTTTAAAACGTAAAAACCTTGTATTTTTTTGTTTTTTTTACAGTTTCCCAGTATCCATATAAATATTACCTAAATCAGATTTCCCATCTCTGGTGGCTCTGATATTTCGGATTTCTTGGAGTTCCTCACGAAGCTGGATAAACTGATAACGAACTGTTCCGTCATCTTGTGGGATAGCCTCTCCTCCCCAGTCAATAATAAGTTTACTCATCATAGATTGTACTTCGGGTTTAGAAAGTTTCTCTACATCTCCTTGATTTACTTGTGAAACTATTTCATCCAAAGATAAATCTTTACTTACACCCTGCTGATAAATGACTTTTACAAGGCGTTTTTTGATGTTATTGAGTCTTCTTTTGTTACGTTTGGGGATAAGGCTAAAATAACGCAAAACAGGTACTAAAAAGAAAATAGTAGAAAACAAGAAGGGAACAACTCCCAAACCATACAACACAACATAAGGCTCTATCATTTCTGTAAAAAGTCCAACCTTTCCATTGTAAATAGTATCTATTCCATCTACCAAACAAAGAGATGCAAAAATAAGGTTGAATGCATTCATGGCTATCACACCTGCATTTTTGCCTGTTGTATTTCCTGTAAGTTCGTATTCGGGTTCATATTCGTTCCAATACCATTCTATTTTACCATCTTGGGCTTGGGTTTTACTACGAGTCAGATCATAAAAATCTGCATACAAAACAGCATTGGGGCTTATTTCAGCCGAACCATTGAATCTGCCTATACAATCTGTCATAAATTCTTGGGCTTCATCATTGTTCCAACCTGCAAGAGCCTTAAATTCAGGAAGAATCATTACACCTTTATTTTGGCGAGCATAAGCAGCTACTTCCTTCTGATTCTCGAAGGGTTCTATTTCCACACGAGGAGGACCAAAAACAAAGTCGTAAACAGCCGAAATAAAATTCTTCTTGGCTTTGGGGTCTGTAGAGTTTGTTTTAAATATCTGAGATTCTATAGGTTTGTAATGTTTATAAGGCTGTCCATATTGGTCTTTTTGGTAATAAGTACCTCCTGTAATGGTATTCCAGCGAAAAATCGCATAAAAAACATCTCCAATGAGCCTAAACATAGCCCCACCTCCACTACTTTTCCTGTCATCATCTTTATTTGCGGCAGTCAGACCAATAATAATGGCTATGAGTAAAAGGACAAATATGACAAAGTACACAACCAAAGTAACTGTAATCCAAGCTTTAAAAAATATTTTAAAAGCCTTCCAAAGCCAATTTTTAATACCATCTAAGATTTCTGCAAAACTTTTTTCGCCTCTGCGTGTAGGGCTTGAGCCAAAATCGTAAATCAAGTCTCCATTTTCACTGACTTGCAGATGGCAGATGTACTTGCTCATCAGTTCGTTGAGGCTCTCTCTGGCTTGTTCTACAGCTACACCTGTGATGGCAGCAGCATCATTGAGGGTAAATTGCCCTTTTACCTTTTCAATGTGTTTTTCTAATAAAAGAGCATTTTCTTTGAGTGTAATGGTTTCCATGATAGGGTGTCAGGTAATTTTTTCTCTAAATTTTCAAAATCTTTCTTGATTTACCAAATTTTTTAATCATCTTGATTACTCAATCAATCATTTTGTAATGAACAAAGCATTTCGCAAGGCATATTCTGATGCCTCCAAACAAGAGTCTAAACTAAAAGTATTAGAAGAGCTGATAGCTCAAGAAAAAGAAGAAAGTGCTGTTCTTTTGGCATATAAAGCAGGCTTTCAGGCTCTTAAAGGTAATTATGCTTTTTTTCCAGCCATGAAACTTGCTTATTTTTGGGAATGTAGCAAGCTTTTTGATAAAGCGTTAGAGTTAGAGCCTGATAATTTAGAAGTTATTTTTTTACGTTTCACCATAGAATGTGGCGTACCTTCTATCATGAGTTATGCTTTACATTTACAGAAAGACAAAAAAAGTATTTTAGAATTATTACCCAACAGCAATTTTGACAAAGAATTTAAGAAAGCTATGATTGATTTCATGTTCGAGTCTGGTAAACTTACCGAATCGGAAGAAAAAATATTAAAAAGCGTTTAATTTCAATACTCCTTACTTATACAAAAATCTAAGCAAAACTAATTTTATTGAAGTTCATGAAATTTATTCTAAACTTCCAAATATACAATGATGAAAAAAACATGGATAGTGGCTCTAATATTTATTCAATTGCCACTTTTTGCTCAAAAAAATTATAAAGAAGCCTTGAGCATGGCTCAAACAAAAATGAAAGAAAAAGATTATAGAGAGGCTGCTCCTCTCCTTGAAAAGGCAATTAAATTTAAGCCAAAAATTGCTCAAAACTACTATCTCAAAGGCTATTGCTTGGTAGAGCTCAGTAAACATACAGAAGCCATAGAGTCTTTAGACCAAGCCATCAAATTAGATGCTAAACAATGGAGATATTTCAAAAAGCGTGGAGATGCTTATTATAATGCAAAATTATACGATAAAAGTCTGCCTGATTACACAAAAGCGATTGATTTGGAAACTTCTAAAAAGAATGACACTTTATTTCAATACAGAGCAGATACTTACATGAATTTAAACAAGTATCAAGAAGCGATTGATGATTATGATAAGGCTATTGCTATCAACAATAAAAACAAACAACTTTATTTTGATAGAGGCTACATGTACAACAAATTAGGCAATAAAGAAAAAGGTTGTCCTGATTATCAGAAAGCCTATGAAATGGGTCTTGAGAATGCTAAATCTGAAGCTTACGAAATGATGCAATGTGATTGGGCTAAACCCAAAGTAAAAGAAAAAGATAATAGCCCAGTAGCTATCAGTGATGTACAGGTAGACCCATTTACAGGAGCTATTTTTATTTCGAAAGGGCTTACATATGAGAAATATGAGATTACTCCTAAAAGTGGTGGCTTTGTAACAAGTTCCATTTTTGGTTACGATGAAGATTTTGTTTTAAAAGTAGATAAACCCAGAGGTTTTAACTTAAATAATACAGATGCTCATGTGGGTGTTGGTTTCAGTGTGTATCAGGGTAATACCTCTCTAGGTGAAGCAGAAGACTTATTTAAAGAAATAGGTCCATTGGAACAAGAAATGCTTAATAATTTAAAAATTACGCTTAGCTTTCCTAAATCTGAAGCAAATAGCGATTTGTTATTAAAAGCCCGTTTTTATGATAAGCTCAGCAATGCTGAAATTCTGGTGAATATGCCTTTTACAATGGCAGAGAAAACAGCAAAGTCAAACAATATTAGGACTAGCACTTCTGTGCTGGGTAATGGGATAAATACCAAATCTACTTTTGAAATAACAGTGGGCAAAATAGAATTTCTGATGGCAGGTAAAAATGTAGGTACTCTTAAAGTAAATCAGAATTATGTATTATCACTTTCTGAGAAAAAGAATTTGGGCAATGTTGTCAATTATCGTTATAGTTTTGTAGATGCCCAAACAGGTGAAAGGGTTCTTTCTGATGGCAAAAAAGAAGTTTTGGCAATGGCCAAAGGCTTAAAAACAGATTTACCCATTAAAACGCCTTCTAAAAAAGGTAATTATATTGTATGGTTAGAAGTGAAAGAAAGTAAAGATTTAAACCGAATCTGGACAATGACCTACCCTGTTGTAGTAGAATAGTTTTTAGATATGAGATTTTAAAGAAAAGAAGAGAGATTTAAAGCAGAGTAAATTTAGCATTAACAGTTTAAACATTTAGCATTATTTTGTTTCGTTATTTTATTATATACAAACCTTATGGCGTTCTGAATCAGTTTACAGACGATTTGGAACGCCCAACGCTTGCCTCTCTCTACGATTTTCCAAAAGATGTGTATCCTGTGGGGCGTTTGGATATTGATAGTGAAGGACTTTTATTGCTTACCAATGATACTAAAATCAATCATAAGCTCTTAAATCCTGCTTTTAAGCATACCAAGACATATTGGGTACAAGTAGAGGGACAAATTACGCCAGAAGCTATCAAAATTCTTGAAAAAGGTGTAAAAATAAAAATTGATGGCAAAGAATACCAAACGTTACCAGCCAAAGCATCTATTTTTGAGCAAGAACCCAATTTACCTGAACGAGACCCTCCTATTCGTTTTCGGAAGAATATTCCTACTTCGTGGCTGAGTCTTTCAATTGTAGAAGGCAAAAAACACCAAGTTCGTAAAATGACAGCCTTTGTGGGATTTCCAACACTCAGGTTAGTTCGTTATAGTATTCAGAATATCCATTTGGATGATATGCAAGTAGGTGATGTGAAAGAGCTTGATAGAGATTTTGTATATAAAACCTTGATGTTGTAGTATATGAAAGGGTTTATTTTACTTTTATGGATCATTGCGTTTTCAGTGTATAGTCAAGAGCCTATCAAACGAGATTGTACATTTTTAGGTACTTTTAAACCAATTTTATTAGAAAATGATACTTCTATCATCAATAAAAGCAAATGGAAAGTGTATAATGTTTTTGATAGTAAAAAGTGTAAACTTGAAGGGTTTCAAATAAAGGGAGACCAAATTTGTAATCCCAAAGTTTATGTCAATAAAGATTCTTCTATAACTCTTGTTTCACAACTTTGGAATTTTGTAATAAAGACAGATAACGTGTATATTTATCAGCATTTACCACGAAGCTTTTATAAAAAGGAAACTTCTGCTCGTGAATTTAGAGTAAATAGAGAAGGTGTACCTGATGGTCAAGGAGGTATTAAATTTATTTATGACCCTGATATTATGAATTTTAATTCTACTTTTGGAAAAATACAAGTTTATAGAACTCATTTCGGCTGTGATGACACAGGTCGGAATCCTTTAAAAATTGTAAATGAAAAATCTTCTTTGTATTTTAAAAATATTGGCAATCTCCTATTTTTTGAATACGATTTAGATAACAACAAACAAAAGGAGTTATATGTTATTAATTTTCATTGTTGTACTCAAAGAATAAAAATTTATCGAGTGGTCAAATAAAATATATCTGTTTTTATGAAAACAAACATATAAATTATTTTTTTTAAAGCACCCTAAAATTAGAAAACTCATGATTATCATTTTTCTAATTTAAAATAATATCACATGACAACTATCAAAAACACAGAGGCTATTGAGCAAGTGTCTTCAGGAAATGCTATTATTATAGATGTACGAGAACCCGCCGAGTTTAGAAACTATCATATTGCTAATGCTATCAATATCCCCTCCTCAAAATTTAATGTTGCAGATTATGAGCCCTATAAAACTAAAAATATATATTTAGTTTGTCAAAGTGGTAATAGAGCCAATCAAATATTAAAAAAATTAGAAGCTCAAGGATTTCAAAATTTATATATCTTGGAAGAACAAATGGAGTCTGTTTCTATCACAGAAACCTATAATACAGGAGGTTGGAGTGTTGATAGGCAATTTAGGTTTGTCATAGGTATTTTATTGGGGATATTTTTGGTTGGTTATCATTATGTTTCCATTTATTTTATAGTTATTCCTATTATTTTATGTCTTGGTTTTACGATTACATCTCTCTTGAATAAATGTTATATGAGAATGGGAATCGCCATGCTTCCATGGAATAAAGGCAAAAAAGTAATTGTATAACAACTATTTTAAGACATGTATGTTAGACTTTTCAATTTACCCTAAAGGCGAAATTTCTACTATATTTTTGAATTTAGGGATTACTAGTTTTAAAGATGCAGGTAATTGGATTGCTTCTTTACCTTATCGAAGAAATTCATCTAAAGTCGATTTAAAATTTGTTTTCCAAGAAAAATGTGGTACTTGTAGCACCAAACATGCTATTTTGAAGCTTTTAGCAGATGAAAATAATTTTGAAGAGTTAGATTTAATGTTGGGTATTTTTAAATTGAATCATTATAATGCTCATAAAATATCCCCCATTTTACAAAAATATAATCTTCAATATATTCCTGAAGCCCACAATTATCTATTTTATAAACAAAAGATTTATGATTTCACTTTCCCCACCACACAAGAGTTAGATTTTGAAGAAAGCTTATTAATACAATACCCTATAACTCCTTATCAAATATCTGATTTTAAAATAGATGCACATAAGAATTATATAAAGAATTGGTTAAAAGATCATGATGATATTAAATATTCTTTGGAGGAAATTTGGCAGATTAGAGAATTATGTATCAAAGCCTTATCTTAAAATATATTACATTTATTTATATAACTTTTTAAGAAATCATAATAAAACAATACAAGATATTTCTCAAATCAACTGAATATCAATTTAATTTAAAGTCAAGATTATAAAATCCTTCTTTTAATTTGGATTTATTCTAAATAAAAACTTATATTTGCTTAAATTTTATTTAGGCTCTATAAATATGGTAAAAGAATTGGCTCTAACGGAAGTATTTTCTACTGCAAAAGGCTCTATTTATCAGTGTGATATAACCAACAGTTTTATGATTGAATTTGCAGGTACAACTGCTCGTTTCAATGTAAAACAGTTTATAGACTTCAAAAAGGTGATCAATCAAATCAATTTGCAAGTCATGCTTGAACGCATCGAAAAAGAATTTGATTTGGAACTGATTTATTTACCTCAAACTGATAAACTTTATACACTCAATGTCTGTGAAGTATATCATTTACAAGAACTTTTGGCTGGAGCAAAAGCTATGCTTGAACTCAATAGCATTTTGCATGAATACAATATTGTTTGTGAATAAATTTATTCTATAATTAGTTGATAAACAGTTTTAAACCTTATAGATTTTCTTACATTATTTTTAATCAAAAATGGGTAAAAAACATGATTTTCCTGCTCAGGTAGTGTGTATGTGTATGGGCAGTAAATGTAAAAAATACAACAAAGATCATTACAAACATCTGAAAGATGTCTTAAAACATGAAGGCAAACACCACGATGTTGAGATTTTGAAAATAGAGTGTACAGGTAGATGCAAACAAGCTCCTGTGATGTGTTTACAACCTACAAACCTTTGGTTTACAGATTTTGATGATAAACTGTTCAAACAAGTAACCAAAAATCTTCTAGAGAAATAATGCTTTCTAATGTATTTATTAAAAAAGCCTCATTATGAGGCTTTTTGTTTTTATGTATTTTTTGTTTCAAACAGACTTTTAATCAATTTATGTTTTAATTGATATCGAAAATCTATTAATTTTCGTCTAATAAGCCTTTCTTGAACTAGCAACAATATTTTCTCAGGCAGATTCATCCAAAAATGGTCTTTAAAAGAAAAAACAACCTGATTATCAATAATTTGCATTTTACACCCTAAATCTTTCGTTCCATACCATTTTTTTGAATCCACAGATTTTCGTTTGTGGTCGTTTTGATGGCTCAAGCCAAACTCTCTATGCAAAAGTCCTTCTTTAGAATCGTACAAATAATTGAAAGCCTGACCTATATCTACTAAAAAGGCATCTGGAATTCGTTTTTGAAGATGATACACCAACCATACACTCAAAGAACCTGCCACAAAAAAGTATAAGCAGGGCTTTCCAAACTTCTTTTTTTGAGCATGCAAACCCACAATATACTCCAATAATTCCTCTCTATTCTCTGAGGCTTTGTTATGATGAATGGCTACATGTGTGTAATCAGGTATTTTTACCAATTCTCCAAAATTATGATAGTGTTTGGGGGCTATGCCTATTACCTGAAATTCCTTCAAAGCCTCAAAAAAAGCTTGAATTTGATTATAGTAAGTGTATCGTTTCCAAATCAACCCATCAAAAAACGTTTTATTTTTAGGTAAAATATATTGCATCACTTCTTGCCTGTCCCCAAATCTTAACTTATAGAATTTCAATTGATTAGATGTTGGTAAGTATTTAAAAGAACATTTAAAAGGCAAAGTATAATGATTGTAATGGTATGGTGGTGTTTGTTCAGGATAAAAATAGGTATCTCCTATTCCAAAAAAGAAGTTTTCAGGTGTTTGTTCTAAATTTTTCAGAATTTGAAGCAATTCCATATAAAGTTTTGGAGGATAATAAAGTCCTTCTATGGCTTCTTTACCCTTTGACATGGTTTGAGCCAGTTTCCAAAGATAATTTTCATCTTCTAATTCTATTTTTCGCAAACTTGCATCTAAAATCCATGCCCCAATGACAGAATCCCAGAGTCCATGCAATTGTCTTGTAAAAGCAAAATATTCTCTTTTCTGTAGTTTTTGGATAAAGAAATCAATATCAGGCTGATACACTTCTATCAAACTACCTTGACTCAAGGGGATTTTGGGTAAATCAAGCACTATTTTTTAAATTTCGTGATACAATCAATAATGTATGAAACATCTGTTTCAGAAAGGTTAGGATGCAAAGGTAAGTTTAAGCCTTGTTCATTGAGTTGTTCACTATTAGGAAGTACTTTTGTACTCTGATACAAAGCATTGAGATGCAAAGGATGGTAACGAAGTGTTGTGTAAATTTTTTTATCCAATAAATATTGTGCTAATTCATTTCTAAAGGGTGTTCTGATAAAATACGTAAAATAAGAATGCTGTTCATGTAATTCTGAATCTTGTGGACGGGCTATCCAGTCTATATTTTCAAAAGCTTTTTGATAAGTATCCCAAATATTTTTTCTGATAGTTTGGTATTTTTCCATTTTTTGCAATTGAACCAAAGCTATAGAAGCTTCTAAATCAGTGGGTAACATTTTGATAAACACTTCCGAAATGTGATATTCCCACCACTTATTTTGACTTTGTTGAGCTTGTGACTGCTGAAAACCAGATTTTTCAATACCACAATATCTCAGTTTTTTAGCTCTTGCAAGATAGGCTTCATTTTGGGTAGTTATTCCTCCACCCTCACCCATTGCAAGATTTTTAATGGAATCAAAACTAAAAACGCCTATTTCTCCTATTGTTCCACATGCTTTTCCATGATAATTGGAATGAATGGCATGGGCTGCATCTTCTATGACAGGAAACCCTAATGCTAAAATAGGATTCATATCTACTGGTTTGCCTGCATAATGCACCACCATAATTGCCTTTGTCTGAGGCGTAATATGTGGCAAAATGGTTTCTACTGTTACATTTTGTGTTTGTATATCCACATCACAGAATACTGGCGTGTGTCCTGCTAATAGAACTGCTTGAGCACATGCCACCCAAGTAAAACTGGGCAAAATTATTTCCGAATTTGGTGGCAAATTGAGTAACGTAATAGCTAGATATAACGCATTTGAACCTGAATCGACCAGTAACATATTGGGCAAATGCCTTTTTTGAGCCAATTCTTGCTCAAATTCAGCTACTTTTTTACCCATACCTGCCCACTGCGAAAGCAGAACCTGTTTCACAGACTCTGCTTCTTCTTCTGTAAATTTACTTCCAAAAACTGAAATCATAATTCTTTTATAATTTTTGCAGGACTTCCAAGAGCCAATACATTTTCGGGTATATCTTTTAAAACTAGTGAACCCGCACCAACTATACTATTTTTACCTATTTTTACTCCTTCTATAATATTTGTTCCCATCCCCACTGTAACACCTTCGGCTATTTCGCAATGCCCTGCGATATTTACTCCAGGGTTAATGGTACTAAAATCACTGATAGATGTATGATGTCCAATACTTACTTGTCTGTTGATAGACACACATTTTCCAATTTTAGCATAAGGAGCTATCACCACAAACGGATTGATTTGTATGCCTTTATCAAGACTTACAGTTTCGGCAATGGCATTTTGAGGGTGTAGAATATTACATAAATGCTGTTCTAAATTTGGAAATCGTTCTAAAAAACTATTCCAGACAGCATATTTGGTTTTTACCTGATAAACACCTAAAATTACTTTATCAAAAAGCCTATTTTCAATATTTTCTACATGAACACTTGTATAAGAAACTTTTGGATGGAGAAAATCTCCATCCAAAGCATGTGAAGTATTCTGAACAATTCTGACCTGTGGAATATTGATTTGATGGGCTAGTATTTCAAAAATCATGGATAATGTATCAATACTAGCCCCTAAAATATCTATTTTATCCATCATTATACAGCCTCTTTTAAAATATCATTCTTCATAAAAACCCTGTTCTTATTAAAGAAACCCATTTTTCCAAATGTTGCAGGTTTCATAATAGGTCTTTCATGAATTTCGGCTAGTGTATGTATGCGTTTGATTAAATCTATATTAGTAGCATACTGAGTACGTTTGGCATTATACCAAATGTTATCTTCCAAACCTACTCTTACTCCTCCTCCTGCTGTAATGGCATAACTATTGGCAGCCAGTTGAAAGTCTCCTATTCCACCCAATGCCCAAACTGATTCTTTTGGTAAATCTTTGATGAAAGTACCAATATGAGCCATGTCATTGGGCATCCCAAAGATATTACCAGTAATGAGATTGAAGTAAAAAGGAGGCCTTATTTTTCCTTTCTGAATCAGATAAAGTGCATAATTGAGCATACCAGCATCAAAACACTCTAGTTCGGGTGTTGCACCACAAGCCTGTATTTTCTCTGCAAGGATATTGATGGTTTCTGGTTCATTTAAACTTGCCTGATTTTTAAAATTCAGTGAACTGAGTGTCAAGGAAGCCATATCAGGCTTTAAGCTCAAGACCTCTGTTCTTTTCTCTATTTCAGGGAAGTTTCTTCCACTTAAAGACACTCCCAATACCATATCTTGACAGTATTTACGGATACCCTCTAAAATAACACTGTAGATACTTGCTTTACAACTTGGACTTTCGTCTTCTTCTCTGGCATGTAAATGAACAAGTGTAATGCCCAGTTCATAGGCTTCTATCACTTCTTCAATAATCTGGCTGGGGCTAATGGGTATGTATGGAGAGTTTTTGGATGTTGGAACATTACCCGTTGGAGCAAAATTAATAATAAGTTCTTTTAAGTTCATATTAGTTTAGTAGTAGTTATTGTGCAATAGTACTTATTTAAACGTATTATTTATGCCCTTGTTTTATGAAATGCTGTTTTTTATTTACCAATTGATATTTTATTTTAAAATAGGCTTACATATTATTTAAAAGCACGTAATAACTCATTATGTTTGTATTTCATTAAAACAGCCAAGAAGCCTGCAAAACTACTCTATTATTTGCCTTGATTTCTCCATGAGCTAAATTTTGAGAGAGAGGGATTTGGTAATTCACTCCAATATTTAATTTCTGATTCCAATATACGTCCATTCCTATATTAGAAGCGAGCAAATACCCACCTGTTTCTTTTATTTTTTCATTGTTTCGAGTATCTAAAGCAGATTGCTCAAAATAAATCCCTGTATAAGGCATCAGGCTTAGTTTTTTGCTTATTTTCCTGATGTAAAAAATATTACTATTTCCACTGATTCTATTACCAAAACGATAATTTTTAGCATTATTAGTATTTATTTTATAGGCAATATCCTGATTAAAACCCCAGTTTTGATAGCGAACATTATAGAAAAGATTTGTCAAAATATCCACACTGCCTGTTCCCAACTGAAAATTTGGATTGGCTACCTGCCCTGCATCTTGTTCTTCATAATTGTACTTGCCTGTAGGCAATTTTACCCCTCCTCCTATCCACAAACTATGTTTAAATTTTCGTACAATGGTATCTTGAATAGTAGAAGCATTGAACATATTATAACTTGCCATCAAGACAATATCATTGAAACCCTGCATTTTTTTAGATTGATTGTTAATATCTACCTGATTGTTAAATGAATATGGTACAAATCCCATGATTTGCAACTTGTTTGTTGGATAAAATCTGCCCCAGAGCTCTGTTGTATGAAAATACTCCTTGGTTCTGAGCAACTGAGAGTTTAGATGCGATTCAAAAGACATACTTCTATAACGCAAGCCCATAAAATGTTTATGATATTGAGGCATCACACCAAAATAGTAGCTTCCAACACCACAACCACAAATATCACATGCCCAAGAGCTATTGGGTATTAGAAAAAACATCCAAATAAATAAGGATAAGGTTATTTTATGGATTTTCTTCTGATAAAATCGGGTTTTTAAGAAATTCTTCATCGGTTAGTGTTTTTAAGAATGCTATAATTTTTTTCTTCTCATCATCTGTCAAATTTATTCCTAATCTGCCATTTTGTTTTAAAATGGGGTCTAATGTCGGATTATCTTTAACACCTGTTTGGTAATGGTCTAAAACTTGCTCTAATGTCCTCAAAGAGCCATTATGCATGTAGGGACGTGTGATTTCTACATTTCTCAGGCTTGGTACTTTAAACTTAAATTGATCGTTTGGGTTAAGCGTAATACGTTCTCTCCCTGTATCAATTGTATCAGCACCATTGAGCTTAAATCTTTGAGGTATGATTCCGTTATTTCGATAACTTAAATCTGTAAACAACTCTCCCTGATGGCAGGAACTACATTTTGCCTTAAAAAGCTCTAAACCAGATAATTCATCATTTGTAAGGGTTGCTCCCTCGTTTCTTATAAACTTATCATACTTCGAATTGGCAGAAATTGCCATGAGTTGAAATTGAGATAAAGCTTTTAAAAATCTATCCAAAGTGATTTCAGAAGTACCAAAAGCTCTTTCAAACATTTGAGGATACTTAGAATGCTTTCTGAGTTTATTTAAAACATTGGCAATACTTTCATCCATTTCATTATGAGCTTCAATGGGTGCAAGGGCAAATAAATCCAAATCAAATACACCTCCATCCCAAAAAAACTCTTTTTGCCAAGCCAGATTCATAATTGGTGGGGCATTTCTAAGTGTAAGTTGGTCATCTATCCCATGACTCAAATCGTGTCCGTGTTGTGTAAATGCCGAACTAGGGATATGACAACTCCCACAACTAATGGTTCCATCTCTACTCAAAATACTATCAAAAAACAGCATTTTACCCAGTTTAAACCCCTCTGTTGTAATCGGGTTTCGGGATAAATTGTAATGTGGTTCAGGAAAATTTGATGGATTTTGAAATGATATGGGTGTCTCCAAATCCCTTGATTTACATGAAAACATTACAACTACAATGACAATATAAAGAATGTTTTTATTCATAGCCTTCTTCATTTCAATGGTTTAGTTTCTATTTTGTATGGGAAACTTGATTTTTATTTTTTCCCAAGCCATTTCTACATATCCTTTCCCATCTGCCTCAT
This sequence comes from bacterium 336/3, assembly GCA_001281695.1. Taxonomy (NCBI): domain Bacteria; kingdom Pseudomonadati; species bacterium 336/3. The sequence goes on along the minus strand of LJIE01000001.1, from coordinate 2,416,595 downwards.
CCACAACCTGATATATTAGCCTTTCGGTATGAATATTTTCGAGGGGTTTTACTTTGAAGCGGATTATATCTTCTTTTTGATTGTATTCATCTGCCAGATGTTGTTTCCAACGAGTATTCAATATAATTGTCCATTCATTTTTATCAGGAATTGTAAAAAAGGCATATTTTCCTTTTTTGATTGTTTTTTCTTGAATGACAACATCTTCAGAGAAGGTAAAAGATGTTGCCTGATGTGCTCCTGTCACCCAAACTTCGCCAAAAGGTACCAAACCACCCCAAACAATACGATTCCTAACAGCAGGAGCTGTATATTCTATATGAACATGGTTGCGACCAATGTTTGCCATAGCTGTTTTTTTAACACTCTTTTTAGTTGTATCTGTTTGGGTACTAGGATGCTCATGCTTTTGATGATCATCCCTATCACAACTCCAAAAAGTCCATGATATGATTGTGTATACAATTATTCTTTTCATTTTTTTAATTTTTCTAAACTATCTATCAAAGGCATCAATCCCATTCCATACATAATATTCATCATACTTAATACATCACTAGGTGTTTTCTTGGGAGAACCACCTTCAAAAGGAGGCATAGGGTCGTATTCCATATCTAACATTACTGCTTGTGCATATTTTTCGCCCCAAATATCTTTGAGCATTGCCAGAGACATATCCATTCCAGCCGTTACACCTGCTGATGTCCAGTATTTACCATCATTTACAAATCTTTTTGACTCGAATTTAGCTCCATACTTGGTCATCATTTGTTCTGCCTGATACCAGTTTGAGGTTGCTTTTTTATCTTTGAGAAGTCCTGTTGCTCCTAAAATCCAGCCACCTGTACACACAGCAGCCGTATAAGTTGTATTTTTATCAATTTTTCTAATCCAATCGTGTAATTTGGTATCATAAGTAGCTAGTACTGTACCTTTGAAACCACCTGGAATAACCAAAATATCTAATTGACTTACAGAGTCTATGGTTGTGTTGGGTACTATTTCTGTTCCCATTACTGTTCTGATATTTCCTTTTTTCAATGCAATTAAATCAATCTTAACACCCATTATCTGCCCTAAAATGTAGCGAGGTCCCATCAAATCAAGTTCATTGACACCATCATATACCAATATTCCTACTGTTTTAATATTTTTCTTAGGTTTTCCTAAAATGAGTGTCATTTCATCTTGTTGGTGTTTTGGAACCAATGTGTCATGGTTTTTTTCAGTTGTATTACTTTTTTCTTCAGCAATCTTTTTCGTTTCTTTAGATGGCTGATTCTGGCAAGCAAACAAACCGCCTATCAATAGTAATATCAATATCTTATACATATCTTTTTGGTTTAAAAGGAGGCTTAAAATACTCCAAACCTCCTTTATAGTTAAAATTTATATTGAGCAGTAAATCCAAAAGTTCTTGGTGCTGCTGTTCTCACATTTCTACCAAAACTACTATCAGGATTACCAAAAGCCAAATACCTTTCATTGTTAAGGTTTTGTCCCCAAAAGAATAAACTATATTTTTCATAATTCAAGCCAACTCTTGAATTGATAAGTGTATAAGTTGGCTGTTTAATTTGGTTTTGAATATCAGTGTAATAGCTTCCAATGTTACGAACTTCTCCACGAACAACAGCTTTCAAATTCTTAGAAATGGCATACTCATATTGAGCACCCAAGAAAATGGTATGGCTTGGTGCATTAGAAAGGCTGTTACCACCTATGGCTGTTGTACTTTCCACACCTGTTCCAAAGTTTACACGTTTCAAATCAAAACTTTTGTACTCTGTTTGGTTGAATCCAAAACTTCCATCTATTTGTAATCCTTTAACGGGTATAACTGAAACTTCTAACTCTAATCCAGCTGACTGAGCATTACCTACATTTTCCCTTGCATACGTAAAAGGTGCTACCAAATTAAAGAATTGCAAATCTTGCCATTGAATTAAAAATGCAGAGGCTCCAATACTCAGTTTGTTATTAGCCAAAGAGGTTTTGTAACCCACTTCGTAGTTATTTGAGTATTCAGGGTCAAAAGTTTGGCGAACATTGTTGGGTACTTTTTGAGCATTTACACCACCTGCACGAAAACCACGAGTATAAGTTACATAAATGTTAGAACGCTCATTTACAGCATAACTCAAAGCAAATTTTGGTGAAATTGCAGAATAGTTACCACTAACTGTTGTGTCGGGTAAAATTTGAGTAAACACACCACCTGAAAATATTGCATCTCCAAAACCGTTAAAGGTAGCTTCACGTTTTTCGTAGTCATAACGTAAGCCTGCTGTAGCTTTTAACTTTTTAGTAAGTTGATAACTCAATTCACCAAATCCTGCAATACCAAAATTATTTGCTTTATTTCTAAAAATTGAATAAGTATCAGGAAATATTGGACTTTCAAAGGCTAAGTTCGTTGAAGGTTCATATCCTACTTGAGAAAAGCCATAAAAGCCAGCCGTATATTGCAGTTTACTATCAGAGCTTGAATTGATTCTCAATTCCTGACTGTACACTTGTTGTGGTGGCAGTTTTTCGCCAATAGCACTTTTGTAAAATGAATGATAGAAACCAGGGAAGTCGATATCTTTAAATGATAAACCAATCGTTTGATAAGCCGAAATTGAAGTTAGGGTGAACTTATTCCCAAAATACTTAGCTACTAAAGATGTATTTAAAATGTTGCGTTCATGTTCGCCCACTCTTGCCAAATTAATTCTATCAGGATTAGCAAGTGCCAAATCTCTATCCGTTTGAGAAACAAAAAAGCCAGTATTATTACTCCAATCTCTCTGTCCCTTTAAATTCAGTGTAAACTCAAGTTTCTGATGAGCAATCCACTTCAAGAATATATTACCATATAAATTATTCTCTCCTCCAACAGTTTTACCATTTGCATTGCCATTGATGGCTCCTGTTCCTGTTGTATCATTTTTCCAGTAACCATTTTGTTTTTGAAATAAACCATTGATTCCAAAAAATAATTTATTTTTGATAATAGGTGTTTTAAAACCTAAACTATGGCGTTGCAAACCTAAATTTCCCATTCCGACCTCAGCAAAACCACTTGTTCGATTGGTTGGTTTTTTGGTAATGATATTGACCACTCCTCCCATTGCATTTCTGCCAAACAGTGTACCTTGTGGACCTCGTAATACTTCTATGCGTTCTACATCTGTAAATGCAAACCCATTGGCAAGAATATCAATGTTATTGACATCATCAATATAGGTAGATACAGCAGGATTTTCGCTAAATACCTGAATACCACGAATAGACTGCACTTGTTGAAATGGAACTCCTAACTCTTGATATGTATAGTTTGGCACCAAAGCTGTCAGTCCTCCAAGTCCCCAAGTTCTGGTATCTTCTATTTTTTTAGCAGAAAGGTTGGTAACAGATATAGGTGTTTGAATGGCATTCTGCTCTGTTTTTTGAGCAGTTACTACAATATCATCCAATACTTCTATATTTTCAGATAACTCAAAATCAAGTGTAACAGACTCTTTTGCTTCTATCTTTCTGATTTGTGAAGCATAACCTGTTGCACTAACAGAAATTTCATAGTTTCCTTGTGGAATATCTATTTCATAATTTCCATTTTTATCAGAATATGTAGATTTTGATAAATTCAGGATACTTACTTTCGCAAAATCAATGGCTTCTCCTTGTTTATTTTTAACATTTCCTGAAAGCTTTTGCCCCCACGAAAAATGACTCCATAAACATAATAAGGTGTATAACAAATACTTTCCTTTCATTTTTCTAGTGTTTTTCGTTTTTACACAAACCCATAATTTCATGAAATACATCGTGTAGTGCAGCTAAATTTGTTTTAATCTGTTCATCAGATGCTTTTCCTGTTTTGATGAGTTTATTGAGTTCTTTACTACCTTTGTTTAGTCTTTTTACAGCATCCTTAATTTTGGGTGTAGCAAACTCTGTTGGAATAGCTGATTTTGCCAAAATTTGTGCTTTTTCTGCCATTTCATTGCTACGAGTCTTGATAGGCTCTAAGTTTCCCTCTTCGGAAGGGTGAAAAGTTTGAGACATCACTGTATGAAACTCTTTGAGTTCCTTCCATTTCTCTCCAATAGATTGTGCTTGAAGATGATAGCTTATGATATAAAAGAAGAATAATATGAATATCTTTTTCATGTTTGGATAAATTTTAATCTTGAAATAAATAATTAATCAAAAAGTAAGCTTCTTTACTTATAGAGTAAAGAAGCCCCGTTCATGTTAGTCATCATTATGAATATGATCATAAGCAAACATTTCTGTATAATTATTGGCAACGTTTACCCCGAAAGCACTGAACATCACAGTATTATTATCTGCTATTTTTAGTTGTGTAGAACCATTGAATAGCTTCATCACATCTGTAATTAGATGCACAGTAGGTGCTGTTTTTGTTCTTACTTTGGCTATATCCTTATTAAAAGAAAGGGTTTTCTTGCGAACACAATTGATAGTTTTTGAAGAATATCCTCCATAACCACCAATATGATAACGGTATTTTTGGTCCGGTGCCGTAGATTGTGAAGAACTACCTTCAAATTTCACAAAAATATAACCACTGTTCCAAGACCAGTACATACCTTGAGCCGTTCCAGAAATATCCAAGTTTCCAGTTCTTTCACCAACAGGTTTAGTGTTTCTAAGGCTATCCACACCTATTGTAAAAGAAATTTCATTATAATCTCCTTCAGGGATATCATTTAATGTAAATTTGAGACTTTCAGGTTTTTCTTGGTCTATTAAAAAATAGCTGTCATTTTGTGGAACAGTGAAAACTGTACCATTTGAGGCTTTCAATTCGATATTGCTTATAAAATAGCGTAACATACTAGGTGTAAAAGACTCATTGGTATTGGGGTTGGTGTAAGTGGTACCAAAAGCAAATTTTTGAGTTCCTACAAAATTCTCAAATTCTACTTCCAAACTACCTGTCAAATTTGGATTTGGAGCGGGTTCTGTATCATTTTTTTTACAAGAAATCACAATAGTAGACGCTATAATAGCAAGCAAAAAGAGATGTATTCTTTTCATAAATAAAAAGTCTAAATAAAATTTAAAATAAAAAATAAACGTATAGGACTATCTACACCTCTGGCTAGCACAAAAGCGTAAAATAGTTTTGCAAAAAGAAAAAGGATTAGCAAACAGTTACCATAAGTATCTGTTAAACCTATTTATAAAAGGTATGAATGATTAAGCACAAGGAGGTTGAAAAGTGCTTAAAATACAATTTTGGGTATAAAAACTAATAAAAGATGAGAAATATATGATTTCATTTTCTTTTATAGTCTGTTTAAAATAAAAAGATGGTGGATTTTGAAATAGGGAAATTGATAATAAAACTTCTAAATTTTCTGTATTTTTCTGTTCCTGCTGCTTTTTTTCTGCTAATTTTTTCATCAAAAAACATTGACCACCACATTTTAATTCGGGTTTGGCTCTATTTTCACAGAGGTTTTGAGCAATGTAAGTCCTATTCAATTCAAAAGAAACCCTAACCCAAAAATATTGTAGAGGTTGGGAAAGAGATATGAAAAGAAAGAATATGGAAATGTATTTTGTCAAAGGTTTTCTGATTTCATGGCAAAAGTATATGTTTTGTCAAAATAAAAAAATGATTTTTCTTAAATTTGCTTATTTCAGAAAAGATTTAAAATAAAAAGCCCTAAATTTTATCAAATTAGGGCATAATATCAATTTGTCAGAAAATTTTAATCCTTAAAATCAGGATTGAGTGTATAACCAATTTTATTTCTTGATAAAAACTCCATGTAAGCATTTTTATAGCTATCCAGATTTTGTAAAGCTAAAGCTTTTTGATAACATTTTACAGCATCTAATAAAAGACCTTTTTCTTCAAAATATTTAGCCATAATCATGTAATCTAAAGCGTTTTCAGGTGTAGTACTCCCTATTTCTTTTTTAATTCCTTCTTTTTTCGTTTTATCCATCAACGAAACTGTAAAAACGCCTTTATATAAAGGAGCCTCAACAGTAAACACTTTGATAATAAAAGTAGCATCACTATTTTTAGCTCTTTTGTAAATACTCATATCTAATTCCAAATAGTTTTTATCTGTTTCGAGTAGAGCCACAGTCTCATCATTGAAGTTTGTAATTTGTATATAATATTTTTCGATTTTATCATTGCTGTTAGGCATCCATGATAAATAAACAAAGTTATCATATACCTCTTGAGCTCCATCACTTGTAAAAACAGTAAGTGTTTTAGCTTCATTGAGTACCCTCGAATCACGAGAGACAGCTCCTGTAATAGCCATGTATTTTCTATGATTTTTATTTATATCTTGTTTTTCTCCTTTAAATAATTCTTCAGCAACATAACTACTATATTTTGGTCCTAATGAGCTATTTCCTGTTTTGGGCGTTAATGTGGACATGGTATAAGTTCCAGCCTTCTTAATTTCAATAGTTTTACCTGTTTTAAGGTGCATAAGCCCCAAGTATCCATTTTGAGCAACTGTAATCACATCTGCATTTTTTAAAGCTGTACCAGCCCATATTTTTTTATTTCCTAATTTAATTAGATTGTTTCCGTTGCTGGTAAGCACTTGAAAATCTTGAGCGTACAACAAATTGCTTACAAAAAGAAAGAGAAGTATGAGATTTTTCATAATATTGATTTTTGCTTGTTTTTCATCTAAAATAATGCCAAAATAAAAATTTGACACACAATTTATTTAATTCCTTTCTCATTAAGAGTTTGCTGATACAATTTAGCATTTCTATTGTGTTCTGCCAATGTTTTTGCAAAATTATGATAACCTGAGAAGTCTTCTTTAGCACAGAAAAAATAATAATCGTGTTTTTCTGCATTGAGTACAGCATCTATTGAAGAAATTTCAGGTAAATTAATTGCACCAGGTGGCAATCCTGCATATTTATAAGTATTATAAGGTGAATCTACTTTTAAATGACTGTTTAAAAGCCTTTTGATACTGAAATCTTGCAAGGCAAATATCACAGTTGGGTCAGCTTGTAACAAATCGTTTTTGGCTAATCTATTTAAGTAAACACCTGCTACACGAGGTTTTTCATCATTTTTAGCTGTTTCAGCTTGTACAATAGAAGCCAAGATTGAAGCCTCTGAAGGTGACAAATTCAAGGCTTTTGCTTTCTGAATTCTATTTTCTGTCCAAAACTTTTTGTATTCTTTATGCATTTTTTCAAAAAGTTCCTCTTTGGTTATTGTCCAGTATATCTCATACGTATTAGGAATGAATAAAGTTGTCATAGTATTTGCGTCCAAGCCATATTTTTGAGCTAACTCCTTATTATTCAGCATATCTAATATTTCTTGTTTGGGTATAGGTAATTGGTTTGCCAATCTTTCTGCCAAATCGTCTTTTGTTCTTAGATAATTAAATGTAAGCCTTATAGGTGTTTGATCACCCGAACGCAATTTACGAATAGCTGCCAGATTAGTCATATTGGGTTCAATAAGGTATGCTCCTGCTTTTACATGTTCTTGATAACCCAGTGTTTTTGAAAGAAAAGCAAATGAAACAACATTGCTCACAATCGAGTCTTTTTTAAGTATTTGAATCAGTCCCTGAAAATCAGTTCCTTTAGGGATATAAAGCATTTTTGCACCTCTTTTTACTTGTAAATTAGGGCTTTGTGTTACTTGATATACATAAAAAGCTAATGAAGACAACAAAATGGTTAATCCTACAAAGATAGCTGATAATATTTTTTTGGTTTTAGTCATTATTTTATGATGGTTTCTATGGTATTTTCACCTGATTTTAAGATTTTAGACACAGGACAAGCATCTGCTATTTGCTTGAGACGGTCTTTTTCAGTTTGTTCTATATCATTTGCAAAACTTATTTCTCGTATAAATTTTGCTTTTTTTGTTCCTGATTCACTAATTTCCTCAAAATTAATTGTTACATTGATTTGCCCCACGTTCCATTCTTTGCGTTCTGTATACATTTTGAGTGTAATACTAGTACAAGCTGCCAAACTTGCCGAAAGGAGTTCGTAGGGAGTCATACCTGTATTTTTTCCACCCAAATCTTCAGGTTCATCAGCAATAATTTGATGATGAGATGAGTGTATTTTTACTTGGTATTTTTCGTTTTCAAGTACAGAATCTATAAGTTTTTCCATGTTATTTTAGCCCTCAAAATTAATATTTTTGTGTGAACCATCACAATAAGGTTTCTTTTTAGATGCTCCACAACGGCAAAGATATGTAGTTGACTTAGCATTTTCCTTTTCCTCTTCACCATGCTTCAGTGTGAAGTTCCCCTGCACCAAAATAGGTCCATTGGGTAATATTTCGATTTTCAGATTTTTATCTTCGTTTTGCATGGTAGTTTCTTCTTTTTTGGTTTGAGTTGAATCATTTTGAGCATTGTTGTGGTAATAGCTCAATGCTTTGGAGGGGCATTTTTCTATTTGAGCTACAATCTGCTCAGTATTAGCACCTTCTATATTCACCCAAGGACGTTTATTGGGGTCAAAAACGCTCTTGAGTCCACGAAAACAAACAGCAGAATGGATACACATTTTGGGTTGCCATACCACTGTAATTTCACCATTTGAGTATTCTTTTTTTTCAATAGCCATAATTGTATCTGTTTGTGCAAATATAACTTTTTTGATATATCTCTTAAATTTACGTTTGTTTTTTGTTTAACTGAAAGTATCCAAATCACTCATAATCAACAAATACAAGATTATAAAAGTTTAGAGTCAAAAAATTAAGAGAAGTTTTTTTGCATACACAGCTTTTCATTGTATTTTTAAAACTTATTAATTTCATTAAAATCTACACGCAACATGGACAGTACAAAATCTTCTAGTAAACATCCACCAGGCTTATTTGTATTATTTCTAACAGAAATGTGGGAAAGGTTCAATTTTTATGGTATGCGAGCCTTGCTTACACTTTTTATAGTGAATGCTTTGATGATGAGTAAAGAAGACTCATCACTAATTTATGGAGGTTTCTTAGGATTGAGTTATCTTACACCCATGTTGGGAGGGTTCATCTCTGATAGATATTTAGGCAATAGAAACTGTATCATGATAGGTGGTACACTGATGGCAATAGGTCAGATGTTGTTATTTTTTAGTGGTAACGTTTTTGATTCTAATTTAGGGCTTGCTAAAACATTGTTATACATAGCTTTGGGCTGTATTATTTTTGGAAATGGCTTTTTCAAGCCCAATATTTCTTCGATGGTAGGTAGTTTGTATCCCCCTCAAGACAAGAACAAACTGGATACAGCTTTTACCATATTTTATATGGGAATTAATGTGGGAGCATTTTTAGGGCAATCTATTTGCCCCTTGTTGGGAGATGTTGTTGATGATAATGGTGTGAGAGATATTTTTGTTTTTAAATGGGGCTTTTTAGCAGCTTCTATCGCTATGGTTCTTGGGACACTTACTCTGTATTTCCTTAAAGATAAATATGTTATTACACCAGAGGGAAAACCTATTGGTGGCTTACCCAAGCATAATGATGTTGCTGATTATACTGAGGGAGAAGCTCAATCAGCTAAATTTACCCCTGCTGCACTTGGTACAGCTTTATTAGGATTTGTAGCATTAGCACTTATATTTTATTTTGTTTTTGGGCAGAACATCATTTATTCTACCATTTATGGTAGTGGTCTTACTTTAGCAGGTCTTATACTTTCTGACAAATCTCTTACAAAAATAGAAAGAGATAGAATTTTGGTAATTTACATTGTATCATTTTTTGTAATTTTCTTTTGGGCAGCTTTTGAACAGGCAGGTTCTTCTCTTACATTTATAGCAGATAATCAAACAGATAGAAATTTTTTCGGCTGGAAAATGCCTCCTTCTATGGTTCAGTCAGCTAATGGTGTTTTTGTGATTCTTTTTGCTATTCCAATGAGTATTTTGTGGGATAAATTGAGAGCAAAAGGCAAAGAACCCATATCTCCTTTCAAACAAGCTATAGGATTACTTTTAATAGCTCTCAGCTATTTTATCATTGCTCATAATGTGAAAGATTTAGGAAAGTCCAGTTTATTAGCTGTACAATGGCTTATTCTTTTGTATTTTATCCAAACTATTGGAGAACTTTGTTTATCTCCCATTGGTTTGTCATTGGTGGGCAAGCTTGCTCCCAAAAGATTTGCCTCATTGTTATTTGGTGTATTCTTCTTATCGAATGCCTCAGGATATGCTTTGGCTGGTACATTAGGTTCTATATTACCTCCTACCAGCGAGCAGTTTATCGCATGCGATAAAGTTAAAATTGATTTACAAGGAATTTTGGACACTAAAGTAGATGCTTCAGGAGAAGACTTATTCAGGCTTTTAAACATGAAAATAGCTAAATTAAATTCAGATTTAGCTAAAACAAATAATCTAAATATTGAAGATAGGGTAAATAATCTCCACAAACTCAATGCAGCAAGAGAAAAAGCGAAAAAAGACAAAAAAGAGTTTACAAATACTTATAAGGCTCAAGATACTACTTTTACAGCAGAAGAGTTCAAACTTATTAAAGACAAGAAAATTATTGAAATAAAATATCCAACATTTGCAGGGTTTACAATTCATAATTTATTTGAATTTTTCATGGTGTTTGTAGTACTTTGTGGTATAGCTTCGATACTACTTTTTGGACTAACTCCCATCTTGAAAAAAATGATGCATGGTAGAGGGTAAAATAAAAGAACAAAAAAGCCGAATTTGATTCGGCTTTTTTTATGCTTTAGATACTCTAAAAAATCCTTGTCTTTTTTCCTTTTATTGCTTAATTTTCAGAAAAACATCAAACTTTATAATAACTTTTATGAAACATTTACTCTTATTTAGCTTTCTGTTATGCTCTTACATTACACATGCTCAATTCGGCAATTTGAAAGACAAGGTAAAAGATAAAGCCAAAGACAAGGCTGATAGAACTGCTCGGAATGCCACTCAAGGGCAAAAAAACAAATTCTTAGGTGATTTACAGAAAAAAAGAGCAGAAATGGATTCTGCCAACTATACTTGTGCCATCGCAGTAAGCGATAATACAGGTTTTTACGAAGAAAATCAGCGTTGGAATAAGATGTTTAATTCTATGGGACAAGATTTTATTGCTGATGGCAGATTAAATCTAAATGCTACTTCAAAAATAACAAACAACATTAGTGACCCAGCCGAATATGCTCAAACTCGTATGGAGTTGGGCGAGAGTATGCTTGCTATGAATAAATACAAGGCTGCAGAAAAGAACTTCTCAGCTGCTGAAGAAAACTTTAAAAAGGCAGGTAAAACCAATGATATGTATTATGCCAAACTCATGACAGACATGGGTTTGATGTATTCAGCTTTGGGCAATTTTGAGAAATCTGAAACTTATTTAGAACAGGCTTTACAAATAAGAAAACAATTATTTACAGAACAATCGAACGATTATGCCATTGCCCTCAACAACAAGAGTGTTTTGTATAATCAACAAGGACATTTCACAGATGCTCAAACTACTGTCAATCAGGCTATTCAAATTGCTGAAGCGAAAAACTTAGATAAAAGTATTTTAGCAATTATGTATAATAACAAAGCTTATTTTCAGCAGGTTATTGGACAAAACCAAAAAGCTTTAGAAATCTATGAAATTTCTTTAAAAATGGTAGATGATGAGAAAAGCCAAAAAAGTCTTACTTATCAGCGTGTGGTAGTAAATAAGGCTCTTTTATTACAAGAAATGGGCAAAAAAGAAGAAGCATTGGCTATTTACGAAAAAATACTTAAAATCAAAAAAGGACAATTAGGAACTAACAGCCCTGATTATGCTCATTTACTGAATCTTACAGCTTCTTTGTATATGCAAATGGGCGATTATAAAAAGGTTGAGAGTTATTTACAAGATGCATACAGCATTTATAAAAAGAAATTTGGAGACAATCATCCTTCTACAGCCAAAACGCTTCACAATTTAGGACTTTATTACTTGTATCAGGGTAATCCTACAAAGGCAGAAGAAAATCTAAAAAAATCTTACGAAGCAAGAAAACAGGTTTTAGGCGAAAATCACCCAGATTTTAATGCTTCTCAAGAAGGTTTAGCTCTTCTCTATTGGCAACAAGGTAAAGTTAAAGAAGCTAGTGAATACTATAAAAAGGTTTTGGATAAAAACAATGAGTTCATTGTCAAGTATTTTCCTGCCATGAATGAGGCTGAAAAAGACCAATATTGGTCTAAATTACGCCCTACTTATATGCGTTTTTATAGCTTTGCAGTGCAAAATGGAGAAAAAGATCCTCAATTGCTTTCTGAAATGTACAATGCCCATATTTCTACTAAAGGAATTCTCCTGAACGCTACCAACAAAATCAAACAAAGGATTTTAGCTTCTAAAGATGTTGAGCTTATCAAAGATTATAACCTTTGGATTGAGAAAAAAGAACAATTGGCTCGTTTGTACTCCCTTTCTAAAGAAGAATTGAAAGAACAAGAAATTGATTTGGGTAAAATTGAAAGTGAAGCCAACGATTTGGAAAGAGCTTTATCTCAAAAGTCTGAGATTTTCAAAAGCAAAATTGATGATAAACTACACACTATCAAAGAAATAGATGCAGCCTTAGCCAATGATGAAGCAGCTTTAGAAATTATTTCTTTCCAAAATTTTGATAAAAAATTTACAGGAGAAAGTATCTATGTGGCTTTGGTAGCAGGCAAACATCAGCACAGTCATCCTAAAATGGCAATTTTGGGAAAAGGTAAAGAATTTGAAGAAGATGAACTCAAATATTACCAGAATGTAACCAGAACCAGAAAAGAAAATAAGATGTCGTATGGTGTATTTTGGGAGAAAATCGAACCTCTTTTACAAGGTAAAAAACGTATTTTTGTGTCGTTGGATGGCGTTTATAATCAAATTAGTTTGAATACTTTACGCAAACCCAACGGAAAATTTGTAGTAGAAGATTGGAATTTGACATTTGTAACCAATACTCGTTTCGTACCTGATTCTAAAGAGCGTGAGAAAAAACCTGCTAATAAAAATACTAAAAAAGCCCTTTTAGTAGGCTTCCCCAATTATGGAAATAAAGGAACTATCAGCCCTTTACCTGGCACTAAAAAAGAGGTAGAGAACATCTCTCCTATTCTTAAAGCTTTGGGTTATAAAATCGAAACATATTTGGCTGATAATGCTAATGAAACCAATGTAAAAAAAGCTGATGATGCTGTACATCCTGATATTATTCATATTGCTACTCATGGTTATTTCATCAACGAAATAGAAAAAGAAGGTGGCTTGGTGTTTGGTGTAGAGTCCTCAAAAGCTAAAAGTAACCCTATGTTACGTTCAGGATTAGTATTTGCAGGTGCTGAAGAAACCATGGAAGGAGTGAAAAATAACAAAGATTATCAATCAACTGACAATGGGTTCTTAACGGCTTATGAAGTAGCCAATATGAACTTGGATAACTCAGAGCTTGCCATTCTTTCAGCTTGTGAAACTGGCTTAGGAGATGTAAAAGCTGGTGAAGGTGTATATGGTTTACAAAGAGCTTTCCAAATTGCTGGTGTAGATGCTACGATTATGAGTTTGTGGAAAGTAAGTGATGATGCCACACAAGAATTGATGACTTTATTCTATAACAATCTGAAAGTGAGTAAAAACAAACCCGAAGCTTTCCGTAAAGCTCAGTTAAAACTCAAAGAAAAGTACAAAGACCCTTATTTCTGGGGAGCTTTCATTCTGACAGAAAATTAATATGCTCTTTATTTCTGGCAACACTGACCTTCTTGTTGGTGTTGCTTTTTTATTTTTTTATTTTTTATCTATACTCAAATGATTACAGGAAACGAAGTTTATTATCCGCTTCAAGCGGGTTTTGAGTGGACTTACCAACTCAAAGATGGCTCTACTTACACCAATAAAGTAACAAGTGTAAATCCATCTAACCCTCATGAATTTACCATGATAAATTCCATGATGAATAAAAATCAAATCATGCGAAAAGATGGAAACAATTATCTAACAGATAGTTTTGAAGAAGGAACAATGCAAATTTTACTCAAAGATGACCTTACTGTAGGAAATTCTTGGGAAGTGAAGTTCAAAGCAAATGGCTTTGATAATATATTGGTTTTCAATGTAAAAGAAGTAGGCTCTACAAAAGAAGTGAACGGAAAAACATATAATGCTATAGCCATGATAGAAGCAGAAAGTAAAATGCTGATGAACGGTAATTTGATGTCTTTGAATTTTTTTACACAATATTATTATGCCAAAGGTGTTGGCTTGGTGCTGACAACTTCTTCATTGGGAGATTCACAAAGCCTTATCAGTACAAACGTTGTATAAGAGTAAAAAAATCAAGTTTTTATTGAATAACACTCCTGAATATGACTATGAAAAGGAAGAAATGGATGATTTATGGAATATTGACTGCCATTATCGTTTGTGTTGTGGTTGTGTATGTGTGTGATAGCATTATTACTAAAAACACCAAAAACAAGCTTTATACTGATGTAAAAGATATTCCTTACAACAAAGTAGGTTTACTTTTGGGTACAGCCAAACTTTTAGAAGGTGGCTATGTGAATTTGTATTACACTTATCGCATTCGAGCAGCCTCTGAGCTTTTTAAAGCCAAGAAGATTAAATATATTGTTATCAGTGGCGATAATGGCAGAAAAGAATACAACGAACCCGAAATGATGCGTTCAGATTTAATCAAAGCAGGTGTAGATTCTACACATATTTATTTAGATTATGCAGGTTTCAGAACTTTTGATTCTGTCATCAGGCTTCGTGAAATTTTTAGTCAAACATCTGTAACCATTATTTCTCAGCCTTTCCATAATGCAAGAGCTGTTTATATTGCCTCCAAAGAAGGCATTGATGCCATTGGTTTCAATGCTCGTGATGTAAGTCTCAATTATGGTTTTAAAGTACAAGCTCGTGAAAAACTAGCTCGTGTAAAAGTATTTATTGATTATGTATTGGGTGCAAAACCTAAATTTTTAGGCGAAAAAGTGCCTATACCAGAGTAAAATTCTGTTTGAAAGCAGGTTTTATAAATTTTTTGTTTGTGAGTTATAATTTTATATTTTTGAAACAAAATGAACCTAAATATTTGTAATTATATATTAGACTTTATATAATATTTCTTCTTTCTATTTGATATTTGGCATCATTTATCCATTTATCTATCAAGTATGTGCTATTATCAAGCTCCTTTGCCTTAATAAATTGCTTTAAGGCTTCATCAAATTCACTTTTATCAAAATGATAAATGCCCATGTTCATATATCCATAAGAATTGTTTGGGTCTAATTCAAACGAATGAATAATGTCTTGTAAGCCTTCTTCAACTTGTCCAAGTTTTATTTTGGAGAGTCCCCTGTTGTTATAAGAATATGCAAAATCTTTATCAATATCAATTACTTTATTGAAATATTGGATTGCCTCTTCAAATTTACCCATTAAATTTAAAGTATAACCTTTATTATTCAAAGAATATTTATTGTCTGGATTTTGAAATAATGACTTATCATAAAATTCTATTGCCTTTTCATGTAACCCAAGTTGAGAATAGGACAGTGCAAAACTAGACAAATCATCAGAAGTCATTTTGCTTTTCAAAGCCAAAGTTTCTGATAAATCTTTTGCTTTGAGAAAATTTTTGCTTTGCAAAAAAGCACTAATAGCAAGGCGATAAATACTTTCATCTTTAAAATCTTGCAAAATTATCGTTTCAAATAAAATAGCAGCCTCTGCAAATTTTTGTTCATTATATAACTCCACAGCCATTGAATATTCCTTTGGGAATTTCTTGCCATAAAAAAGTTGTTGTAGGTTATAACCGTCATTATATGTTATGTTTCCGTCGTGAAGTCTAATAGGTGTATTACTTGGAATAATATTAGCAAAAAAGTCGAACAAAGAAGAGCAAATAAGCATCTTTAAACCCTCTTTCAAAAATTCGTGTGGTTTATAAGCAAAATTGAGATAGTAAGCAATTCCTCCAACTAACAGGGAAGCCAATGGTCCTGCTAATATATAAAAGATTTGCTGATTTATAGAAATAGATTTAGCAGAGGGAACGCAACATCCCGATTTCCAAGAAAAAGGATTGTATCGGAAAAATATGTTTAATATTCCAAAATTAATTTTTAAACTTTTTTTAGGGTCACCATACGAACCAATGTAAATAGTCGCTTTTTGTTTAGTTAGTAATATGACAGATATTGCATGACCGAGCTCATGTAAAATAACAGTAAATGGTCTGATAATGAAAACTAAGCAAATAAGAAGCAATATAAATATAAAGAGGTCTTGCATCTGCGAAAATATTTTTTTTTAGTCAACAATGTTGATTGTACTTCGCTAGGTCAGATTTAGGAAGTTACAAAAAATACAAGATTTTTTCTATGTTTGAGAATTTATTTCACAAATATATTTATACAAATATAAATCTGTGTTTTTTTATTTGAAATCAAAATTTATTTTACTCTAATACAACAGCTCTGTAATATTGAGGAGTTTTTTGTTCTAAAACTTTCTGATAACCAGAAATCAGTTTTTGGAGATTCTGCTCTTCATAATATAAGACTGTAAGCAACTGAACACCTTTTTCTTGTTTGATAGCAAATTCTTCTTCCAAAAACTCACAAACTTTAGCTATTCGTTGAGTTTGATAATCCGTACAAATAGAAAATGAAACTGCTGAACTTTGCATTAAGTTTATTTTACAGTTGAGTTGTGTAAAAGTATGCAATATTTTACTCAAATTCTCTTCTGTAATAAAAGCCAAGTCTTTCACGCTAAACGTTAAAAATACCTGACTGGGTTTAAAAATAATGGTAGGCGTTTGGCGTTGGCTTGCTTCGCCATCTATACAAGTTCCTGATTTACTAGGCTCTACAAAAGAACGCACATACAAAGGAATATTTTTATTGGCAAGTGGCTTAATAGTCTTTGGGTGAATCACGTTTGCCCCATAAAACGTCATCTCGGCAGCTTCTGTATAAGAAAGTGTTGTATAAAGTTGTGTATCAGCTATTTTTTTAGGGTCTGCATTCAAAATACCAGGAACATCTTTCCAAATGGTTACAGATTCAGCATCCAAACAATAAGCAAAAATAGACGCTGAATAGTCTGAGCCTTCTCTGCCTAATGTTGTAACTTTATTACCCAACGTCCCACCCAAAAAGCCTTGTGTAATAATAATTTTATCTTGTAGTATAGGATTTAATTCTCTTTTTACCAGATTTTCAGTCCAAGGCAAATCCACTTTGCCCTCTCGCCAAGTGGTATCTGTTTTGATGTAATCTTTAGCTTCAATCCATTCGTTATCAATTTTTTGCTCTTTCAAATAATAACTCAATATTTGTGAAGACATGACTTCTCCAAAACTTACAATTTGGTCATAACTTTCATCATACTGACTAGGCTTTATTTTATTGAGTAAAGCATCTTTTAGTTGCAAAAACAAATAATCTAAAGCTGTATATATGAGATGATCTTTTGAGAAAAGGCGTTCTACAATTTCTATATGATATTTTTTGAGAGCCTCATACTCTACTTGCCAATCTTTTTTTTCAAAGAAATCATTGAGTAATCTTTCAAGAGCATTGGTGGTTTTTCCCATTGCCGAAACTACTACAAGTAAATTATTTTGAGAACCAAATTCTCTAATGATATGAGCTACATTTTTTACAGCTTCTGCATCTTTTACAGAAGCTCCCCCAAACTTAAATATATTAAACATAAATAATACTAGTATAAAAAATACACACTTTGAAGTGTGTATTTGCATTTATTTTTTAAATTTCTTTTCTTAGTCGGGCAACAGGAATACCCAATTGTTCTCTGTATTTGGCTACTGTTCTACGAGCTATCAAATAGCCTGTATCATGAAGCATTTTTTCCAATTTATCATCAGATAGAGGCTTTTTCTTATCTTCATTATCTACAAATTCTTTGAGTTTAGCTTTTACTTCTCTGCTACTTACATCTTCGCCTGTTTCAGTGGCAATTCCTTCAGAGAAGAAATATTTAAGTGGATACACCCCAAACTCTGTTTGTACAGTTTTGCTGTTTGCTACCCTTGAAACTGTCGAAATATCCATCATTATTTTTTCAGCTACATCCTTGAGAATCATGGGTCTAAATTTACTTTCATCTCCTTCCAAAAAGAAATCATACTGGAATTCGATAATTGCCTGCATAGTCTTGAGAAGTGTTTGCTGACGTTGTTTGATGGCATCAATAAACCATTTGGCTGCATCAAGTTTTTGTTTTACAAATGATACCGTTTCCTTGATAGCTTTATCATTTTTATTGCTTTTATGATAAGTATCCAACATTTCGGCAAATGAACGACTGATACGCAATTCTGGAGCATTACGAGAGTTCAGCGTTAAATCCAATTTGCCATTGTTATTGATTAAAATAAAATCAGGGATAACATATTGAGTAATGCTTTCACCATCTTCTGTTTCCCCAGGTTTTGGATTTAACTTCGTGATTATCTTGATGATAGGCTTCAATTCCTCCTCTGAGATATTGAGGCGTTTTTCAATCTTGGGATAATGTTTCTTAGTGAACTCTTCAAAATTATCTTCAATTACTTCAATAGCAAGTTCTAAAAGATGACGTTCTTCTTCTGTGTGTAATTCTTCTTCTTTTTTACGTCTAAGCTGAATCAAAAGACATTCTTGCAGATTTCTTGCTCCTACACCTGAAGGGTCAAAACGCTGTATTTTCTTGAGAAGGTCTAATACTTCTTCTTGTGTTGTTTCTACATTTTGGGTAAAAGCCAAATCATTTACAATAGCAGGGATTTCTCTACGTAAATATCCGTCATTATCCAAACTACCAATCACTTGTTTACCAATGACACTTTCTCTTTCATCCAAACGCAAATAACCTAGTTGAGCTTCTAAAGCTTCAAAAAATGTAATTCCAACAGAGATAGGCATTTGTTTGTCCTCATCATCTCCTCCACCGTTATTCATTTGCGTTTTATAGCTGTCTTCTTCGGCTTGTATATAATCGCTGATATTTACCTCATCGCTGTTGCCACTGAAATCATCATCAAAATTATCATCGTCAAAATTGTCAAACTCCTCCTCATAACTATCTTCTGTGCTGGAAACATTTTCATTTTGGTCAAAAATATCATCTTTTCCTTCTTCTAAAGCAGGATTTATTTCCAATTCTTCTTGGATACGAGCCTTTAATTCTACTGTGGGTATTTGGAGCAACTTAATAAATTGTATCTGCTGAGGAGATAACTTTTGTTGCAGTGATTGATGTAAACCTAACTTTTGCATAAGCTTTTAGCATAAGAGCATGCAACATAGCAATAATTTTGCCAATTTTAAAAAAAATGAAAAAGTTTTTTATTTGGATTCTCCGAACCAGTCTTTTTTTTCTGCCCAAAATGTTCCAAAAGGCAATAATGAAACTAAAAAAGCAATAAAAGCTCTTTTAAAAGTCCAACTATATTCTATCCAAACTTGCAAGAGTAGCAAACAATAAGCTATAAATAAAATTCCATGAGCTATTCCTACTATATAATTGGGTTGTGGTATTTTTAAAAAGTATTTTAAAGGCATGGTAAGCCCAAAAAGAAGAATATAAGAACAACCTTCTATAAAAGCTATTTTACGAAACAAAGAAAATTTATCAGGCATTTATTTTGTAGATTTGTAGTAAATGGTACAAAAATAAAAAAATCTTGATTGGATATGAAAATACTCACGATTATTCTTTTTTTTCTTTTTTCTTTAGAATTGATGGCTCAAGAGCAAACCAGTAAATATTCTTCAAGAAAAATTAACAATCATCATATCATAATTATTGAAGATTCTATAACATGCAAACCAGAGCATTTTAGTAAATTTTGGTATATAAGAAATGATAGCTTGGCTATGTTTATTACGTATTTTACCAAACTTAAATACGATGGTTTGAAACTAAATATTAAAAGAAATTATATTCTACAAGTGTTTAGTTATTATAATAGCAACTATGATAAAATGTTAGATATAGTCTTATTACCCAAAAAGTATTTTAAACAACATGGTACTGTCAAATATCCTAAACCCTTTCATACTGTTTGTTTTGCACCCATCAATTTTGATAAAATAGATAGGTTCTCATATTTTTCTTTGAATTGTACAAATTTAGGTTTGTTTATTGACGCAATTTGGGATTACTAAAAATAAAGAGGAACTGTAAACAATTCCTCTTTATTTAAAACATATTTTCTTACACTCTCTCAATAATCGTAGCGATTCCCATACCTCCACCAATACAAAGCGTTGCCAAACCAGTTTGTTTATCCCTACGTTCAAGTTCATCCAAAAGTGTACCCAAAATAACGGCTCCAGTAGCTCCAAGAGGGTGTCCTAAAGCAATAGCTCCGCCATTTACATTCACCTTATCATGCGATACTCCCAAAGCATCCATAAAAAACATAGGCACTACTGCAAAAGCCTCATTTACTTCATACAAATCAATATCGTTGGCTTGCATGCCATTCTTTTTCAGTATTTTCTGAACAGCAGGCACAGGACCAGTCAGCATAATGGTTGGTTCAGAGCCGATAATGGTAAATGCTTTAATCTTAGCTCTGGGTTTCAAACCAGTTTTTACACCAAACTCTTTGTTACCCAACAAAGTAACAGCCGAACCATCTACAATACCTGAACTATTGCCTGCATGGTGTACATGGTCAATTTTCTCAACTTCAGGGTATTGCATCAAAGCTAAATTATCAAGCCCCCCCATTTGCCCCATCATGGCAAAAGCAGGTTGTAGTTTAGCTAAGGTTTCAAGCGTTGTCTCAGGACGAACAGTCTCATCACTATCCAAAATTGTAAAGCCTGCTTGGTCTTTTACAGGGATAATAGATTTGAAATATCCGTTTAGTTGAGCCTGATAAGCTCTTTTATGCGATTCGACAGCGTACGCATCCAAATCTGAACGTTTATAACCATACTTGGAAGCTATCAAATCGGCAGAAATGCCTTGAGGTACAATTTTATGTTTAGCAACAATAGCAGGGCTTGTAAACAAAGCTCCTCCATCTGAACCCATCGGGATACGAGACATAGACTCTACTCCACCAGCAATCAAAGCATCAAACTGCCCTGACATAATATATGCAGCAGCCATATTGATAGCCTCCAGTCCAGAAGAACAAAAACGGTTAATCTGTACGCCTGCTGTAGTTTCAGCATAGCCTGCCACAATAGCAGCTGTACGGGCAATATCTGCCCCTTGTTCGGCTACTGGTGTAACACAACCAATGATAATATCTTCAATTAAAGATGTATCTAACTGATTTTTATCTCTAAGAGCTTGTAAAACAGTTGTTAAAAGTGTTATGGGCTGAATGGTATGTAAAGAACCATCATTTTTGCCTTTTCCTCGTGGTGTACGAGCTATATCATAAATAAATGCTTCTGCCATAGAATTGTGAAGAATTAAGAACATGAATATCAGCAAATCTAATTAAAATATTTGAAATGTCAGAATTTTTAAATGCACGAATTTATTTTGTAGATAAATGATGGTTTTATGTTTTAAAGTTAATATTTTTGTGATATGAAAACCTTTATAATTCATCATTTCATGAAAACAAAAATTATCCTTCTTCTCATCAGCATTTTTGTATCCATTACAAGTTTTGCTCAGAATCTTTCTCTTCTCAAAGATATTAATGCAGGAACAAGTAATTCAAATAGTGAACCTAAGAATTTTATTAATATTAATGGTACTGTATTTTTTACTGCAATCACTCCCACACATGGTAGAGAACTCTGGAAAAGTGATGGAACAGAGGCTGGTACTGTAATGGTTAAAGATATTAATGCAGGAACTGCTAATGGATTTGTTTCAACTATGTCTCAATCAGACCCATATTTTACCAATGTAGATGGTACTTTATTTTTTATAGCAGACAGTGGTATCTATAATCCAGAACTCTGGAAGAGTGATGGAACAGAAGCTGGTACTGTTTTAGTTAAAGTTCTTGTTGGAAGTAACATCACTAATTTAGTAAATCTTAATGGAACTTTATTTTTCTCATCTAATGGCTTTCTCTGGAAGAGTGATGGAACAGAAGCTGGTACTGTTGACATTAAATATTGTAGTCCTTCTCATATTACTAATGTGAATGGAACTTTGTTTTTCCAAGGAGGGGTTGATTGTTGTGGTTCTACAACTGGTATAGAACTCTGGAAGAGTGATGGAACAAGAAATGGAACAGTTATGGTTAAGGATATTAATACTGGTGCTGGGAGTAGTAGACCTAATAGCTTCACATATCTAAATGGCTCTGTATTTTTTACAGCTTATACTGCAACTCATGGTCGTGAGCTATGGAGGAGTGATGGAACAGAAGTTGGTACTATCATGGTTAAAGATATTGGTACAGAAACAGATGATTCGTTTTATATGACTAATATTATTATTAGCAATGGAGCTTTATTTTTTGGTGCTTATAACTCTCTATGGAAAAGTGATGGAACAGAAACAGGAACAGTTTTGCTTAAGAATAATATGGCTCAGAGTATAACAGATGTAAATGGTATAGTGTTCTTTCAAGTTTATGATGGTAATAGTAGTACAACCTCTTTATGGAAGAGCGATGGAACAGAAGCAGGAACTGTCTTGGTCAAAAATAGTCTTTTCATGACTAGTATACCAACTAATATAAATGGAACTTTATATTTTGCTGGTGGTAATAATGCAACAGGTTATGAACTCTGGAAGAGTGATGGAACAGAAGCTGGTACTGTAATGGTTAAAGATATTTATTTAGGTTCAAATTCAGGATGTTATAATATTTATAATATAAATAATTCTTTATATCTTAATGCAAATAATGGTATATATGGTTTTGAACTCTGGAAGAGTGATGGAACAGAAGCTGGTACTGTAATGGTTAAAGATATTTCTACAATACCTGATAATAGCAATCCCAGTAATCTGGTCAATATAAATGGAACTTTGTTTTTTGTAGCAGATGATGGTATACATGGCTCTGAACTTTGGAAGAGTGATGGAACAGAAGCTGGTACTGTAATGGTTAAAGATATTGCACTATTGACAAATAGTAGTTATCCTTCTCATCTTACAAACATAAATGGAACTCTATTTTTTCGTGCTAATAACTCTCTTTGGAAGAGTGATGGAACAGAAGCTGGTACTGTAATGGTTAAAAATATTGGTCTTTCATGGCTCACAAATGTAAATGGAACTTTATATTTCACTAGTGGTATTGGGAGTATGCAACTTTGGAAGAGTGATGGAACAGAAGCAGGGACAGTCAGAGTAAAAGATTTTACGTTTATGTCGTGTGGTGTCAGTTTAACATGGCTTACAAATGTAAATGGAACTTTATTTTTTACAGCCTGTAAGTATCCAGAGGGTATAGAGTTATGGAAAAGTGACGGAACAGAGGCTGGTACAGTCATGGTTAAGGATATTTGGGCTGGAGATTTTTCTGGAAATCCATCTAACCTTACAAATGTAAATGGTACTTTATTTTTTGTAGCTAGTAACTATGCTAATGCCAAAGAATTATGGAAAAGTAATGGAACAGAAGCAGGTACTGTTTTAGTTAAAGACATCAATGAAGGTGGTGGTGATAGCTCTCCTTCTCATCTCACAAATGTAAATGGAACTTTGTTTTTCTCAGCTTATAGCTTAAATGGAGGTCGTGAGTTATGGAAGAGTAATGGAACAGAAGCTGGTACTGTTTTAGTTAAAGACATCAATGAAGGTTCGAATTATAGTTCACCATCAAATCTTACAAATGCAAATGGAACTTTATATTTTACAGCTAATAATGGTGTTAATGGAGAAGAACTATGGAAGAGTGATGGAACAGAGGCTGGTACTATTTTGGTTAAAGATATCAATATAGGAGCAAATAATAGTTCTGCTACCAATCTAGCTCATATAGATGGAATTTTATATTTTAGTGCTAATAATGGTATACATGGTCTAGAACCTTGGAAGAGTGATGGAACAGAAGCTGGTACTATAATGTTTCAAGATATTAACTCTTCAAATATTGGTGTTTTTGTTCCCGCAGGCAATAAATTATTTGTATCTATAACACATCCAACTTCTGGCACAGAGTTATGGGTTTCTAATATACCTTTACCCTCAGCTAATCCAACTAACCTTACAATAAATACTATTTCTCAAACACAAATTAATTTATCATGGACTGATAACTCTAATAACGAAACAGGTTTTAAAGTTGAAAGCTCTCCTGATGGCTCAAACAATTGGGCAGAAATAGTAAGTCTTCCTATTAATTCTACAACCTACTCAGATAGCAACTTAATGGCTAATACTTCTTATTACTATCGAGTAAAGGCTTACAATATGGGTGGAAACTCTATATACACTAATATTGCTAGTGCTACAACTCTACCATTACCTCCTATTGCTCCAACTAATCTTAGTATGATAGCTACTACTTCATCAAGTCAAATTGACCTATCATGGACTGATAATTCCAATAATGAAACAGGTTTTAAAATTGAACGTTCTGCTGATGGTTCAAATAATTGGACAGAAATTGCAAGTTTACCAGTCAATTCTACAAATTACTCAAATACAGGTTTAACAGCCAATACTGCTTATTTCTATCGAATAAAAGCTATAAATGCTGGTGGTGACTCTGAATATAGCAATGTAGTAAGTGCTAGGACACTGGAAGAACTCTCTCCTACCAGTATAGAAAATGAATGGAGTAAAAATATTATTATTTATCCTAATCCCACACAAGGAAGACTATCTATAGATATAACCAAGCTCAATTCTCAGAATATTCAGATAGAACTTTACAATATAGTTGGTCATAAAATACAACAACAAAACACAAAAGATACGATTGTATGTTTGGATATAACTAACTTACCTAAAGGAGTTTATATTTTACATGTTAGCACTCAAAAAGGTAAAACTCATAAAAAGATAATTCTAGAGTAACAAAAAGCCTCCTAAATTAGGAGGCTTTTATTTTACAATCACTTTTTAACTCGAATGGTCTGCACAAATCACCCATTTTCCTTTTATTTTTCGCCATAAAAGCGAAAAATGCCCACTGACATCTCCTTTTTCATCTCTTTTGAGATACCATTTACCAATCATCAAGATTGCATTTTTACTAATAGAATCTGTATGAAGTACTGTAAATTGTAACACACCCATTGTTGCTTTATCAGGGTAACCTTTTTTATAACGGTCTAAAGTTGCCTTCCAGCCATATGTAATGCCATTTTTTCCAACAAACTTCAGTGAATCTGATTGCCAATACCCTTCCATAAAACCATCTAAATCTCCTTTATTCCATGCTTCTTGTTGGTTTTTTAATATAGCTTTTAATGCTTCATCATCTTTTTTTCCAACTTTTTGAGCAACAACCGTTTGGCAGATCAGCAACAGGCAAAGAATTAAGAGCTTTTTCATACAATATCTTAATTTGTTGAATTTTCGGTTTGTTTATTGGACTTGAATTGAATTCTGTGCATATAAATTACTTGAAAAACATGCTCAAATCGTGTCAAATCTCTTTCATTAATAGGTTTTAACCATCTGTTGAAGTACAATACATCCAAATTGGCATTTTTCATTAAAAAACGAAAACCAGCCTGCCCTCTTGTTTCACTAAACCACAAACCTCTTCTGATGATAAAAGGCTCAAAAGCTAAAAATCCACTTATTTTTTTGGTAATAGGTGGTGTAATTTGTCCCAGCAAACGCCAACGATGATTGACAGGTGTTCTTACATCTGTTTCATATATCGGATTTGCCCATAACCTATCATAACTCAAACGAGCTACAAAAGGTATTTTTCCATTGGCAAGTGTTCCAAACCGATTGATACGCCCTTGAGCAATATGAAGTACCCCCAAAGGTTCAAAAACGCCACCAATATAGCCTACAGCAAATCCCCAAGGCTGATTAGGTCTTCTGTAATTCAAATGTACTGTTCCCAAAATTGTTTGTAATCTCGAAAAATTCTTGTACATTCTATTCTGAACGCTCAAATCTACACCCCAAGGAGAGTTTTGTTTTGTAATATTTGTACCTGCTATTCCCCAAAATAGACCATCATGTAGTATTTCTCCCTCTTGTGCAAAAGCAGGCAATGTTATCAAAACAAGAAAAGTCAAAAAAACTGTTTTCATGAAATTTTTAAAGCTTGTGTTTTCAAGAAAACTTTAAAAACATATAATTGTTTTACAATTTTTTATAATTGTATTACTATTTATATTTTGATACTATGTTGAGCTACATAATTCTGCCAATCTTTCATAATATCGCCTTTTACAACTCTTGGAAATTTGGTTTGTCCTCCTTCTTTGCCTTTCGAACGCATCCAATCATAAAATATGTGTGTGGGTAATACCTGAACTAGTACATCTTTCAGGGCTGCACTACGTTCTACTTTGTAGTCATCATTCAAATCGCATAATTTTGCATCCAAACGAGCTTTTATTTCTTCAGCATTCACTACATCATCTGTTCCAATATACCAGTGGTGAGCAAATAAAGTATCATGTTTTACTCCTGCTACTGTAAATTCTTTCACCATAAAGCCCATATCACTCGCCACACTTTCAATAGCTTTGTTCATATTATCCACAGACAAATGCTCACCACACAAACTCAAGAAATGTTTTGTTCTACCTGTAATAATAATATCAGAATGTTTTTTATCTACCAGTTTTACAGTATCGCCTATCAGATAACGCCATGTTCCCGCACAAGTAGAAAGTAAAATAGCATATTCTTTTCCTTCTTCTATTTCATCAATCATGAATGTTTCAGGATTTTCAATTATTTCTCCATTTATATCAAAATTCTTTTCATTGAATGGCACAAATTCTAAAAATATTCCATTATTCAATACCAATTGTAGTTCCCCGTCAGGACGAGCTTGAAAAGCTATGAAGCCTTCTGAAGCCAAATATGTTTCCAAATACAATAACTCTTTACCCAAAAGTTTAGAAAAGCTATTTTTGTAAGGCTCAAAAGCTACACCGCCATGAGCATAAATCGTCAGGTTAGGCCATATTTCATGGATATTTTTTACCTGATAATGAGCTATAATTTTCTCTAAAAGAATTTGAATCCAAGCAGGAACGCCCGCAACATAACCAATATCCCACTTGGGAGCTTGTAATACAATTTCCTCTAATTTGGCATTCCAATCTGTATTTTTAGCTATCTTTCTGCCTGGTTTATAAAAATGTTGAAACCAAAAAGGAATTTTAGAAGCTGTAATACCACTCAAATCACCTGAAAAGTACATTCCATTGAAATTGAGATGTGTGCTTCCACCCAACATCAGAATACCTGTTTCATACAATTTACTCGGTAAATTTGGATAATTGGCTAATGCAAGTATTTGACGTATACTTGTTCTACGAATAGCCTTTATCATATCCTTGGTAATAGGAATGTATTTACTGGCAGACTCCGAAGTACCTGAACTCAATGCAAAATATTTAATCTGTCCTTTCCAACATACATCTTTTTCACCTTCTTTGGCTCTATGCCACCACTGATTATAAATTTTGTTGTAGTTATATGTTGGTACATGCTTTTTATAAAGCTCATAAAACTCTCGGCTGGCTTTAGGGCTATTTTGAATATTTTCTATAATTTCCTGAAAATGATATGTTTTACCAAAAGCTGTATGCTCAGCAGTTGTCAAAAGTTTTAGGAGTTCTTTTTTTTGCAGTTGAAAAGGTGATTTTTTTTCTTGTTCAATGCTTTTTCTTAATTTTATGCCGTTTTTAAGGAGTTTTCCAAGAATAGCCATAACATTAGAATAGTTTAAGTGTTTATTTCAAACAGAGTTTTGAATTTGGCACATCTAAATTGAAAACTTTTTAGGAATTTTCCAAAAAAAAATACAAAAATTTGAAAAGTACAATAAAAATATAAAAAAAATACAATGTTTTTAAAAGACAAATACACAGACATTTTAAACGCTTTAGGAGCTTGTAAATTGATAGCTGTAAGCAAAACAAAACCTCTACCTGACTTGATAGAAGCTTATGAAGCTGGTTGTAGAGATTTTGGTGAAAATAAAGTACAAGAAATGGTAGATAAACAATCGCAAATGCCTCAAGATACTCGCTGGCATCTGATTGGACATTTACAAACCAATAAAGTCAAGTACATAGCTCCTTTTATACATCTTATTCATTCTGTCGATAGTCTTAAATTATTGCAAGAAATCAACAAACAAGCAATGAAGAATAATCGTGTAATAGCCTGTTTGTTACAGATTTATATTGCTCAAGAAGAAACTAAATTTGGGCTTGACTTTGATGAAGTCAAGGAAATTTTAGATTCTGAAGAATTAAAAATCCTCCAAAATATCAAGATTGTAGGTTTTATGGGTATGGCAAGTTTTACAGAAAATACAGAACAGATCAAAAAAGAGTTTTCTGGTCTCAAAAAATTTTATGATGAATGTAAAACTTCTTATAAGCAAGATAATGTTGATATCCAAGAGCTTTCAATGGGTATGAGTGGCGATTATGCCCTTGCCGTTCAAGAAGGTTCTACTATGGTACGAGTGGGTAGTTTATTATTTGGAACAAGAAATTAAAATAAGCCTGATAAATTTATCAGGCTTATTTTTTCTAAAAAAGTGTTTTTATTCAATCACTATTCTTCTTGTTTCAATTTGAGTAACAGTGTTAATAACAAGCAGATAAGTTCCTTTCGCAACTCTTTTCAAATCTACTTCTAAAGTATTTTGTCCTTTTTCCAATATTCTCTTTTGAGAAAACTGCTCAATACCTTGTAAATTTACCACTTTCAAGGTCATTTCTTGCTTTTCCAAACTGTTGATTTTTAGTTTGGTGTTAAATGTATTGGTTGGATTAGGATAGATGTTTTCAATTTGCCAAGATTCAACAATGGGATTAATAACTGTAATTTGGTGAGAATATTCAGGCTTTTTATTTTTTATAATTTTCTGTATTCTATAAAAATTTCTACCTTTTATAGGCTGTTTGTGTGTATAAGCATATAAATTAGTATTTGTTACAGGTATTTGAGCTATTTTTTTGAAGTTTATTTCATCTGTACTATGCTCCAAAATATACATTTCTACATCTTTTTGATCTTTAAATGACCATTTTAAATCTACTTCTAAATTTTGTTTATTCCATTCACCATTAAAATACATAAGATTTAGAGGCAGAGGTGTGCAGGTAGTGCAAGTTGTTGCATTAAAAGTAAAACGATAAGCTTCGTTGGTGGCTGTCCAGTCTGTACTCAACGCATTTCTGTTAGTTGGTACAAGAGCTTCCGTTCCGTTATAGTTATGTAAACCTACAATGGCATTTCCACTATTCCAAGAAGCACACAAGCGTTTTCTTGTGATGTGGACTTCTATATTATTGGTTGTTTCAAACATTTTAATTTGACCTGTATAATCAAGACTTCTATCTCCTTCGCAACTACTACTAAACATAGGAATACTTTCCCAAGAAACCACAAAACGTCTGTTAGGAGCTGTTCCAAATGTTTGATAACGAATAGTCGGATTTGCTCCATTGGTTGTTACACTTGGGTCAATATCATGCCATGTACCCAATATGGCATTTCTTGGAGCATCAGTTGTATTTGGAATATCAGCACTAATAGAATAATCAGAAAAATTTCCTGCTGCTGCATTAATGCCTGTTGGCAGATTTGTTACAGAACTTCCACAACTTGTACCTCCAGGAGGAGCAAAAATAATATAACCATTGGCTGAAATCAAAAAGTCTTGGTATTGATTGCCATTTAGACAAAAATCGAAACCTGTAGCCACTACACCACCAGGGTAAAATACATCATCCGTAAACCCAGAAAGGTCAGCAGATGTTAGTACATCAGGACTATGTGCAATAGAGCTCATAGTATATGTTCCTGATAAAGTACAAGTTGTAGAAGCTGTAACAACAGGGGCAGAAATTGTTAAATTAGTAAAAGGATTATTGGCTGGGGAAGGAAATGAATCCATAATAAGATAATATGTTCTTCCTGTCACTACATCAGCACACATACTTTTATTACCCGTAGAAGATTGTGTTTGGGCTACACAAATGCCTGTTGCAGCTCCACCACAAGAGCTTACAGGACAACCATCATACAACATCAAACCTGTCCAAGTACCTGTAGAAATCAAATCTATTGTAATTTGTCCTGAAGTAGTAGGTGTAAATACCCAAACTCTATCTTCTCCTTCATAATAACTGGTGCTACCACATACCTGAGACACATTAGATGATGTAATGTCATCTACAGCTCCTGCTGTTGTTCCTGCCCCTGAACTATAAGGTAAACTGGCAACGTTCGTAACTCCTGTTCCCAAACTACAAGTAGCTGCCACAGGAGCAGAAATTGTCAAATTGGTATAAGCATTGTTATTTGGAGAAGGGTCAGAATCTAATACTAAATAATATGTTTGTCCTGCTGTAAGATTTGCACACATACTTTTATTACCTGTAGCAGATTGTGTTTGAGTTATACAAGTTCCTGTTCCTGTAAAAGAACAATTACTCGTTGGACATCCTTGATACAACATCAAAGCTGTATTTGTACCTGTCGATGTGAGTGTCATGGTTACAATACCACTTGTTGCAGGTGTAAATTGCCAAACTTGGTCTTCTCCATCATAATAAGCAGTGCTTCCACAGATAGCTGATACATTAGTAGGAGTAATATCATTAACAGCCCCTGCTGTTGTTCCTGCTCCTGAACTATAAGGCAAACTGGCTACCACCGTTGCCCCTGTACCCAGTGGGCAACTTGCTGTAGTCGTTGCTACCAACGAAATATTATCTATTGCTGCAGGTGGGTTTGTTCCTGAACCATTATTATTATTTCTCCAAGAAAACACCAAACGTTGCGTTGTCCCAATTACAGAGCAAGGTAAGTTAATAGAAAAATTCTGGTAAGTACTTTGTCCATATAAATTTGAGCCTATCTGCCCTGTTGTAAGTTGTGTTCCTCCTACAGGAGTAGTTGTAGTTGGAACGAGAAAAATACTTAATCTATCTGCTGCCTCTCCTGATGCCTTCCAGTTAAAACTCAATGTAACTTGGCTTACACCTGCTGGTATAGTTACATTACGATAAATATGAGATACAGAATTTCTATTATTATTGTAGTCATAATCTGTACTATTTCTAGAAATAAAGGCTGCCCTTGAGCCTGTTGCACCTACCCCTGTAGGATTACCAATTTCCCATTCGTTTCTCTCACCACCACCACCATCATTAGCAACTGTCCAACCATTACCTGCAAAGGTAGTTGCACTTTCAAAACCTCCATTTCCTGTGGAACTGATAATAGTTTGGGCATATGAAGTTAAATTAAGCAAAAATGCTATCAAGAAAAATAATACTGTTTTTTTCATAAAATTCATAAAGTTAAATATGTTGTTTAATTAAGAATCCCAAAACTAAACTTACAGTTTAGTTTATCAATAATATTATACGAATCATCTATAATATCATATCTTGTATATGGATATTACATTGTTTTATCTAAAAAATAAAGATTAATGGAAAATTTGAGATATTATGAAGAGCAATGAGACGATTTTATTATTTAGGTTTTATAGTTTCATCATTGCACATTGCCATCATGGTTTCAAAGGTGGCTTCTTTGATAAAGATATTGTATTTAGCATCTGTTACCTTTATTTTATCAAAAATAGGTTGATTCGTTGGGATTAAAGTACGATTTACCTGCAATATGATGCAATCGTGGCGAGTGCAAACGCCTTTTACTTCTATTCCATTCATGGTTTGAAGGGCATTTTTTACTTTATTCCATTCCTGAATAGTCTGATAACATTCGGGTATGCCAAGAACTATCTCTGTTGTATTATTTTGAGCTTTTACCTTAGAAAAGAGAAAAATAGAGAATAAAAAAATAAAATAGATGTTTTTCATAATACCTTAAAAGTTTATGTTGTTTTATTTTGGCTAAATTATTGCAAAAGTTTATTATAATTTCATGAAAAACTCTTTACAAAAAATAATATTTTACAATACAGCATTTTCACAAAATTATGGTTTTATTTTTGAAAGTAAAAAAAGGTAAATCACAAAAACAAAAAAACCTCGTAAATCTTACGAGGTTTTTTTGTTCATTTTATATAATTATCTATGAATCTGTTATTTAATTATTTTCCTTTTTTCTTGTCTTGTTTAACTCCTTTCAGGTTTTCTTCTGCTGAAGGCTGTGGATTTTTCACAGGATTATTGTTTCTACGGGCAACTAATAAACTTGCATTGTCTGTTTTCCAATGGTAGCCATAAGCAAAATTGATGCGTGTTACTTTAGAGCTATCTTTGTAGGCATCTCTCAAATCGGGCTGTACAGTATAATTGCCAAAGTCAGCTACAGGACGAGCATATTTTCCATATAATTTTACATCCCAGTTACCAGCAGACATATAATCTCTGTAAGGTACTCCTGTATCATCTTGGAAAATCACTTTGGTGTCTTCTAACAAGATTTTCTTTACAATCTGAAAATTAGGATTGAAAAGCACATAAGATGCTGATTTCAAATAACCTACTTTGTTAGAGAAGCCACGAATAAATTTATCGAACTGAGGTTTTTTAAGCAATGCCATATCGCTTACATCTCCACCAAAATAATACACCCATTGTGTTTTTTTACGATTTTTGTTTTTAATCTCAAAAGCTACACCATAATAAATGCTATCAGCTTTGGTTGTGTAAATATCTTTGAAAATAGGTTTTGCATCTTTATCAATACCTACACGTTGTACACTTACAATCTCGTTGCCTGTACGAGCCAAGAAAATACTCATAATCGGTGCAACACCATTGGCTCTGCGATACAAAGCAGAACCCATATAACTTGTAATGAAGTAGTTACGAGCAAAAATATCTTTCAATCCTAAACGTACATCAGCAAAATATCCGTTTAAGTATTTATCATCTTTTGCATGGAAATCTTTTTCCAATGTACCTGGTAGTTCCAAACCAAACATGATATAATTATCTGCATTGGGGAACAAATTATAAGCATTTAAAATATCTGGACCACTGAAAGGATAGAACACAGTATTTCCTTCTTTGTTCATGTCCGAAAGTTCGCTATCTCTCCAAGGACGTAATTTACTCAAATATTTATCTTCTAAATTTGCCCAACCTTTGTTAAAATCTTCTTGATGAGCTTTAAAAGCAGCCGAATTGATGATTCTTCCATAATTAGCTGTATCTGTGGGAGTCATGGCAGCCAATACTTCTGCCCTTCCCGATGCCATTTTATCAATGGTAACTGATTTTTCTACCTCTGTTTGTTTTTTGGTAGTATCTTTATTGTCTTTATCTTTGGTACTATTGCTCTCTTTACAAGAAGCAAAAGCTACACACAACCCTAAAGTTGCAAACTTTATTGAATTACTCAATTTCATAACAAATGGGAAAAGTAATTTTAGACTTGTGAAAAACTTTGCGAAAGTAATTGTTTTTTAAGAATTTTGGCAAAAAAGTAACAAAAACTTTTATATACATTTTAAAATAATTTGACTTTGAACACCCAAGAAATAATTTTAAGTATAGAAACTGCCACTCCTGTTTGCTCTGTGGCTTTGCATATTGCAGGAAATTTGGTTGCTAACTACGAATTACACACCGAACGTTCCCACTCCGACCAGCTCACCAGCATGATTGAGCAAATTTGTAAACAAAGTGGTGTTCGCTTATCAGATATATCTGCTGTGGCTATTTCAAAAGGTCCAGGTTCTTATACAGGCTTACGAATTGGCGTGGCTACTGCCAAAGGTTTGTGTTTTGCATTGGATAAGCCTCTTATTGCTATCAATACACTCGAGGCTATGGTGTGGCAAATCAATGCTTTTTTTGGAGAAAATACACTCTTCTGCCCTATGATTGATGCTCGTAGAATGGAAGTTTATTGTTTAGTAGCAGATTCAAAAGGAAATATTCTTGAAGGAACTCAAGCAAAAATTATTGACAACCAGTCTTTTGAAAATATTTTATCTACAAACAAAGTTGTATTTTTTGGAAATGGAGCTACAAAGTGTAAGTCTATGATTGAACACGAAAATGCTATTTTTTTGGAAGGTGTGTACCCAACAGCCAAAACAGTGGGTTTATTGGCTTCTCAAAAATATCCTCAAAATATATTTGAAGACCTCATTTATTTTGAGCCTTTTTACCTCAAAGATTTTGTTGGTAAAAAAGTTACCAATTTGTTATAGTATTTTTCAATAAAACGCTACTCTACATTTTGCATTTTTTGCAAAATACACTTCAGCATTTGCATTTTTCGCAAATGCTATTTTTTTGCATGCGATTACTCTCTCATTTTCTGCAAAAAACGCTTTTATTAAGTTTACAAGGCTAATAATCCGTTTCATTTCTGATTTTTCATCCTCCATCTTTGAAACAAGAAAACAGAAAAAAATGAAACTACTTGTTCCTGTATTATTCAGTATTATTTCACTATCAGCTTTTAGTCAAAGAAAGCAGAAAACAGAAAAAACTTCTGATGGTTGGCTATTTGGAATTACAAGTCAACAATATGGAAGTAATGATACCACAATTACAACAAGATGGGGTCTTGAGGTAGGTTTGAATCAAGAGTTTTACAGAAATTTACCAGAAGGAGATTATCATTTACCTAATTTTTATCGTTCAACCACAGCTAGTATTAGTTTAGAGGAAAAACCAATCATTAGTTTAAAACATGGTTTTTGGGGGTATCATTTTATTGAATGGGGCATTCATGCTTCTGCTCAAACAGATTTCACATACTATAACATAGCCATACACCCAGAGTTTGGACTTTACTTTTACTATGGTAAGATAACCAGTTCCTTTGCCTTTCCTGTTGGTAATTCTCGTTTTGAAAGATATAAAAACCCTTTTGTTACTATCAATTTACAAGTTATAACCAATAATTTCAAGAAATCAAAAAGACACTAAAAATGATGAGATTATTTATTTTACATATCATACTCTGCTTCAACATTGGCCTATCAACTTTTGGGCAATCAGAAGAAAAGAAATTAAAGTTATTGACAGGAGTTTCTCTAACTAGCTTTGATAAAACTCATTACGGAGGTATAGATTTAGGAGTTAGCCAATACAATTGGAAAGATTCTTATGATAGTCTTGGTCATTTTACATTTAAATTTACAAATACTTCAGTTTATACTAGTGTCATATTTGGAAAAAAGCCTGTAATGGGTTTACACTATAACTTTTTAAGAGGTGGGTTTCTTCCTTATTATTTAGGATACATAAGTATAGGTGGTGATCTATCCATCATGACAAATTTTCAAAAAATTAGTTTTGTAATACAACCTGAAGTAGCTCTGTCATTTGGAGAACATGGGAAAATCTCTGTTGGACCTTCAATAACTATGGGAAGCTCTCCTTTTGAAGGTTTCAATCAAGTCTTCGCTACTGTTAAACTACAAATATATCATCATACATTAAAGAAAACCATAAAATAAAATATATTATGAAACGTACATTTTTAATACTCGCTTTATCAGTTTGGAGTTTTATTATCAAAGCTCAAACACTCACAATCTTACATATTGATACCAAAGGATTAGGCTATGAACCTGCTCAAATGGGCGATTTGGTTCGTTTGGAACTCGATAAAATTCAAAAATTCCAAGTAACAGACCGTTATGATGTAGCCCATCTCATCACTCAAAAAGGGTTAAATGTTGCAAACTGTTATGGTAAAATCTGTTTGACAGAAATCGGAAAATCCATTGGTTCAGATAAAATGCTGGGCGGAAGTGTTGAGAAACTGGGTAAAAAAATCATTGTTAGTTTTCGTCTAATAGATGTAAAATCAGAAACTACCGAAAAATCTTATACAAAAGAGTTTTTAGACCTTACTCCCGAAATACAAACCATTATATCGATTAGTTTGCGTGAAATGTTTGGTTTAGAGAATGACCAAGAAATTGTCAAAAAACTTACTGAACCTGATAGTTATGAAAGTGTTTTGAACAATCCATATTCTGAACGTCTCAAGCTCAATGGTCCAAGAATGGGAGCAACTGTTTTTACAGGCTCATTAGCTCAAAGATTATCTGAAC
Source organism: bacterium 336/3 (assembly GCA_001281695.1). NCBI lineage: Bacteria > Pseudomonadati > bacterium 336/3. The sequence goes on along the minus strand of LJIE01000001.1, from coordinate 2,380,434 downwards.
CCAAAGCTCAAGGTGGTTTCAATGCCATGCCTCTTATGTTTCAGTTTGGGTATCAGTTTGAAACACAATACTTAAACGAAGGTAATTTTCAAGGTTTGTTTGAGTTTATTCCCATGATTACAGGATTTGACCAAGGCCTACTGATTCCAAGTTTTACAATTTTAAATGGTTTAAGAAACAACAAAACAGGCTGGGAATTTGCTTTTGGTCCTACTTTTAGCATGGTACAAATGGGTGAAGGTTATTATGATGCAAACGGACAATGGACTTTAGTACTTGCAGACCAAGATAGAAGTCAAATCCCCTTTCCTATCGAAAAACGTTTGGATAGCAGAGGTGGTAGATACGAAATACGCCCAGGTTTCTTGATTGCAGCAGGTAAATCATTTCGTTCTGGCAAATTAAATATCCCCGTAAACTTCTATTGTATTCCTTCTAGAGATGGCATGCGTTTTGGAGCATCCTTTGGCTTCAATGGGAAAAATAAAAAATCTTAGTTAGACTAAATTGATGAATGCTATGCCTTTATAAATAAATTTTGAACACTTGCAGAAGATAATATAACTATGGAAACTTTTATTTAACCTCTACAACTATGAAAATTTATATTCCTATGGCAATGGTGGCCTTTAGAGCCATCATTGCTCCTTTTACAATCCTAATTGCCTATTTTACACCAGAATTTAAGTATTGGATAGCCATTTTAGCTTATTTAGCTATTATTTCAGATATTTTTGATGGTATTTTGGCGAGAAAATGGGGAGTTGCAACTCCCAAATTACGTTTGTACGACTGCTGGGCAGATTTATTCTTTTGGTTATGTGCTTGTTATTGTATTTGGTTGTGCTTTCCTGAGCTTGTTCTACAATATAAATATTGGATTATTCCTCTTTTCATTTTGGAGCCTATTCCAGACATTATTTATTGGTTTCGTTTCAAAAAAACGGGCTGTTCACATGCTTATAGCTCCAAATCGTTTGGAATTGCATTAGTAGTCATGTTTAGCTTTTTATTTTTCGCAGAAATAGCAGGCATACCTTTTTTTGTAGCAATTGCTTTGGGTTTAATTTCTCAAACTGATAGAATTTTCATTGCCAGTCTGTTACCTTCACGCATTTGTGATATACCAAGTTTCTATCACGCTTATTTGCTCAGAAAAGGTAAAAATTTTAAAAAACATTTTTTATTCCATTCTTGAAAAAATCTTATTATTCTTAGAATAAGAACAATGTCAGCAAAATATATGGTTATACCATAAGCCAAAAATACAATTTCATTAGGAATTGCAGGTATTTATTTTTTACTTTGTAAAAAATTTTTAAGTTAAGGACTAAATTTTAGTTACTAAATTATGCCCAAAATCACCTTTAACAACAAAAAAGGCAATTTTCATTCTACGTTGAAAAATGCTGTTGAACAGTACTTTTTGGAAAATAATATTTCCAAAACTGGAGATTGGAGACTTTATTCCAAAACTATCATTCTTATTGGCTCAGCCATAGGTATGTATTTAAGTCTTATCTTAATGCCTTTACCTGCTTGGCTAGGAATTGTTTTAAGTGGTGTGCTTGGTTTTATTCTTGCTACAATTGGTTTTAATGTCATGCACGATGCCAATCATGGTAGTTATTCAAAGAATAAAACTATTAACGACTTGTTAGGTCTTACACTCAATGCTTTAGGCGGAAATGCTTTCCTTTGGAAAACGAAACACAATATCATTCACCACACTTATACCAATGTAGATGGTTTGGATGATGATATTGCCAAAAGCCCTTTGATGCGAATGGCTCCTACACAAGTTTGGGTACCTGCTCATAAATTTCAACATATTTATGTTTTCTTCTTGTATGCTATTAGTTCTTTTGCATGGGTATTTCTCATGGATTTGAATAAATATTTCAAGCAAAAAGTTTATACAACCCCTTTACCAAAAATGTCTTTTCAAGAACATTTTATTTTTTGGATGAGTAAAATATTGTATGTAATATTCTATATTGCTATCCCTGTTTATTTTGTAGGTTGGGCAAATTGGGGTATTGGTTTTGCTGTTATGCATGTAATTATGGGACTTACTTTATCTGTGGTATTCCAATTAGCTCACGTAGTGGAACACACAGAATTTGAGCATGTTGAGGAAGACAAATTGGTAGATAGCGAATGGGCTATTCATCAAATTGTTACAACTGCCAATTTTGCACCTGGTAATAAAGTAGTATCTTGGTTTGCAGGTGGATTAAATTATCAAATTGAACATCATTTATTTCCTCGTGTAAGTCATGTTCATTATCCTGCTCTCAGTAGAATTGTAAAAGAATTGTGTCAAGAATATGGTGTTCGTTATTATGAATCTCCTTCTGTTTGGACTGCTATCGCATCACATGTGAAAGTAATGAAAGAGTTTGGAAAACGCCCAATGTTAGTCAATTCTTAATAAGTTATTAGATATATTATAGAAAAAGCCCGTTTAAAACGGGCTTTTTCTATTTAATGGTTATTTTGCAATCAATATTGTTATACTTATTACCTATATCTTTTCTACTACTTATTATTTGATAATCTTTCTTGTAATGGTTTGTCCTTCATGTTGTAAACTTATCATATACATACCTCTTGAGAGGTTCAAGTTTGTAAATTCGTAAGTATTTATGCCTGCCACTCCTTCTACAATATTCTTTTCCACTATTCTACCAAAAGCATCTGTAATGATTGTTTGTACTTGAGCATTATGGGGCAAAGTAAATAGAACTTTAAACTCTTTTTGTATAGGATTAGGCTGAACATTTACAATATTGAATTCATTAACATCAAAATTGACAGCCTGTGGCTTACTATAAATATATTTACCATCTTTATCTATGTTTTTGAGTCTATAATAAGCTATTGAAGTTTGTTGGCTTATAGCTTTATCTGTAAAATTATAAGTGTTAGCTTTACCTATCGCCTCTATAGTACCTATTTCTTCAAATTCTTTAGCATTGAATGAACGCTCAACACTAAATATTTTACTATTTAACTCAAATTCTGTTTTCCACTCTAAAAGAGCATCTGAATTGGATTTACTTGCTTTAAAATAAACCATTCCAACAGGCAAAGGATTATTACTTGTGGTACTTCCTAATGTAATAGGGCTAAAGGATGTAAAGGTAACAGCACTTGTTACAAAAGAACTTGCTACACCACCATTTCCTCCATTTGTCCATTGTGTTCCATCCCAACGACATACCAATAACTCTGAAGGATCCGTTACTCCACAACTACGAACATTATCATAATGGAGGCTTACAGTAGCACTTTGGCTTCCATTGGTTCTGTCAAACATCCAATATTCACAATTGCTTACATGGTCAATAGATGCTTCTTTGGTTGCTATAGGATACAAAGTATTAGGGCTTGTGCGTGTATAGGTAACTGTAAAATGATCAGTAGCTGTTGTTGTACCACTTGGATTGAAACCTATCCCTGCATAATAAGTACCATTACCCAACGGAAATATAAAATTAGTATTACCTATTTTTCTAGCTGTACCTGTCATGTGGCTTGCATTGGAAGCGTTGATTGTGTTTGAGGTAGCCATAAAATCTACTCTCTGAGAACCTGCAACCAAATAACCATTTGTAAAATCAATCATACCATTGATATTGATAGATGTACTTGTCCCTGCAAGTATCAAATTACCCGTTTTATTAAAAGTTGTATTATTTAAGGTAAAAGGGTTTGTGGATGCTGAAAGTGTTACACCAAAACTATTAATTGTTCCTGTATCAAAAAACGCATCATCTACCACATACAAAGTCCATGTTCCATTTAATGGTCCAGCATAAGAAGCCAAGGTTCTTGCATCTTCCCAAGCAAATGTACCTGAAAAAGGTGCTGTACCAGTACTAATAAGTGTTGCCCCATCTTGTATAATAGTGTTGGTGTAATTTCCTCCACCCCCACCATTATCTGTAGAAACAACATATACTGTATTATTAGGAGTTACCAAATATATATCTACATCTGAATCAAAAGTATGTGTAATATCAAAATTAAAGCTATTGAGAGCTATATAAGTACCAACAGGAACTGTTACTTGTATATTTGCACTTCCTGCTAAAGACGCCAAAGTTGGGACTGTATTATTAGCAACAACCCCACCAGTAGGTGTATCATCAGCAATAGCCACTGGTGTTCCTGGTGTATTGGAAAAACTGTTAGTATTTACATTTGGTATAGTAGAAAGTATCTGGTTTACATTTCCTGTAAAAGAAACTGTATTGTTTCTAGCATTAAAAGCCCCCGCAGATTGAGTCCAGTCCCCTTGAGATTCTATGTTAAAGTTAGATGTTGTCGCATCAAAACTGCCTCCTAAGTGGTTTAAGTTCCCATTGATGAGTACATTTGAGTTAAGTTCTCTGGTTGCTCCATTTTGTAGGTTTAAATTGGTATAAGTAGCACCCACTACCTTCTGTGTTCCTGATACTCCTTGATAAATCACTGTTCCAAAAAATGTATTGGCATTACCATAACCTTGTAAAAAGGTATTGGTAGCATGTGTATAGCCTACAAATATTCTATTGTTAGTATTATTTCCCATGGTAAAATTCCCCATTCCCCCTGTTCTTTGCATGAGTCTAGTTGTAATTAAATCCATAGAGAATGCTACATTATTGGTTGCCATATTAAAATGTCTGCCAATATTTACAGTATTAAATACCCAGCTTTCTCCACCAGAAGAGTTTACATCTAAAGTTAAATCATTGCTTACATTCACATCCATACCCTGACCATTAGCGTCTGTGTAAGAAGCATTCCCTATATCTTTGGAAATTCCACTATAATTTTGTATAGTAAGGTTATGATAATTACCAGAACGTATGAATTGTGTAGCATTAGCACTATAAATAAATGTACTTGTCCCAGCGTTCACTGTTCCTTCACCTGCTTGTCCAGTAGGGAAATATGGATTATATAAATCAGGGCTTACATTGCTTGTTGTACCACCTCTCAAAGTAAGGTTTGCATTATTGAAATTAGCATTTCCTTCAATAGAAAGTTGTGTCATATTGATAGATTGCCCTATGCCAAAATTAAGTGTTGTATTTGTATCTGTAGAAAAACCATATACATTTGTTGTACTGGCATTGAAATTAACTATTTGCCCTGCTGTTATCAAATTAAAAGCAAAATTATTGAAATCTGTGCTTGTACCAGAGATAGTTACCGTACCAGCATTTGTAAGGTTTGCGAATAAATCCCCTGGTTGATGTAGGCCTCCATTGTTGGTAATGCTAGTTCCTCCCATAGCAAAAGTACCAGAACCCACTCTGTTATCAGAAATAATTCCTCCAACATTGATGGTAATATTGCCTGTTACACTAAGTGCTCCACCTGTATTGATATTGAGCGTACCACTCACTGTTAAATTTCCGTTCACAGTAAGTTGTGATCCATTTGTAATATTGAGGGTTGTACCAGCATTAACAGTCAGGTTATTACAAACATCATCATTTTGTTCTACATTACATGTTCCAGTACCAATAATAGCATTGGTGCCCGCTACAGGTTCTCCACTTGGTGTCCAGTTACCATTTCTGTGCCATCTTCTGCCTTGAATAGCACTTCCACCACCTAATCCTTCTGTAAATGTACTCTGAGCATAAGTTTCGATACTAGAAAAGATTAATATTATTAAAAAATGAATATACTTTTTCATGTTTTTTATATTTTATGTATCCTAAATACTTCTTATTGAGTCTTTTTTATAGTTAAAAGCGATCTTTTTTTACTATAAACTAATATTTCTAAATCAGGGCTTACTTTCCAAATAATATCATCATTGGTTTGTCTTCTGCGATGAATACTTTTCAATACATCATCAGAAACTGGTTTGCCTGTTTCATTTTTGACAATTTGATATGTGTTACTTGCAGGGATTTGAAATCTTGGGGATTCTTTTTGAGGAGATTCTATCCAGTTAGGGTTTTGAGTTGTTTGAGCAGATGCATACAAACAGCTCCCAAGTAAAATAAGGGATAACCAATATGCTTTTTTCATGGTATTATATAAATTTCAGGTATCTTAAATAATGTATCTATTAGGTAGATTCTGTAAAGTATATAAAAGGTAACCTTTTTTTTTGCTTATTTTCAATTTTACAAAATATGATTCTATAAAAATTTCATTTTAAACAAAAAAAAAATAAGCCCTAAAAATCAGGGCTTATTTGTAATTTATTTTTTTTCTTCTTCATTAGGTTTTGCATTTCGATTAGCAGAAACTGTTAAATCTACTATCTCACCTGCTCTTATTTTATTTCTTGGACGTGGGTCAAACTCATCTTTGCCATACCTCTTTTTCGGTTGATTCTGTGCATCTGGATTGAGAGCTTGTTTTTTTCGTTTTAACTCATCTCTTTGTTTTTTAGTGAGGGCTTTTCCTTCTTCATCATAGTATGGAATCCCATCTGCTTCAAGTCTTGCTGGTGGGCTTTGTTTGGTTACCACGCCTGCTGGTTCATTGGCGTTAGGGTCTTCAGTAACATGCCCAAGTTGCAAACCATTGGTTTCTAAAATACTTTTGGCATCTTCTAAACTTAAACCTTCTAAATCGGGCATATCCATTTCTTCATCACCTACACCACTCCCTACTACTAAATCAATGCTTGTTCCTACTTGTATGAGTTCATTTTCTTTGATGGGTCTGCCATTCATTTCTTGACCTAAAATGGCATCTTTGGCTATATCTGGTTTGAAGCGAATAGCTCCAACTTCCAACTGCATGGTTTTAATTTTAGCAATTGCCATTTGGTAAGAAAGCCCTTCTAGTTTAGGCATTTTTACCTTTGGAGGAGCTTTAGGGCTGATAATCAGATAAATTTTTCTACCTTGTTTTACTTTCGTTCCTGCAACAGGTTTTTGGTCTATAATTGTATAAGGCTGATATTCTTTTGAATAGATAGTATCTTGAACCACCATTTCAAAACCTGCCTCTTTGAGTTTTCCTTCAATATTCTCTACACTTACTCCCACCAAACTTGGTACAGTAATAGATTCACCATGATTGGTTACAAAAGGCAGATAATTATAAAATACAAATAAAAGTATAGTAGCGAAAATAAGTACTACAATACCTATATGAATGAGTACTTGGGGGAAAGAATTACTACGAATAACAACGCTCATAAATGATATTAACTTTTTCAGTGCAAACTTATGCAAAAATCGGGCAAAAATAATACGTTGTAACCTATTTTTTTGATTTTGCGTAAAAAACACTATCTTTGCACCATGAAAATAAAAGAAACCATATCTTCTTGGCTGACGCATCGTTACGAAATTTTAGTACGCGATGAGGAAAATTTTGAAGAGAAACGTAATTTCTCTTACAATCATGCAAAAGCCTTGGCTATTAGTGTACCTATTCTATTTTTGATGTTGGTATTGGGTTTTTGGCTAGGTTCTTCTAGTAGTTCCTCTCCTATTGCTCAAAAATCTGATGAAGTAAAACTAAAAAAGCAAGTTTTAATGCTTTCTGGTACTGTAGACTCATTGATAGAGGTTACTAATCAGTATAATCGTTTTTATGATAATTTCAAAAAGGCTATCAAAGCAGATGTAAATGAATTGCGAACTGATACTTCTCATATTTCTAAAAATCAGGTAACTCAAACAGATACTATCAAGGATTATATTGCTCCTGCTGATATGAATTTAAGAAAAGAGTATGAGTCTATGAATATTAGTTTAAATTCTGAAAAATCTACTGGTACTTTTGATATATCTTTTAAGGATTTTTCGTTTTTTCCTCCTATCAAAGGAGTTATTACAGAACGCTTCGATTCAAAAACGAAGCATTTAGGCATTGACTTGGTAGCACAAGCCAATGAACCTATCAAAGCTGTTGCAGATGGAACAATTATTTTTTCTTCGTGGACAGAAGACACAGGCAACGTCATTGGCGTTCAACATCAAGGAAATGTTATCAGTTTTTATAAGCATAATGCCGTTTTATTGAAAAAACAAGGTGATTTTGTAAAGGCTGGCGATGTGATTGCCATTATAGGTAATACAGGCCGGCTTTCATCAGGTCCTCACTTACATTTTGAGATGTGGTACAAGGGCAATGCTGTAAATCCTGAAAAATTTGTTTCTTTTTAACTCAAATATTTTTAAATTGCTTCGCAACCTATTAAAACTACCTAATTATGGCAATGTTCGGAAGTAACAACAACACTAAGGAGACCAAACAACAGGATGTAGATAAAATCTCTAATGCAAGTACTAATATTGGCAAAGGTGCCACTTTACAAGGAAATATTGATACATTTGGTAACGTACGCATAGATGGTAAATTAGTTGGAGATATCAAAAGTAAATCGAAAGTAGCTACTGGAAATGCTTCTGTGGTTGAAGGTTGTATTACTGCTCAAAATGCTGAAATAGAAGGAGAAGTAAAAGGCTCATTGGAAGTAACTGAACTTTTGGTATTAAAATCTACAGCAATTATACATGGTGATATTCTTACATCTAAAATGGTTGTAGAAGCAGGAGCAGTATTTAACGGTAAATGTCAAATGGGTGATCTAGATCAAATCAAAAAGAAAAACTCATCTAACTCTACCTCTAATCAGGAAGTAACAGTAGACGTAAAAACAGAATCTTCTGTTGAGACCAAAGAAGAAAAAGCCACCAATAACTCTGTATTTAGTGATTTAAAAATCTAATTATCCATTAGATGAATTGGCTTGAAAAATTAAAAAATCGTTGGGGAGTACACAGCATTTGGCAGGTACTCCTTATTTTATGTGTATTTGCTTGTACTGGCTTTACTATTTTATTTGTTAAAAAGCCTATTTATGCAATATTAGGCTATAATGAACAAACTCCTACATGGATAAAAATCCTTACATGGATTGTGCTGATTTTGCCACTCTACAATATCATTTTGCTTGGCTATGGATTTATTTTTGGGCAATTTCGTTTCTTTTGGATGTTTGTGAACAAACTTTTTGGGAGATTATTTTTTTGGCAAAAAAAGTAATTTGAAAATTTATAAGTTTTCTGTTATACGTTCTAAATCAAGAAAAACTTGATTTGCTACCCAAAACACTGTTTTTGTTTTGGGTGAAAACCAAATGGTTGCATTATCTCCTTTCTGAACAAAATCAACCCTTAAATCATAATTCATTTGTTCTATATCATTAGGGATTTTAAATTTTTGACCAACGATTACCACAAAGTAATATGTAGCATTCTTGCCTGTTGAGCTAAATTTATCTTCTATGATACCTGATATACAAATTTTTTGCCCTGTTCTGATGTCTAATTGATAGTTGAGATAACGTTTTATTCCATAATAAATTCCTGCAAGCAAAGCAATTCCAACCAAAAGAAGTGCAAGAATCAGCCAACTGTTGTTTATTTTCTCAGCATTTGGAATATGAGAAAATAAATATTTGGTAAGAATGCTAGCCAAAACGAGTATTATAATCAACCAAAGCCCTTCCTCTCTTCCTTTTTTCAAAAACTTTATCTCTTGTTGAGTTAAAGAAGCATATTTGGGTTGGGCTTGCATATTTATATTAATTTTTATTGAGCAAGTTTTACTTCTGTAACTTCATCTTTATCATTATAAATGATTTTGAATTTTTTACCTACCATTTTTGGATGAGCTCCTGGTAATCCTTCCAATTTGGGATCATCATCTATCATTTTTTCAGGCATTTTAGCATAAATAAGCTTATCTTCTGGCATTCTGGCTTCAGGAGCAAGCACAGATACATTGATGGTATCTCCTTTAGCTACAGATTTAAAGAAAAACTGTGTACTTGCAGCATAGACCGTACAATTAATATAAATAGCTTCTATTTCTTTGGCTTTAGGCTCTTCTTTCTTCTCTACTATTTTGGTGGTATCTTCTTTCTGAGAAGCTTGATTTGTAGGCTTATTACAAGCTATTAAAAGTACACAGGTCGAAAAAACTAATGTTATTTTTGTTACAGTCATATTATAAACATTTTAAGTGTGAATGTAATAATAAATAATATTATATATATTTCCTATACTATTAAAAAGAAAAACCTTGCTTATATGAGCAAGGTTTTTTTGGCTAAATTTTATTCAAATTTATCACACAGGGCTTTTTCAGTTGCCAACGAAGTCCTTCTTCTACTTCTTTCAATAATGTAAACCCTGACTTTTGAAGAACTTTTTGTGATCCAAAGCCATCTAGAAGTGTGTCCGCAACTATTGCTTCTAAGTTTTCATTTTGAAACATCCATGTTGTGAGCAAACCAACAGCTTCTGTGGCAACACCCTGATTTTCATATTTTTCGTCAATAAAATATCCTATTGAAGTCTCTTTATTCTGGTTTGGCATACCTCCTATGCCTATTCCTCCAATTGTCATTTGAGACTGTTTTTCTATAATAAACCAATGTGTAAACCACTCATAATTTTCAGGATATTTTTGTATATTTGGAAGAATATAATTGTCCAAAGCGGTTTTAAATAGCTCTAAAAAACTATCGTCTGTATTCAGTTTAAAGTCCGAAATAACCAAGTTTAATTGTTTTTCAAGCTCATTTCTACCATTCTGAGAAAGAGTTATTAATTGATTTTCAGAAAGTGCTAAAAGTAATAGCCTTTCAGATTCTAATTGAAATATCATGGGAAAATTTGTTTAAAATGATGAAATAGAATAACATGTACCACTTTTGATGTGGCGTTTCATTTTAAACAATATCAGGCATTTGCGTACGCAGAGGCATTAAGTTTTATCTTGCAAATATATAAATTTACAAGATAAAAGTACACATTTATAAAAAATGATTTTACCTTCCAAAAGGCTTAAATAAATTAATTACACGCAGTGCATTTTCGGCAAATATAAGTTCGATGCCTTGCGAATAATACGTAAATTTACCATCATAGCTTTCCATAGCTATAGTTTTATCAAACTCTCCCATTTGTTTTCTTACAGTTTCCATAGAATCAAAAAAACGGATTCCATTATCTAATACAGTATTTTGATAAACTTCTTCTTTGACGGCATAACTTGTACAAGCAATGTAACAAAGCCTCTCATCTTTGAAAAATAATTTAAAAATAGGATAATTTTCTAATTCTTGATATTGATGAACCTCATCAAAACCAATTTGAAATTGCAGAAAATTTTCTGTTACATAACCATGTTCTCTAAAGACCTCAGCCTCTTGGTCTAAACTTCTTATATAATCAGCTGGAGGCAAATGGACTATCACATCTGTGAGATGATTACCCAAAATAATATTGTCTATTCCTTGTCCTATTTTGATGATTTTTTGTGCTTGCATAGATGATTTTATTTTTTTAACCTATCATATTCCAATAATAATTCTTTAAATTCTTGTTTTGTAAGTCCCTTCTTAGAGTTTAATTGTATTTCTATTAGATAATCATTGGCTTCCCTTTTATAATGCACAACTGAATCTAATAAATGATTTATTGAATAGTCCTTAATTTCTATATCATAAATTTTATTTTCTGTTATACTCATACTAAATTTTTGATTTTTTAGACTACAATACTCTCTATATTCTATTTTTAAATCATAATTAGATGTTTGTTTTGTATAAGGTTCTTGTATTATTGAACTTATTAAAGACAATATCAGAAAAAAACCATTCCATAATGTATGATATAATATCCCAGATAAAAAATTAAACCTAATTCTAAGAAAACTCAAAAAAGCTCCTCCCAACAATTGTGTAAGTACTATAATAGGTGATATACACCAAAAAAAAACACTATTATTCTCATAGTTTGAAATATGAACCATTCCAAATAATATAATTGATATATAAACTAAATATTTGAATATTTTATCCCAAGTATTTCTTATAATAATTTTTTTTATTACTAATTTATACCTTAAAATCAGTCTAAATGTAATTTCTTCTATAATAGGTGCGACTATTACACCTCCTACAATAGCATATATCAAGGTACTTTCTTTATAATTTATTCGTTTAGTTTCTATAATAGGCTCTATCCATTCTAATATTGAAATAATTGGGAAGATTATTATTATTGATATTAATAACTCTATTATGAGTATGTAACCAATGTATTTTACATTTTTCTTAATATTATAATTAATGATTCTACTATCTGTCGGGTGTTTAATAAATTCTAAAAATTCACTTGAGAATATCCAAAAATCATTTATTACTTTTCTCATAAATATTGGTTACATCTTTCAAAAAATATCATGATAAACAACCATTTAGAAAATGTGTTGCTTATCATGATATACTAAACTTTCTTCTTACATATTCTCTTTTCTTACTTTCTGGCTTACAATTACCTTCCTGGCTCCATAATATGAATGATATTCAGAGGCATACATGGCTTCGGCGGAAAGGGCTCCCATTTGAAAATTACCAATTGAAACGGCTCTTGTCATATAATAGAAATTCTTGGTTGTACCACTTGCCTCACAGAAAATATGGATTTTGTCGTCTTTAATATCCACATAGTCTGGTATAGAGGCTTCTTTTATCCAAGGAAGTGAAGCTGTTTGTACAAGTCTTGTATTTTCAATTTCCAAACCCGCAGGCAATAAATCTGTAATTGCCACATTGGGAACACTGCTACCATCTGTTGTCTGAATACTTACTTTTACTACTACCAAATCATTTTGGGTAAATTCACCATTTTTAAGCTCCTGCCCTGCCTGATTATAGAAAGTACGTCTGACTTTCAAATAACTATCTTCTTCTTTGATATTGGGATTTTGAGGCATTCCTTGTATTTCCCAGAAATAATACAATGTTCCTTTACCAGAACTACTGATATTGATGATATTGCCCAAAATATTCTTGGTAAGTGCCAAATCATTGTTTTCATATTTAGCAATTTCTTTGCCTTGTGTCTTAATAGAAGCCTTCATTTCAGATTGGTTTGCCTGACGAGCCAATTTGCCCATTGCAAGCAAAGCAAAAGCATTTTCCTGTGTGTTGAGGTCTTTTTGAGCCCTCATCTGTTCTGATAAATGTTTTGCCATCATGGGTATCTGAACATTACGACTATCTGTTTCCAAAAGAGCATTCAGGGAAATAGCCTCATCACGTATGTAAGAGTAGAAACTACCACTCAAAGCATTTTCAGAGCGTTCACCTGTGAAACTCTTAGGTAACAAAGCATTATAACTATTTTTATCTCCCATCATCAGATAAGTAGCTGCAAGCAAGTATTTTCCATCTATTGCTAGCATAGAACTATTTGCTTTACAGTAATTCATGGTGGCAATATCTCCTCTACGCATCAAACCAAGAACATAGAGTGTATAAGGTACTTCTTTAGAGATAATGGTTCTTGAGAAACGTTTGTTACTCTCATCATAATAGTAATAACGTTCTGTTGCTTTTTCTTTCACTTTTTTCTCTAAATATTGAGCTATTCTCTCCAAAAACTGTTCATTTACGCTATAACCAGCTTTTTTGGCTTCATATAAGAAATGTACACCATACACACTACCCCACCAGCTTTCGTAGTCAGAGCCTTGCCAATAACTCAGAGATCCATTATGAGTTTGCATTGTTTGGAGTTTACTGATAGCTTGTTGTACGTTATAACGCCCTTGATTATCAGATATAACACCTTTATAATCTGCATTTTTAGATTTTAGCTGTTTAGAAAGTTCACTGGCATAAAGTTGCGGGAAAGCCGTTGAAATCGTCTGCTCTACACAACCATAAGGATATTGCAACAGATAATCCAAATTATCAGAAAACTGAGCCATTGTTGAATTAGAAACTATTAAACTGGCTTTGTCTGTACCTAACAAAAACGGGCTTTGTAACGAAATATTCTGATTACTACCTGCTTGCAAGCTTCCAAAGCCTGTTTTCTTTTGTATAGGTGTAGCTGGACGTATGCCTATATCTGTTTTTTCTTCAAATTTCTTGTTTTGAGCACTGAAGCTTACCATAATTTGCGTATTACCTACAAAATCGCCTGTTCTGATTTTAAAGAATACCTGCTTTTCGCTGTTTGCACCTAAATTTACACTCTCTTGATTGGTAGTCAGTACATTCAAGCCTTTTCCAACAGTGATTTGAGCATTACCTTGCATGGCTGTAGCTGTGGTATTGGAAAGTGTAACAGGAATCAAGACTTCATCTTGAGGGCTTAAAAAACGAGGTATTGCAGAACTAATCACCACTGGATCAGCTACTTTCATGTTGGTTGCATTGCCACCAAAAGAGCTTCCTTTGTGAGCTACTGCCATTACACGCAAACTTCCCGAAAACTGTGGAATGTCAATGGTATAATTAGCTTCTCCAGAAGAGTTCGTTTTGAGAACACCACTCCAAAAACTCACCAATTTTACACGCTTATTACCCATAGGGTTGGTAGCATCTTTTTTCTCTAATGCTGAAAAATTTGCACCATCCCCACCCACGCTACTTTTACCAGCAGAAAGTTCAGGAAACAAACGAGGGTACAAATCGTAAGCATTTACCTCCAAAGCTCTTTTTTGGAAAAAGAAATCGTAAGGATTCGGATTTTTAAAATCTTTAATTTGCAAAATACCTTCATCTACTACAGCTACCACTACTTCGGCATTGCTTTCGCTGGTTTTTATTTTGATAGTTTGTTTGGTATTGGAGTAAGAACTGGCTACTGCCTCAATTTTTACATCCATTTTATGTTTTTTAGCTTCTACAGTAAGTGGCAAATACCCATGAGCCACTGTAAGAGGAATTGCCGAATTGGTAAGTGGTTTAATCAGCGTTGCTGAAATATACATATTAGGCAAATGCTCTTCTTTGATTTTCAGGCTCAGAGAAGCTGATTTTTTATCTGTATTCAAATAGAAATGTTCTAAAACTTTGTTTCTTTCCACGCTTACCAGAATTTTGCCCTCAAAAGGAGTTTTGAAAAGTAATTTAGCATTCTCACCTACTTCATATTTATCCTTATCAGAGCTAATATCCACTTGTCCATCTTTATTCACTTCAAAAGAAGAGTAATCTGTCATGCCATAGCCATACGCAAAAAACGACTGGCTTACATAATTTTCAGCATCTGCATTTCTGATACGCAATTCGTACTCTCCTGAACGAGCTACTCTGAAACTATAAGCTGTTTTTCCTGAAATTCTAAGTGTTTGTTCTGAAACAATTTTTTCCTTCTTGTTGGAAACATATCGGATACTTCCTTCATAATCTCTTTCTGCCACATTTTGCCATTCGTGTTGTACGAGTTGCAAAACAGCCCTTGTATCTGCATTTTTACCATCTTTGTCTAAAGCTACCAAACCAACACTGATATTTTGGTCTGTGTCCACATATTCAGATATTCTTTCTACACCAAGCATCACAGATTGAGTAGGAATTTCCACTCTGTTATTTTTATAGACAGGTCTGCCTGTTTCGTCAAAAACAGTGGTGTATAAAGTTCCTTCAAAAATCCCTTGATTACGATAATTGTCTGTTACCTCAAATTCTTGAGAAAATTTTCCATCTTTATCTGTAACACCTTCCCTTGATTCAGCAATAGAACCTGATTCTATTTTTCCAACCATTTGGAAGTTAAATTTCTCAAAACCTTTGGGTGCAAAGTATTTTCGGTTTACAGAAAGCCTAATTTGATAATTTCTGTTTGTGGCAGGTGTTCCATACAAATTAAGAGCTTCACCATTTAAAACTATTTTTTCGCCTGCTGTATAGCTTGTTTTTTCTGTATTTTGTTTGATTTTGATTCTGTCAGGCATAAACTCTTCTACACTGATATAGCTGGTATTGAGCAAAATATCATTTAGTGTATAAATTTCCATCGTATAACTACCTGTCAGTGCCGATTCTGGCAGTTGTAAATTACTTTCCCAAGAGCCTTGCTCGCTTAATGTGCCTTTTAAGGTCATAAATTCTTTTCCATTGGGCAAAATGAATTTCGCTTTCAGAGGCATTTTAGGCTCTGTTTTCCACTGCTCGTTGCGTACTACCACCGAAAAATGTACTTGTTCATTGGGTCTGTATAAATCTCTTTCCAAATGCACAAAAGCCTGATAAGTAGCTTCATTGCGACGCAAACCACCCAATTCAAAACGAGAGTTTTCTACTTTATTTCTTTCAAAATCCAAAAATGTAAAATCGTCTGCTGTGGAGGCAGTAATCATTTTTATTTTAAAATCAGGGTACTTTTTCTTTAAATCTGCAATTTTCACAACACCTTCGTCATTGGTTTTTTCAGTTGCCAAAATTTGATTGTTGCTACTCAAAATATTGATATTAACATCTTTGAGCGGACGTGTATCCAGAATAGAATTTGCAAAAACAGTTATTTCTTCTGTATTCTCTTTAGCTATCAAGCCTACATCCGAAATAGCCACCAGTTTGAAAGCTTTTTGATACAAATCTTCTGTAGAACCTACTGTAATGGCATACGCCCCTTTAAAATCCTGTAATTTTTGAGTACTGATGTTGAGCAGATGAATGCCATTTTTGGTCACTGGCAGTCTTTCAGTTTCGTATTCTTGTGATGAAATGGGTGTTCCATAATCTTCATAACCACCATTATCATAACTATAAACACTTTCGCTTTCAAGATTATAGCTAAAATTCTTTAAAAAACCTTGAATATTGTTTTCATAGATTTTATAGATTTGAACTTTAATTTTAGGGATGTTTGTAATTTTGACACCAATATTTTTATGTCCTTTAGAAGTCAAATACATAGCTTTTTTCTCTGTAAAAGCAATTTGAGGCTGTAGTTTACCAAAAGCTATTTCTTGTGTGTATTCGCTATTCAGTACACCTCCTGCCAAACCTTGTAGAGCCTTTGGTATTTTAAGATTATAGGTTTGCCCACTTGCAAAACTTCCTTTTATTACAAAACCTCTGTTATTTACCTCAAAATTAACTTTTTCATCAGGTTTGGGGTCAATACTCACTTGTTTTTCAATTTCGTCAAGACTGATGGCTTGGTTGGTAGTTACCAAAATATAAGGGTCTAAACCATCATACTCAGCTCTTGTTTCTAGAACTTCTAAATTCTTTCTATCTGGAAGAGTAAATGTATTTTTGATACTTTCAGGCGTTTTGAAATCGCTTTCACCACAAGTAAGCCCTTTTTCAATGGTAATAGTAGCTTTTTGATTGCTCAAGTCTGCATTTTCAAGAGCAATTTCAATATTTCTATCAGGGCTGTTGGAAACCAAACGCAAAGGAATATTTTTCCCATCAACACTCACAGCAATCAGCTTTTTAAGGTCTTGGGGTGTGATTTTATAATTGAAATTAAGATTTAAGTGTATTTCAGCTTTTCCTGCATTGCTAAGTGTCCAAAATGGAGATGATGATGAAAGTGTGAGTAAAGGTGTATGAAAATCTATTTTGTCCTTGGCTACACTTAGTTTGGTATTGGTCTTCTTGACTATGCCCTCTTGCAGTTCGGCTTTGTAGGATGTACTTGCTTTAAAAGAGACTTCTGGTGAGAAAAGTATTTCATTTTTAGCAACCCACTTAAATTTCCCTCGTACAGCAGGCGTAAATTTGATGTATTCAGTTGTATCCCACTTATTGAGCAAACTATCGTGGGCTAATTCCTTACTCATGGTAAAGATTAAGTTCTGTTGCTGATTAATTTCAGCGTCAAAATTTTTGTTTGTAATTTTTACCTGATTGCTATTGCAAGCACTAAGCCCGCAAGCCACAAGCACACAGGACAAGAAGTTATAGGGTTTCATATTTTTGATGGGATTTGTAACAATATCCACAAATTTTAGCCCAAATCCCATATTTTTGATAGAAATATTTTTAGTTTTTTATGAAAATATCATAATGTTTTATGAATGTGTAATGATTCTTTACGAATATATTTTAAACTAATGAAGAAGTGCTAATCTTCCAATTCATTTAACAGATTTTGGCTTTGTCTTACTACTTGATCTAAATGTATGATAGTTTCTTTAATTTTTGAAAAAATGAACTCTCTATCTTCTGTAGTATTATCTAGCCCTAGTATTTCATATAAACCCAAAATAGTAGCAATGGGTGCACGAAGTTTATGAGCATTGAAAAATGCGTATTCATTTAATTTTTGATTCGTTTGAAGAAGTTTTCTCGTCCTCTCCTCTACCAATACTTCTAAATGGTTGTTCAATGTACGTAGCTCTTCTTCATTTTGTCGTAGTTCTTCTTCACTTGCTTGCAGAGCCTCATTTTTGATTTCTGTTTGCTGTTTTTGATAAGATAATTGTTGGTTTAGTATTTTTTGAACTTTATTATTTCGCCAAATAAAGAAAACAATTACAAACATCGTGAACAATACACCTGATATAGTATAATTATAAAATGATTTTTCAGCTAATTTTTTCTCATTTTCCTTGGTAAGTAGTATCATTTCTCTGTCTTTTTTCGCTATTTCCGTTCTATTCTCCAAATCAGCTATAGCTTTTACTTTTTCAATAGTAAAAAGGCTGTCATTTATTTGCTTAAAAATTTCATGATATTCAAGGGCTTTCGTGTTATTTCCATATAATTTGTAAGTATGATACAATGTTTCACTTAGAAGTTTCACCTCAGCCAAAGCTTTTATTTCTTTCGCTATTTCTAAGCCTTTTTGTCCATATTCTATACTTTTATCATATTTTTTTTGTTTTTGATACACTTGTGCTATTCCATTCCAAGAATAGGTAAGTCCCCATTTATCTCCTGTTTCTTCTTGTATTTTGCTAGCTTTTTCATAGTATTGCAAGGCTAAAGCATCCTTATTTTGCTTCTGATACACTATTCCTATATTATCCAAACTTATAGCAATATTTACTTTATCTTGCATCTCTTCTTGCATTTGCAAACTTTTATTGTAATGTTCTAAAGCTAACGAATAATTACCTTGACTCTCATGTATAAGTCCTATGTTACCTGAGGTGTTTGCTACACCTTTCTTATTACTTATTTCTTCAAAAATTTTTAGGGCTTTTTGATAATATTTCAGAGCTAAAGGAGAGTTTTTCTGATTATCATACAACACCCCCATGTTATTGAAATTTTGTGCAAGACCACCTTTATCTTGTATTTGTTCTTGTATTTGGATACTTTTTTGAAAATAATCCAAAGCATTTCGATAATCGCCTTGTTTGTTGTAAATCAAACCTATATTAGTAAGTATTACCCCTATGTTTTTTTTATCTTGCTTTCTTTCAAACATCTGTAGAGATGTTTGTAGATGTTCTAAGGCTAAAATATACTTACTTGTATAGAAATACCTCAGCCAAAGTGCATGAGTACTTTGATTAATCCCATTTGAAAAATCTATTTTTTTGCTCCACTCTAAAGCACGTTTGATAAGGATAATGCTTGTATCTGGATTATTCTTAGCATATTCATTTGCTATTACGATTAAAGTTGAAATTTTAGTAGAATCTTGAGTGGCTGTTTGATAGGTCTGCTTCAAACTGTCCAGTACTCTAAGATTTTGGGCTTGAGCAAACACAAAAAAACTAAATACTAAAAGAGTTAATAAATATTTCATCTTTTATTAGAAACTGACTGTCCTGCAAAAGATTGACAGATGAATAATTGAAACTTGAGTAAAGTTGAGATTTTTTATTAAAACCTAAAAAATTGCTTATAATGTAAAATAGGATATAACACAAATATAATTAATTACCTTGACTATTTTTCTTTGATTAATAATTTTTCTAGAAGTTTATAATTTAAACTTAATATAGAATATTCACTTTTTCAAGAAAAGGTAATCTTGATTATTTATAAAATTACAATTTTTTGTCTTATGATATTCTGAGTGTTTTTATTTACTAGATGGATTGTATAAACACCTTTTTTCAAGTTTTTGGTACTTAGTTTAATGTAATGTATTGTTTCTGCATTTTGTACTAAAAGCCCCATTGCATCATAAATCATGATTTGAAAACTTTCATTCTCCCATAAAATCTCAAAAAAATCGTGGGCTGGATTTGGAAAAACTTGAGCTTTATGAGTAACAATATTGTCAATGCTTGTGGGGGCAGGTGGAGATTCCAACTGATACGCTTCGTCATTGGTAACAGTAGGCACACCAGCTTGTAAAATATTGTTATTAAGCATAGTATATTTCATTTGCGAAAAACCTGCAATATTTCTTGGTTTGTTGGAACTACTGGCGATTTGTGTTGTAAAAGCCCCTTGTGTACCTGTATTGTGCAATACAGTGGAGACATACTGTCCTCCGGCACTCCAAATGTTTTTATTAGCATTTTGAGTGAATTTAACCCAGCTTTTTCTATTGATATACATACCAAATTTGAGTTTGCTCTGAGCTACTGCATAGCTTACAGCACAACTATTGTTTTCATAAAAATTATTATCATCAGGATTGAAAGCATTGGGAAGAATGGTGGTTGTTTTGAGTAAATTTAGACCATTAGAAAATGCCAAATTACCATCATAAGCGTTGTATTGACTGCTTCGATTGTTGTTTACATATATTTTTCCTGCCAATTTACTGTTATCACCTACAAATGCATTTACGATTTGGTTTCTTCGGATATGTTTGTTGAGTAGCTGTCCTGTTTGTCCTGTCAAAAACTGAGAAAACAAGCTATAACTCACAATATTTACAAAAAACACTTTTTTGGATTGCTTGATAGCATTGCGAAGCGTATATTTATCATCTTGGTTATTTGCTGTAATGGCTTGTAGAATCGTAATTTTATTTGCCCCTTCTACTTTCATTTGTTGTTTATATTGGGCTGCAATAGTGGTATCTGTGCCTGTAACAATAATTATTTCATTTGTGGGATTAGAGGCAAGAACAAAGTCTTTGATAAGTGTATTGTTGTCTGTAATTCCTTCTCCTCCACTCAAAAATACTGTATAATTGCCATCTTCTTGATTGATAAGGGGATTAAAGCTTTCCGAACCACCTTGTAAAACATTCAAATTTGTTAAATCTATTTGATGATTGTGAATTAAGATTTTAGCAGTTATATCATCAGAACTTATTTTATTATTAAAAAAGCCAAATCCATTGGTTGCATCATAGATATGTGTTGCTCCAGTACCATAACAAGTGGCTTGTTTGGTGGCATTGATGCAAAGGGCTGTTTGGTCATCTACGCCTATTCCTTTGATGAGATTACCTGTCTGTTGAAACCATTTTGCCATCAAAGCCATGAGCCTTGTATTTCTACCTCTTTCAATAAAATGAGTATCAAAAATAAAGTCAGGAAAAATATCCACAAAATCGTTTTTAAGCGAAAAATAAGGAGAATTGATACTTTCTAAGCCATCGGCTGGGTAGAAAGCTCCGTTTTCTGCACTAAAAAAAACTTTGGAAAGTATTGCCATTCCAGCAGAAGTGCCTCCAATAACACCACCAGCATCAAATTTATTTTCAATGGCTTGTTCTACTTTTGTGCCTTTGTACAAAGTATAATATTGTGTTTGGTCACCACCCTTGAAAAAAATCACATCACAAGCCATTAAATTATCGTAGATAGTTTGTAAATCAGCATCTGTACGAGTAGAAATGGTATAATTGGTTGCTTGTGTTGCTCCAAGGCTTGTAAAATAATTTTTGAGCCAGTCATCTTGGGTCTGATAACTCACAATGGCTACTTTTTTATTTACAGATTGATTTACTGCCCACTGATAAGGTGTATCGCTCCAGCCTCCTTGTTTTTCTGAGCCACCACCCACCAACAAAATTTTTCCTTGAGCAAAAAGACTATGAGAAAAAAGTATAAGAATAAAAGCAGAGATAATACGCATACGATAAGTTTTTGATATAAAAATAGTAATTTGCCTGAAAATAAAAAAACCTTGCGATTTGCAAGGTTTTTTTATATGACTGTAAGAAAAATTATTTCTTAACTTCTTCTTTCTTAGGCTCTTCTACTTTCTTAGCATCTTTAGCGTCAGTTTTTACTTCTTCTTTCTTAGTTGTGTCAGCAGGCTTAGTTTCTTCAGCTTTCACTTCAGGCTTAGTTTCTTCAGCTTTTACTTCTTCTTTAGGTTTAGTAGTGTCAGTACTAGTTTCTTCTTTTTTCTCACCGCCACAAGCAACTAAAGAAAACATACCAACTACAGCGAACATCAAAAATAACTTTTTCATTTTTTTTAGGTTTTTTAGGTTAATAATTATTTTTATTTGACTTTTATACAATTTTTTCAAAAAGGTAACCCAAGTTTTTTTATTTTTTTTAGATTTTTTTATTAAAAATCTGATACTGTGAGTTTTATTATTTCTTTTTGATTTTTATTTGTGATTTTAGCACTTCTTTTTTCAAATCAGGTGCAAATTTCTAAATAAAAAAAGAGACTTCCAAATTTTTATTAAAAATTATTTTTTAGGCTCTTCTTTTTTTGTGTCTGCTTTCTTAGCAGTATCTACTTTGGTAGTATCTTTTTTAGGCTCTTCAGTAGCTTTTTTGTCATCAACAGGATTGCCATTATCATCAAATTTAGGCATATCACCAGCTTCTTCTTTTACTTTTTCTTGAGCTTCCTCTTGTTTCTTTTGAGTTTCTTTATCAGCAGAGCAAGATGCAACAGCAAAAGCACCTACTAAAGCGAACATCATCAATAATTTTTTCATGGTATTTTTTATTTTTAAGTTGATAGAATATTTGTTTTAAGAAATATTTGATTATTTTTTCTTTTCTTCCTCAATAACAGGTTTCTTTTTATCATTGCTTGTGTTTTCTACTTTCTTGGTAGTATCTTTTTTCTCTTCTTCAACAACTACAGGTTTAGTTTCTTCTTTAGCCTCGGTTTTAACTTCTTCTTTTTTCTCTTCTTCTTTTTTACAAGCAGAGAAAGTAACAACAGTTGTAAGAGCAAGTAACATCAAAATCTTTTTCATAAGCAATAAATATTTGTTTTTGGGTTAAATTTGCATTTTATACCACAATCTTAAAAAGGTAACCCAAGTTTTTTAAAAAATATTTACTTTTTTTATCCAATTCTCTAAAATTTCTAAACCATACTCACTCAAAATAGCTTCAGGATGAAACTGAACACCAAAAATGGGAAGTTTTGTATGTTCAATAGCCATAATTTCTGTATAATTATCTTTGGTTTGGGCTGTTATTTTGAGGTCTTGAGGTAAGTTTTTAAGAATAAGCGAATGATACCTCACTACTTTAAATTGCTGAGGCAAATAACTAAAAATACTTTCTTCCAATATTTCTATTTCAGAGATTTTCCCATGCATAGGACGTTGAGCTTTTTCTAAATTTGCTCCAAAGTACTCTCCAATGGCTTGATGCCCCAAACAAACCCCTAAAATGGGTAGTTTATCATGATAATAATCTAAAATTTGCATCAGATTGCCTGCTTGTTTGGGTGTAGAAGGACCTGGTGAAAGCAATACGCCTTTGTACTGTTTTTGTGCTATTTCATCAAGAGTAACATTATTACGAAAAACTTCGCAAGAAACTTGAAGTCTGCCCAAATAATCGAGCAAATTGTAGGTAAAAGAATCAAAATTATCAATAACAAGTATCAAGATTTTGTCTTTTTGGTAGGCTGGTCATTGATTACTTCTTTAGCCTCTTGAATTACATCTTCGCCAAAGGCAATAATACTCGAAACATTCTTAACAGCATAAGGGGCAAGTGGCTCAATTACAGGATAAAACAAACTTCCTTTGGTTAGTTCGTTGTTGTTGGGTGTGATTTGATTGCCTATTTTATGGAAAATCATGAGAAATAAGCTCACAAAAAAAGCAAATTTAAAACCTCCTAAAATCGCTCCCATGAGGTTATCGAAACTGCCTAAAACTGTTGCATCTATGGTATTTTTAAGATATTTAGCAAAACGATTAGCTAAAAAGAATACACCTGCAAAAGTAGCTATAAAAGCCACATAAGGAGCAATGCTATTGGACATATCGCCCAGCATGGGCTTGATAATTTTCAGGGTTACCACCCAAAATTTAAAACCCAATATAATGGCTACCAAAAAGGAAATCAGAGACAAACCTGTCATCAGAAGCCCCGATTTATAGCCTTTATGAGCTCCCCAAAGTATAGGAATGAGTATAAATAAATCTAAACTGTTCATTTTTTATAGTTTGAAATTTACAGGTATCACTTTTTTAACTTTTACAGGTTTTCCATCTTTATTTTGTGCTGGTTTCCAAGGTTTGGTTGTTTTTTTCAGGGCTTGCACCGCTGCCTCCCCACAGCCATCGCCAATATCTTTTATAATTCTAATATCTTCAATATTCCCTTCTTTGTTTACCATAAATTGCAAATAAACATATCCTTCAGTTTTATTGGCTTTTGCTTTTTCGGGATAAATTAGATTCCTAGCAAATTCATTCCAAAAAAAAATGACACCTCCCTCATATTCTGCATTTTGAGCTACTTCAAATTCCTGATAAACTTTGTTCACTTTTTCTTCTTCGCTCTCTACTTTTGGTATTCTCTCAGGTGCTGGAATTTCATATTGTGTTACAAATAATTCTTGGTCTTTATCTTTCTGTTTTTCTGGCTCTGACTCTATGAAAGATTTTTTGGCAGTTTTGTAATTTTCTGGATTGACGAAAAACTTTTCTTTGCCTTTAAAAGCAATCAAATCATACACAAATGTATCATCGCTTCTTTTTTGTACGTTTTTCACGATTTCTATTTTATCATAAAAAGGAGAAATCTCCAAATTAGTATTTTTCAGAAAGGCAAATTTTTTATTCTTTTCTACAACTACCACATTAAAATCGTTGTAAGCATTAGAAAAGGGATAAAGGCAGACAATATTATCAAAGGGTAAATTATACATTTTTCCATGCATAGCTGCGTACAAGAGAAGTGTATCAGCTTTTTTGGCTACCAAAGAATATCCAAAAATTTTTTGGTGAACGAGTGTTTGAATATCATAGCGAGCTGGCAAAATAATTTTTTCGTTGTACAAATCAAAAATCCCCATGAAGTTGACTTTTTTCAGTATGTATAAATCACGAAAGTTTCTAATAATTTCGTCATATTCAATCGGTAAAATTTTTTCTCCATTATAATTTAATAAACCTTTTTTGCCATTTTGCTCCACCTCAAAGAAAATACCACCAGAATCTCTATAAAAATGATTTACTTTTTCATAATTGCCCATATTTTCCAAACTGAGGTCTGAAAGATTGATTTTTTGCAGACTTCCATTTTCCTTGAAACCAATGGCGGTCATTGTACCTATAAGCAAAATGCTTTTATAATTTTCTAAAGGCTCTTTTCCAATCAAATATAGGTTTTCAAATCCATTTTTTTTATACTGATATAAATCATCTTTTATTTCCCTGATAGGCTCTTCGTTGCTTATTTGAATGGGAGTTAGGCGTTTAAGCCTTTCTTTGTCAATACTTTTAACTTGAACGGGCGTGAGTGTAAGTTTTTGATTTTCAATGATATACATATTTTGTGTTGTTTCTGTAAATAGATAAAAACTTTTCTCATCCAAAGACAAAAAGTCTACAAAATCAAGGCTTTGTTTTACTCCATTTTTATCCAAAAAAGCACTATTTTTTGTTTTTTTATTAAAAGCTGTCGCAAAATTTAGTTCGGTGTAAAGGCTGTCATAAATGGGTTCAAGCGTCCATTTACCTTTTTTATCAATCACGCCCCAAAGATTATTTTGTTTGGCAAAAGCAAGGGAGCTATCCAAACCCATTTCACCAAAGCGTTTGGCTTCTTGGAGCTTAGGTTTTATTACCCAGCGTTTGGAATTGGTTTTTTTGTAGCCAAATAAATCTTCTTTGTCTTGTTGAGGTATTAAATTTTGAGCCCCTAAGACATTTGTAAATAAACAAAAAATGATGGTTAAAATATTTTTCACAAAAAAATTCATTTTTAAAGTTTAAATCTTACTATTATTGTTTTACGAACACGAACGGGTTGTCCGTATGCATTTTTAGCTGGTGTCCAGCGTTTTACTTCATTCATTCTTTTAAGAGCTGCTTCAGCTGCTTTCCCACTATCATATCCTATATCTCTCAAAGTCTTTACATACAACATATATCCTTGCTCGTTAATTATAAATTGTAAAACTACTTTCCCCTCTATATGTCTTTCTCTCATGTTTTGAGGATATATTAATTTATCTTGAATAGCCTTTCTAAATGCTATCATACCTCCTTCGTATTGAGCTAGTTCTTTCACTTCATACTCTTCGTACCATGCCTTTACCTGATCAATTAATTCAATTGGTTCTTCTGGTGACCCTATTTCATCTATTATTGAAAAAGGTTTAGAGGAATATAAAAAGGTTTCAGGATTCATATATTGCTTCATACCTGTTTTATATACAACTACTTCATTACGATAATATTTGGGACCATCTTGTCTTCGCTTTTTAGGCTTCTCTATATTTATTTTATCAAAAAAATCAGTAGTTTTTCCATCTATCACATTTTTCAGAACAGCATACTTTTTATCTTTCTGCAATATTATTAATTCTTTTTTCCAGTCTACACTCAAACAAAATACACTATCTATATCTGATGCGATTACTTTTTGTCTATTAACATCATATAATTCCTTCTTATTGTCTTTTGTGGTAAAGCATAAAAATTGATTAAAGTTTTTACATTCCAATATTTGTATATTTTCATAATCTGGAGTAAGAAGCATCCTCTTATTTTTCATACTGAAAAGTCCTTTTTTACCATTTTTTTCTAAGAAATAGATAGAACTGTTTGGAGATATTTTTTCGATTTTACTATACTCTGTTTTCAATAAAGCTGAATATACACTACTATCCTTTAAAAATATGCCTTTCAAATTATTTTTTGTAACAAAGAAAATATCCTCATTTCCTTCTTCATCACTTTTATTTTCTAATGTAATTTCATCATATTCTATAGGAATTTGTATGTTATCCTGATCTGACAAAATACCTTTTTTACCGTTTTGGGTTATTAAGATGTCATTTACTATGTATTTAAAATTGTCAAATGCTCCTATAGGATGAATTGTAAGCATCTCTAAATCAATCCATTCATAGCGACCATTTTTCTTGCCTATTGCAAAATTCCCTCCATTAAAATAGGTATCATATCCTCCTATTATCTGTTTGTCTGGTTTAAAGAAATAAAATTCGTCATTTCTTTCTTTAAAAATATATACATCATATTGCTCAAATATATCTAGATATTTACATTTTTTTAGAGGCGTTTCAATAATTTTTTGATTTTCTACTAAAAATAAGTCTGCATAAAATGGATTATAATTATAAAATATAATGCTTTTCATTTCTTTCAAATGAACAATCTTGTTGAAATCATCGTAAGTAGGCTTCAATGCCCATTCTCCTTTTTTATTGATTATTCCCCATAGATTTTTCTGTTTGGCAAGGGCAAATGAAGTATCCAAACCACTTTCTCCAAATTTCTTTGCTTGTTGGAAAGTCGGTTTGATAATCCAATCTTTAGAATTAGTTTTTTTATAGCCAAATAAGCCTTTTTTATTTTGCTCAGGAATTAGGTTTTGAGCATTGGAGAAGTTTGCAACTATACAAAAGGCTATAATTATAATGTTTTTCATGATTATAGTTTTTTTGAACATTAAATATTGACTAAGTTAATCTAGCGTTTTACAATAATTTTGTTGGTATAAGTTTTTTTTACATCTCCTCTAAAGGTTTCTTTAATAGTTAGTGTAGTTTCTCCTAACTTCTTAGCTCTAAAAGCAAAAGTTTTAGTGGCTTTATCACCTCCAGGTTCTATTTTTCCTTTGTTTTTGTAGCGAATTTCATCATGATCAAATGCAACAACATTGGTATCTCCTATTTCATATTCCACACCAATACCCACAGAACCATGTATATCTGCTTCATAATAGAAGAATTCATCAGGTGTTATTGTTAAATCTTTTTGCAAAAGAGGGTCTAACATTTTAGCACATTTTGTACAATCATCTTTTTTTTCTGAACAAGCAGTAGTTAATATTATCACAAAATTAAAAACAAGAAACGAATATTTGTAATTTTTCATAACTTCTAAATTTAGTTAAATTGCAAATAAAGATGTTCCTTATTTATTTAGTAAAATACGAAGACTTTATGAATAATAGATTTTAACTTGTGAGTTATAAGAACCATTTGATGAAACCTCCTACTATTTCAGTAGCATTGATTTAATAGAACATGATACAAGTTTATTACTTCATTTGTCTATTTCAAAGAAAAACCTTCTAACAGACTTTGTTAGAAGGTTTTGTAATCTTATTAAAATTTTTATTATGCCAAAAGCTTTTTTACAAGTTCAGAAACGAGTTTGTTATCTACTTGTCCAGCCAATTCTTTGGTAGCTTGTCCCATTACTTTTCCCATATCTTTTACAGAAGTTGCTCCTACACTTGCAATAATGGCTTTAATTTTAGCTTCTGCTTCTTCTGCACTCAATTGTTTAGGCAAATATTTTTCCATAATCGCTATAACAGCTTGTTGTTCAGCAGCTTGTTCAGCTCTGCCTTGTGTATGGAACATTTCGTAAGATTCCTTACGTTGTTTGATAGCTTTGGTAATAATTGCCATTTCCTCAGCTTCAGAAAGAACTCCATTGCCACCTTCTTTTGTTTCTTCAAGTAAAATCATAGATTTTAACTCACGTAGTGCAGTAAGAGCCGACTGGTTTTTACTTTTCATTGCGTCTTTGATGTCTTCGTTAATAATGTCTTTGAGAGCCATAGCTTGTTAATTTTCGAGGTGCAAAGATATGAAAATTTGGAAGTAAATACAAAATATTCTGTAAAAACTTGATATACTTTTCTTAAATTTTGAAATTATTTTTTATGTTCTTCTTTTCAGAAGTTTATTTGGAAAATAAAAAAGGGCTAAAAGCCCCTTTCATAAAATCTTAGTTGCCTTGTTTGTTACGCTTTTTTTCGTGGTTTTGTAACCAAAAGCCAATAGCAAAAGATACAGCAAATAAACTAATGAAGAAAGCATAAGCCATTCCTTCTGTCATTTTCAGTTCTATCATATTTGTAATTTTTTGGAGTTCTAACGATTTTGGAGGCAAACAAGTAATTTTTTGGCAAAATACCAAATATTTTTGAATAAAAGAGTATTTATGGCTTTTACTCTTTCTTTATTCTTTCTCGTTTTTAATTATTTAAGTCTTAATTTACTAATTTAAAAGCTTCATATTCTTTAATTAGAGCCTGATATAGCATGTTTCCAACCAAATTTGCTCCTTCTATTTTAAAATGAGTGTAATCCTTACCTGCAAGCCCTTCTTTTACCCAAGTAGGCATTGAGTTTCGCCCACCCATGGCCTCATACAAATCCCAAAAGGCACAACCTGCCCGAAAAGCAGCTCTTTTTTGAGCGTCTCTGAGTTTGATAATCCCTGGGTATGAAGCATATCCATTTTCTTTTTTGTAAGACCTATCTGATGTACCTATCACCAAAAAAGAAGCCTGTGGCATAGCTTTTTTCAGATACATAATCTCTTTATAAAATTGATTTTCATAGAAGTTATAGTCTGAAGAATTGAGCCCTACATTGACTCCAAATTGCAAGATTACAAATCGGATTTTTAAATCTCTGGCTTGTTTTTGGAGATGATTAGATTCAATTTTATGAAACTCAAGTCCTGCACTACCTCTAATAGGAATGTTATCAAATGTAATTCCCTTTTGGCAATCCAAGGCAACTCCATAAATATCAGGACTTTTACGACTATTGAATGAAATTTTCATTTCCTCAAAATTGTTGGGTGTTTCAATTTGTTCTATGGTAAAATTTCGGCTTGGTAACAGTTCCTTTTGGGCTATCAGATTTTCTTTTTCAAAGATTTTGAGTTGAACAGGTGCATTGGGATTTCTGTAAAGAATTTTAATGTTTTCTATTTTCTGATTTTTATAATGTGTTCTATCCGATTTTTTATAAATGACATAACCTGCTGTGTCAGCAAACTGATAAAAATTGGCTAATGCTCCAAAATAATTATGTGGAGCTATGATGTTGCCAAAAACAGAAAATGTTTTCCAACGAGAATCATTTTCTTGTTTAACAGATAGTTTTGCATTGGTATTGTTGTTCATTCCATTGATACCAGCCCCACAACCTCCAAAACGCTCCTGAAATTGTGAACGTAAGATAGATGTCATTCTATCACCTTCTAATTGCGAATCTCCATAATGAAATACTCTAAACAATTCATTGCTTTGGTTTGACTCTAAAGTTTGTAATGTTTGAAAAAAGTTAGCCAACGCCTGTTTACTCTCATCTGGATATTGAATACGGATTTGAAGGGCTATGCTATCAGCTTCTTTTTCAGATGGAAGGCTATCAGTGGTGTTTGATTTTAAAGATGTAGTATTTGCTTTTTCTTGTGAGCTTGTATTATTTTGAGCATTTTTACCAAATTGCTGGCGAATTTTACGAATATCTGTTTGTTTTTCTTTTTTTTCTTCTCTGTTATTTTTAAGCCAATTGGGTATTTTAAGAGAGTATGTAGAATCTGCAAAATATAAAACCCCTTCTTTATTCAAGATTTTTTGATTTGTAAGATAATAGTTTGTTCCTGCATAAATACCCAAAAAAACAGACACATACACAACAAAAGCAACAACTCTCCAAGGAGTAATTTGATGATTTTTTTCCAACATATATGATTTTACAAAATTATTGGTATAAATTTAGGCAAATCTAGCTCATTTTTATCATAAAACCACATTTATTGTGTTACAAAATGCTTATGTACAATTTAGACACTATTTTAGAAACCATGAGGCAAGCCAGCCAAGAAATCATGAATATTTACAATCAAGATTTTCAAATAACTCAAAAGGCAGATAACTCACCTCTCACACAAGCCGACCAAATATCACACCAAATCATTAAAGAGTTTTTGGAAGAACATACTCCAAAAATACCTATTATTTCTGAAGAAGATGATATCCCTGATTACAGTACTCGTAAAAAGTGGAAATATTTTTGGCTTTTAGACCCTTTGGATGGCACCAAAGAGTTTATTGACAAAAATGGTCAATTCACCATTAACTTAGCTCTTATACAAGACTCAACACCTATCTTAGGCATTATTCAGGCTCCTGCCTTAGACAATGTTTATTGGGCAGAAAAAGGTAAAGGAGCTTTTAAGAGAGAGAAGCTTACACAAAAAATACAAGTAAGAAAAAATGTATCTCAAAAAGATTTGGTGGCAGCTATTAGTCGTTCACATTTAGCTTCTGAAGATAAAAAAATGCTCGAAAAATATAAAATCAAACAAACCATAGCAATGGGAAGTGCCTTGAAATTCTGTTTGTTAGCAGAAGGCAAAGCCGATTTCTATTATAGGTTCAACCCAACAATGGAATGGGACACAGCAGCAGGACAAATTTTGGTAGAAGAAGCTGGTGGAGTAGTTTTAGATGAGTATGGTAAGACTTTTAACTACAATAAAACCACCTTGCTCAATGGTTCTTTTCTATGTAAATCATTTTAAAGAATGTATTTCCAACTTTCTATCTTTAATATGAGGGATAGGAAGTTGGATAGTAAATATACTTCCTTGTCCTATTGTACTTTTTACACTAATAGAGCCTTTATTTCTTTCCACAAACTCTTTACACAACATCAAACCTAAACCTGTACCTTTTTCTTTGTTAGTCCCCTTGGTGTAATATTTTCTAGAGAATATTTTTTCTAAATTTGTAGGAGCAATGCCTATACCTGTATCTGCAACTGAAATGCAGCAATAATTTTCATTATAATAAGCATCTATTGTTACTTTACCATACAACGTAAACTTAATAGCATTGGCTATCAAATTTCTGATAGTAAGACTTAAAGTATCTTCATCAATATAACATACTAAATCATCAGGAATTTGGTTTTCAAGCATAATGTTTTTTTGTTCTGCTTGGAGAGCAAGCAAGTCAATAGTCCTGTCACATAAGTTTCTAAGATGAATTTCTTTATTTTTCATCTGAAAATCATTTTGGTATGATTTTGCCCAAAAAAGTATATTTTCAAGCAAAGAACTTGATGAGTTCAAAGAAACTGTTGCCAAACTAAGCAAGTTCTGATAATTTTCTGCTTGAAATGCCCCACTTTGCATCATTTCCAAGAGTGTCTTTACAGATTGAATTGGTCCTTTCAAATCATGTGAGATAATTGTAAGTAAAGTATTATCAAATTCGTGTTTTCTAATGAGTTCTTCATTAGCAATAGCTAACTTATCCGAAAAGTTAAGTAGATCTTTTTCTTGTGCGAGAATCTTGCTGTTTTTTTCTTTGAGTTTTTTTCGATTGAACCACAATACTACTCCTAAAGAAGTTGCTATCAAGAAAGCAAACACTAAAATCACAATAAAGTTCTGATTACGTTTGTTATTGGCTATTTCTTGCTCATTTTGGTTTTTGAGTTTTTGGAATGCTAATTCTTTTTCTTCTAACTCAAATTTTTGTTGGAGTTCTGCAAATCCTCTCAGACGTTCTGTATAATTGAGAGAGTCTGTCAATCTGATGTATTTATTATTCCATTCTAAAGCCTGTAAGTAATTACCTCTAGCTGAGTCGATTTGTTTATGATTTTGGTAGAGTGTCTGCAATATATTTTCATCTGTCAGATCTCTGAGGTTTTCAATATTTTGCAGACTCTTCTCTGCTTCATTCAAACGATTCAGTTTTATAAAATTAGTAGCTTGTATATTATAAAACCCCATAAGAAAGAGTTTCAAATCATTTTTTATAGCAATTTCTATCCCTTTATTCAAAATATTGATAGATTTTTGATATTCCCCCATCTTTTGATAAATATTGGCCAAAACAGATACGGCATCAATAAACATTCCTATATCACCTTTATTTTGGGTGTTCGCTATTACTTCAATCAAAATACTCTCTGCTTTTAGAGCATCTTCACTATCAAAATGAGCTTTGGCTAATCGTATATTTAAGAAATTTTGAAAGTGAATGGATTTTATCTTTTTTGCTAAATCAAAACCTTTTGAAAAGTATGTAGTAGCTACTGGAATATTTTTACTTAATAGTGCTAGAGAGCCCAAACGTTCATATACACTAATTATTTGGGCTGTATCCTTAATTTTTTCAGCTATTTCTAAACTTTTGATATAAGCTTCTTTTGCACTTTTACGGTAAAAAGTATCTTGGGGACGAATAATATAAATATTACCTAAATTGAGATATGTAATAGACAAGTTACGATTCTCAGAATTGATACTTTTATATAGTTTAACAGCCTTGATATAATTTTCGATGCTTAATACATATAAATGCATGTTTTTATATATTAAGCCTTTGTTATTATAGCAACGAGCTAAATATTTGATTTTATTGAATTTAATAAAGATTTTTTCGGCTTTTTCTATAAACTCAACAGATTTATTATAATTTTTTTGACGTAACTGATTGATTGCATATTCTAGATAAATAAACCCAAGTTCCAGATTTATAGGTTGATTTTTAGATAAATGCTTTTCTAATGTTTTGGATGCTTGTAAAGGACTTATAAAGAGACCCTGAATAAGTGTTTGGTGATAAATAAATTTGGATGATGTAGTATCTGTATAATTTTTCGATTTTTCTAAATAAGTGGTTGCTTCTTTTTCGTAACGTTTTCTTGCATAAATTTCTGAAAGCACAAGATAGACATCTCCTTTAAGTTTCTTAGAAATATCGTTATTCTTTTCTATAATTTTGAGAGCTTCTTGAGCATAAAATATGGATTTTTCTATTTGATCATCAGCAAGTTCTTGGCTCAAAGCTATGCTTAATTCTAGTTTTTCTGTTGAATTAAACAACGCCGTATTCCATTTCTCTTCCAAGACTTCCCAAGATTCCGTTTGTGCTTTGGAGGAAAATAGTTTAAAAAATAATATAATAATTAGTATGATGTATCTGTATCCAACAGCTTGCATAAGCTTTATTTTTTGTAAAAATATACTTTTTTAGAGTTTATGCAAATTCAGTCCTTTTTAACAAAGTAAGTTTTTTTCCTATTTTTAATTTTTTCGATTATTTTCTAACGATATTCATAAGCTCCTAAATCTGGAGGTAATGTTCTTAGTTTTCCTAAAATATCTGTAGTAATAGATGTGCCAACACCTTTATTTATTGCTGGTGATATAGAGGGTAATTCATATCTAAATAATCTTGGATTTTTAAACAATGAGTCTGTTCGCTGATTTGTAAGATTAATTAAGTTTTGATTCGTATTGAGAACATCTTTATAAACTTGTGTTCTAAAAATATTATTAGCTGCTGACAAATCGAGTGCTTCTCCTGAAAAAACTATTTCATCTTTCAAATTTCCCCAAAAAATATTATTAAACAACCTGATTGTCATTGTGTTTGCTCCTTGCTGATTGATAAAAACACTACCAGCCTCATCTTGTCTATTGAAGAAAAACTCAAAATTGGCTAAGGTACAGTGTACTATTTCGTATTCACCACCATTGGTTGCTTGCAAAAGCCTGAGTAAACAGTTATTGATAAGTGTATTCCGAAGTAAAACCTTTGATTTGAGTCCTACAAGCCCCACCTCAGACATATTCTGAATTTTTGAACTTTCTAAAAGCACTTCTGAAGTATCTACAAAAATACCCACTTTAGCATTTTCAATTTCAGCAAAACGAATGGTATTACCTATGCTTGTTTTTCTGAATCGAATGCCCTCCCAAGCTCCCAATACATTTTTAAGGGCAGTTTCTTGTCTAAAATATTTAAATTGAACTATTGTGTCGGGGCTACCCTTTACATTTAACGAACCAAAAACTTCTATTTTGGCATCATTGAAAGCATATACTCTTGTACCTTTTTCGATGGTTAGATTACAACCCGTTGGCACTTTTACCTCTCCTTTTAGTAAATAAGGTCTTTGACTATCCCAAACCGTTCCACAAGAAATCTGCCCTGATATAACACGAACGTTATCAGCCCAAGTCAGTAATTTCACATTTTGCTCTCGATTTGAAAGTTCAAACATCAAAGAATCATATGCCTGATAAATCTCATTTTGGTTTCGATTTTCGATATTAGCAGAAACGATTATCAGCAAGCTATCTCCACCTAATAACTCAATATCCGAAAATTGTGTATTTTTTTCACCATTTAATAAAACTGTGTATTCTTTATCGCTTTGGCTACCAATATACACTCTTTTAATTTTAACAGCTCTTTTATTGGGATTATACACTCTCAGGCGTTTGGTAGCTGTTGGGATACTTGCCAGCACTGTATCAAATACAATAGCATCTTCCGAAAACTGAAGAGCATCAGGATTATCTGTAAATAGCTCATTTTTAGATTTACATGAAAAAAATAGCCAAGACCCTAATATACCGTATATAAATACAATCAAAAAATGACGAAACATAAAGTTAAATGCTAAATGGTGAATGCTAAATGATAAAATCAAGTCTTGATTCTTGTATCTAATTTCTTGACTCTTTTCATAAATGTAACTTCAAAAACTTCGCAGTATAATTATTTTTTTGATTGATTAAATCTTCTGGAGTACCTTCAAAACAAACTTCTCCCCCATTTATTCCTCCTTCTGGTCCTAAATCTATCACCCAATCGGCTGTTTTAATGACTTCTAAATTATGTTCAATCACAATAACTGTATTTCCTTGTTCTATTAAGGCATTCAAAGATTTTAATAATTTTTTAATATCTAAAAAATGTAATCCTGTGGTTGGTTCATCAAAAATAAAAATCTTTTTACCTTGTTTTGATAGATTCTTGTCCAAAAAGCAAGCCAATTTTATTCTTTGAGCCTCCCCACCTGAAAGAGTATTGGAAGATTGTCCCAATTTCACATAACCCAAGCCTACTTCCTGCAATGGCTGGAGTTTATCTAAAATTTTAGGTTCTTGTGCAAAAAATGTAATGGCTTCATCAACTGTGAGGTTTAGAATATCATAAATATTTTTATTCTTATATTCTACTTCCAAAACAGTTTCTTTGAATCTTTTTCCTTTACAGCTCTCACATGGCAAATACAAATCAGCCATAAATTGCATTTCAATTTTGACTTCACCCTCTCCCTGACACACTTCACATCTACCACCTTCGATATTAAAAGAAAATATACCTGCTTTGTAGCCTCTACTTTTTGAAAGCTGCTGATTAGCAAATAATTCCCTGATATGGTCATAAGCCTTTACATATGTAACAGGATTTGAACGAGAAGACTTTCCAATAGGATTTTGATCAATGAATTCTATACCAGTTACCAAATTCAATGCACCATCCAAAGCATCATAACGTCCTGTAATATCTCCACTATACACATCAAAATACTTTCCTAAAGCTGGATATAAGATTTTTTTGATAAGCGTTGATTTCCCTGAACCTGAAACGCCTGTAATCACTGTAAAAATTCCTAAAGGGAATTTTACATCAATATCTTTTAAGTTATTTTCTCTTGCTCCTCTAATTTCAATGCTATTTGACCATTTTCTACGCATTTTGGGTGTTTCAATACTATCTTTTCCACTCAAGAAACGCAATGTTTGGGAATTGGGGAATTTTTCTACATCAAAATCTTCTTTATTGCCTTCAAAAACCACTTCTCCACCCAATATACCAGCAAAAGGGCCAATATCAATGATATGGTCAGCTACTTGCATCATTTCTTCTTCATGTTCTACCACAATCACAGTATTACCTAAATCTCTGAGTTTCTCTAATACCTTGATAAGCTGTTGAGTATCTTTGGGATGTAAACCTATACTGGGTTCATCAAGAATATACATTGAGCCTACCAAAGCACTTCCTAATGAAGTTGCTAATTTGATACGTTGAAATTCACCACCTGAAAGTGTAGAGGTTAAACGATTGAGCATTAGATAGCCCAAACCAACTTTTAAGATAAAATCCAAACGGCTTTCTATCTCATTTAAGATTCTCTTGGCAACTTTTTGGTCAAATTCAGAAAGTTTAATATTCTTAAAGAACTCTGCAAGCTCATCAATGGGCATCAATACCAAATCTTGCATGGATTTGTCATCTACTTTTACATAAAAAGCATCTTTACGAAGGCGTGTTCCTTTACAATCAGGACAAACTGTACGTCCTCTATATCGAGAAAGAAGTACTCTGTATTGTATTTTATGGGCTTCTCCTTCAATGTAATCAAAAAACTTGTTGATACCCTTAATCTCTTTATTTCCTTGCCACAAAAAGTCTTTTTCTTTTTCAGAAAGGTCTTTGTAGGCTCTATGAATAGGAAAATCAAACAAAGCAGCCCTTTTGATGAACTGCTCTTTCCATGTACTCATTTTTTCGGTTTTCCAAGGAGCAACTGCATCTTCATAGATTGAAAGGGTTTTGTTAGGAATGACCAAGTCTTCATCTACACCCAATACATTTCCAAAACCCTCACAACGTTTACATGCCCCATAAGGATTGTTAAAACTAAAGAAATTCACACTGGGTTCTTCAAAAATAATTCCATCCAATTCAAATTTATCTGAAAACACTTTTTTTTCTACTCCAATAAAATCAATCATACACTCTCCTATACCTTCAAAAAAAGCTGTTTGCACAGAATCTGCAAAACGAAAACGATTGTCTTCGCTATCATGTTGAACAGTAGCTCTATCAATTAACACATACAAATCTTGCCATTTTTTCTTAGAAAGTCCTTTGTCTTTGGTTTCTAAAAAATCTTCTATAAAAAGTATTTCGCTTTCTTTGTTCGTCTGATTTCTATAAATACGTGTATAACCTTTCTGAAGTAATATTTTTAACTCCGTTTCAAGAGTTCTATCTTTATTGGGCTTGAGAGGGCTTAAAACAGATACTTTTTGTCCTTCAGCAAAAGTATGAATTAAATCCACTACACTTTCTACGGTATCTTTTTTTACCTGATTGCCTGAAACTGGCGAATACGTTTTCCCAATACGAGCAAACAAAAGTTTGAGGTAATCATAAATTTCGGTGGTTGTACCTACTGTAGAACGGGGATTTTTCGTACTTACTTTCTGTTCAATAGCAATAGCAGGAGAAATGCCTTTAATATACTCTACTTCAGGCTTTTGCATACGAGCCAAAAACTGTCTTGCATACGAACTCAAACTTTCTACATACATGCGTTGCCCCTCAGCAAAAAGTGTATCAAAGGCTAAAGATGATTTCCCTGAGCCTGAAACACCTGTAATGACTACTAATTTATTTCGAGGGATGACTACATCTATGTTTTTTAGATTGTTGGCTTTTGCCCCTTTGATTACAATAAACTCTTTGGGAGAAAGATTTTCTATATTTTTAGACTGTTTCGCTGATTGTGTTGCCATAAAATGCTTAAAAAGCTATGAAAACGCAATTTAATAAAAAACTACCAACCTACAATACTTTTTTCTTGGCTTATTTTATGATTTTGGCGTTTTTTTTGATAGATTTGACTATTATGAACTTTCAACTATTCTCTACATTATATGTTCTCATTTTTCAGTAAAAAACCCTCTGTTCCCCTTATAAAATTAGAAGACAAAGTTTGGATGACTACCTCTGCTCATTTGACTGGTTTGTTGCAAGATGCACAAAACTATGCAGAGACAAAGCCTGTTTTGATTGTTTATTTCTTTGAACGTACTGAAAACACTCTTCAAGAAGTATTTAAATTGGGGCAAAAGCCTTATGTATTTGTTAAAGCTGCTGATGATTTGAAAGATAATAAGCAAATTCATATTTTATCAGAGAGTGCATTTCATCAGTATGCTGAAAAAATAAAGTCGTTGTTTGCAAGTAAAGACCTCGTTGTATTGCTTGCAGAGCATTATCCACTCAATCAAAATGAGGATGAGATACTTTTCAAATTGGGTGAAATTAGCCTCAAAACCAAAGCGTATGGCTATATTGATTTTGATGACCCTATTTTAAAACTTTTTGGAGGAGAAAGAATATTAGAACTTCTCAAAAAAATGGGTATTAAAGAATCTGAAAGTATTTCGCATAGTTTGGTCAGCAAATCTATCAAAGAAGCCAAAAAGAAAATTGGTGAAAAAGTAAAACATGAACAGAAAGGCATTTCGATTGAAGACTGGTTTAATAAGAACAAAGTTTCGTAATAATTATGCACAAAAAAAACCTATTTTGGAGGATATGGCTGTTTGTGTATAGCATTGGCTATGCACAAACCTCTGTACCTTTAGGGTTTTGCAATCATTCTACTGTTATTTATCCTGATACTATCTATCAAGATTATAACAACATCAAAAGATTTTTGGGTAAATACGAAGCCAAACTCTCTCATTTTCAAAAAAAGGCTCTTGTCAAAGAATTTAAAAATCAGGCTTGTTGGAATACCACTCCCGCTTATATGGGCTTGCGTAATTACCAACAGCTACTTGAGTTATGGGGAATTTGGATGTCTCAAAAAGAGATAGAAATATGGAATGAAAAATTAAGAAAGGAAAGTAATGATACAGTTTTTCATTACTCTGACGAAATAATTGTGAATCATACACCTGCATATCAATTTTTGGAAAAACCGATGGTTGTAGATTTTGACCAAAACCAAGAGGCTGATGTGATTTGTATTCCACAAGACCTTTTCGGTCCAGCCAGTGGTTATGAGATTTATGCTAAAAAAAATGGTCGCTGGCAATCTATTGCCAATTATGCGGGTAGCTTTGAAGGAGTAAAAAAAACAGAAAATCAAATTGTGATTAGATATTTGGTTGGATATGCAAACTCAAATGCTCAAATATTTTTAAGTATAGTTTTAAAGAAAAAAGGTCATGATTGGGTATTAGAAGATTTTTTAGAACAATACTATGCCTTTCAAACCCAAAAGCCACCAAAATTTCTAAATCAGTTTGAAAATTTCATAGCCAAATCTCGAACGATTCTCAGAACACACACTTTTGTTAAAGATACAGGTGTGGTTGATGAGAAAACTCCAACGCTTATAGGTAACCAAGTAGGTATATTTCCAAAAGGTAGTAAGGCTCTCATTTTAGCAAAAGAAAAAGATTGGGCTTTTGTAGCTTTTTTACCAATTTCCAAACCTGAAAAAATTATTTTTGAATATGACTCACAGCAATATAATGAAGCAAAACCTTATTATTGTGGTTGGATACAATTGACAAAGTAATACTTGTTTTTTATGTTATACTAGATTAAACACCATTATCCCATGAAAAAAAGAACACTATTATTAATGGCTTGGATATTATTGCAAAGCATTGGCTATGCACAAAACTTTGTACCTCTTGGCTTTCATACATTCAGCTTTGATGGATCTGATACCACTAACCAAGATTACACCAATATTGAAAAATTTTTGGGAAAGTATAAAGCCAAGCTTTCTGCATCTGAAAATGAAGCTCTTGTAAATGAATTTAAAACACAAATCTGTGTAAATATTAATCCCTCCTATACAGGATGGCATAATTACAAACATTTAGCTGATGCTCTTGGTGTAGTCACACCTAAAACAGAAAAAGAAGCATGGGTAGCGAAAGTAAAGAAAGAGATGGGAGAAGGTGAAAGCTCTTACATGATAGACAAAATTATGAGTGATCAAAACATTTATCAGCATACAGGTTTTAATGAAAAAGCAATGGTATTAGATTTTGACCAAAACCAAAGACCTGATTTAATCTGTATCCCTCAAGTACATTTCGGTCCAAGTATTGGTTATGAAGTATTTGCAAAAAAAGACAATAAATGGCAATCTGTTTTTGATTATTCGGGTAGTTTTGAAGCACTTGAAAAGACAGAAAATCAGATTGTAGTTCGATATTTGGTAACTATTATTGAACCCACAGAAACTGAGATACTTTTGAGTGTAGTTTTAGAGAAAAAAGGTAATGATTGGGTATTGAAAGATTTTTTGAAACAATATTATGCCTCTCAAACTAAAAAACCTTCAAAATTCTTGAATAAATTTGAATCTTTTACGGTCAAATCAAGTACTATTCTTAGAACCCATCCCCTTATCAAAGATACAGGCATGGCAGGGCATTCTGTAATGATAAGTGCTGAGATGACTAAGACCATCGTAGGCAACCAAGTGGGTGTATTTCCTAAAGGAAGCAAAGCTCTTGTTTTGGCAAAAGAAAAAGGTTGGGCTTTTGTGGCATTTTTACCAAGCTCTAAACCTCTAAAAAACAGTTTAGAACATGGTATGGATGGAGAAAGCAAGGTAAATCCCTATTATTGTGGATGGGTGCAATTGAAGTAATCTTTTAATTAAAATTATCTTCTTTACAGATTAGATTTTTTTTAAGATCTAATCTGTATTCATTTCTTGTTCCAATAAACGATTCATTGCTCGAACAATAGTATCTAACTCTATGGTTGCTATATCCAATTTTTTAAGTATATCTTCTTTTGCAGTAGAATCAGTTTCCATTTTAATTAAAGTTATCAATCCCAATATTCTAGCCAAAGGTCCACGAACTTCATGTGAATTCATTTGGGCGTATTTTAATATCTGATTAAGTTGTGAATCAATCTTTTTGGTACGTTCTTTTACCAATTCCTCTAAATTTTCATTCATTGCCAATAATTCATTGTTAGCATTTAATAACTCCTGTGTTCTTTGGCTTACTAAATTTTCAAGATTTTTATTTGTAAGTTCAAGATGTCTACGAATCTTAATCTGAACTAAATATAATGATGTAATAAGAGAAGTTGTAATCATTTCAAATGCTCCTTCTACAAGCAGAGAATTATATAATTCAATAAAATTTGTGTTAGCTTTTAAACCTACCCAGTCATAAACAAAAATCAGGATTGGATATAAAAATAATATATAGTAAATAACTGTTATCAAGCACCATGCTAAACCAATCTGGATATTTGACATTTTCTTTCTTTCTATCCATTTATATACATACCATAAAATAAATAAAGGAGTTACATGTGTGGCAAATACTGCCATCATTAGATCGCCAGATGACAAACATATAAGTGAAAACAGACATAAAGGAATTACATATAAAGGGTTTGAAATATAAAAAAGACACAATAACAAGCATATTTCTCTTAAATCACTATGGCTTTCTTCAAAGCCAGGTGTATTAAGCATAATCAAACCCATAACTGAAGAAGATATGCCAAAAGAAGTAGTTAAAAGTGTATTTTTAACTACTAAATTATTTTGAATTATACTAATCATCTATTGAGTCAATACAATCTGTTAAAATCAGGATTTTTAATAACTATTTAAAAATGATTAAAAAAAACAATTAAGACAAAGAAAATTGAAAAAATAAAAGATTTAGGGATGTAATATCAAAAGATAGTTTATAAATGAAGCCCTCTACATCATTAAAACGATATAGAGGGCTTTTCTATAAATTTAGGTTAAAGGTTTATCCTTTTACCTTTTGAGCTGGATTACCAAATACTGTTTCATTTTTCGTTACACTGCCAATTACCACAGAACCTGCACCCACACGAGCATTTTTACCAATTTTCACACCCGAAACAATAGTTGCTCCTGCTCCAATAAATGCCCCTTCTTCAATTTCTACATTATCGCCTATGATAGCCCCTGCCCCAATTTGTACAAAATCGGCTATCTTTACATTGTAGTCCAAGATAGCTCCAGAACGAATGATATTATGACTTCCAATTTTCACACCTGAATTCAAAATTGCCTTAGCATCAATCAGATTCCCATGACCCATTTCCAGATTACTAGAAAGAAAAGCTTCTTTATGTGTTGCATTGGTAGGCATTACTTTTCGGCGTTCGTTGAGCATTTCTACCAATCTATTACGAAGTTTGCTATCGTCTGTGGCAACAAAAGCATTGGTTTTTTTACCAATAAGTTTCAGAAAACCATCATCATCCGTGCTACCCAATACCGTTATTCCATTAATTTCTTTACCATGTAAGCTCGTATCATCATCTAAGAAACAATATACATCTATTTTATGACTCTGAAATATCTCCAAAGCTACTGTTCCTAAATTTTTTGCTCCAAATATAATTACTGGATTATCCATAAGTATCTAAATTCTAAATGATTAATTATTTTTTTCTATTTTATTTTTCTCCAAATTTTTACATATTTGGTTTCTTTAAACAATTCATAATCAGATAACAATATATTGATTTTTAAAGTTTTATCTAAAATTAGCCAATTGTACTTTTTATTTTTTTGGCTATAATCTATTGTTAGCTCTTTTTTATCTTGTATGTTATAAAAAGAAAGTAAGTTCTGATAAACCAAATCGTTAGAAAAAATTTGCTCTTTGGATTTAAAGGGTATTTTTGGGTAATTCTCCTCAAAGCTTTCGTAAGAAGCCCAAATAGTGTCCTGTTCCTTTTTCTGATAAATTTGGGTTGCAATTTGCAAACTAATCAGCATTCCTAAAAATATTTTTTGCCAAAATGGACGAAAAACTTTCAAAACACTCAAAAACCAAATTACCCATAAGAAATTAAAACTCATCCAAATTCGTATAGGAAGCAGGCATTGCTGGAAAAGCATGAGTAAAATAGCATTTACCACAATTACAAATTGTATCTGTAAGCCCTTATTTTCTACTTTTTTCCATCTTAAAACAGTGATTATCAAACAAAATATAATGAATAAATAAAATCCCCAATATGAATTCTCTATTCCTATCCAAAAATCTGCAAAATCGAGCCAATACATGCCCAAACCTTCTTGAAATTGCTTTTGAGCCTCTTGTTGCCAGCTTTCTGAAAGTAAGTTGGCTTTTCCATTTAACACATATACAGGCAAATACAACAAAAAAACAATTCCTAAAATCATGCTTGAAAGCCTAAAAGTTATTTTAAAACCTTGTTGCTTCCATAACACAAAGCACATTCCTACAAATACATACAAAAACGTAGGAATAGTATAAAAACCTAATATAGAGAATATTACAAGTATTATTTTTTCTGTTATATTTTTCAATCCTCTCTCCAAACTCCAAAAACAAATAAAATAAGCTAACATTTGAAGAAAATACCCTCTACCACTCACACAGTAACCCTGAACAGGCGAAAGAAAACTAAAGAAAATTACACCCAAAACTGCCAAATCAAATCCGAAACGAACTAATAAATACCGAAATAGCAAAATTTGAATGATACAAAACGCTATGAGTGAAGGAGTTTTCACAGCCCAAAACTTTGATTGCCAAAGTACTTCCCAAAAATCTACTAATTCATTGAAAAATATGTGATTATTGGGATTTGGATAATACAATGCCGAAACAAAGAAACCTTTTGAAGAGAAATGAACATAACTGAAAGCCTCATCAATATGAAGAATACTTGTAGAAAGTTTGTATAAACTGAAAATCAATATAATACAAAATAATATAACAGCGTTTCTTTTCTGAACATTATTTAGTTTAAAGAATGGTTCTTGAAATTTTTTGAAGAGAATTTTTATTTCTGTGTTACTATTTTGCAAAAAGACATAGATTATCTTTCGTTTTTTTGAAATATAAAAAACTATGAATGAGCTACATAAAATAATGACAGATACAAGTATTTGTAATA
This sequence comes from bacterium 336/3, assembly GCA_001281695.1. Classification (NCBI taxonomy): domain Bacteria; kingdom Pseudomonadati; species bacterium 336/3. The sequence continues at coordinate 2,336,013 of LJIE01000001.1, read as the reverse complement.
AAAACCATGTTTGAGGTGTAAATATTTGTTCTTGGAATTTTGTTTTTTGTTCTGTTTGGAGTGGATAAAGTCCAAATAAAAAATGTAGCATCTCTTTGTGGGTAAAGTTCCAAAAAAATGCTACCAATAAAATATTGATTATCAAATAAATAACTCTTATTATCTTCATTGAAAAGTCTAACTGACTGCTAACTACCTACTTTTACAAATTTCTGAAATACTTTTTTGCCTCGTGTTTTACTTTTGAAATAGAAAATATAGACCCCATTTTGCCAATCCCAGACATTGATATATGTTTTTCCACAAATTTCAATGTTTATTTTTTCTTTGAGTGTATATCCTATTAAATTATAAACATACAACTCTCCAGCCTCTGTTGTTGTAAAAACAACTATGTCAGCACTTGGATTGGGGTATATTTGCAACTCAAACTTTTTGGGTATTAAATCTGTGTTTACACTACCACCTATTAGTGGTGGAGAGCATGTACCTGTAAAGGCTTTTATAGGCTGATAAATTCTACCACCATTGAAGATTTTGAAGTGCATATATCTTGTCGAAGAGGCTATCTGCACATATTTTCCTTGAGCGTTTTTTCTCCATTCTCCCACTCTCAAGCCTACATGATAACACCCAATTGAACTGGGTGCATCCCAAATAAATCTATTTTGTTCATCAATTTTTACAGTTCCATTAGGTTTCGTAAATCGTTGTAAATCTAAATATTTCACCAATCCCATTTCGTATTCTAATGCTACTGAAAGACTGTCTTTATCTGGATCTTCTAATATGGGTGTATGAACAATTTTATCTCCTAAATTACTATAGATTACAGATACTTCTTGATAAGTTACAGAATTATTAACTACATCAGCCTCCTCAAAATTGAGAACAGTTTCTATATAAAAATCTTTACTATCTGGATCTCGAGTATTTATTGTACAACCATTCAAATAAGATTCTGAAAATGAAATTGTCATATTTTCATCACATTCTTCACTCTTTGCAAAAGTGTAATTAATCTGATACACACCCAATTGTATATCAGCATTTAAACCCCTTAAATTCACCATTCGAGCTATTATTTGTCCCATCCAGCCACTTTTTGTTCCACGTATATCAATAGCTACTGCATCAGCTAACTCAGCTGTTGCTCCATTTCCAACAAGATTTGTTTTATCTCTATAAAGATATAATTGGATGCAGTATGCTCTTGCTATTGGGTCTATACGTCCAATCTGAAAATTTCCACCCATAAGGTGAGTAGCTTGTAAAGAACTTGTAAACAAGATATTTACAAAAAAGAGCAAAAAAAGATAATAAGCTTTCATATAAAAGTTGGTTTTGTGGTTTTAAAAGGTTTTTCCTTCCAATTCTTCTATTCTTTTCCTGAGAATTTCGGGTGTTGGAGCTTTTTTGAAAATAGAATAATCGTAACTAACAATTTTAGCAACAGCAATGGCAGCTACTCTTTCATGTTTTTTACTGATAATCAACGATTCCATCAGATAACTACATTCGTCAGGCATTGTTATCACTTTTGTACCTAAATACATCCAATCTGGGTATCTTAAGGGCATTTTATACTGTATATTAATTTCTGCTAAAATAGGTCCAATAGTTGTTCCAAAACCCGCAGAACCTTCTTTTTCCAATATATCCAAATAAGCAACCCTTGCAGATTCGGCATAGCGAGCATACATCACATTGTTTACATGATTAGCCAAATCCATATCGCCCCATTGTACAGGCAACTCTATAATGGCATGGTAACCATTAAGCATTTCTTTAATTTTATCAGTCATTTTATGATTAGTTGAAGTTTTAACAAAAATAAGAAAAAATAAAAAATATATCTCATCTATTTATATAGAATTGATATTTTCTTAATCAAATCTTAATCGAACTTACAAGAGTAGGACAATTGCTTTGATATATCTTTACGCAGTTTTAACACAAATAGACATTTATTCTTTCAACATGAAACGTATTTACAAACAATTCAACATTTTTATTGTAGGTTTTATTCTGATGAGTCTTACTCCTCAAATAACCTTTAGCCAAACTGTAAACCTTTCGGTAAGTGGTGTATCAGGCAGAGAAGCTTCCTCTACTATGATTACCGTTACTGCCACAGCATCATCTGCTGTAACAGGCGACCAAACGCTTGATTTAGCCATTTCAGGTACAAATATTACTGCTTCTGATTACACTCTAAGCAATGCTGTTATTACCATTCCTAATGGCTCTATAACAGGTACAGTAACATTTACGGTAAACAATGATACAAGTTTAGAGGGTACAGAAATAGCCATATTGACAATTAATAACCCCTCATCAGGAATTAGTTTAGGTTCTACAATCACAAGACAAATCCTTATTTATGATAACGATTATAACCCTGCTCCTGTTGCCAATAATGAAATACAACTTAGTTTTGTATCCAGCTATCTAAATGTTAGTGCAAATCCTGCAAATTCTGCTGAAATTTCAGCTTATGATGCCTCAAATAAACGTTTGTTCATTGCAAATTCTTTAGGTAAAAAACTAAATATTGTAGATATGAGCAATCCTTCTGCCATTGCTCCCATTGCAACAATAGATATTAGTGCCTATGGTAACATTAATAGCGTAGCTGCAAGAAATGGCATTGTAGCTTTGGCTATAGAAAATACTGACCCACAAGCCAATGGCAGTGTAGTATTTATGAATAGCAGTGGCGTTTTTCAAAAACAAGTAACTGTAGGTGCAATGCCTGATATGATTACTTTTAACCCAAATGGGAATTTGGTGCTTACAGCCAACGAAGGTGAGCCTAATTCAGCATATACCAACGACCCTGAAGGTTCTGTGAGTATCATTGATATATCGGGTGGAATAGCTAATTTATCTCAGACAAATGTAACAACTGCCAATTTTAATACTTTTGATAGTCAAGTGGCTACATTACGCAGTCAAGGTGTTCGTATTTATGGTTTAAATGCTTCTGTATCAAGAGATGTAGAACCAGAGTACATCACATTTTCGGCTGATGGAGCAACTGCTTATGTTACGTTACAGGAAAACAATGCAATTGCTGTTTTGGACATAGCAACCAAGACTATTACAGCTATTCGCCCTTTGGGTCTTGCAGACCATAATCAACTGAATAATGGTTTAGATGCTTCTGACCAAGGTATTGATATCAATATTGCTAATCTCCCTGTAAAAGGTATGTACCAGCCTGATGCTGTTGCAAGTTTTGTAGTGAATGGAACTACTTATTTAGTTACAGCCAATGAAGGTGATTCTCGCTCTTACTCTGGTTTCAATGAAGAAGTTCGTGTAAGTAGTGGTTCATATACATTAGATGCCACAGCATTTCCAAATGCTTCCTTACTTAAAAACAATACTATTTTAGGACGTTTGCAAGTTTCTAATCGTACAGGTGATACAGATGGTGATGGTGATTTTGATGAAATTCATGTGTATGGGTCACGTTCTTATAGCATTTGGCAACCCACTGCCAATGGCATGAGTAAAGTTTTTGATAGTGGAGACCAATTTGAACGTATCATTGCTGGCAATACTACTTATGGTGCTATTTTCAATGCTGGACACGATAACAATACACCAAAAGATAGAAGCGACAACAAAGGTCCTGAACCTGAAGGTGTTGCAACAGCCACACTCAATGGAAAAGTTTATGCATTTGTTTCTTTAGAGAGAATTGGAGGTATTATGGTGTATAATGTAACAAATCCAGCAAGTCCAGTATTTGTTCAGTATATCAACAGTAAAAATCCTAATACTGTAGGTGCTGGCGATTTAGGAGCTGAAGGACTTATTTTTATCTCAGCAAATGATAGTCCCACAGGTATTCCTTTATTGGTAGTATCCAATGAAGTAAGTAGTACCATTTCTGTTTATTCTGTTGGTGGATTGCCTATTCCAAATGCTCCTACTCAACTTAGTGCTAGTTTAAATAACAACGCCAAAGCTATTCTTAATTGGACTGATAATTCTAATAATGAAACCCGTTTTGAAGTTCAAAAATCTACCGAACCCACCAACAATTTTAAAAATCTGACTACTTTAGGTGAAAATGCAACCAATTGCTTGGATGAAGATGTCAATTTAAACCAGACTTACTACTATCGTGTTCGTGCAAGAAACGATTTTGGAGTTTCTCCTTTCAGTAATGTAGCATCTATTATTGTTGCAAATATAGAAAATGAGGCTTTAGAGAATTTTATAAGAGTATTCCCTAACCCTTCTAAAGGAACTATTCATGTAGAAACAACAAATTTTGAAGTTTCTAAAGTGATTGTCCGAAACGCTTTGGGATATCCATTAAATACATTTGAAATGCTCCAAGAAAAGAATTTATCTCTTCATCTTGAAGGCTCCCCAAAAGGTTTGTATATAATTGAAATACAAACTAATCAGGGTAATATCAGAAAAAAAGTTATTATAGATTAAATAAACATACATAAAACAAGCATAAAAGAGTTCTAAGTTTTAGAACTCTTTTATCATTTAAATCATAATATTAAATAGTTTTGTAGTAAATTGTTTTTAAATATCAGATTTAGAAAAAGAAACCTGTTCTGATAACAAATCTGTTTAAACTATAATCAGTGGTTCTTTCTCCAAGCACATTCAATTTTTCTTGAAATTTCTGATAACGATAACCCAAGCTAAAAGTATAGCCAGAACCATTACCTCTATTTACTTTGAAACCTGTCGAAATTTCTCCTGTAAGACCACCTTTGAGGCTATATATATTGTCCACTTGTGTCAAACCGAAAGTTCTACCCCCTGAAACTCCAACATAAGGGCTTATTCGCTTTTCAGGCAAAAAATCCCAACGAGCATGTAGCAACACAGGCAATAACGTTGCATCTCTGTACATATCCAAGCCAGTTGCAAGACCTAAATAGGCGTTTTTGTACACCCGAAAACCGTTAATGGTCTGAAAATGAAACCCATTAGAGAAATAATTTGCATTCCCAACCGAAAAACCTGTCTCGGAATTGTGCCAAAATCGGCTTTTTTTATATTCTGTTTGTTTTTTGAGGCTATCTTGCGAAAAAGCCTGTAGAGAAATAAATAATGTTGAAATTGCAACAAATAAAATTTTCATATTTTTTTTAAAGGTTTGAAATTTGACTAATCAATTGAAAATCATAATTATACTGGTATATTCCACTACGACTGGCTATTAAGAAACTGTTAGGGAGCATAATTACATCAAAACTATAAAGTTCTGAGTTCTTTTTTTGTAAAATGATATTTTTAGGGTCATTCACATCAAATTTTTTGAAACCAAAAGCCCCTTCACAAACAATCAAATCATCACCTTTTACAGCCAATCCATGTGGATTTTGCATTTCATAGCTTTTGATGAGTTGTGGATTTTGTGGGTCAGCAATTGAAACGATATCCAACTGATTCTGAGCATTTGCACATATATTGCCTGAACGAGTGGTAACATAAGCCAAATTATTTTGTACCACCACAGGGTCGCAGGCTATAGGATGCTCAAAAACACCCAAAAATTGAGGATTGATAGGTGTCTGTAGGCTATAAATTCTCATACCTGTCATTGTTCCTAAAAACAGTTTCCCATCAGAGGCAAATACAGTTTCTACGCCCCAATCTAATTTTATGGTGTTGATTAAAGTTGTTTTTTGACCATTTGAGATGTCAAATACATACATTTTATCAGGTTCAACAGTATAAAGATAGTTACCTACTGCAATAAAGGAAGCCATAGAACCTGCCTGATTTTGATTTCCACTTGAAGAAGTTTCAGAAGAACCCCCTTGATTTTGACTCCCACCACTTGAAGATGATGAAAGGGTTGTATTTGCTGTTCCGCCAAAAAAAGGTATCATGTGAGGCTCACTACAATTTCTTGTAGTGGTTATTTGTTTGGTTTCAAAACGAATAGCTATGGAATCTCGCATACCATTTGTAAAGGCTAATCTTTTGTGTTCAAAAACATTTTCATTTTTACCTATTTTTATAGGTTTATTGATGTCTGTAATATCAAAATACAACAAATCTCTGTGGCTGTCCAGATACAAAGTATTGCCTTTTACAGCGATATCTGCATTTCCATAAACTTGCAGGAATCCTATATTTTTAGGAGCATTGCTATTGCTATTATCTATAAAATGAACACCCTTTTCTTTTTCAACTATCAAAATATACTGCCCTCTTACAAATATTTTTCCTGTAGATAATATGAGCTGTGGTTCTTTCCATCGCCCATTTTCTTTTTCATAATCTGCATTAGACAAATAAACAGGTACAGGAATAGTATAAGTGTAAGTTTGTTTACAGGTGTCTTTACAACTCCAAAAAAAGGCTAGTGGAATTAAAATCATTAAAATTCTTTTCATGGTTTTTGAGTTTTAGTTTTGCCACAAAAACGCAAGGTTATATTCATTTGGTTGCTTTGAAAAAAAATTATTTTTTTGAGGCAACCATTTTGTAAATTGATTCGTTTTGTGGAGGAATATTAAAAAGTGTTATGAACTTAGAGGAAAACCCTCAATTATTAGAACTTATAGAAGGTTGCATACGAAAAGACCGGCAAAGCCAAAAAGGCTTGTATAAAGGTTGTTTTCCGTATGCGATGAGTATTTGTTTGCGTTATGCTAATAGTTCGGAGGAAGCTCAAGAAATTTTAAATGATTCATTTTTAAAGGTTTTTAATAAACTTCATTTACTATCTCCTCCTTTCAATTTTAAAGCGTGGTTACGTAGAATACTCATCAACACAGCCATTGATTATCTAAGAAAAAATAAATCTTTTTTGTATTCGGCAGATTATCAAGAAGCTATGAATACAGAAGTGGAGGCTTCGGCACTCGACCATCTTTCAGAACAAGATATTTTGCAGTTGGTACAAGCCCTCCCACCCTCATACAGAACTGTGTTTAACTTATATGCCATAGAAGGATACTCACACGATGAAATTTCAAAAACATTACAAATTAGTGTAGGAACTTCAAAATCGAATTTACATAAAGCCAGACAAATTTTACAAAAGCGTCTTTTAGAAGAAAAAAAAATATACTTTGAAGCGATAATACCATGAAGAAATTTGAAATAGATCATTTTGTTAAAGATAAACTTGCCCATCTACAACCAGAGTTTGATGAGCAAGCATGGGACGATTTAGAAAAAAAATTAGATAAAGAAGACCATAGTCAAAGAGCTTTTATTTGGTGGTGGCAATTGGATAAAATTGCAGCCGTTTTTGTAGTAGGGTTATTTGGTTATTTGGTGTATTATCTTTATACAAACAATTCTGTTGATAACCACATTCCGTTATATGCAGAAAATAGTATAAATTTTTTGAAAAAAGCAGAGAAAAAAACAGATGTTTCTCCTCGTCAAAAAGAACAGAAAAATGATTCTTATGTGTATCAGGAGCCTAAAAAAATCATCAAACCTTTTGTTGAGAAAAAATTAATCGTTCCTGTATCTCAAAAAGAGGAGCAAACTATTGCAATAAATTTTGATAGAAGATTTCAAGATAAATATTTTCATAACGATTTTTCTAAGGATTTGAAACCTGCAAAAGCATTTGTGATTGATTCGAGCTTTGTAGCCAACCAAGTATCTAAGAAAAACAAACGCAAACGTCAATCTTTTGGAGTGGCTTTATCTCCTGTTATCAGTCCTAATGGTTTACAAGCAGGTTTAGGTTATACACATGAAGTAGCTCTTTCAAAGAATGTGAGTGTTTTATCAGGCATCAATTATACTCCTTGGTCATCTAATATGCCTGTAAACGCCATTAATACTCTTTCATCACCAAGTTCTATTAATCCAGATGTAAAAGTAAAATTAAATACGATTGAAATTCCTCTTGAAGCAAAAGTAAAAGTAGCGAAAAATGTGGCTGTGAGTGGTGGGGTTTCTAACACTCTTTTAATCAAAGAAACCATTGGAAATGTAGTCAATAACAACCCAGAATTGAGTATTTCTTCTATCAATTTGGGTGTAAGTTACGATATAAAAATTAGTAAAAATAGCCAAATAAACCTACAACCTTATTACAGGATACCAGTGCAAAGCATTGGTTTGTCGGGCACCCAACTTTCGGGATTTGGCTTACGAACAGGCTTTAGTTATAACACCAGATAATAAAAAAAGCAGATAAATTCTTATCTGCCTTTTTTTTGTTTTAATGTTTTTTTATAAACTCAATACAGTCAAATCGAAACGTCTGTTGGCTGCTCTTCCCTCTTCTGTATCATTAGAAGCCACAGGACGCTCTTTCCCATAGCCTTTCGCTACAAATCGTTGAGCAGGTATTTTTTTGGTAACTAAATAATTAAATACAGATTTTGCTCTCTTTTGAGAAAGTTGTAAGTTATATGAAGCTGAACCTTTATCATCTGTATGGGCTCCGATCTCAATACGAGCTTTAGGGTTATCTTTCAGTAATTTTACAATACGGTCTAACTCTCTTTGAGAATTATCATTTAAGTCCCATTTTGCTGTCTCAAATGTAATGTTATACAAAGGGATTTTAGCTCCAACAGTAAGTGTATGAAGTTTTACAGCTAATTTTGATGTTTTTTTAGAAGAAACTGTATTGGAGTAGAAAATATATTCTTTGGGGTTTTTCACTTCCAATTCATATTCATCATCATCACGTAAACGAACCTTATATTTACCATTGTTACCATCTTTGGGGTCTAAAACAATCACTTCATTTCTATTTTTGTTTGTAAGTGTAACACCAAAAGGCAACCCATCTCCTGTTTCCATATCCGAAACATTGATTTCTATCACACTTCTTTTAGGATTTAATTCTATGACTTGGTCTGTGGATACATCTTTTGCTAAATCTAGTACAATCAGGCTATCCTCAAATTTAGGGGCTGAGAGACGCAGGTTATAAACTTTATTACGTCTTAGTGTAAAATCTGCCTTACCATCAGCAGGCTGGCTTTCATGAACTGTTGTCTTTTCAACTACATCTCTTACCTCAATTTTAGCTTTTAAAGGTGTTTTTTTATCCGCATCTATCACAGACACATTCATTTTTACCTTTAAAATATCCAAATTATAGGTTTCACTTTCACTTTCTAAAGAACCTCTTTGAGCTAATACGCTTGTTTGCAGGCTTATACCTAATCCCAAAGCAATAATAAATATTTTACGCATAGATTTTTGAAGTATATTACATTTTCCAAAAATAAAAAAATATCTTGATATCCAAATATCTTTCTTGCAAGAAATATGTATTTTTGTGGTTTAATTGAATAAATTCATTATGTATGAAAACCCTTTAAATAATTTTATTGATTTATTTTGTTTGGAAGCATATTGTGGTTATGCTGGACACCTTAAAATTAATTGTAGTAAGTTTTCTACAAATTTTGATTTAATTATAAATGGGAATCAAAAACCTGAGTGGAGGTTAGAAACTGAATCAGCGGCATGGCGTTTACAACATAATGGTGTTTTTATGACAGGTTCTTATGAAGATGAAGAACATAATGATGAGTATTTAGCATTTTTGGTAGGAAAGAAGATAACCCAGATTGTTCATATTATAGGAATTGACTATTCTGTTGTATTTGATGATGGCTATCAAATAGATATTTTTAATCAGGGAATAGATTTTCCAGCTTTTAAAGTTTATGATTCCAATAAAGAAAAGCATTTACTTATTTCTCAAGATGGTACATGGCTCCCATATGTTGCTGAAGAATTTACCACACAAGAAGAAATGATGAGTTTGCATTCAGAGCAGGCTCATGAAAGATGGGAGAATATAGTGCCTCAAGAAAGTTTTGATAATCATTGTAGGAATTGTGCTTACTTTTTATCTATAACAGGTAGATTTTATTTTTGGGATTATGGATTATGTAGTAATCATCTATCTTTGTACGATGGAAAAGTAGTGGGTGTAAAGTCTAGTTGTGAAAATTATAGTTTAGATTTAAATTTGGATGAATAAATATTCATCACTTAATATGTAATTTTAAAATAAAAGAAGAAATGTCAAAAAATTTCCAGCGTTATACAGTTACAGCAGCGTTGCCCTATGCCAATGGAGGCGTTCATATAGGTCATTTGGCTGGAGTTTACATCCCTGCCGATATTTATTGTCGTTATTTGAGACTCAAAAATGAAGATGTATTGTTTATTTGTGGCTCAGATGAGCATGGCGTTCCTGTAACCATCAGGGCTGCCAAAGAAGGCATTACAGTACAACAAGTTGTAGATAAATATGACAAAATTATTGGAGATTCTTTCAAAGAGTTTGGGATTAGTTTCGATATTTACTCAAGAACATCAAAACCTATTCATCACGAAACTTCCAGAGAAATTTTCAAAACTTTGTATGATAAAGGTGTTTTTGTAGAAGATACTTCAGAGCAGTATTTTGACCCTATTGCTAATAAATTTTTAGCTGATAGATACATTGTAGGTACTTGTCCTGTTTGTAACAATCCTGATGCCTATGGCGACCAATGTGAGAATTGTGGAACCTCTCTAACTCCAGATAAACTTATCAATCCACGTTCTAAACTCTCCGATGCCACTCCTATCAAAAAAGAAACCAAACACTGGTATTTCCCTTTGGATAAATATGAAGCTTGGCTCAAAGAATGGATTTTAGAGGGTCATAAAGAATGGAAAACCAATGTCTATGGTCAGTGTAAATCGTGGTTGGATGCAGGTTTACAACCTCGACCCATGACAAGAGACTTGGATTGGGGTGTTCCCTTGCCTATTCCAAATACAGAAGGAAAGGTAATGTATGTTTGGTTTGATGCCCCTATTGGCTACATTTCAGCAACCAAAGACTATTTTGCTCAAAAAAATGCTGATGCTGACGCTTGGAAGCCTTACTGGAAAGATGAAAGCACCAAATTGGTACATTTTATTGGAAAAGATAATATTGTATTCCACTGTATTCTTTTTCCTGCTATTTTAAAGGCTGAAGGCTCTTACATTTTGCCAGAAAATGTCCCTGCTAATGAGTTTTTAAATTTAGCTGATGCAAAAATTTCGACTTCAAAGAATAGGGCTGTGTGGTTAGATGAATATTTGAGAGAATTTGAAGGTAAACAGGATGTTTTACGTTATGTGCTCACAGCCAACGCCCCTGAAACCAAAGACAACAATTTCACTTGGAAAGATTTCCAAGATAGAAACAACAACGAATTAGTCTCAAATTTAGGTAATTTCGTAAATAGAGTCCTTACACTTACTCAAAAATACTTTGATGGTGTTGTACCTCCTCTCAACGATTTGGAGAAAGTAGATATTGATTTGGTTGAAAGTTTGAAAACATTCCCCAGTAAAATTGGTGAAAGTATCGAAAATTATCGTTTCCGTGAGGCTTTGGGCTATATTATGGAGCTTTCAAGTATTGGAAACAAATATTTCCAAGAAAATGAGCCTTGGAAACTTGCCAAAGACTTTGAAGGAAACAAAGCCCGTATCGAAAATGTATTGCATTTGGCTTTGCAATTAACAGCTAATCTGGCATTTTTAATAGAGCCATTTTTGCCTTTTACAGCTCAAAAGCTTCAAAAGGCTTTAGGAGTTGGCAAATTTTACTGGAATGAACTCGGAAATCAGGATTTGCTTATTTCAGGACAGAAAATTGAGCAGGCAGGTTTATTATTCGAAAAAATTGAAGATGAAACCATACAGAAACAACTAAACATCTTAGCAGAAAGAGAAAAAATGAATGAATTAGACAGCAAAAAGCCTCAGCCTTTGGCTTCAGAGATTACTTATGACGATTTTGCAAAATTAGATATTCGTGTGGCTACGGTACTAAAAGCCGAAAAAATGCCTAAATCTGATAAATTATTAAAACTTTTACTAGATACGGGCATTGATGAAAGAGTAGTTTTAAGTGGTATTGCCAAACATTTCTCCCCTGAAGAAGTTGTAGGAAAACAGGTTTGTGTACTTTGTAACCTTGCTCCTCGTAAAATGATGGGCGAAATGTCTAATGGGATGATTTTAATGGCTGAAGACAAAGACGGAAGTCTTAAATTTATTGAGCCTTCAGCAGCCATCTGGAATGGAGCAAAAATTAGTTAAAAGATATTTTTTTATAAAATTATGATTTCAACACATAGCATCAACTCTTTAAGTCAATATATTGATTTTATAGTTAATCAAGAACACAGAGATATTTCTCAATGGTTATTTCGTGGACATAGTGATGAAACATATGAATTAACTCCCAGTTTGTTTAGAATTAATATTAAAGATTCATTTAGGGATTGGAATGATGTTGAAAAATATATAATGACACAATTTAAAAAGCAAGCTATTCCATATTTAAAATATTCTCCTTCCAATGAATTGGAGTGGCTTGCTATAGCACAACATTATGGATTACCTACAAGACTACTTGATTGGACAACAAATGCTCTGGTTGCTTTATTTTTTGCTGTTGAAAATCATTATAATGATAAGAATGCAAATGTATGGTTATATGGAATTCCATCATTAAATAACTGTCTTGAAGAAAGCACTTGGATATCAAGAAGGATAGACTTAGACAGTAATCATGAACACATCATTTTTCCAAATCATATAGATTCTCGAATTACTAATCAGTCTGGTTGTTTTACAATTCATGATTTTCCAGAAAAAAATAATGTTTTTATTCCCTTAAATGAACAAAAATATAATTTATCAGATGCTTTCACTTTTGTTAAAATAACTATTGATGCAGATAAGAAGAAAGATATTTTGAATGAATTATATTATGTAGGTATTCATCAGGAGTTTATATATCCTGACTTAGGAGGTTTAACTGCAAAATTAAAATTTGAGTTGAATACTACTCATAAAAGAAATACCATTATAAAATCTTAACAATCAGCTTTTATAAACTTATTTATGCGTAAAATTCTTTTTATAGACCGAGATGGGACGATTATCGTAGAACCTCAAGATAATTTTCAGATTGACTCTTTGGCTAAACTTTCGTTTTTACCGAAAGTATTGCGTAATTTGTACTATTTACAAAATACCTTAGGTTATGAACTCGTCATGGTTACCAATCAGGATGGTTTGGGAACAGAGTCTCTTCCTGAACCTGATTTTTGGGAGCCTCATAACAAAATGATGGAAATTCTTGAAAATGAAGGTATTTATTTCAAAGAAGTATTGATTGATAAATCTTTTGAACACGAAAATGCTCCTACCCGCAAACCCAGAACGGGTCTGGTTACACATTATCTCAATCAAAACGATATTGATTATAGCAAATGTTTTGTCATTGGTGATAGGCTTACAGACATAGAACTTGCCTACAATATGGGTATCAGAGGTATTTTTTTGAACGATGATACCTTTAGCTTGGAAGAAAAACACACCAAGGCTCTTGCTTTACAAAATGCAGATTGGGATGTTGTAACAAAATTCATTGAAAAAGCTCAAGGAAGAGTTGGTACAATTCACAGAACTACCAAAGAAACAGATATTTATGTTCGTGTAGATTTGGATAACAATTTTTCACCTATTTTAGATACTGGTATTGGCTTTTTTGACCACATGCTTGAGCAGATAGCCAAACATGCCCGTATAGGACTGGAAATTAGTGTAAAAGGCGATTTACATATAGATGAGCATCATAGCATAGAAGATACAGGACTTGCTTTGGGCGAGGCTTTTAAAAAAGCTCTTGGAGAAAAACGAGGCATTGCTCGTTATGGACATTTTACGTTGCCCATGGATGAAACCCTTGCACAAACAGCTCTCGATTTTTCGGGAAGACCTTGTTTTGTGTGGGATGCCCCATTCAAGAGAGAAAAAGTAGGTGGTATGCCCACAGAGATGTTTGAACATTTCTTTAAATCGTTTTCAGATACTTCGTTGTGTAATTTGCATATCAAGGCAACAGGCTCAAACGACCACCATATTATTGAAGGTATTTTCAAGGCTTTTGCCAAAGCCATAAAGATGGCTATAACCATTGAGCATAACGATTTACCCTCTACCAAAGGAATTTTATAAAATTTAGATAATACAAACATTTGCAAATAGATTGTAAAAATTTGTATTTTTGCAGTCTATTTGTTTTTTTACACATAAAATTGCGTTATTTGAAGCACTCATGAACTGGCTTAGCCCCATAACACCCATTATCAAGTATTTCTTGCACAGACCTTATCAGCGTATTCAGTATTTTATGAATCATGCAGATAAAGTGCAAGAAAGGCAGTTTGTATCACTTATACAGGCTGCTAAGAATACCGAATGGGGTAACAAGTATGAATACGCTAGTATCAAGAATTTTGAACAATACAGTAAAAAAGTTCCTATTTCCTCTTACGAAGACTTTGTACCTTATATCAGTAGAATGATGAAAGGCGAGCAAAATATTTTATGGAATACGCCCATTCATTGGTTTTCAAAATCTTCTGGTACAACAGACGCTCGTAGCAAATTTATTCCTGTTTCAAGAGAGTCTTTGCATACATGCCATTTTCGAGGTGGTAAAGATTTACTTGCCTTATACATAGAAAATCGTCCAAACACCAAATTTATGCTTGGAAAAGGTTTGGGAATTGGTGGAACTTTTCAAGAAAGCTCTGAAACCAAAGGTATATTTTATGGTGATGTTTCGGCAGTCATAACACAACAACTACCTGTATGGGCTCAAAAGCTCAGAGCTCCCAGCTTAGAAGTTGCTATGCTCTCTAAATGGGAAGATAAAATTGAGAGAATGGCAAAAGAAACTGTTTCTCAAAATATTACCAGTTTATTGGGTGTGCCTACATGGATGATTGTAGTCTTACAAAGAGTTCTTGAAATTACGGGTAAAAAACATATTTTAGAGGTTTGGGAGAACTTAGAAGCATTTTTTCATGGAGCTGTTTCATTCCAACCTTACAGACATTTGTTCAATCAGCTTGCTCCAAACATAGATTACATGGAGGTTTATAATGCTTCTGAGGGCTTTTTTGGTTTGCAAGATGATTTATCAAGAGATGATATGCTCCTAATGCTCGATTATGGTGTATTTTATGAATTTGTAGAGATGGATGAATGGGATAACCCTTATCCTAAAACAAAAACTATTTCGGAAGTAGAGTTAGATACCAATTATGCCATGATTATCTCTACAAATGGAGGATTATGGCGTTATAAAATTGGAGATACAGTGAAATTTACTTCCAAAAATCCTTATCGTATTAAAATTAGTGGAAGAACAAAGCATTTTATCAATGCTTTTGGCGAAGAACTTATGGTGGAAAATGCTGATGTAGCCATCGCCAAAGCCTGTAATGAAACTGGTGCAACCATTGTAGATTTTACAGCCTGCCCTATTTATATTGATGGTTCAAACAAAGGTGGACATGAGTGGGTCATTGAGTTTGAAAAAGAACCTTTGGATTTAGAAACGTTTACACATATTTTAGATAAAACACTCCGAGAAGTCAATTCCGATTATGATGCTAAACGCTATCATGATATTGCCTTACAAATGCCTATTATTCATAGTGTTGTAAGAGATACTTTTCATAATTGGCTCAAAAAGAAGGGTAAACTGGGAGGGCAACACAAGGTTCCTCGTTTGGCAAACACCCGAGAGTATGTAGATGATATTTTAGGATTTAAAATAGTATAAAAAAAGCCCTGATTTTCAGGGCTTTTTAATTATTTTTTCTCTTCTTTTTTATCTCCTTCTTTCTTCGAATCCTCTTTCTTAGTATGTTCAGCTAACATTTTATCATGTTCAGACTTAATTTGAGCATGCTCTTCTTCCATTTTTTTATGTTCAGCAAGCATTTGCTCATGTTCAGTTTTCATAGCTTCATGCTCTTTTTTCAAATCTTCGTCTTTAATTTCACCTTTAGTATGTTTTTCTTCTAATTCTTTATGTTTAGCAATTAAATCTTCATGTTTTTTCATCATTTCAGCATGTTGCTTTAAAACTTCATCATGCTTTGTTTCGATAGCATTATGAAGGCTGTCTGCTTTACCTTCTGTTGCTTTTTGGTGTCCTTCAACCATTGTTTTGTGCTCTTCTTCCATTTTGGTATGAGCATCTTCTATTGTTTTATGCTCAGTTTCCATTTTAGTATGGTCGTCTACCAATTGCTTATGCAATTCTTCATTAGGTTTGTTACAAGCATACAATAAAGTAGCAGAAATGATAACAGCAGCTATTTTTTTCATTTGATTAAAAGGTTTTGATTTTCAGGGTGCAAAGGTAGAAATAATTTTCTTTTTTACAAAATTATTTCTACCTCCATTTGTCCTTCTGAATGGGTAAAATGATGCTTATCAGGGGCTACTTTTTTAATAAGTTCAATAATACCTGTATTGGAATAAAGCATTGTACCATACAATTTAAAAAGTCCATAACGTTTAGCTTCTTCAAAAAGGAGTTGTAACAAATATCTGCCTATTCCTTTTCCTTGAAAACTGTCTTGTAAAACAATCGCAAATTCAGCTTGTGAGTCTGCTTCATCATCTTGCATATAACGAGCTATCCCTGCAAACGATTCGATACCATCCTCATGAGTGTAAGCTACAATTGCCAAACCTTTGTTTTCTAATTTACAGAGCTTTTCAGCATATTCATAGACTTTATTCTCTGGTATTCCGTCTGTTATCATTTGGAATCTCAAATATCTTGTTTCTTGGGAAAGGTGATAGTAAAATTCTACCAGAGGAATTATATCAGCTTCTGTAAGTTTTCTAAAATATATTTTTTCGTTTTGTTTGGTTTTAAACGAAGGAAAGTATTGTCCTAAAATTTTCATAGATGTAAAGTAAAATAGTAACTCTATCAAAAATACATAGAAAAGACCTAAAAAGTTTAGAATAAGGCTATTAATTTACACATTACACATCAAATTCTTTTGTTTTTTGGATTTAAGAAAGGTTATGTTTGTTTTATTCCATGTTTCTTTATTTATTAGACTACATTTTAAATGATTTGTTCTATGAAAAAATTAATTTTAATATTCATAATGAGCTTCGTTTTTATGAATGCCTATGCTCAAGAAGGAACTAATAATTCAGTAGAAGGTAAAATTACAAGCCTTAGTATGCAATCGCTAACTGCAAAATTGACTGTTCCTTATACCAAAAGCTCGTTAAAAGGAAAAACTGTTAAAATCATTAAAAAATTTAATTTGTCAGATACCTTTGGACCTAAAGTATCTGGGCAAGGCACTATGGAATTAGGCGATGGCATTATATCCAGTCATCAAGGCAATGAGATTACTGTAAAAGTAAACAAATACTATTCTACCAAAGTAGAAAATGGAGTAACCAAGCCTTTAGCCAATGTTGGAAATATTGTAGTTTTAAAATGGGAATAATAATATTTTAAATAATTATTTATGCTTTTTCCTCCTCCTTTATCCAAAGGCAGTAAAATAGGTGTTATTTCGCCTGCATCTGTAGTTGAACCTCATAGAATTGAATATGGTATTAAGTTACTCAAAGATTGGGGCTTTGAAGTGATATTGGGCGAACATATATTTGCTGAAAATTATCAGTTTGCGGGAACTCCTAAACAGCGTTTATCAGATTTACAACGTTTTATCAATGATGATTCTATAGATGCTATTATCTGTGCTAGAGGGGGTTATGGTGTTGTACAATTTATTGATGATGTGGATTTTACTAAGTTTTTCCAAAAACCTAAATGGATTGTTGGATATAGTGATGTAACTGTTTTACATTGTGCTTTACAAAAAATACAAGTGGCAAGTTTACATGCTCCTATGCTCAAGGGTATTGAAGATATTTCACAAGAAAGTAGAAAATATTTAAAAAGTATCTTGGTGGGTGAAGCTGTTCATTATGCAGTCATTCCACACACTTTCAATCAGTTAGGAAAAGCTCAAGGAACACTTATAGGTGGGAATATTGCTCTTTTACATAACCAAATTGGTACTTCAACAGATTTTGATACAGAAGGAAAAATTTTGTTTTTAGAAGATGTTCATGAACCTCTCTACAATATAGATCGAATGATGAGGCATTTAGATAGGGCTGGTAAACTAAAAAACTTAGCTGGTTTGCTGATTGGAGATATTTCAAGAATCAGAGTTGAAGACCCTCCTTTTGATAAAAATACTGAAGAAATTATTTTAGATTTGGTTGGAAAATATCATTACCCTATTTGTTTTGGCTTTCCGTGTGGACATGAATCTCAAAATTATCCTCTTATTTATGGTTCAGAAGCATTCTTGGAAATTTCTGAACACACAGTCTCTTTAAAATTTGGTTGTTATTAAACAAAAAGGAGGCGAATGCCTCCTTTTTTATCCTTGATTATTTCTCAATTCCTCAACTGTTTTACGTAAAGTAATGATTTCTTTATCTTTTTCTTGAATAGCAAATGACATGGAAGCTTCTTTATTTTTAAGTTTTTCTAAAGCCCCTCTTACTTCTTCATATTGGCGTTCAAGCTTGCTTTGAGCATCATAAGCAAGATCTAATGCAGATTGTAATTGACTTTTTTGCTCATTAAGCATTCTTTCTTGTCTTGCCATCTCTCCTACTTTTTTCTCATATTCCACTGAAAGCTTTTGATAAGCTTCACTTGCTTCTTTTTCTCTCTTTTCTAATACTTCTTGTGTGGAAGCCAATTCTTCAACATTTTGTCTCATTTCTTCTTCTTGAGATTGCATTCTTTGAGCATACTCTTGAGCATTAGAAAGGAGTTTTTTAGTCTGCTCATTGATACGAATAGTTGCAATTGTAGCTGCCACGCTTTCTGCGATACGCTTAATAAAATCAATTTCATATTCTTTGAGCATTCTAAAAGAAGCCAACTCAATTACTCCATAAATTTTTTGTTCACTAATAAGTGGCACAATCAGTAGGTTTCGTGGTACAGCTTCACCCAAACCTGATGTAATTTGGACATAATTTTCTGGAATATCTGTTAAGTAAATACTTGCTTTTTCTAAAACAGCCTGAGCCAACAATCCATCATCTAAGTCTAAAATATGCTCCTCAAATCTTTGTCTGTCATAGGCATAGGCAGCATCTCGTTTGAGATACATTTTTTCAGAATTTTCTTTTTGGTATAAAGAATAAAATCCTAATTGATTTAACTTTAAATAGTTGATAAGATTATAAGTGATTTGATATGCGAATTCTTCAAAATTATCAAATTGAGTACGCAAAATATCGTTGAATAAAGCTACACCGTTGTTTGTCCAGCTTCTTCGTTCACCATCATCATCTACTCGTTTAAGATTATCTCTCATATTGAGCAATGCAAAAGCTAATTTATCCTGTTCACTTTTCGGTTTTAAAATTACATCTAACTGATAATTTCCAATGGCTGTTGCAAACTCTGTAGACTGTTTGAGACTATCTGCCAAATCGTTGATATCTGTTGCTAAAACACCTAATTCATCTTTTCGTTTAAAGTGTAGTTTAACATAAAAATCTCCTTGTGTAATTTTCCGTATCGCCTTGGCTATCTGTCTGATAGGTTGCACAACTGTTCCTGAAAACTGCCAATATACAAACAAGAAAATAGCTAAGTAACCAATGAAAATAAGTGTTACTTGTGTTGCATTTCTTCTTTTTGTTGTATAGAATTCTTCCCAAAGAAGATCTGCTAGCTCTGTATTTTGTGTAAATAAGCTAATGGCATTATCTTGCACATAATTCATGGAAAGTCTTCTATTTTGATTAGGGACACGTCTTACACTATAAGTTGTTTGTCCTGATGCCACTGTACTATCAATTTGACTTACTTCTTGGGCTTGTGTAAGTACAGCCAAAAGATTTGTTTGGTAAGTTTTCCAAAGTAGTTTAAGTTCATTGAGTTTTGATTGAGGCTTTCCCGAAATAGGTTTTACTTCTATTTTCTTATTTAAAATATCAACTGTTCCGCCCTTTTCAAGTAAATCAATATTAGATTGGTATTCATTGATGGCTATTTCCAGTTCTTTTTTAGAACCTTCATTTCCTTGAAATACTGTAGAAGCCAAAAATCCAAACCTTTGAGCAATAATTTCATTGCGTTGTGCTACTTCTACTCCTGAGGCACTGTTAGCCAAATTATTTTCTTCAATATTAATAAATATGTAATTGACAACTGTGAGCAAAAGGACAATTCCCAAGAAAATCAGCAGTTTGATTTGTAAATTAAGCGATTGAACGCGAGTAATGATATTTCTTTTCTCCATCAGAATATGATTTTCAAACAAAACGTTTTCAATTTAAGACAAAATTCGTAATTTTAGCAACAAAAAAAAGCATCTTTCACAAGTAAATCTTTGATTTTTTATAAGAAATAGGCTTTTTTTAATTGTTTTTCAAATATTTATATCAATTAACTATGTTTTTTATGAAAAAAACAAACTTTCTTTTTTTAAACCTTATTTTATTTTTCTTGAGCTTTTCAAGTTTTGCTCAGCAGTCTAAAGCTCAATGGGTTGTAGGAACTTGGAAAATTGCAAAATTAGAAATCCCTCATTATGAGCAACTCATAGCAAAAGCTACTCCCGAAAAGAAAAAGCAATACGAGGATGAGTTGAAACTCATAGCCCAATCAGGTACATTTCAGTTTAAGGCTGATGGTACTTATTATATACAATTTTCTGGAAATCAGGAATCTGGCAAATGGAAGTTGAATCAGTATGCATCTAAACTCATCAAAGAAGAAAAAATGCCCAACGGACAATTCATGAAACCTGATGAAATAGGTATCGAATCGCTTACCAAAAATACTATGATTCTTTTAAATGATTATGAAGCAGGCGAAATCATCCGATTGACTTTGAAGAAATAACTATTTTATCACTAAAAAAAGAATTCAATTGAACTCACCAGAAACTATTTTAATTACAGGCTCAAATGGATTATTGGGTCAAAAATTAGTTCATTTACTCTCTGAACAAGATATATACAGTTGGGTAGCTACTGCAAGAGGCACAAATCGAATTGACAGTTCCAAGCCTTTTCAGTTTGCCTCTATGGATACGACCAATCCAGCCCAAATCAATGAAATTTTTGAACTCTACAAGCCTACTATTGTCATACATACAGCAGCCATGACACAAGTAGATGACTGCGAAAAAGACCATGAGGCATGTACTCTTCAAAATGTAACAACTGTCAAATATTTGGCAGACGCTTGTGTAAACCATAAAGCCTTTTTCATTCATCTTTCTACTGACTTTATTTTTGATGGAGAGGCAGGTCCTTATGACGAAGAAGCTCAAGCCAATCCGCTTAGTTTTTATGGTCATAGCAAGCTCAAAGCTGAAGAAATCATCAAAAATACTCCTGACTTAGACTGGGCTATTGCCAGAACCGTTTTGGTTTATGGAATAGCTCAAGATATGAGCCGAAGTAATATTATTTTGTGGGTGAAAAAGTCATTAGAGGATGGTAAAAATATCAAAGTAGTAGATGACCAGTGGCGTTCTCCTACCCTTGCCGAAGATCTTGCCATGGGTTGTTTCTTAATAGCTAAACACAAAGCCAAAGGTATTTTCAATATTTCGGGTAAAGACTTACTGACTCCTTATCAAATGGCACTCAAAACAGCTGATTTTTTTGGTTTGGATAAAAATTTGATAGAAAAAGCTGATTCAACTACCTTTACACAACCTGCCAAAAGACCTCCCAAAACAGGTTTTATCATTGATAAGGCAAAGAATGTATTGGGTTACAATCCTTGCAGTTTTGAAGAAGGAATTGCTATTTTGGCAAATCAATTATTGCTTATTGCTCAATAAATCATAACTTTTTTCTGATGCTTGGTCTATCTAATTACTTTAAAATCAATTTATTTGCTCTTTTATGGCTCCCTTGTGTTGCTTTTTCGCAAGTACAAGACTATCTTAAAAGTGGAAAAGCACAGTTTCAAGAGAAAAAATATATTGAAGCCATTGTAGACTTTTCAGAAGCTATCAGATTAGATACACAAAATGATGATGCCTATTATTCAAGAGCTTTGGCATATACCAAAATGCAAAATTATCAGAAAGCACTTTCAGATATTCAGCAGGCCATTAATCTTCAGAAAAATAAAGCTATTTATTTCACAGAAAGAGGCACGCTTTACTTTGAACTCAAAAACTATGAAAAAGCTGTTCAGGATTTGAGTCAAGCTATATTTCTTGAACCCAAAAATGCTCATTCTTATAGTTTTAGAGCTTTAATTCGTTTGGCTCTGCAAGATTATGAAGGAGCTTTACAAGACAGCGAAAAGTCCTTAAAAATTGATAGTAGCTTGACTCAAAGTTATGCAGAACAAGGTATTGCCCTTGCCATGCTCAACTATAAGCAAGAATCGCAAGTATGCTTTGATAAGTTTTTACACAGCAATCAGGCTGAAAAATATTATATTTTGGCTCATAATAGCTTAGATTATGGCTTTAGAAACAAAACATTGCTTGGGAAATCAGAAAATTGGGCTTTGAAAGCAGTTCAATTACAAGACAATTACAAACACAATTATCTGTACGCTTGTATTTTAGATGCTCAAAACAAAAAACTCAATGCTTTGGATGTATGTCAAAAAGCCATTAGTTTAGCAAAAAAAGAAAATATAGACTATTCAGATACTGAAAAATTGCTTGAAAAAATCAATTTAGGCAATGTAGATGATATTCCTCCTGTCATTACACTTGTTTCGCCCGTAGTAGTACGTGGGGGCATTGTAGTTAGCAGACAAGACGAAGTGAGCATTATTGGGCGTGTTACTGACGAAAGTGGTGTAAAAGATGTATTTATCAATGGAAATCCTGCAAGAGTACTTCTAAATGGTGATTTCAATGGTATAGCCATTCTCAAAAAAGATACGAAATTCTTAACCATTGAAGCCACTGACCAGAAAGGCAATACCGAAAAAATTAATTACAATATCATTTGGCAACTTGATAACGCTATTTCTGAAAAAAGATTTAAAAATATAGGGAAATCTTATGCCCTGATTTTTGCAACCAATCAATACGAATATTGGAATAATCTTTCTAACCCTATCCCTGATGCCGAATCAGTTGCCAAAGACCTCAAAGATTTGTATGGTTATGAAATAGATTTGGTGATAAACCCTACTCAAAACCAGACAATTCTGAAACTGAAAGAGTATTTACAAAAGAAATTCCAACCCAATGACCAGCTTCTCATTTTCTTTGCTGGACATGGACAATTTGATGAAACTTTTGGAGAAGGTTATGTAGTTGCCAAAGACTCAAGACTTGATGATGAAGCCAAATCATCATATCTTTCGTATGCAACACTTAGAACATACATCAACAATATGCAATGCAAACATATTTTACTCATGATGGATGTTTGTTTTGGAGGTACTTTCGACCCACAACTTGCCTCTAAAAACCTACGTGGTAACGAAACTCCTGTAAAACCTAATGATGATGAAATTGAGGCTTTTATAAATAGAAAATTGCAATCTAAAACTCGTAGATATATTACTTCTGGTGGGAAAGAATATGTTTCAGATGGTTCACCAGGGCAACACTCTCCTTTTGTACGCAAATTTTTGGAAGCCTTGAGAAGCTATGGCGGAAAAGATAGAGTAATGACCATTGCTGAAATTCTTACATTTCTTGAAACCATTACACCACAACCTCATCATGGCGAATTTGGCTCCAACGAACCTGGTAGCGATTTTTTAATGATTGGGAAGTAGAATGGGCATCAAATCATTATTGTTAAACTTTCTAAATAATTTAGGAAATAACAAAAGAGTTAAGGCTTTATTATTAGATTTTATAAAAAAATCAGAAAATTTAGGTTTATCAAAAAAAGATATTGAAGTAGCTCAAGAATTTTTAGATTATGGAGAATACAGCTTGTGTTTTGATACCATTACTGAGCAATTATATGAGCATCAAATTCATATTGATATAAATTATTATAATTTAGCACAAAAAATTGCCTTAGAAATGAGTCTTGAAGAAGAATCTTATTCTTACTTGAAATATCTCATTCAATAAATTATATATGAAGCATATGAACACATTCAAAGACGCAATTTTACAAGGCATTCCCCAAGAATTGCCATCCATACAAGCCTACGATACACAAGTAAATCATGCACCCAAAAGAAAAGATATTTTAAGTGCTGAAGAAAAAAAATTAGCTCTTAGAAATGCTTTACGTTATTTCCCTACTCATCAGCATGCCATTTTAGCCAAAGAGTTTGCTGAAGAATTAGAAAAATATGGAAGGGTGTATATGTATCGTTTCCGCCCCAGTTATGCAATGTATGCTCGCCCCATTAACGAATACCCTTGCAAAAGTGTACAGGCAGCAGCCATCATGGCAATGATTCAGAATAATTTAGACCCTGCTGTGGCTCAACACCCCCACGAACTCATCACGTATGGCGGAAATGGTGCTGTTTTTCAGAATTGGGGGCAATATTTGCTTACCATGCAATATTTAGCCACCATGACAGACGAGCAGACCCTTGTGATATATTCTGGACACCCTTTGGGGCTATTTCCCTCACATCAAGATGCTCCAAGAGTAGTTGTAACCAATGGCATGATGATTCCAAACTACTCAAAACCAGATGATTGGGAACGTTTCAATGCTTTGGGGGTAACACAATATGGACAAATGACAGCAGGTTCGTATATGTATATTGGTTCTCAAGGAATTGTACATGGAACGACTATTACAGTCCTCAACGCAGGACGCAAAATATCTAAAAATGGAGAAGGTTTAGAAGGTAAAATCTTCATCACAGCAGGTTTGGGAGGCATGAGTGGAGCTCAACCCAAAGCAGCTAAAATTGCAGGTTGTATTTCTGTTACTGCCGAAGTGAATCAGAAAGTAGTAGAAAAAAGGCATTCACAGGGTTGGGTTGATGAAGTATTTGATAATTTAGATGCTTTGGTAAAAAGAGTAAATCAGGCAAAAAATAATAAAGAAGCCGTTTCTATTGCTTATTTAGGAAATATCGTGGATGTTTGGGAAAAGTTTTTGGAGGCAGGAGTTTACATAGATTTAGGCTCTGACCAAACCTCACTCCATAACCCATTTGCAGGTGGTTATTATCCTGTGGGGCTTAGTTTTGAGGAATCCAATGCTTTGATGGCTGAAAATCCAAATCTCTTCAAAGAAAAGGTTTATGAAACGCTCAGAAGACACACCAAAGCCATCAATGCTCATACAGCCAAAGGAACATACTTCTTTGATTATGGAAATGCCTTTTTGCTGGAAGCCTCAAGAGCAGGTGCCGATGTAATGGCAGAAGATAAAATTCATTTCAAGTACCCTTCGTATGTGCAGGATATTATGGGGCCTATGTGTTTCGATTATGGTTTTGGACCGTTTCGTTGGGTGTGTATGAGCCAAGATGAAGTAGATTTGGCAAAATCGGATGCAATAGCTCTGAAAGTGTTGCAAGAACAATACGCCCAAGCCCCTAAAGAAATTCAGCAACAAATAGCTGATAACATTCGTTGGATTAAAGATGCCATGAAAAATAATTTGGTGGTAGGTTCTCAGGCTCGTATTCTGTATGCTGATGCAGAAGGTAGAATGAAAATTGCTAAAGCCTTGAATGATGCTATTTTAAGTGGAGAAATTTCTGCTCCGATTGTACTCGGCAGAGACCACCATGATGTTTCTGGTACAGACTCGCCTTACAGAGAAACCTCTAATATTTATGATGGTTCAAGTTTTACGGCAGATATGGCTGTTCATAACTTTGTAGGAGATGCGTTTAGAGGAGCCACTTGGATTAGCCTCCATAATGGTGGTGGTGTAGGCTGGGGTGAAGTAGTCAATGGTGGTTTTGGAATGGTTTTAGATGGTTCTAAAGATAGTGAAAGAAGGCTTAAAATGATGCTTCATTGGGATGTAAACAACGGCATTGCCAGAAGAAGTTGGGCAAGAAACGAAGAAGCCGTTTTTGCCATCAAAAGAGCTATGGAAGAAGAACCCAAACTCAAAGTAACCTTGCCTAATTTTGTGGAAGATAAGCTTTTAGAAAACTTATTTTAATTTTTTATAAAAGTATTCGTTTTATTTTCATCATGTTTGTCGCCTTTATTTCTTGTAAAAAGAAAGAAACACCACAATCTACACCAGAAGAACTAATTGTTGGAAAATGGAGTATTTTTTCCATTACCCGTTCTGATATGGCAACTCCTGCATGTGAGTTAGATAATCAGTATGAGTTTAAACAAGGTGGCGTATTTATTGATAATCAAGGAAGTAACAAGTGTTCTTATTTCTATCTATCTAATCTTCTTGGATTATGGTATATGAGTGATGATTATAAAAAATTAACTATTTCATATTCAGACGCAAACGAATTGCCTGAAGCCTATGATATATTGGAATTAACTTCTAATCAAATGACCATTAAAACGGATACAGTAGGAGGCTTTCCTTCTGTTCCTAATATTCAAAGGAACATTATCTTGAAAAAAGTGCAATAAAAAAAGGAGTTTAAACTCCTTTTTTGTTTTAAGCTACAGGTTTCTTTTTGATAATTCCCATCACTCCACCAGCCAAAGAAGCTACACCACCCAAAAGCATCACCCAAAGCCCTATTCCCACTTCTCCTCCACTACTTTTTGTGTCTCCTTGATATTTGATAGCAAGCAAAGCTATCATTAGTCCTATCAATATGCTTAGAATATTGAGCCACTTTTTACCCAGAAAGGATACAGCTGCTACAATCAATCCACAAACGATAAAAAAATAGGCAACTCCAGAATTAGACTCCATAAAATTGGTCTTCATCCCCATTACAGATAATGCTGGTAAAAATACGCTAATAGCAGTGAGCAAGCCCCCACCAATGCCTACAAGATTTTTGTCTTTCATAAGATTAAGTAAAAATTTAGTGTAAAAATATATTTACAACTTATACTATTTCTTAATTATAAAAAAACATTATTCTATTTTTTTGCATTTTTTAAAAATATTTTTCAATACAAAACCTATTAAAACCAAATATTATTCTAAAAAATAGTTTTTTGTTTCTTTTATTAATTTTCCTTGTCTTCATTATTTTGATAATTCAACAAGCTTTTTTCAAATCGTTTCTTGATGCGTCTTTGGAGAAAATTAGGAGCTAAAACCTTCATGTGTTCACCAAAACCCATAATTTCACGTTCCAATTCATAATTAACCACCACATCAATACTAATTGTCATACCATTTTCATCTTTTTCTAATACTTTTTGAGATGAGTGAAGTGGTTTGGTGAGTACATAAGGCATATTTTCTTGGTCTATCTGTAAAATAATATTAACTGGCTCCTGCCCTACTGTTTTGGTAACACCTATCACATCATCAAAAAAGTGTATCACATCTACCTCTGCTTCAATGTATTCTGCAAGTAAATTTTCTTCTATGGCTTGCATTCTATCCAAAGCATAAATTGTAATGCCATTTCTATCACCTGTTTTACACAATAAAAACCAGCGATTACGGTATTCTTTGAGCAAATAAGGATGTACAGGAAATTTAGAAGATTCTTTTGCCTTAAAAGACTGATAAAGAATATCCAAACAAGTCTTGTTTTTAATGGCTTTTAGTAGTGGGTCTATCCATTCTAAGCCTTTTAGGAGTTCATTTTTTTCAAAATCTATAAAAGCTTGCGTCTGATTTTTTTGTTGAAGAATTTTCCCCTCCAAACGTCCCACCATAGCCCCGATATCTTCAAAATAATCAAAGCCCTTGAATTGTTTGAGTAGTTTTACAATATCAGAGAGTTTGTCTAAATCTTGTGAAGAAAGACTGTTTTTCATGATACTATACTCTTTATCTTCATAAGTATAATATTTTCTATCCACCACAATAATAGGTGCATTGTAGCCTAATTTATCGCTTCGCATCATTTGCAGGTCAAGTTGGATAGTTCGTTTACTGACACCATCTAACATCCCTTCATATTCATAAAGAGCCTCCGAAACTTTTTCAATGAGGTTTTCAAGTGTCCACCTCCGTCCTCTATTTCTAAGGCATTCATCAATAGTTTTATATCGAATTAGAGCTAATTTATTAAAAGACATTTTTTTAAATTATAAATTATGAGTGATGAGTTTTTTATTCTTTTATTATTTTTAGAACAAAAGTCCGAATCTAATGTTTTTTTAAGAAAAATAGAAATGCTCAAAATAGCTTGGAACACCATTTATAAACATCCATTGCCAGAAGGACATCGCTTCCCTATGGAAAAATATGAACTTATTCCTGAACAACTTTTGTATGAAGGAACAGTTCAACAAGATAATTTTTTCTCGCCAGAACCAGTTTTAGAGCGTTACATCACCAATACACATGAAGAAAGTTATTGGCAGAAACTCAAAAACTTAGCTTTAAGCACTTCAGAAATCAGGAAAACAGGTTTTCCATTATCTCAAACACTTGTCGAAAGAGAAATTATCATTGCACAAGGAACGATTGACTGTGCTTTGTATGCTCAAAAACATGGTGTATCTATGAATATAGCAGGTGGAACACATCATGCTTTTACCAACAAAGGAGAAGGATTTTGCTTACTTAATGATGTAGCCATTGCCAGTAACTATCTTATAGAGAATGATTTATGCAAAAAAATATTAGTTGTGGACTTGGACGTTCATCAGGGCAATGGAACAGCACAAATTTTTGAGAAAAACCCTCAAGTATTTACTTTTAGCATGCATGGCGAAAAAAATTACCCTCTTCAAAAAGAACGTTCCGATTTGGATATTGGCTTGCCTGATGGCATCACAGACAAAGAATATTTGAATATTTTGTATAATACTCTCCCACAACTCATTGAAAAAGAACAACCTGAATTTATTTTTTATATTTCGGGTGTGGATATTTTAGAAACTGATAAACTGGGTAGACTCAAAGTGAGTATGGAGGGCTGCAAACAACGTGATAAATTTGTATTGAATATTTGTAAGAAAAATCAAATTCCTTTGGCTATCAGCATGGGTGGAGGCTATTCTGAACGCCTCTCAGATATTGTGGAGGCTCACAGCAATACGTTCAGACTTGCCCAAGAAATATTTTTTTGAGGGCTAAAATTTTGAGTTAGCCTCGAAAAATCATAATTTTGTTTATTATCCAAAATTCTATGTCTTTACGATTTGCATTTTTTATTCTTTCTTTTCTCATCTATTTGTCTCCTTTTGAGGTTTTTTCTCAAGATAGAAAAAAGCAATTGGAAGAGCAAAAAAATGCCAAACAAAAAAATATTGATGAAATCAATAAAATTTTAAAAGAAGCAAGCTCTAAAAAACAACGTTCTTTAGGTGAGCTTACTGCTCTTAAAGCTCAAATTAACGAAAGAGAAAATATCAAAACAACTATTCAACGTGAAATTGCACTCATTGAAAAAGACATTACAGATGCAGAGAAAATTCTTACTGGTTTAGAACAAGATTTAAAGAATTTGAAAAAAGAATATGCCAAAATGATTTATGAAGCTTCTAAAATCAGTACTGGCTTCAATCAGCTCAATTTTATTATCTCAGCTAAAAATTTCAATGAATTACTTAGACGTACCCAGTTTATCAAACAATACTCCGTTGCTCGAAAAGAGCAACTGGAGCAAATTGAAAAAACAAAACGTTATTTAGAAGAACAAAATATTGCCATCAAAAAGCAACGAGAAGAAAAAGCTTTGGTTTTAAATAGCTTATATTCTGAAAATCAAGAACTTGAAACCCTCAAACAAGAGCAAGATTTAGTAGTAAAAGACCTTTCTAAACGTGAAGCTGAACTCATTGAGCAATATCAAGAAGAGAAAAAATCACTCAAAAATCTTGAAGACCAAGCTGTTTCGGTTATTAGAGCAGAAATGAAAAAAAGCTCTGGTGATGAAAATGCCAAAAATATTGTGCTTACAAGCCCTGAAGAAATCAGATTGGCTGGTTCTTTTTCTAAAAATAAAGGCAGTTTGCCTTGGCCTGTAGATAATGGTTTTATTTCGATGGGGTTTGGCAAACAAAAACACCCTCTGATTAATAACTTTTATTTCGATAATCCTGGCATCAAGATTCAATCTAAACAAGGTACAAAAATTAAAGCTGTTTTTGAAGGTAGAGTCGAAGCCATCAGAGAGCGTATGGGACCAGGTTATAGTGTGATGGTTAATCATGGTGATTTTTTTACAATTTATGAACCTGTCGAAAATATTACCATCAAAGAAAACGAAAAAGTACGACCAAATCAGGTTTTAGGAACAATGGTTTTAAACCTTGAAGGAACGCCAGAGCTCTTATTTTCAATCTATAAGAACGATAAAAAGCTTGACCCTGAAAAATGGTTGTATAAAAAATAATGTTTTTTCTTGACAATTACTTTTAAACACCCTATATTTGCATCACAAAAAACGGAGGTTGTAGCTCAGTCGGTTAGAGCGTCGGTTTGTGGATCCGAAGGTCGTGGGTTCGAGACCCATCATCCTCCCTAAAATATGGCAAAAAAGCAATTCAAACGCTTTTTTGCTTTTTTATTTTAATCCTAAAACCTATAAGGTTTTGAGAAGTCTTGTTTTATAACTATTTCATTTATAATTTTAAACCTTATAGGTTTTATTAAAATTACCTGTTTATGAAGTCCTACCCTTTTGATGTAATTTACGAAGATAATCATTTGCTCATTGTCAATAAACCTGCTGGAATGCTTGTACACGATGACCAAACAGGTGATAAAACACTTGTCGATTATGCCAAAGAGTATATCAAAGAAAAATATCAAAAACCTGGAGAGGTTTTTATGGGCTTGGTACACCGAATAGACCGTCCTGTAAGCGGGCTTGTGGTACTTGCTCGAACTTCTAAAGGTTTAGAACGTATGAATGAGCTTTTTAGAGAAAGAAAAGTACAAAAAGTTTATTGGGCAATTGTTCGTAGAAGACCCGAAAAGAAAAAAGACAAACTTACTCATTGGCTTCTGAAAGATGAGAGAAAGAATACTGTAACAGCTTATGATGCTCCTTATCAAGACGCTCAGAAATCAGAGTTGTATTATCGTGTAATTGGACATCTTAATGGCTATACTCTTTTAGAAATTGAGCCTGTTTCGGGCAGACCACATCAAATCAGGGTGCAACTTGCCAAAATAGGTTGTCCTATTCGTGGCGATTTGAAATATGGCTACCCTACTCCCAACAAAGATAAATCCATCAATCTCCACTCAAGAAAACTCTTTTTTGAGCATCCCATCAAAAAAGAAAAAACACTTTGTATCGCTACACTCCCCAAAGAACCATTCTGGGAAGAATTTCTGGTTTTGGATGATGAAAACATAAAACCCGAAAATTTAGAGTTTAGATATGAGGGGTAGTTAATAAACTTCTTATTACTTTAAATTATGTTTGATAAATTTATAAAGTCTAAAATTAACATTTTGGCTATTATTACCATGTTTGCTGGTCTTTTTGGTATGTTTTTTTGTTTTCCATTTCTTTGGTCATCAAGAATGGAAGATTTAGTAGGTGCAGGATTTCCTTTCGTTGGAGGTTCAATACTATTTGGAGCAGGTTTATTAACACTTGGTTTAATTAATAGAGATAAATAAATTTATATTAATTACAACTTTTAGGACTTGTAACCTTGATAGAGCAAATCTTGTCTAAACCCAAGTTGTGTATCTATTAAATTTACAGCCCTCCATGAAGCATTTCACACGTTTTTACCTCATTTTTGTATTATCTCTTTCCTATCATGTAGCTTTCTCTCAACGATTAAGTTCCAAAATAGATAAACTAATTTTAGCTGAGCTCAAAGACGTAAACGCCCCTGGTGGTGTATTTATGGTTGCTAAAAATGGGAAACCTCTCTACAAAAAAGCCTTTGGGAAAGCTAATTTGGAGTTAAATACTAATTTGGAAACAGATTATGTATTCCAGTTAGGGTCTATCACAAAGCAATTTACAGCCATTGCCATCTTGATACTAGAAGAACAAGGAAAACTCAGTGTCAATGATGTTGTTTCTAAATATATCCCTGATTATCCATCAGGCGATAAAATTACCATTCATCATTTGCTTACACATACCTCTGGCATCAAGGATTTTACAAAAATGAAATCTCTTAAAGAAATTGCT
Source organism: bacterium 336/3 (assembly GCA_001281695.1). Classification (NCBI taxonomy): domain Bacteria; kingdom Pseudomonadati; species bacterium 336/3. The sequence continues at coordinate 2,303,978 of LJIE01000001.1, read as the reverse complement.
CAGAAAGAAATGACACCTCAGATGATGGTAGATTTTTTTAAAAATGAACCCGCTGAATTCGCCTCTGGCGAGAAATTTGACTATAATAATTCAGGTTATGTATTGCTGGGCTATATTATAGAACTTGTTTCCAAAGAAAAATATGAAGATTTTATAAAAAAATATATCTTTCAGAAAGCAAATATGAGCCACTCACAGTATGCTAATGATAGAAAAATTATTTCGAAAAGAGCCTACGGATACCACAAAAAAGAAACTGAATATGTAAATAAAACCATTATCAATTTTAGTGTACCCTTTTCGTCAGGAGCATTGATGTCTAATTTAGATGATATGCTCAAATGGCAAAATGCTCTCAATCAGAATGTATTGTTAAATGCTGAATCTACGAAAAAAGCCTTCAGTAAATATAAATTGAATAACGATAAAGAATTCAGTTATGGTTATGGATGGCATCTAAGAGATATTGACGGAACACCCTCCAGAGAGCATGGAGGAAGCATTTTTGGATTTAAAACGATGGCTATCTATATTCCTAGTGAAGATATTTATGTAATTGGTTTTACGAATTGCGATTGTAACTCACCTACACAATTGGTACAAAATATTGCTAAATTGATTTTAAAAACTCTAAAAAAACACAAATAATTAACTCAAAATTTAAAACTATTACTTGGTTTTCTGCATTTTTATTAGATTTTTGTAAACAAATATTTGAAAGATAAAAATACATAATATAGCATTATATCCGTTTTAGTCAAGAGGCTAAATGATATAAAAAATCTATCTATATGGATAAACTATTATTACTTTACCCGAATTTTAAAGATGAAAAAATTGACAATTTAGGAATTAGTTATTATTGCCCACATTGTGCAATGATGGAAGGTATCATTCAGTATTATCCTCAACTCAGAGATTTATTAGAAATTATTTATGTGGATTTCAAAAGACCCAGAAAAATTATCATAGATTTAATAGGAGAAGAAAATCAAGGGTGTCCAGTCCTTATTATTGAAAAAAATGCAACAGAAAATATAGATACAAGCTATTTCAAGACTTATCAAAATCTATTATTTGTAAACTCCACAAACCTGATAGCCAAATATCTTTCAGAAAAACATAAAATAGGATTACCTCATCCATAAAATTCAATATAAAATCTTATTACCAAACCAAGAATTCCAATATGGAAAATGAATCTGAAAAACTGGACTCTTTAGAAACAAACATAGAAAATCCTATTCAGGAGAAGAAGAAAACCAAACCTAAAAAATGGTTGTTAAGAAGTAGATGGTATGATTTAGCTATACAAGTAATTGCTATATCTTTAAGTATAACTTTATCTTTTAACTTAAATCAATATCAAGAGCATATCAAGAATCAGAAGCTGGAAAAATTCTACCTTAAACAAATACTTTTTGATTTGGAGAGTGATATTAAAGAATTGGAGGGTGATATTGAGAGTTATGTTTTTGTAAGAAATGGTTTATCCTTTTTTAGAAAGTACAATTGGCAAGAAAATAAATATCCTGACAGTGTTAAAATATATTCTCAGGTATTTTTTAGATCCACATACCCTCTTATCAATAATAATGCTTTTGAAACTCTTAAAAGTACAGGAAAACTGGATATCATATCTAATAAGTTAATTTTAGAACAACTTGTACGTATTCATCAAGAACATGTGCCTTCATTACTCGCTTCTTTAGATTTTTATATAGATTATAAAAAAAACATCGTGATGCCTTATATATACGAAAACTTAGAGGTTACTAAAGAGTACCCTTCAGGCGATTTAATAAAATTGATACAAAAACCCAATTTTAAAATCAAGATTAGATTTACTGATAATATATCTGAGATATTAAACCGTTATCAGTTATTGTATAAAGAATATTTGAACTTAAAAAAGATGATTGAAGTAGAATTAGCAAACTAAATTTTATCCATACTATTAAATAAAAAGAAATGACTATCAAAACTTTAAAAATCGCTTTTTTATTTACAACACTTGCATTTTTTTCTTCTACAAGTGTTTTCGCACAAGAAAAAACAGAAAAAGTAACGGATGAGATTGTCAATAGTTCTGCTGTTGATAAAAAAGGTCATAAACTGGAAATGTCATTCAACAACACCAAAAATACAGTAACACTCAAATTTAAAGGTAAAACGATTGAACTAAAAGGACAAATGCCAGCTTCGGGCATTTGGTACAAAAACGACCGCTACGAATTAAGAGGAAAAGGTGAAAATATTGATTTGACAAAAGATGGTAAAACGATTTTTGTGGCAAAACCTAAAGAATAAAAAAATTATCCATGCTTATTCAAGAATATCAAAGTAGTTGGGCTGATGATTTTCAAAAAATAAAAAATGAGATTCAAAAAGCCCTCACCCATTTACATATCACCATAGAGCATGTAGGAAGTACAGCTGTCCCTCATCTGGCAGCCAAACCCATTATTGATATAGATATTGTTTTCGATAAAAATGTTCTTTTTGATGATATAAAAGAAGTTTTAGAAAATATTGGTTATTATCATAATGGCAATCAGGGTATTGTAGATAGAGAAGTTTTTAAAAGAAATCATACAGTTTCAAATCCTATTTTAGACTCTATTACTCATCATTTGTATGTTTGCCCTACTCACAGTCAAGAATTGAAAAGACACCTTTTATTTAGAGATTATTTGATTGCAAATGAGAAAGAACGCATTGAATATCAAAATCTTAAATATCAGATAGCTGAACAAGCCCATCAGGATAAAAAACTGTATGCTCAACTCAAAGAAGTAAAAGCAAAAGATTTTATTGCTGATATTCTCAAAAAAGCCACAAATGAGTAAAAGAAAATATACAGATCACCAAATTATCAATCAACTCATTAATAATCAAATTAATAAAAATTATTGGGCTAAAATCTCTTTGCTTCGTTCAAAACCAAGTCAAGAGCTATTTGATAAGTGTGTTGAGTTAATAGTCTCGCCAAATGCTAAAAACAGAATGATAGGTATTGATATTGTGGCTCAATTGGGGCTACCCCCTCGCCCATTTTTCAAAGAAACCATAAAAATATTATTCCAAATACTTCATAATGAAAAAGATACAAAAACAATAAGTTCTCTTCTTTTTGCTATTGGGCACAACAATCATAAAATGAATCAAAAGCAAATTAAAACATTATGTTCTTTTGTAGATAACCCTCATCAAGATATTAGAAAAGGGCTTACATTTGCACTACTTGGAGTCGAGGATTCTCAGGCAATAGATGCTTTAATAAAACTATCAGGAGATAAATTTAGTAGAATAAGAAATTGGGCAACTTTTGGACTTGGAGATTTAACAGATTTAGACAATGCAGACATACAAAATGCCTTACGAAAACGTTTGAAAGATAAACATTTAGAAACTCGATATGAAGCTATTTTAGGCTTGGCAAAAAGAAAATATCATAACATATCAGAAATTATTGAATATGAATTATTAAAAAATAATTACAGCACTCTATTATATGAAGCTGTGATAGCTACTCAGAATAGCTTTTTTTTACCTTTGCTGGAAAAACAACTCCATGATGCTCAAAAAGACAACGATATTCCATTAGAATGTATTGAAAAGTTAAAAGAATGTATAAATCTTTTGAATCAATAACTCTATGCCCAACAAACTCATTGACTATTTTTCAAAATTTACTACTTTTTCTGAAGAAGAAAAACAAGTAATTGAAGGAAGTATGCTTGTCAAAACGTTCCAAAAGGACAATTTTATCAGAAAAGAAGGGCAATTCAATGATGATACTTTTTTTGTTTTAGAGGGTTTAGTCAGACAATATAAACTTGTAAATGGAGAAGAAATTACAACCAATTTCTTTTTAGAAGATAACTGGATTATCTCTCTCAATAGTTTTTCAACAGAAAACCCATCTCAAGACTACCTTATGTGCTTAGAAAACACAAGTGTAGTTATTGGAAATGAGTTATCTGCTCAACAAATATTTAAAAAATTCCCACGATTTGAAACTGTTTCGAGAGCCATCATGGAAAATGTTTTTGCTGAACAACAAACTTTTTTAATGGCATTTCTCACAGATACTCCTGAACAACGTTATGTAAAACTCTTACAAAATAAGCCATCTTTGTTCCAAAGAGTGCCACAATATTATATTGCCAGCTATTTGGGTATCAAGCCAGAGTCTTTGAGTCGTATTCGTAAAAGACTATCTGAAAAAGGCTTATAAAGCTATCATTTTCTGACTTCTTTGGATTTCCTGAAACCATTTAAAAGCATATATTATTATAAAAATGGTTGTGGCAATCTCAATACAGGCAAAAAACAGATAATACTTTGTAAAACTGCCTACCAGAAGTGTAAGTATCATCACAAGTGTTTTGATAACACCAGCCAATATATTTGCAACAGCATTTGGTTTAGGGCTTAGTATGCGTGAGAGCAAAATCATGGAAATGGGTATTTCCATCAGAATTCCTGCATAAAGTAGAAAATCTCCATCAATTGTAAAACCCTCAACAGAGCCATTGAGGTACTGTTTGAGTAGTTTTGAGTCCATGAGTCCTATCAAATCGCAATAGAGATAATTAAAGGTAATAAAAATCCAGAGTGTGGAAAGTAGCGTTTTTTGATTTTTCATAATAAAAAGAGTTTATTTCTCGCAAAAATCATAAGAAACTCTCCTTTTTTCATTGACTTTGGTTAAGAAGCATTTGTAAACTTCTTTTCATTTTAATATATTTAAACTCATAAATTTTATCAGAATGACACTCCTAGAACAAAACTATCTTGAAATCAATAGAAATTCGTGGAATAATAGACTCGAATCACATCTTAACTCCGATTTTTATGATCTTACAAGTTTTCTCAATGGAAAATCTTCTTTAAATGATATTGAGATTGATTTACTAGGAAACATTCAAGGAAAAAGCATTTTACATCTACAATGTCATTTTGGACAAGATACACTCTCTTTGGCAAGACTTGGAGCTGAAGTAACAGGTGTAGATTTATCAGATAAAGCAATTAAAAAAGCTCAAGAACTTGCCAGTCAGCTTAATATCAAAGCTGATTTTATTTGTTCTGATATTTATGATTTACCCAAACACCTCGACAAGCATTTTGATATTGTTTTTACAAGTTATGGAACAATTGGTTGGCTACCAGATTTGAACAAATGGGGTAAACTGATTTCTCAATATCTCAAACCCAATGGCAAATTTATTTTTGTAGAGTTCCATCCTGTTGTATGGATGTTTGATGATAATTTTGAAAGAATTGGTTACAATTACTTCAATGATGGTGCTATTATTGAAACAGAAAGTGGTACTTATGCAGATAAAAACGCCCCCATTACACAAGATTATGTTTGTTGGAATCATGGAATGGGTGAAGTCATCAATAATCTTATCAAGAATGGATTAGAGATTCTTTCATTAGACGAATACGATTATTCACCCTACAATTGTTTTAATAAAACCATTGAATTTGAGCCTCAAAAATACAGAATTGAGCATTTAAGTAATAAAATACCCATGGTTTATGCTCTTAGTGCTAAGAAAAAATAAATACTATGATGGAAGAAACCCATATTGATGTTATTTGTCCAAAGTGCTCTAAAAAAGCTGCTTATTATGCTGAACGGGCAGGCACATACATACAATACCCAAAAAAAGAAGGCATTATAAAATGCTCATATTGTGGTCTTAATAAAAACCATGTATTTTCTAATAAAGATTATTTTTATAAAATAAATATTGGTAAAAGGTTTCTCTTTGCTCGAAATATGAGAGGTCTAAATAATATCAAATTTTTTTTTGAAAATAATTTAAAATTTACAGATCCTGATGATGACTTTCCCAAAGAATTTTATAAAAAGAAAAAATTTATTATCAATGAAATTCAGAAAATTATAAATAACTCAAAATAAAAGTCATGGATAAATATCAAGAAACCTTCAGTACATGGAATAAAGTTGCAGATTTGTATCAGGAGAAATTCATGAATTTAGATATTTATAATTCTACTTACGATTATTTTTGTGACCAAATTATAGAACAAAATCCCAAAATACTTGAAGTAGGTACAGGACCTGGCAACATCACACAATATTTATTACAAAAACGCCCTGATTTTCATATTGCAGGCATTGATGTATCAGAAAATATGGTTGCTTTAGCCCAAGAAAACAACCCTAAAGCTAATTTTAAGGTAATGGATGCAAGAGATATCGATACCCTTAATAGTGTATTTGATGGTATTGTATGTGGTTTTTGTCTGCCTTATCTTTCTTCTTCAGATTGTAAAAAATTTATTGAAGATTGTCATCATTTACTTTTAGATGATGGGCTGTTGTATATTAGTTTTGTAGAAGGTGAAGAAGACAAATCTGGTTATCAGTCTAATAGCAAAGGCGATAGAATTTACTTTTATTATCATCTTTTAGAGTCTATTGCTGATAGTTTAAGGATATTGTATTTCAAGGTTTTACGAGTTTTTCATATCAATTATCCTAAAGGTGACGGAACCAATGAAATTCATACTATTATTGTAGCAAAAAAGTAGGTTTCTTATATTCAAAATTCAGTCTATGAAACATTTATTGGTTTTCTTTTTGATTATCATATTTTGTAATCCAGTACTAAGTCAAAACTATCAAAATATCCCCAAAGGTTATGAGCCTTTCTTCTTAGTTTCCTCTCCAGATTCTTCAAAAAGTGTAAGAGATATTCTTTGGCTTCATGAAAATAACAATCAAAATTTATTTATCCGATTTGGTTACTCTTATAACTCTTTAATTCTTTGGCTTGATACACATACATGGGAAATAAAAAAAACAATTCATCTTGATAAAAATGTTGATAGGTTTTATGGTGTTACCCAAGACCATAAAACATTGGTTATGCAAAAAAGAAAAGGTTTTTGGATAGGTCTTACTCCATTTTTTCAAAAAACAGAATTTATCCTAATAGACTTACAATCTGAAGAATCTAAAGTCATTAGTGAAAAAAAGTTTTTAAAAATGATTGAGAAGTATGGTAAACTACATGGAGGAATAAATAGCTTTATTATGAGGGATAATATTTTATCATGGGATAAGAATATTCTTATTGTTGAGCATCTTTATGATTTTGAAGATTTCTTTCTTAAATCACATGAATTGGCTATTTTTAAATATGTAGGGCATAGAAATTATATGAGAGGTTTATGCAACTATAATAACTTATATGCAGTCAATGGTTTTTATGAAGATTCTCATAAAACTATAAAAGAATATCCAGCCCCAGATATTCCTCCTCAATTTCCAAAGATAGAAGATCATTATGGTGTACATGAGTTATTTTATAATAAGCCTTTATTTGATAAAAAAGCGAAGGATGTTTCCTTTGATGTCAAAATCGCCTTTACTATCAATTGTAATGGACAAATGGATAGTTTTTTTGTTATTAGTCAATATAGTAGTTTTTTCTTACATTCTCTAGCACATCAGGTTTTAGATATTGTTAGAGAAATGCATAATAATTGGACACCTGCTAAGAAAAATGGACAAAATGTAGATTGTATTCAAGTACTCAATGTAAGTGTGGTAAACGGTAAAATCAATAAGATTACTCATGAATAATTTTGAAGCCTACATAGCTCATTTCCCAAAGGAAATTCAGGAAAGACTATTACAAATTCAGAATGTTTTTAAAGAAACTTACCCTGATGTAGAAGAAAGTATTCGATATGGTATCCCCTCTTTTAAGGTAGGCAAAGAACATTTGTATATGGCTGCCTACAAAAAACATATTGGTTTGTACCCTATGTATGGTTTAGAACACCTTGAAAATGAGCTTACTTTATACAGAGGTAAAAATACTAAAGACGCTTTACATTTTCCACACTCTCAGGAGTTTCCTTTGGAACTAATCGCAAAAATCATTTTAGCCAAAGCCTCAAAATCATAGAAAACATTTATTATTCTCTCTCCAGAAAACGCTTTTCTGATGATGTAACAACCCAATTACTTGAAATAAACTGAAAATCAAATTATATTAGTAAAATCTGTATATTTAGGGCATACAAAACTATTTACCTTAAACAAATACTTATATGAAATTCTTCTCAGTAATTTTATTGATGATACCCTTTTGTTTGAAAACTTATGGGCAAATGGATGATAAATTTTATTTCCCAAGTAAGAAATGGAATAAAATTGACTCTGTAAAGCATACAGAGCAAACATTTTTTATAGAAAAAGACACTCTACATGGTGTTTGGTTGTACCCAAATATCAAGAAGCCCAAAGCTACAATTCTCTATTTTCATGGAAGTGGAGGAAATGTTTCAAGGTATATTAAGTACGTCAAACCTTTGGTACAAGATGGTTTTCAGGTTTTTATGATTGATTTTAGAGGTTATGGGAAATCAAGTGGCAAACCCACTCATAAAAATATTGCTACTGATGCACAAATAGTTTTAGATGCTATTTTAAAAGATAATAAACTTAAACAACAAAAACTGATTGTTTATGGTGCTTCTATGGGTTCGCAGGTAGCTTGTAACTTAACCAAGAACAATGAAGACAAAATTAGTGCTATTGTATTAGATGGCTGTATTGCCTCTTTTACTGATATTGCTCTCGCCTCCATGCCTGTGGAACAACATGAAATGGCAAGACCATTTTTGGTATTTCCTTATGGAGCTAAAGAGGATATCAAGACTATTACTAAGTCTAAAATATTACTTATACATTCCAAAGAAGATAAAGAAGTGCCTTATTCTCATTATGAAATGGTTTTAGCGAATGCTAAAAAAGACGCTTTATCATGGATATATACAGGTGGGCATTTAGAAGCTCCATTATTACACCCCAAAGAGTTTATCAATCAAATCAATATCCTTATTAAATAGTTTTAATCATGCATTTTAGAGAAGCTACAAAACTAGATATTCCACAAATGCATGTTGTAAGATATGCTGTAAAAGAAAATATTCTTTCAAATCCAGCCTTGATTACGGAGGCAGATTATGAGGCTTTTATCATAACGTATGGAAAAGGTTGGGTTTGCGAAATTAATTCTCAGATTGCTGGCTTTGCAGTTGTCGATTTGCTTAAAAATAATATTTGGGCTTTGTTTATTCATCCCGATTATGAAAAACAAGGTATTGGCAGGAAACTTCACCATACAATGCTAGATTGGTATTTTTCCCAAACACAAGCATTTGTTTGGTTAAGTACAGAAAATAAGACCAGAGCTGAAGCATTTTATCGAAAAGCAGGTTGGAAAGAAGTAGGCAGCTATGGTACTAACGAAATAAAGTTTGAAATGAATTATGAAAATTGGCTGGAACAAACCCATATCAAAAGAATTTAATATTAGTATAACTCTGAAGATATGTTCCTAAACTACCTTCAATATCATTTTTTTTATTAATTTCTGTTTTTATTAAGTGTATAACATAGTCTTTTTCAGTACCATCTAAGTTGTTTAATAAAGTAGCTAGTGCCATAGCAATAGCCCAATGAATATCCCTATAATCTTCTAAATCATAAGCAGATACAAGCAATGGCACACTTTTGTTTGTATCTGTATGAGTGATGATTTCCTTCAATATCATTGCTCCATAGTATTTGGGCGTATTGATAAACTCTTTTGAAATATGTTTCAGTAATAATTCTGCTATTTCAAATGCTTTTTGAGTATCTTGGGCTAATGTTTTGATGGTAAACTCTTTCGTTTGGTAATCAACATTCTTAAAAATAATGAGTAGAAAATCATATAGATTCTGATTTTCAAGTTCAAAGAGTTTTTCTTTTATAATTGCTTTTTGTTGACTACTATCCAGATCTAAGAATTCTTGGATAATATAATTCATTGTTTTATATATTAGAAAATGAAATTGTTTTTATATTTTATTATCAGCCTTTTAGGATTGATGAATTGTACTTCCCAAGATTCTAAATTTCCTCAAGTAAAAAAACTTTCGGAATATAAAGAAACAGTTTTTGTATCAACTTTAGAGAATTCTTTCTCTCAAAAAGAAAATGCCATTTATTGTGTAACGCTTTTGTATGCTTGGGATGAAGTAAGGAAAGTTATCAATGAGCCTCCCAATATAGATAAAAATCTTAAGGATTTGACTTTATTGAATGATTCGAAATCTTTTCAAGATGTTCTTAATCCTGATGAATACAAAATAGAAAGCGAAGTAAATGGTGATTTAATTAGAGCCAAAGCTGAATTTAAAAAATCGCTTCCTTTTGAAGAAAAACTGACACCTATGCCCAACAAACTGAAGTTTATGGGTAAAAATGTGGTTGCTTTTGGGGCTCATGGCAGAAATAAGCAAATTACTAAAAACATTCAGATTGTGTACTACAAAGATGATCATGATTTTATCATCAAGATTTCTCCAAAAGATAGAGAACATGAAATTATTTTATACAAAACGCCTGATAATTATCAAAATATGGCAGAAATAGTAAAAGTAGTAGAAGAGAAAACTAAATTGGGTGAAGAAGAAGCCCCTTTGAACTGGAAATATGAATGGGGTGATAAAGATATTCTAATCATTCCTACCATACAATTCAATATTGAGCATAACTATACTTCTTTAGAAAAACAACAATTTTCAACAAATAAAAATAGAGTGTTTACCGTTGAGAAAGCATGGCAAAGAACAGCTTTTGTACTCAATGAAAATGGAGCTGAAATAGAAAGTGAGAGTGAGGTTACTGTGACAGATGGAGCTCCAAGCGAAAAAGCTAAGCCAAAAAACTTAATATTTGACAAAACTTTTTTTATCATGCTCAAGAAGAAAAACAGTAAAAATCCTTATTTTGGAGCATGGATAACCAATACAGAATTGTTATCACGTTAATAATCTTATATTTTATGAAACATCTTTTTTCAAGCATTTTATTCATCATACTTTTAAACTCTTGTGATAGCCTGAGTACAGGTCGTAAAACAATTGATGTTGAAGTTGAAAACAAGTCAGGAGGCAAAATATCCAATATTAAAATCAGTACAAGTGAAAATTTAGAAAAAACTGATATTGCAGAATTAGCCAATGATGCAAAGGTATCTAAAGAATTAAACCTAAAAGATAATAAAGCAGATGGTAGCTACACCATAGAATTTACAAGAGAAAATGGCAAAACAGACAAAAAACAAGGTGGATATTATTCTAATGGAAAAGCTTTAGAGAAAAGTCTGAGCATTTCTATCCAAAAAGATAGTATAATTTTCAATTTTCAGAAATAGATATAAACAACAAAATTTATTTTCAGACGTTGTATGATTTATATATAACGTCTTTTTTATGAGAAAATCCATTATAATATTGCTATCTGTTTTCGTTTTAAGTGTTTTGATGGCTACAACGCCTTATATCAAATCTCCTAAAATTATCCAAAAAATGCATAAACATTGGGCTGGGAAGTGGTCTAAAAATATGCAGTTTGAACAAAATGTGTATTTGTATAGAAACGATTCGCTGGTAAGGGAAGAAGTTTGGCAAGAAATGCTAAGTTCTCCTAAAAATCTGCATATTCGTTTCAATGGCTTTGAAACGGGTAATGGCGTTATTTTTAGGAATGATTCAATTTATTATTTTTCAGGTGGTAAAGTTACCCAACAAGAAAAAAGGGTGCATCATTTATTGCTCTTGGCATTTGATGTTTATTTCTTGCCTCCAAACCAAACTGAAAAGCAACTTCAGGAATTGGGTTTTAATTTGGAGACCTCTTATGAAAAAGAAATGAATGGTAAAAAAATAATTGTAGTAGGTACAAAAGAACCTTCAGATACCCAGACTTCGCAGTTCTGGGTAGATAAAAAGAATATGTATGTAACAAGAGTTATTCATAATACTGGAGGTGTAGTTTCTGATATTGAATTAAAATCGTATCAGATGATTGATAACTACCCCGTTGCTACTGAAATTTCATTCAAGAACAATGGAAAACTACGCATGGTTGAAAAATATTTCAATATTTCATTTCCAAAAAATGTAAATTCCAATATCTTTGAATTAGGAAAAGTAAAAGAAACAAAGTGGTAAAACCACAAATATCTCTTCTATGGTTATTTCTCTCAAAAAAATTATTTTTCAATCATTTTTATTGATTGCCTTGTGTAGTTTATGGGCTTGTCAGGAACTACCTACTGAGCTTGAAGAAACCCAAGACTTTAAGGCAGTGAATGATTTTTCCAAAACATTTATCAGTAAAATGATTGCTGGTGATGTAGAAGGCTGCTATCAAGATATCATACCTGAAGTTCTGAATGAAGAAACAAAAACTTGGTTTATAAACGCTAGCAAAAACTTAGCAGGAGCCAAAATTAAGAAGATAAAAATATTGGGTCAGTTCTACAACATTCGAACATTTTCATATTCTGATAAAAAAATCATTTCTTATGAGGTGGCTTATGAATTAGCGTTTGAACAGGGAGGATATGGTTTATTTGTATTGGTAATAAAACAATCAGATGGTCAATTTTTAGTAAAACAAGTAGAAGCTAATATTTTCCCTATTCCTATCCAAGAAATAACCAAATTCACTTTTGATAATAAATCTTGGACACACTATATTTTTATTATTGTTGCTACTCTGATTGCAATATTTATAATAGTTACTCTGGTTGTGTTGTTTATTAGCAGAATTTCGGTAGGCAAAAAAGTATTATGGGCATTTTTAATTGTATTACTAAATTATTACAGAATTTCTATCAATTGGAGTACTGGCGATATTGAACATTCATTTTTTATATATGGCAATAATTTTACTACTTTTAGTTTTTTCAATATCCCTAGTGTCAATTATTTTAAAGCCAATCTTATTTCCCCTTGGTTTATATTTTTCCATATTCCTTTTGGGGCTATTTTATTTTGGATAAGACGAAAAAGTCTTCTTAAAAAATCTAAATCCCAAAAAATAGAGTTCGAAAAGTCTGATTTAGAAAACCCTAATAATCAAGACTAATATTTAGGCTATTAAATGATAAATGCCTATTAAAAATGCCACAAATCCCATCAGAGCTATAAAAAAGTACAATGTAATGCCTTCACAGAATATCACAGATTCTTGTGGATTCTGAGGGTTTACATAAATTTTGATGGGGTTTGTAATTCTTTCAGCTATTTTTTTGGCTTGCCATTCTAAAGTGGCAAATCTACCACCAAGCAATTCGGCAAGCATAATTTTATTGTTTGTATAAGTTTTCTGTTCAAATTCGTACTGATATTCAGTTTTTACTGTATATTTTGAGCCTGCTGAAGAGCCTCCTATCAAATTTGCATCATAAATTACTTCTTTAGAAAGATTTTTAGCTTCTACTCTGTTCCATTTTTTTACGCCAAAATACAATCTAATAAGCTTCTGGCTCGCCCAAAAACAGACAATACTTATCAAGAAAGCAAATAATCCTACAAGCATAATTCTTCTTTTTCTAAAAACTTATTTTTTTCCAGTACTACCAAAACCACCCTCTCCCCTTTGGGTTTCGTCCAATACTTCAACATTAAACCACTCTATTTGTGTATATTGAGCTATCACCAATTGAGCTAAACGCTCTCCATCTTCTACAGTATAAGGCTCTTGCGAGAGATTTATGATACCCAATTTAATTTCGCCAGTATAGTCAGAATCTAGTGTTCCTACACAATTAATTAAGGTTATACCTTTCTTGATAGAAAGTCCACTTCTTGGGCGTATTTGCCCTTCATAGCCTTTGGGTAGCTGTACATACAAACCTGTAGGTATCAGCGTTCTTTCAAGGGGTTGTAAAACAACAGGAGTATCTATATTGGCTCTTAAATCCATACCCGCTGAACCTTCTGTTGCGTAATGAGGATTTTCATGTTTAGATTGGTTAATAATTTTGACTTGTAACATTTTGAGTAGGTATAAATATGAGAAGTTTTGTTTTATAAACCAAATTGGCTAATTTTATGCAATTTTATTAAAAAATCTCATGTATTTCAATAAAAATTATAGGTTTTACGGACTTATACTCATTGTACTGAGTTGTATTTTTTATTTTAGCTTTTTGGGTAGAGTTCATTTGTTTGATTGGGACGAAATTAATTTCGCTGAATCAGCTCGTGAAATGATTGCTACTGGCAATTACACTCAAGTACAAGTAAATTATCAGCCTTTTTGGGAGAAACCTCCTCTTTTCTTTTGGATGCAGGTCGTTTCCATGAAAATCTTTGGTGTAAACGAATTTGCAGCTAGATTTCCCAATGCTGTTTTTGGTTTGATCACCCTCATTACATTATTTCAAATAGGTAAAAACCTTTATAACAGGCGTTTTGGGTTTATTTGGGCTCTTGCTTATTTTGGTAGTTTCTTACCTCATTTGTATTTCAAATCGGGTATTATTGACCCTATATTTAACTATTTTATATTTCTAGGTGTTTATTTTTTAGCCAAAAGCATTGAGCATCAATATAATAAATTTGGAACTCGTTTTGCTATTTTGGCAGGACTTTCCACAGGGCTTGCTGTTCTTACCAAAGGTCCAGTTGGTTTTTTATTGGTGTTTTTTAGTTTTTTAGTTTTTTGGGTAAGTGTGCGTTTCAGAAAAGTTACTTCTATCAAAAATGTACTTCTGTTTGCATTAGGAGTAGTGGTTGTTTCTTTTGCTTGGTTTGGCGTAGAGCTTATCAGAGGGGGTTGGTGGTTTTTTGAAATGTTTATTAAATATCAAATCAGGTTATTTTCTACACCTGACGCTGGACATGAACAACCTTTTTATTATCATTTTGTAGTAGTCTTTTTGGGTTGTTTCCCGATGTCTGTGTTTGCTTTCAGAGGTTTCCAAAGAAATCCAGAAGAAACACATCCTATTGTCAGGAAATATATGCTTTATTTATTTTGGGTAGTGATGATTTTGTTTTCGATTGCAAAAACCAAAATTGTTCATTATTCGTCTATGGCGTATTTACCTCTTTCCTTTTTGGCTACTCAAAGCCTTGAGTATTACCTCAAACACAACCAGAAGCCTGCCAAATGGCTAGCATGGGTTGCTGGTATTTTAGGAACTGTTTTTTCCATTTTACTTACAGGGCTTCCTTTATTTGCCTACAACAAAGAACTATTTTATAAATATATCCAAGACCCTTTTGCAGTGGATTGTCTGCGTACTCCTGTTGAGTGGCAAGGTTGGGAGTTCATCATTGGGATTGTATATTGGCTTTTAGTTATTTCTGCTATTTTCTTTTTACGAAAAGATTTATCAAAATCTATTATTGCATTTTTTAGTTCTACAGCTTTGTGTTTGTTTATTTATACGGCTGTGGTTGTACCCAAAATAGAAGCTTATTCACAAGCTCCTGCTATTGAATTTTATCAAAAACTAAGAAAAGAGAACCCCAATAGCTATGCTACAACCGTTTGGTTTAAAAGTTATGCTCAATATTTTTATTTTGAATATCCTAAATATAAAAATCCTGATTTCTATCAAAAAACAACTTATCAAGAGAATACAGATTGGCTTTTAAGAGGAAAAATAGACAGAGATGCCTTTTTTGTCGTAAAATCTAATGATATTGAACGTTTCCAAAAAGAATACCCTGAAATTACACTCATTAAAAAATACGGAGGTTTTGGCTTTTTCAAAAGAAATTTAGTGAATACTCCACGAAGCGAAGATTAAAGATATATGGAAAATTTTGAAAAATTCAAACTCAATAAACAACTCCTCAGTGCTATTGAAGAGCTTGGCTACCAAAATCCTACTGAAATTCAGGAAAAAGCTATTCCGTTGGTTTTGGCAGGACATGATGTATTGGGTATAGCCCAAACAGGTACAGGCAAAACAGCAGCTTATACCCTTCCACTACTCATGAAAGTGAAATATGCTCAAGGTTCAGCCCCAAGAGCCTTGATTCTTGCTCCCACACGAGAACTTTGTATCCAAATTCATAAAAATATTAATGAACTGGGTAAATACACAGATTTACGTATGGTGGCAACCTATGGTGGTGTGGGTATCAAATCTCAGTTAGAAGAAGTCAATAAAGGTGTTGATATTTTGGTAGCTACTCCTGGCAGGTTTATGGATATTTATTTATCTGGAGAACTGATTGTCAAACAAATACAAACACTTGTATTGGATGAAGCTGACAAAATGATGGATATGGGTTTTATGCCTCAAATTCGTAAAATTTTAGAAGTAATCCCTTCTAAAAAACGCCAAAATTTACTTTTTTCAGCTACTATGCCCGAAAAAGTCTTGAAACTTTCTGAAGAGTTTTTAGAGTTTCCTGTTCAGGTAGAAGTAACTCCTCAAGCTACCACTGCTGAAACTATTGAGCAGGCTCTTTATGAAGTCCCTAATTTTAGAACTAAAATTGAGCTTTTAGGCTATTTTCTTTCAAAAACAGAAGAATTTAACAAGGTTATTGTTTTTACCAAAACAAAAGATAATGCCAATAATATCTATAAGTTTATTGAAAGAAAATTTGGTGAAGGTGCTGTTCGGGTGATCCATGCCAACAAAGACCAAAATGCAAGACTTAATGCCATTGATAGTTTCAAAAATGATAATATTCAGATTTTAGTAGCCACTGATGTAGCTGCAAGAGGTATTGATGTGAGTTTGGTAAGCCATGTCATTAATTTTGATGTGCCCATTTTATATGAAGAGTATGTACACCGAATTGGCAGAACAGGAAGAGCTAAAAATCAGGGTTATGCGTTTACTTTTGCTAATGAAGCCGAAATGTATCATGTAGCTAAAATTGAGGAAATTATACGTATGGAAATACCAAGAGTACGTATTCCATCTGCAGTAAATGTTTATGACACTCTATTTGATGAAAGTCAGGCTATTGCCAAAGAAATAGACGACCAGAAAAAGAAAGACAATCCAGAGTTTAAGGGAGCTTTCCATGAGAAAAAAAATCCTAAACTCAAACAAAAACAAAAAAGAGAAAAACAAAAGAAAAGGGTAAATAAGAAGAAGTGATGAATTATAAATGATGAGTGATAAATTATAAGTGGTAAATGCTAAATTATTTATTGATAATTGTAATATATGCAAAATTCTTTAGAAACAGCCTTACAAAATCTTAGAAATCAAATAGATCATATTGATAGCCAACTACTTACTCTCCTAAACGAACGTATGGATGTGGTCAAGCAGATTGGGGAACTCAAAAAATCTAACAATGCCCTCATTTACAGACCTGAACGAGAAAGATCTATTTTAAATCGTTTGGCTTCGCAGAGTGTAGGTTTACTGAATAGTTCTGCTATTGATGCGATTTTTTTAGAAATTTTTGCAGTAGCTCGTACCATCGAAATGCCCGAAAAAGTGGCTTTTTTAGGACCTGAAGGAAGTTTTTCGCATCAGGCTGCCGAAAGCAGATTTGGAGCTATGAGCGAATATATGCCTCTTTCTACCATCAAAGCTGTTTTTGAAAGCGTAGATACACAAAGAGTTCGTTTTGGGGTTGTACCTATAGAAAACAATCAAGAAGGAACAGTGATTGAAACGGTAGATTTGCTCAATAGCTCAGATGTAAAAATCGTGGCTGAAATACCCATGTCTATTCATTTCTCTTTGGCAAGCCATACCGAACAAACCAAAGAAATCAAGAAAATATACTCTCGTGAAATAGCTTTCAGACAATGTCGAAAGTTTTTGAATGATTATTTTAGTCATGCGGAACTGATTCATGTCGAATCTACCTCCAAAGCTGCTGAATTGGCTGCTAATGAGCCTTATTCTGCTGCCTTGTGTTCACATATTGCAGCGAAAATATATGATTTACCTATTTTATTTGAAAATATTGAAGACAATGCTCACAATACTACCCGTTTTCTGATTATTTCAAAAGATTTCAAAAATGCTAAAAGTGGTGATGACAAAACTACTCTTATTGTAGATTTACCTGATAAGGCTGGTAGTTTGGCTGTATTTTTACAAGAATTTGATCGTTTTGGCATCAATTTGAATAAAATAGAAAGTCACCCACGTAAAAACGAAGCCAAGTTCAATTATTGGTTTTATGTAGATTTTGAGGGACACATTGAGGACACTCAGGTACAGCGAATTCTACAAAAATACGAAGGGCAAATTCGTTGTTTGGGTAGTTATGTGAAATTGTGTTAAAACAAACAAAAGATATAAGAGTTCAGACACAAGACTTATAAAAAATGCTTTCCAAATGGCTTCAAAATATTCCTTTTGCTCAAAAACTGAAAGACAGTTTCAAGGATATTTCATTGGCTCATTGGAAACAAATAGAAAATGTTCGTTTGGAAGTATCTTCTAAATGTCAGCTCAAATGCCCTTTGTGCCTCACAGGTACACATTACCATCGCAAGCACTCTTCTGTGGGCTGGGGACATTTGCGTTTAGAAGATTTTATTAATTTTTTAGATAAAAACCCACAAATCAAAAAAATTGAGCTTTCCAATTATGGTGAACTCTTTTTAAACCCTGAAATTGTAGATATTCTGCGAATTTCATACGAAAAAGGTATCAAACTAACTGCCCTTAATGGCACAAATCTCAATCATCTGCCTGATAATGTAGCTGAAGCCCTTGTCAAATATGAGTTCGAAAAAATGAAAGTTTCAATTGATGGGGCTTCGCAAGAAACCTATCAAATTTATCGTATTGGTGGAGATTTCAATAAGGTCATTGAAAATATTGAGAAAATAAATCATTATAAAAGCGTTTATAAAAGTCGTTTCCCTAAACTTAAATGGCAGTTTATTGTATTCGGACACAACGAACACGAGCTTGAAAAAGCCAAAGAATTAGCTCAAAAACTCAGAATGGGCTTTAAAGCCAAACTCAATTATGCCCCCAATAAATTTGCTATCCAGAACCCTGAAAAAGTAGCTGAACAAACAGGTTTGGGCGTGGCCTATATCCAAGATTATGAAGCCAATGAACAAAAATTCTACTCTCCTGCTTGCCTGCAACTCTGGACAGCCCCACAAATCAATTGGGATGGAAAACTGCTGGGTTGTTGTGTAAATCATTTTGGCGATTTTGGAAATGTATTTGAAGAAGGCTTAGAAAATCTTTTAGAGTCTGAAAAATATACTTATGCCAAAAAAATGCTTTTAGGTGAACAACCTGATAGAAAAGACATTCCCTGCTCTGGATGCAAACGCTACAAAAAAATCCTCAAAATGCCTTTTGAAGAAGAATTAAAAAAAGTTCTAAAAAAAGATGAATAGTATATTTACAACTATTACCAAACGTAAACTTTTAAATGATTTAATTGAGAATGTTCAAATTGAAGGACAACTTGATATTATATCCTTTTTAGATAAAATATGGAGTTTAGATTCAATTTCTTCTCAAGATTCTCGTTTTAATACAGCCAGAGGTGATATTTGGCAGCATATGATAAATAATAATGATTTTACTTTACGATATTTATATTTTGAATATTTTGATTTGATTAATTCTTATGATGAGATATTTATTAAGTTCTTAGAAACTTTTATTCATCCAGATGTTCGTTTTGATTTAGAAGATATTAACAAGAATGTGATACGAATTAACAAACATCTTAAAGGTGATAATTATGAAATGGCTATTAGTGAGATGATTTCTGGTTATCCTGTTTATAAAATTCGAAAAATAGCCCAGCAGTTGGGTACTAAATCTCCTAAAAATATCATATTTGCTTCTAATGGATTAAAACCTGAAATTATTTTAACAGACACACTTGATAATGAAATAGAGATTGTAAAAAATGGAGAATTTTGTCTGATATATGATGAGCAAATAAATGATTTTCAAGGATTAACTTGGAAAACTTTAATAGATTGGTGGAAAAACAAAAATCAAGGACTTTTTGATAAAGATATAGACTACGAACGTGATTTATATAAAAGATTAGAAGATTCCCTAAATGAAAATGAGTCAGAAAAATTTCTATTTTTTAACTATTTTAAAGTGTTTAAAGATATCTTACAAGAAAAACTTCCAGCTTTAATCCCACAAGTCTATTTGCATTACGACCCTAAAACAATAAAAGAATTATCTGGTGTTAAAAGGGTTTCTCAGCAAAGAATAGATTTTTTACTTTTATTACCCAATAATATCCGAATCATTCTTGAAATAGATGGTAAACAGCACTATACAATAAATATAAATAGTAATGAAGTTTCTCCTAAAAACTATGCAGAGATGGTTAAAGAAGATAGATTATTGAAATTAAAAGGATATGAGGTTTATAGATTTGGAGGATATGAATTTATGAATAGCGAAAATCCGAAGTTTATGATAGAATCATTTTTCTCCAATTTATTTATAAAATATGGATTAAAGTAACAAAAGCCCTGAATTATTCAGGGCTTTTATATTTTTTATCTCATGTCTAATTTCTGATATTCTATAAGTGAATTACCTCGCCATAGGCATCAGCCACAGCCTCCATAATGGCTTCACTCATGGTTGGGTGTGGGTGAACAGATTTGATGATTTCGTGTCCTGTAGTTTCCAAATTACGAGCTACCACAGCCTCAGCAATCATTTCTGTTACATTAGCTCCAATCATATGGCAACCTAACCACTCACCATATTTAGCATCAAAAATTACTTTCACAAACCCATCTTTTACACCTCCTGCACTTGCCTTACCCGATGCTGTGAAAGGGAATTTACCTACTTTAATCTCATAGCCTTGTTCTTTGGCTTGAGCCTCTGTAAGTCCCACAGAAGCAATCTCTGGCTGGCAATATGTACAACCTGGTATGTTATTGTAATTTAAAGGGTGTGGATGTAGACCTGCAATGTTCTCTACACAAATAATACCCTCAGCAGAAGCTACGTGAGCAAGTGCTTGTCCCTGTGTAATATCTCCAATAGCATAAACACCTTCTATATTAGTTCTGCTATAACCATCTACAATTACTTTACCTTTTTCAGTTTTAACGCCCAACTCTTCTAAACCGATTCCTTCCAAATTAGTTGTTACCCCTACTGCTGAAAGCACCACATCACATTCTATAACTTCTGTACCTGTTGGAGTTTTTACAGTAACCTTACAACCTGCTCCTGAAGTATCTACAGCTTCAACAGAAGAAGATGTCATGATTTTAATACCTGCTTTTTTATAAGATTTTTCCAGTTGTTTAGAAATGTCTTCATCTTCTACAGGTACAATACGAGGCATAAATTCTACAATTGTTACATCCGTACCAATTGAGTTATAGAAATACGCAAATTCTACACCAATTGCTCCAGAACCCATTACAACCATTTTCTTGGGTTGCGTTTCCATCACCATTGCTTTTCTATAACCAATAATTTTTTGGTTATCTATCTTGATATGAGGTAATTCTCTTGCTCTACCGCCTGTTGCTAAAATAATATGTTTTGCTTCGATAACTTTTTTGCTACCATCCTTAGCTGTTACTTCTACTTTTTTATCTTTGGTAAGTTTTCCAAAACCTTCTACCAAATCAATTTTATTTTTCTTAAACAAAAACTGAATTCCTTTGCTCATACCATTGGCCACATCTCTACTACGTCCTATCATTCCTTTAAAATCTATTTGAGCATCACCTACCGAAATACCATAATCTTTTGCATGTTTTACATATTCAAAAACTTGAGCAGATTTTAACAAAGCTTTAGTAGGAATACAACCCCAATTTAAGCAAATACCACCCAATTCGGCAGTCTCTACTACAGCAGTTTTCATACCAAGTTGTGAGGCTCTGATAGCAGCCACATAACCTCCAGGTCCACTCCCTATTACAATAATATCGTAGTTCATATACAGAATGCTTTTTTACGTTGAAAATTTTACAAATAAAACGAAACCCCTAAAAAGAGACAAGAGAAAAGGCAAAAGAAATAAAAATAAAAAAGTAATCTTCTATTTATCAATTTGTTACTTTATAAAGTAATTTTTTTTTCAAAAAAAATAAAAAAATCATTTGCAGGTTTCATTTACAACTCGTAATATTGCAGTCCGAATTGAGTAGTAGATGCCTAAGTGGCGGAACTGGTAGACGCGTACGACTCAAAATCGTATGCCCTCGGGCGTGCCGGTTCGATTCCGGCCTTGGGTACTCTTAAAGGTTGATAATATGTCTTCAAAAGCATTTATCAGCCTTTTTTATTTGTTATTTGCACTAATAAATCTTCTCTTTTTAATAGGATTTCAAGTTATTATTATGTACATTGAGTTGCCTATGGCATTTTTGTTATTTTAATTGAACTCTTGCATTTTAACCAATTGCTGTATGAAAAATCTTATTGTAGGCTTTTTGCTATTGTTTCCTTATGTGTCTAAAAGCCAAACCACAATTAAAGAGTTTTATGAGCTATTTAAGCACACAGAACGTAAATCCACACAAAGCAGTGAAACTAATAAAGTTACAATCGATGAAAAAAATGCTTTCATCAAAATAGAGAACCCTAAAGACACTGATGATGCCATTAGTTTCAAATGTTTTACCAAAAATGATAAAAGTAAGATATTTGGCTTTCAATATTCTGCCTCACAACCTGCTTTGGGTATCATCATGACAAGAACAGAGTTTTATGTTTATCAGAATAATGAATGGAAAGATGTAACAGAACAAGTTTGCCCCAGCCTAAGATTCAAAGATTTTTGGGGTTCACAACCCCTACCTGAAAGGTCATTAAATGAATTTAATTTGCATTTAATTTTGCCACAAATAGGAACTACAGTTTTAGCCAAAAGTACCCCTGCTACAAAAGAACAATTCGTTTATAGCAATCTACCCAAAGACTATACAAAAACTTTTGAAAAAAGGAAGTTTAAGGTCATAGAGTTGATTTGGAATAAAGTTACTGGCAAATTTGATATTGGGAAAAAATCTTAAAATTTACTTGATTTAAGGTATAAAAGATTGGTAAGTGGCTTTGAAAGCATTTATCAATCTTTTGTATTTTTATTGAGCATCTATAAAAAGTATTTCTTGTTCTTTATTACTCTTACTTTTGAGAGCCTCATCAAAAAAAACAGACATGGTTTCAAGGTGTTTTACATATATTTTCAGACTTTTTTCTAATAAAGCTTTATCTGATTGTGGTATTTTGCTATTCAGAAGATATCTCAAATGGAATATAGAAGTATAGGCGTTATGATTAAACTGCTCAATAGTGGAAACGAAATTGATTTTTTTAGCATTTAATATTTTAAAGAAATCAAATGCTTCTTTCTTTCCAGTAGCAGCACATAATAATACAGGAAATGGATAATGAGCTTTTTCTTGTACTATTTTTTGAAAAACCTCTGACCACAATTCTTTTATTTTTTCATGATCTTTTTTAAACTCAATGGTCGTTTCTAAAGATACCATTCCACTAATATTTTTATTTTGGTCTAAAGTTCTAAAGCCCATTTGAGCTCCGAAACTATGCCCTACAAAAAATATAGTGGATGATTTACTCAAAGATTTTGCAAATTCTAATATTGTATGTAAACTTTTCTCTTCTTCATTTTTAACCATCTGACTGAAAGGTCTTAATCCATAACTCATATTTTCGTAAGGCAAATGAAAGTTAGCAGAGACAAAAACAAAGCCTCTGGAAGCAAAATATTCTGCCATTGCAAAGTTTTCAAAAGAATTGCTTTGCGAACCATGATGATAAACAATAACAGGATAATTTAATTTTTTAGAAATTGGGGTTAAAACACTTCTGGTTTGTATATTCCCTATCAGATTAAAAATATCCTCAAAAGTATAATGATCGAATTGGTTGGGATTACCAGTTTCTGTGTTTTCAGAAATGCAATCTCTTATCATGATTTCTTGATGATGTTTTTTGGATTGCTCTTGAACTGATTTAAAAATACTTGTTTTATTTACACTATAAAAATCTTTAAAATACAAGAAAGAGTCTTTTTTTGATATTTGCTTGAGAGGATACCAAACTTGTACAAAGTAGGGTTTCATGCCGTTATAGCCAAAAGCATTATATTGGATGGTTTTATCTAGAATAATGGTATCTGTGAAACCGACTTTAAATTTTCCAAGTTTGAGGTAATCATACAAAGAGTTTTGTCCCCAACTTGTCAGGCAGTAAATAAAGGTAATAATTGTGATAAGTCTTTTTTTCATAAAAAATGGGTAGTGTTGATACAAATATAAATAAAAGGGCTGTTTTTTATGTAGATGTGCTATAAGTAATTTTATGTATTTATTTTTTTCATTTGCAATTAATCATATTAATATACAAGACTTTATGGCAAAAGAAGTTTGGTTACATATACATTATACTGAAAATATAAAAAATAAAGTTCGGGCAAGAGAAATTCTGCCTGAACGTTTTGTCCTGCTTGAAGGCTCATTAATTAGTTTGGAATACGACTTGATTCCTAAAGGTACTATTATGTATGCAAAGAGTATTGATAATGAGAACTATATTACTCATAACAATTATTTAGACATTCTTGAAGAATCTAAAGAGTACACCTATGTTTATGAAATTCTAACAAGCACAATTCCTTATATCTTTGATTTTGAAAAAATGATAGTTCCTGCTCTCAAAAAGCATCATTTTTCTTATGAAATTAAATCTAATAAATATCTACTCATTCATATTTTAGAAGAAGATTATCCAACCATAAACTCCATTTTTGAAAAGTTAAATTATGCTCCAAAAGAAATAGATATGTATGATTTTGGGGCAAAAAAATACGAAGTATCAAAATCTGTGGTATGGGAGAAAGTTAAAGAAATAATTTCTACCTATGGAAAATGGATATTCTTGCCTTCGTTTTCTTTTATATTTATAGGCAGATTTATCCGTAGTGCAAATATCCAATTTTCTTTGGATAAACTACTCCAAATACTTTGGGATAGTTTCACATTTGGAGCTGTTTTTTCTCTGGGATTTTTTTTATTTATTGAGTGGGGATTGTGGAGTCAGGAAGCATTTTTCGAGAAACGGTATATTTCTCCTGCTTATTTAGCTAAAATGAAACAATTAAAGACTTTTGTTAATAAGCATAAATTTCTATTTTTCAGAGACCGATGGAAAGGATATTTTGAGGGCTTTTTGGTAGAAATTAAAATAAGCTATGATTATGTTTATCAAATAGACTATTATGTGCAAGCTCCAGTCACTAAAGATTTATATTATAATTTAGAAAAACTACGCAAAGACTACCATCACTACCACGAATTAAATTATGTGTGTGTCTATACAAATGTATCTCTGGGGATCTCATATCCCAAAGTCAAAGAAATGGAAACACATTTAAGCGAAATGATTACCCAGATTCAGAATATTCAAGTAAAACATTACTAAATGAAATATTATAGATTATATATAAATACAGATGGAACATTTGAAATGTATAGTAAAATCACAGAAGTTTTAGGGGTACAACCAACTACTTTTTCAAAAACTAAATTTAGTCATAATCCTTATGCTTTTTGGGCGTATTGTGTTGATTTTGAAGATGAATATTCTTTTGATTTTATAAATATTTTTTTGGATATTTTAGAACCTAAATTTGATGCTCTTGAAAAAATAGGTATTACCAACAAAGATATTCTCTTTTGGCTGATTTATGAGTATGATCAACAGTGTGCTATGGAGTTTCATCCTCAAGAAATGAAAAGGCTTGGAGAATTAGGAATTTCTTTGAATATAGATTGTCATGAAATAAAAAGCCTATCGATTGATTAAACATTAAACAACATGGACTATACACTCAAAAAAGCATTAGAAGAGCTTATTTCTGCTCCTGTCACACCTGAAAAAATGGCAAAAATGAAAGATTTTGACTGGAGTGAATACCGAGCCGAAGCCGAAATGTATTGGGAGCCTCTTGATTCATTGGAAGGTTTAGAACAAGCCCCGAACCTAAAAAAAATATCTTTAGATGGTAATCATATTGAAGATTTAACACCTTTGGCAAATATGCTCGATTTAGAAGAAATCTGGCTCTATGCCAACAATGTAAAAAGCGTTGAACCTCTTAAAAACCTCACAAAACTCAAAACACTTTTACTGGATACCAACAAAAATCTAACTGATATTTCAGCGTTAGCTCATTGTACAAGTTTGGAGTATCTGAATATCTCACAAACACAAGTAACTGATATTCAAGTATTCCAGAAATTAAAAAATCTGAAAAAACTATCCATTTATCGTACTCCTATTGATATGAACAAAGACGAGAATTTTGAAACACTCAAAATTTTGGCTCAGAGGGGTGTAGAAATTCATCAGTAAAAATTATGGAACTCAAAAATGGTATCATAACCTTTCATGCTGAAACCCAAGAGGCTTGGAGAAAGTGGCTATCAGAAAATCACGACACAGAAAAAGCTGTTTGGCTGATTCTTTACAAAAAAGACAGCTCTACTCCCAGTGTCTATTATTCGGAGGCAGTAGATGAAGCCCTTTGCTTTGGCTGGATTGATAGCACAGTCAGCAAAAGAGATGAAGAAAGTCGTTATCAGTATTTTACCAAACGCAAACCCAAAAGCAATTGGAGCAGAGTAAACAAAGAAAAGGTAGCCAGACTCATAGAAGCAGGTCTGATGATGCCATCTGGACTTAAAATGGTAGAATTAGCGAAGAAAACAGGTACTTGGGATGCCCTCAATGATGTAGAAAATCTGATTTTACCCGAAGATTTAAAAATAGAATTTGAAAAAAATTTAACTGCTTTACAAAATTGGGAGAAGTTTTCACGTTCTTATAAAAGAGGTATTTTGGAGTGGCTTTTTAATGCCAAAACAACTCCCACACGCCAAGCCCGCATCGAAAAAATTATTAATTCAGCTTTTGAAAATAAAAAACTATAAAATATGCTCATAGATTTACGTAGTGATACTGTTACCAAACCTACTCCTGCTATGCTGGAGGCAATGTTTTCGGCTCAGGTGGGTGATGATGTGTATGAAGAAGACCCCACTGTCAAAACTCTTGAAGAAAAAACTGCTTCATTTTTTGGAATGGAGGCTGGTTTATTTTGTACTTCTGGAACAATGACCAATCAAATTGGTATCAGGGCTACTACAGAACCCAATGATGAAATTATTTGCGATAAGCTTTCACATATTTATAATTATGAAGGTGGTGGGCTTGCTTCCAATTCGTTGCTTTCTGTCCGTTTGGTAGAAGGCATGAGAGGCAGAATGACTCCATACCAAATTGAAGAAAATATCAACCAAGATAACATTCATTATCCCAAAACATCTATTGTAGCCCTTGAAAATACTGTAAACAAAGGTGGTGGATGTTTTTATACCCTTCCCCAAATTGAAGAAATTTCAAGTTTTTGTAAAAATAATCATCTTAAACTGCATCTAGATGGGGCAAGAGTTTGGAATAGTCTGGTAGCCACTCAAGAACAACCTTCTGAATATGGAAAGCACTTTGATACAATTTCGGTGTGTTTTTCGAAAGGTTTGGGATGTCCTGTAGGTTCTGTATTACTGGGTTCTAAAACTGTTATCAAAAAAGCCAAACGCATTAGAAAGGTAATGGGTGGCGGCTGGCGACAGGCTGGTTATTTGGCAGCTGCTGCTTTGTATGCTTTGGATAACCATATTGAAAGGCTCTCTGAAGACCATAAAAGAGCCAAAGAGCTTGAAAAAGTCCTTCAAAGTGTAAATTATACAGCAAGTGTAATGCCTGTTGATACCAATATCATTATTTTTGAATTGCCTCCACCTATTGACTCTGCTACCTTCACTCAAAAATTTGCAGAAAAAGGTGTTTTGGTATCTCCTTTTAGTAAAAAACATATCAGACTCGTAACTCATCTCGATTTCACAGACGATATGCTTGAAAAAACGATTCAGGTTATCAAAAACTTAGCTTAAATTATGGACGACTTACAAGAACAAATCAATAGAATCAAAGAAAAACTTGCCACACTCAAAAGTTTAGATACAAACTTATCTTCTTTTGGAGTTCAAAAACATAAGTATGAACTAAACCCTACGATTTCAGAAAGTGAAATTGAGGATTTTGAAAAAACATATCAGATTTCATTGCCTTTGGGTTATAGAGAGTTTTTGAAACAGGTTGGTAACGGTGGTGCAGGACCTTACTATGGCCTTGAAAGCCTTGAAGATAGTAGATATGTAGATTTAGATTATAAAGGAGATAATTTTGTGGACATATCTCAGCCTTTTATGCTCTCAGATTACTGGAATCCTATTCAGGATATTGATAATCAGGAAGAATATGAGGCATATCAGGAAGAGTATATGCATGATAAATGGATTAATGGCATGATAAAGCTCTCCAATTTTGGTTGTGGCGTTTTTATTCATCTGGTAGTCAATGGCAAAGAGTATAATAATATTTGGGTAGATGACAGAGGCAACGATGCAGGCATCTATCCTGATTATTATTTGAGTAAAGACGACCAGAGAATAGATTTTTTGAGTTGGTATGAAGCATGGCTGGATGAGTATATTGCCAATAATTCAAAAAAGAAGAAGAAAAAATAACCATACCCTATACAATCTGATTGAGTTGTTTTCTAATTTCCTTCCAGTTAGGCAAATAATGCGTCATCAAATCGTAAAACCTTTTGTTATGATATTTTTCAAATAAATGTACCATTTCATGAACAACTACATACTCTAGTTGTTCTTTTGTTTTCTTGATAAGTTCTAAATTGAGCCAAATACGTTTTTTAGTGATATTACAAGTCCCCCACTTGGTTTTCATGCTCTTGATACGCCACTCCTCCACTTTTACCTGCATTATATTTTCCCAATGAGCTATCATCTCAGGTAAAATAGCTTCTAATTGCTTACGGTACCATGTATTGAATAGTCTTTGTCTATTTTCTTTTGTAGAATCCTTATTTACAAGCAAGTATAGTATTTCATTTTTCAATTCAACTTTTTGTCTTTTTTCTTGATAAATGACTTCTAAGGGATATAGTTTCCCTAAAAAAGCATGATTTTCTCCTGTTTCAAAATTATAATTTATACGAATCTGATTTTCAGAAATTTGACTATGTTTTTTTATCCAATCCAACTTTGATTTCAAAAAACTTTGTATCATTTTTTCAGATGTTTTTTTGGGTACAGAAAGTCTAATTTTTCCTGTGGATGGATAGATGGTTAGACGTATATTTTTCATTTTTTTTCGGACAACATCTATCCGAATCTCATCAAGCATAACATGGCTCATAAATACAAAATATCATAAAAACACAGAAAACTTACATGGTTTTTTCAATAAAAAAACAACAAAAATCAAAAAAAACAAAGAAAATACATCAATTTTAGTTAAAAAAAATTATTTTATTACACCAATGCAAAATCAGGGATTCCCTGATGCGTGGCATTTTTTTAGTTTGTAAATTTGTGTAGGATATTTATACACAAATGGCTCTCAAACAAGAAATTTTTAAAACCCTTAAAGTCATTACAGACCAAGAGTTTTTCACAGAAAAAGTCAATTATATTCCTTATCACGATGACTTCAAATTCCAAGCCAATACAGGTTTAGAATTTGAAAGCATTACTGTATATATTGATTTACGAAATACATCTGAACTTTTCAATTCATCTGATAAATCTGCTATTCTCAAAACACATCTCTCTTATTTTCAAACTATTAATAAAATAGCAAGTGCTATGGGTGGTGATGTCCGAAATTTTAACAATGGTAATTTAGTTATTTTCTTTAAAAATAATAGCATTAAACAGCTAAACAATGCTATTGAAGCTGCTTTTCTCATGCTTTATATGCTCAAAAGAACAAAACCAAACCCAAGTCCTTATGAACTCGAATTTGGCATTGGCATTGATGTTGGCACAATTTTATGTGTAAAATCTCATTATAATCATGACAAAGACCTGATATGGCTTGGAAATACTATTAAAAGAGCTACTACAATTGGTGAGTTATGTCATTCTCCTCATTATATTGGCATTTCAAAAGATATTTATAAACTATTACGTAATGAAACTAAATATAGTGTTAAGAATGGTATTACAACTGATTTTTGGACAGAAAGTAATTTTATTTTTAACTCAGAACATGAAAAATGCTACTACATGAATAAACATGAGTGGAAATAACTTTTGGATTATATTTAGAAAATTTCTAATATTTTTTTCTACTTTAAAAATCCTTTTTGTACTTCTATATTAATACCATTTTATTTTCTTTGGCAATAGGCAATTCTTTATCTATAGGTACTTCCATAATTTCATAAACATTGCTCTTAATTACATTTGATATATGCAATAAAGGAAGGTCATTAGCATCTGTACCAAAAGGTTGTTCTATTTCTTCTGATATGATTTCTACCCCAGCAAGTGCATAGCTTATCAAAAATACAGCAGGAACAGTGTAATAATGAAATGTATCCACCATTCCTAAAGGTAATATGATACAATACAAAATAATGAAACTTTTGATAAACGAAACATGGGAAAAAGGAATAGGTGAATTTTTGATACGTTCACAAGCTCCCATCACATTAATCATCTGTTCTATTTGTTCTTTGATATTTATTTTATCTACATCTGTAAAAAGTCCTTTTTTGTAAAGCTCTTCCATTTTTACAAATATGTTGGTGGCTATTCGATGTGGAATATGTTTGGCCTTTCGGAGTTCATCTATATAAGTAGCATCTCCTGCTGAGTCAAGATGATCCATATTAACACTATCTCTGAGATGCCCTTGCAAAGCATAGGCAAAATTACCAATTTGAGCTGCTAAATAACGTCTTTCTTGAGGATTGAGAGTTAAAAGAGCATAAAAATTGGATGCCATCGTACGACTTTCATTGATAAGAGCTCCCCAGAGTTTACGCCCTTCCCACCATCTATCATACGAAGAGTTGGTACGAAATACCAGAGTCAAACCCATAATTACCCCAATCAAAGAAAGAAATGTAACATTTAGTTCAATTGGATAATCTTTGACATTATTGAATATATGCAAACGCAAATAAACAACTATCAAGCAATAAACAAGTATAATCGATTGTATTTTAAGTAGTTCTCTAACATTATATGCATAGCCAAACCCAAATATACTTTTTATAACTAGACTCCAATTTTTGGAATTATAAATAATCATTGTTTTTAGGTTTAATTTTTAGAAAAATACCCTATAAGTATTATAGGGTATTATTTTTTATGATGTTTATTCTTATCTCACATCTTTTGCCTTATATCTTATTTCTATTCTTTATCTTTTACCTTACCCTTCAGGTGTTTTACATCCAACTGTTTGCGTGTCATCTCAGAATCTACAAGGTTTGCTTCAGAGGCATTGTCATCTTCTAAATCTTTTACATAACGCATACGTAGCCTGATAGCCTGAGCTTTTCGCATCATACGTAAATTCAAGAGTTCTACCATTAAAGCAAAGAACATAGCAAAGTAGACATACTCTTTTGATACTTCTTTTTCTAAACCTTCCATAATCAAAATTGTACCAATCATCACAAGGAAAGCCAATGCAAGCATTTTTACTGTTGGGTTTTTATTTACAAAATGGTTTACAGGACCTGCAAAGAAAATCATGATAACCATAGAAAAAACCACTGCAAGAATCATAATCCACAAGTTTTCAGGTTTTGCTGCATCCACCATACCAATGGCTGTTAGGATAGAGTCAAAAGAGAAAACAATATTTAGAAGTGCAATTTGTACAATAACACCTCCCATAGAAGAGTTTTTAGCTCTGCCTACTACTTCTTCTTGTCCTTGTAATTTATGATGAATCTCAGTAGTTGCTTTATAAATCAAGAATAAACCACCTGCCAATAAAATCAAATCTCTACCACTTGGGTGAAAGTCAAAATTGGTAATGGGTACTACTAAATGAAATAAAGGTGTTGTAAGCTTGATAATCCAAGAAATTGCAAACAATAATACAACTCTTGGAATAATGGCTATAACTAATCCAATATTTGTAGCTTTCTTTCTTTCTGTTGGTTCCAACTTATTAGCAATTACAGAAATAAAAACAATGTTATCAATACCCAATACAATTTCCATCAAGGTTAGAGATAGAATACTAATAAGAGATTCAACAGTGAATAAATGGTCTAAGACTTCTTTCATAAGTGTAAAAGAGATTTATTTTTATTGCAAATCTAAAAAAAAAATACACAAAATAACTTTCTGTGAAAATTATTTTGTGTATTTTTTGAATACAATGTATTTTTATTTCTAAACAGACACCTATTTTTTAAGTCCTGCCCCTGATACAATTTCGTCTACAATGCTTGGGTCAAGGAGTGTAGAAGTATCTCCTAAATTTGAAACATCGCCTTCTGCCACTTTACGCAATATTCTACGCATAATCTTACCTGAACGAGTTTTAGGTAGCCCCGAAACAATCTGAATCACATCTGGTTTGGCAATGGGTCCAATAACTTTTGTAACTGTTGTCAGCAAACTTTGTTTGATTTTATCTGCTTCATGGTTCTGACTTGCACTATCTAAAATTACATACGCATAAATGCCCTGCCCTTTGATGTCATGGGGGTAGCCTACCACAGCCGATTCGAGTACCAAAGGATGTGAATTGATAGCATTTTCTACTTCAGCTGTTCCCAAACGGTGTCCTGAAACATTGATAACATCATCTAC
Organism: bacterium 336/3; assembly: GCA_001281695.1. NCBI lineage: Bacteria > Pseudomonadati > bacterium 336/3. The sequence continues at coordinate 2,271,412 of LJIE01000001.1, read as the reverse complement.
ACGTCCTAAAATGCGATAATACCCATCTGCATCACGTTTTACACCATCACCTGTAAAATACAAGTTTTTAAAACTTCTAAAATAAGTATTGATACATCTTTCGTGGTCGCCATAAGTAGTTCGTATCATGGAAGGCCAAGGAAATTTGATACATAAATTACCTTCTACGTTGTTGCCTTTCAGCTCATTACCTTCATTGTCTACAATAATAGGCTGAATTCCAGGAAGTGGAAGTGTAGCATACCCTGGTTTAGTAGGTGTAATGCCAGCTAATGGTGACATCATCATCCCTCCTGTTTCAGTTTGCCACCAAGTATCTACTACAGGGCAATTTCCTTTACCTACATGGTGATAATACCATTGCCAAGCCTCTTCATTAATAGGTTCACCCACAGACCCTAATACTTTTAAACTACTCAAATCATGTTTTTGAATAGGTTCTGTTCCATAAGCCATCAAAGCTCTGATGGCTGTGGGTGCTGTATAAAGATGGGTTACTTTGTGCTTTTCTACTACATCCCAGAATCTATCTACATCAGGATAGGTAGGAACTCCCTCAAACATCACTACCGTTGCACCATTGAGTAATGGTCCATATACAATATAAGAATGTCCTGTTACCCAACCCACATCAGCAGTACACCAAAATATATCTTGTGGTTCATACTGAAATACATTTCGGAAAGTATAAGCTGTATAAACCATATAGCCTCCAGTGGAGTGTACTACTCCTTTGGGCTTTCCCGTAGAGCCTGATGTATAAAGAATGAAAAGCATATCTTCTGAATCCATTTCTTCGGCTTTGTTTTCAGTAGCAACACCCTTAATGGCATCATGCCACCAAATATCTCTGCCTTCTTTCATGGTTACAGGCGTTTTGGTACGTTCCAAAACAATTACTTTCTGAACAGATGAGCAGGTTTCGAGGGCTTCATCTACCACCGATTTAACATCAATCGATTTTGCTCCACGATAATTGCCATCAGAGGTTATCACCATTTTGGCTTCTGCATCATTAATTCTATCAGACAATGAAGAAGCTGAAAAACCTGCAAAAACAACAGAATGAATAGCCCCAATTCTTGCACAAGCAAGCATGGCAATAGCTGCCTCTGGCACCATTGGAATATAAATGGCTACTCTATCTCCTTTTCTGATGCCATTGGCTAAAAGCACATTAGCAAACTGAGAAACCTTTTCATATAGTTGATTATATGTAAGAGTTACAGTAGGTTCTTTGGGGTCATTTGCTTCAAAAATAATAGCTGGTTTATTACCTAACATAAATAGATTTTTCTCAAAGATATTTTCCGTAATATTAAGTTTACCATTGATAAACCATTTCACGTCTAAATTATCAAAATTCCAATCTAACACTTTATCCCATGTTTTTCTCCAGAAAAATTGTTGAGCTACACTGTCCCAAAAGTCTTCGGGATTGGCAATACTTTTTTGATACTCATACAAGTATCCGCTCAAGGTGTTGATTTTAGATAGCATAATTGTAATATTTTTAGTATAAATGATGTAAAATTTATCTCTACTTAGGTTTATTATTCATGGTAGAGTAACAATTCTTTTACTTTACCAATTAAGTTCTTATTAGAAAAGGGTTTTGTCATATAAAAGTCAGCACCCGCTTCATATCCTTTCTGTATATCAGCTTCTTTGGCTTTAGCACTCAAAAAAATCACTTTGCAGTTTTGTAAATTTTCTTGTTTTCGGATGTATTGGCATATTTCATAGCCATCTACATCTGGCATCATAATATCGAGTAAAACCATATCAGGTTCGTTATTTTCAAGGCTTTCAAGAGCTTCTTTTCCATTACGAGCAACCAATACATCATAGCCTTCTTTTCGCATTAAAAAGTCCAAAGACATCAAGATATTAGGTTCGTCATCAACTATTAACACTTTCATATAAAAAAATTTAATTGACTAGAGGTAAAGTAAAATAGAATTTAGTTAAACCATTAGAGGTTTCTACTCCTATTTGTCCTTTATGATATTGAATAATTTTCTTACAAATAGCAAGCCCCAAACCACTTCCTTTAGGTTTTTTGATTGTCTGGTTTTCTGCCTGAAAGAATTTCTCAAAAATAGCTTCTTTCAATTCGGCAGGAACTCCTTTTCCATCATCTGCTACCACTACTCTAACGCTATCTTGTTCTATTTGGCTATCTATTATAATATTTTTTTTCGAAAACTTCACAGCATTAGAAAGAAAATTAAGCACAATTTGCAAGATTCTATCCTTATCAGCCAGAATAAAAATATTTTGTTGTGTTGCATTGACCACAAAATTCAAATTTTTTTCTTGAATAACTGTTTGATAAATACCTATTGCTTCTTTTATAACCTCTTGTATATCAATTTTTTCTAAACTTAGTACTTGTTTTCCTGAATCAAATTTTTCCAAATCTAATACCTGATTAATCAAGCGTTCCATACGCTGAGTTTCATTGATGACTGTTTGTAAAAACTGCTGGCGTTGGTTTTCATCTAAATCAGGATTATCATATAAAATCTCTGAAAAAGAACGAATGGATGTAATGGGTGTACGAAGCTCGTGGGTTACTGTGCCTATAAATTCATTTTTTTGTATATCTGTTTTTTTGAGTTCAAAATTGAGTTTTTTTAGTTCTTGCGATTCTTTTAACATTTGAAGTAACTCTTCTTTACTTATTTCATCTTCTTGTACTACTGAAGCCACCAAAATACGAGCAGATGTAGAACCAATGGTACTTGCTAATATTCTTTCGGCATATTTTACCAATCGAGCATTATTTTCCTGATTGTTCTCAGAAGCTATATTTTGTTCTTTTTCAAAATCTGCAAGTAAGTTCTTCGCTTTTTCAACTCCCAAAAAACTACTTAAAAGTCCTTCTAAATCTTTTTTATGAGCTATTCCTTTCCAAACTACTGCCTCTTCATAAATATTGGAATATTTGAAAACATCTACAAAAAACTCTGCTTGACTACGTTCTTGTGAGGTTTGATTCGTTTGTATGGAAACAAAAACATACATTGCCATATTGAATAATAAGCTCCAAAATAATGAATGTGCCACAGGCTCCAATTCTTTGAGTCCAAATAATTGATAAGGTTTCAACCAATTTACTCCCCATAGTCCTTCACTAAGAATACTTTCAGGAAAAATACCTTTATTAATGAGAGTAGGAAGTATGAGCGTAAAAGTCCATATCAAAAAACCTGTCAGAATACCTGCCATAGCTCCTTTTTGTGTTGCATCTTTCCAATAAAGCCCTCCAATAATGGCTGGTGCAAACTGTGAAACAGCCACAAACGAAATTAGTCCTATTGAAACAAGTGGTGTATCAGCAATTACTTTTAAATACCCATAAGCCAATATCAAGATCAAAACTACACTCAATCTGCGTGTGTAAAGTACCCAACGTCCCCATTGCCTATCTTTTAGGTGTTTAGTAATAGAAAAAGACAAACTGATAGGAATAAATAGGTTATTTGTAAGCATCAAACTAAGTGCAAGTGAAGCTACTATCACCATACTGGTTGCTGCTGCAAATCCTCCCAAATAGGTAATTAAGGCTATTAAATTCTGATTATTGGCTAAAGGTAATGCTAAAATGTAAGTATCTGCATCTATATTACTATCAGGAAAAGAAAGTTTGCCTGCAAGGGCAATAGGCATTACAAAAATATTGATAATGAATAGATATAAAGGAAATAGCCAAATTGCCTTCTGGAGATGTTTTTCCTGTTTGTTTTCAGCCACAAGCATCTGAAATTGACGAGGCAGAAACATAATGGCAAACATGGAAGCTAAGCCTACCAAAAACCACTCCAAAGACTTATAACTTGACTGAGTATTGATGGTAAACAAATGTTGAAGTTCTTTTTGAGCAAATGCCCTTGAAAAAACATCTCCAAAACCATCAAAAATAAAGAATGTCACATAACTACCCACTACCAAAAAAGCACATAGTTTGAATAAAGACTCAAAAGCAATGGCAAATACCATTCCTTCATTTTTTTTATTCAAATCCAGTTGGCGTGTTCCAAAGTATAAAGTAAAAATTGCTAAAACAATCGTTGTATAAAAGGCATAATCTATATAAACTGGTTTAATAACAGAAGCTTCTTGAGTAGCAATCATGATACTAAAACTTTCTCCTATTGCTTTGATTTGCAACGATATATAAGGAACAACCCCTAAAACAGATACGATAGTTACAATAGCTCCTAAAGTAGCACTTTTACCATAACGAGTTGCTATCAAATCAGCAATGTTAGAGATATTTTGTATTTTAGAAATTCTAATAATTTTTCGGATGATAAACCACCATAAAGGTGCTGAAAGTGTGGGGCCTAAGTAAATTAAAAGAAAATCGATACCACTTTTACTGGCTCTGCCTACTGAACCATAATAGGTCCATGCTGTACAATAAACAGCCAATGACAATGCATATATATAAGGAGAATTGATAAGGCTCTGATGGTTTTGAGCCTTTTTATCAGCCAAATAAGCCAATACAAAGAGCAAGGTCAAATATAAAAGAGACGCTATGACAATAATTCCCCAGTTCATTGTATTTAAGATTCTTTTTTATTAAAGATAAAAAATAAAGCCCCTATCACCAAAAACCACACTACAAAGATATATACCACAACACTGGGTAAGCCCATAAAAAAATCTACTTGATTGAAAATAGCCAATATTGGAAAATTAAATAACAACATAGCCACTACAAATACAAGTACAATTTTGGGTGTTATTTTTTGTAGATTCTTCATCTTTAGTTTATATTTTGAAAGTTTGAGAAAGCGATATTCCAATAAAATATCGCTTTACTTTCTTAAAACACAACATTTCTTGTAGGGGCAAATATGCCCCTACAAAGTTTATCATAACTCAGCTGAGGAGGTTGCAATTTGCTTATACTCATTTTTGAGGGCATAATACCCAAATAGGCCTAAGCCTGTTGCAATAGGCACAAAAATGGTAATTGTGATAATCCAAAATATATAAGTACTTTGCATCTCGCTGGCTGGTTTTTTACCATCTGCAATTGCTTTTTCAAGTTCAGGAATTTCTGTTACAAATTGTCGTATCATCATCAATACAAGCGTTGGGGCTAATACAAGCCAAACAACTCCAAGAATTTTTTTAATCGCATCCATGATTTTTTTATTTTAATGTTGAAAAATTATCATTTAATATGAACATCTATCATTCTTTTAGTCCATCACTTCTTTATCTGTACGACTGGGCAAGTAAATCATACCTATGATGAATGTAAGAGCTGCAATACCTATGGGATACCATAAACCTGCCAAAATATCGCCTGAGGGATTTTCTGTAGTTTTGGTAGCTTCAATAACTCTTGTAACTATATAAGGTGTAAGTCCTCCAAATATACCATTTCCAATGTGGTAAGGTAACGACATAGAAGTATAGCGTATTTTAGTTGGGAAAATTTCCACCAAGAATGCAGCTATTGGTCCATATACCATTGTCACAAAGAATATTTGAATAAAAATCAAAAATATCATCATAGTTTTATCACTACTACTTAATCTTACAGCTTTAGATTTCTCTTCTTTAGGTTTTTTATTGGTATCTTCAAATTTGGTTACTTTGGCAATGAGAGTTGCTTTTGTTCCATCTTCAAACACTTTGGTAGTTTTAGTAGTAACCAAAGAGTCTTTTTTACCTTTTACAAGTTCTCCTTGTGTTGTTACTTTGGTTTCTGCTATAATTTCTTTTTTCTGTTTGAGATCAGAAATATCAAACATCGTTTGATAAATTGGTCTGTAAGCAAGCATTGCAGCCAGTAAACCTGCCATCATAATAAATTTGCGTCCAATCCTATCAGATAAAGCTCCAAATACCAAGAAGAAAGGTGTCACAAAAATAATAGCAATCATAATTATTTCGTTGGCTTGGGCAGAGTCAATACCACAAGTTTTATTCATAAACGAAAGAGCATAATACTGACCTGTATACCATACCACACCTTGCCCTGCTGTCGCACCAAACAAAGAAAGCAATACCATTTTTAAGTTGGCTTTGTTTGCAAAACTTTCTTTGAGTGGGTTTTTAGATGTTTTTCCTTCATCTTTTACTTTCTTAAACATAGGTGATTCGTGCATTTTCATACGAATAATAACAGAAACTACAATTAAGAAAATAGATACTAAGAAAGGTATTCTCCAGCCCCATTCTTCAAAGGCTCCATTAGGGTTTACAGCTTTATCATCTCTTAAAAACATTTGTGTAAGAATAATCACCCCAATAGACATCAATAAGCCCAAAGTAGCTGTTGTTTGAATGTATGCTGTAAAATAACCTCTTTTGTTAGACCCTGCATGCTCGGCTACATAAGTAGCTGCTCCGCCATATTCGCCACCTAAAGCCAAGCCTTGTAACAAACGTAGCAAAAGAACCAAAGCTGGGGCAGCAGCTCCCCAAGAAGCATAACTGGGTATCAATCCTATGAAGAAAGTAGAACCACCCATAAGAAGCAGTGTAACCAAAAATGTATATTTCCTGCCTATCAAATCACCCAAACGTCCAAAAAACAAAGCTCCAAAAGGACGAACTATAAAGCCCGCAGCAAAAGTAGCTAGTGAACTTAAAAATGCTGCTGTAGGATTATCACCAGGGAAAAATTGTTTTCCAATAATACCCATTGCTGCCAGACTTCCAAAAATATAGAAGTCGTACCACTCAATCAGCGTTCCTACAGAGGAGGCTGTAATCACACCCCAGATATTCTTATCTGTTTTGGTATGTACGGTTTGTGAGGAAGATGCCATAAAATATAATTTTAAAAAGTTGATTTTTAATATTTGAGCTTTATTTTATAAATAAATCATGGTTTGTATGATTACTTCGCCTAAGCGTTTTCTACCACCTACCAAGTCAGAGTTATCATTTAACGTAGGTTTCTCTCCTGTTGCAGCATTAAATGTTCCTTCATAAATAGATCTGCTTTGATATTTGAGAGATATTTTAGCATGATGTCCATCAATAAAATAGTTAAAACCAGCACCATATGTTAAAGCTGGGTCAGCTAGATACTCCAAATTTTTATAAGTTCCTGTGGCAAATACTTGCAATTTTCCTTTGCTTCCCAAAGTACTTTTTGGTAATAAATATCCAGCTTCACCATATATCAAGCTTCCTGTTCCTATTCTCCAATCTGCATTTCCACCACCTTGTCCAATAGAACCAATAGGTGTTGGTAAGCCTTCATTCATAATACCAATGGAACGTATATAATTTTTTCCAAAATTCATATTTTGATACAATAAATATCCTGTAAAAGCTGTTCCTTTTTCTTTATTGAGAGGTACATCCGCAAAAAAATCTACGCCAAAAAGTTGCATGTCATGCCCTTCAAAACGACTTTCTGTAGCATTCCAGCTTTTAGTAGCTTTGGGGTGTAAATGAAAACCTGCTCCAACATTGATGACTTTCTTTGTACCCACATATGTACCTACAAAGAATGGCAATACATTGCTTTCTTTGTCAGCCAATTCAAAACTAAAATACCCCCCTACAGCTCCTGTATTATTATTTGTGGCATAAGCTCTTTCAGGGGTTGCCTGAATAGTAGCATCAGGGGTTGGTGTGGCAAAGGGTTTATTGAGATAAACTCTGTAATCCAAACTTTTTTTGCCAATTGGCAATTTTCCTTTTGCATAAATTCCAAACTGACGAGCAAATTGGTCTGTTTCTTCAATAAGAGGCCAGTTGAAAATAGGAGCATCCATCGCCAAGAAATTCAATGTACTAGCACTTGCCATACGACTTACACCATTCCAGTAATGCAAACCCGTACCCAAATACAGCTTATCTTTTACTACTTGATATTCATTCCAAAAGTCATGTAGAAATAGTTGTGGTTTTTTACCAACCCCATAACCTCCCACTCCAGTTGTTCCAGAACCACCTCCATTTACAAAAGTCTGGTTATTGATACCAATATGGGCAAGTATTAAATAACGAGGTGAAATCTGTGTGTACCATAAAAAACGAGAGCGACGCAAACCCAAGTCCCAAGTACTTGCTTCAGGAAGTCCGTTTACAGTTGTTCCAGGATTGTTATCAATGTAACGCATCCACACCTGATGCCAAGTAATAAAACGTATATAACGTTTACCTGTTGTATCTAAATTGATACGAATACCTTTGCCATACATTTCAGAACCCTGAGCATTTACCTTAGGGCTTAAACCTATTGCAATCAGCCATGTAAGAAGGAGGAATAGCTTTTTCATAATGGGAATGACTTTAAAATTGATTTTAATTTGCATATCCCAAAATTGAAATTTTATCTTGGAAGAATATAATTTTAAGTATATTTTTGGTAATTTATATATCTATTATAATAAAACAATTACAAGTATTTTTTTAATTATTTTTATAATTTAAGTCATTAAAATAAATAACAAAAATCAGAAAAGAGTCTTATACCTTTATAAAATTTGATTAAAATTTATTATTAACAAATAATTTTGTGTTAAAATTTTAAATATTAGAATATTATTCTTATTAAATATATTATTTTAGCAAAGATATATTATTTTAGCAATAAAATTTAGTTATTAAAAAACAAAAACGCTGTTGAATTAATCTCAACAGCGTTTTTAGTAGTTTTCTAATATTGTTACATTTACCCTTTAAAGAAGGCAATGGTTTCATCTACCAATTCATCTGTGTGAACAGGCAATAAATCATTTGTATAAGGTTCCTTGCCTCCAAAAGTATGGTCAGCATCTTCTAAAAGAATTAGTGTGGCATTTTTAGCCCAATCTTTGAGATTTTCGGAGCTTTTTGGAGAAACAGAAGTATCATTTTTACCATGTATTAGCAATAATGGTACCTGTAGATTAGAAATTTTATGTTTTATATCAAACCTTTGAGAGTTTCTGAGTAAGTCTTCATAAACTTCCCTGTAAATAGGCATATTTTGTTTTGTACGAGCATTTTCAATATAAATTACTCCATTTCTTTCAATTTCTTCAATACGTTCTTTATTGAATAAGAATCCACTCTCACTAATAGAAGCCCAAGTTGTTACTTTCTTCACACGACTATCTTCCGATGCCTTTAGTATGACAAGTCCTCCTCCTCTACTATGCCCAACGAGATACAATTCTTGTAAATTTGTATTCGCCTTGAACAAGTAATCCTCTGAAAAGAAATAATTAATAGCATCATCAATATCATGTAAGTCTTTGGAAAAAGTCTGATGTCCAAAGGCTTCTAAATCTACAAAATTTCGTTTATCCGTAGGTGAAGTGCCATTATGAGAAAGATTAATTTTGGCAAAAATAAATCCGTTGCGAGCAAATTCATCTGCTATCAAATTAAAATGTCCCCAATCTTTAAATCCTTTAAATCCGTGTACAAAAATCACAAGTGGCTTAGTTTCATCATCTAAAACTAAGCGAATATCCATTCCAATAGATTTATGATGGTGTGATGAAGCTATTTGTAGTTCTTGTTTAAAGAGTGGTTCCTGTGAGTTCTCTGAATACATTTTCTAAGTTTTTTTCTTCTTGTTTTATTTCTAGTATCGTCCAGTTTTCTTGCGTTGCTAATTTAAATATTTCTGCTCGAATATCATTATCATGTAAAGTTCTTATTTCCCAAATTGTGGAACTCAAAGCTTTCAAGCTTTTGATTCCTTGTATTTTTTGATTTAAGGTGTCAACATCAATACTTTCTGTAAATTCCACTCGCAAGATACGTTCTTTTTGAGATAATGTTTTAATTTCTTCTACAGGAGCATCCGCTACAATTTTCCCTAGATGGATAATGACTACTTTATCACAAATAGCTTGTACTTCTTGCATGATGTGTGTAGAAAGTATAATTGTTTTATTTTCAGACACTTGTTTAATTAGTTGCCTAATTTCTACAATCTGATTGGGGTCGAGTCCTGTGGTAGGTTCATCTAAAATCAGAACAGGAGGATTATGAATGAGAGCTTGTGCCAAGCCAACCCTTTGTCTATACCCTTTTGAGAGCATTCCTATTTTTTTGTGTTGCTCACGCCCCAAACCACACATTTCTACTACTTCTGCAATCCTTGTATCTAACTTTTGTGATATTTGATGAATTTTACCAATAAAACTCAAATATTCCTTCACATACATATCTAAATACAGCGGATTGTGTTCAGGTAAATACCCAATACACTTTTGAGCCTCTTTGATATGTGTATTTACGTCAAAACCAGCTACTTCTATTGTACCAGATGTTGCAGCAATATAGCCTGTAGCTATTTTCATGGTCGTTGATTTACCTGCTCCATTAGGTCCCAAAAAGCCTACAATTTTCCCTGTTTCAGCCTCAAAACTGATATTATCAACTGCTTTTTGCTTGTTGTATATTTTAGTAAGATTTTTGACGCTTATCATAAGTGAATTTATGTTACTTCCTCTTCCCTCTTTTTTATTTATTAAATTTATTCATGGCATTGCTGACCCCTTCTAAACAAAAACTCAGTACAGCATTAGAGGCAGTTTCTAATATTTTTTCTAAATCTTTTTGTTCATCTTCATTAAACGGGCTTAAAACATAGTCTGCTTGAGCTCCTTTTGGGAAATCGCTTCCTACCCCCATACGTAAACGAGCATAATCTTGGCTATTGATAGTTGCTTGAATGCTTTTTAAGCCGTTATGTCCTCCATCAGAGCCTTTGGCTCTCAAGCGTAATTTTCCAAATGGCAGAGCCAAATCATCTGTAATTACCAAAATTTGCTCTAAAGGTACTTTTAATTCTTGCATCCAATAATTTACAGTCTTGCCACTTAGGTTCATGTATGTGGAGGGTTTCACTAAATAAATATGTTTTCCTTTGTGTTTAAAATCCACCACATCTGCCAAACGTCCAGTCTGAAAAGTAACATCTTTCGTTTTGGCAAGAGCATCCACCACCATAAAGCCTATATTATGCCGTGTATGGGCATATTCAGCACCTATATTTCCCAAACCTACGATTAAATACTTCATAGTTTTTGTATCTCAAAAATCTAAAAAGTTGCAAGCTATGTTTTTCCTGCTTTTATAACAAGTATTGTTCTCAAAAAATTGACGAGAATGAAAAAATCCAAAAAAAGTTTTAAAAAATACTATTATTTTTTCAAAACTCTTTAAATTGCATCCTCAATTGGGAGACATCTCCCAATTTTTATGTTTAATTGTTTTAGTTTTCATAATAAAATTTTGTAGTAATGTCTCAATCGATTTGGAGAAAAAAACCTATCAGTGCTTTTGAAGCTGATATGAAAAAAAGTAACCTCAATAGAGTATTAGGCAAATGGAGTTTAACAGCCATTGGTATCGGTGCTATTATTGGTGGTGGTATCTTTGTACTTACGGGTACGGCTGCTCACTACCATGCAGGACCAGCCTTGGCTTTATCTTTTGTGGTAGCTGGTATAGCTTGTATTTTTGCTGCACTTTGTTATGCTGAGTTTGCTTCCATGTTGCCTGTTGAGGGCTCTGCTTATGCATATGCGTATGGTACTGTTGGAGAGTTGTTTGCTTGGCTGATTGGTTGGGGACTTATTTTGGAGTATGGTATGGGAGCTATGACGGTGGCAGTCAGTTGGTCAGGATATTTTAGTAAACTATTAAAACTATTTAGTATTACTTTACCTCCTTATCTCACCAATGACCCAATGTCATATTCAAAATTAGGAGAGACAGGATTCTCTGTGAATTTACCTGCATTCCTGATTGTTTGGGTTGTTACATCTATTTTAGTAAAGGGTATCAAAGAAGCTGCAAGTGCAAATAATCTTATTGTGGTATTGAAAGTAGCTGCTGTATTATTTGTAATTTTTGTTGGAATGTTTTCTATTGTTCCTGAGAACTGGACTCCTTTCATTCCTGATGCAAAAGAGATTATTGGAGAAGATGGCAAACCACATTCTGCGTATGGTATTGGGGGTATTTTTGGTGGAGCAGCTGCAATTTTCTTTGCTTATATTGGTTTTGATGCCGTTTCTACGCAAGCAGGTGAAGCTATCAATCCTAAGAAAGATATACCCTTTGCAATTATTGCTTCATTACTCATTTGTACAGTATTGTATATTGCTGTTTCTTTGGTGCTTACAGGTATGATGCACTATGAAAAAGACATTGTAGGCGATGCTTTGAAAGCCCCTGTAGCTGCTGCTTTTGATAAGGCTGGTAAACCTTGGGCTATGTATATTGTTACAGCCGCTGCAACAGCAGGTCTTATTTCAGTAATGCTTGTAATGATGCTTGGACAAACAAGAATTTTCTTGGGTATGGCAAAAGATGGTTTATTACCTAATTTTTTCAAAGAAATTCATGAAAAGTTCAAAACACCTTACAAAAGTACACTTTTGGTAGGTTTAGTAGTTTCTGTTGTAGCAGCATTTACTCCAATTTCTGTTTTGGGTGATATGACAAGCTTTGGAACTTTGTTTGCTTTCGCAATGGTTTGTGGTGCTGTATGGTTACTTCGTATACGTGAACCACAATTAGAACGTGGCTTTAAAGTACCTGCCTTACCCGTGATTGCTGTTTTAGGTATTTTAACAAATGTGTTCTTGATTGTAAATCTGAATCCTTTAGCTCAAAAATTAGCTACTGGTTGGCTTGTAGTTGGTGTGTTGGTATATTTTGCTTATGGAAAACGTAATAGCCATTTAGAAAAGAATGTATAGATATAAATTATCATAATAAAAAAGGACTCAAAATTGAGTCCTTTTTTATTTATTACAAACAAATATAAATTCTTGTCAAGAAAATTTTGTATTTTTTGGCTACCTTTTTTATTTGCAGAGTATTTATAATAAATTCAATTGGTTTGCATGAAAATTATATTTTATATCTTCTTATTTTTATTTTCTATTTCATTGTGGGCAACTCCTACTGATACACTATTATTACCTCGTAGAGGAGCTACCCAAGTGCCAACCAATACTCGTTTACAAATTTATTTCAATGAACCTATTCAAAAAGGAATAGGTAATATTTCTGTCTATGATGGCTCAAGTAATAATCTGATTTTTAGTATCCCTGTTAGTTGTACTTGTGTAGAAATTATAAATAATAAGGCTGTGATTATACTGCCTTCTATGTTATCAACCAATCAGGTAATTTTTGTAAAAATTCTTTCTGGTGTATTCAAAAATTTGAGTAGTGAGCCTTTTATTGGTTTTAATTCCAATACAGAATGGCGTTTTACAACAGCTAATGGCCTCATTATGAATCAGTCTTTTAATCCTACAAACAATAGCTCCTGTATATCCATTAAGCAAAGTTCTTTTCAGATAGGTGTATCAGGCAATGTAAGTATCAATTCAAGTTTTGTCGGAAAAATCTCTATCTACGCAAAGAATAATGGTATTTTACATGACAAAATATATGTAAACTCCAATCAAGTTGTTGCCAATAATACCAATACTATTACTTTTACTACTAATAAACCTTTTCTTCCATCCACAGAATACTATATACTTATAGACCCTGTGAGTTTTATAGGTGCAGGAGGAAGCGTTTATGAAGGCATTTATGATGCTAATACTTGGACTTTCAGAACATCCGAAGATAAAGCTTTAGCAAACCATGTAGAAAAATGTGGTTTAGGAAAAGTTACGTTAAAAGCTTCTTACAATAGAGAGCGTGTACAATACCGATGGTACAAAACTGCCACAGGTGGTGAACCTATTTCTAATGAAGCAGGACAACCTGTTGATAGTAGCGAGTTTACTACCAGTATAGAAAATTCTACAACTTATTATGTCTGTGTTTTCTCTAATGGTTGTTTGAGTTATGAGAGAACACCTATCAATATCACTATCAAGCCTACACCCAATAGTACTTTGCCTTTGCCCGAAATGCGTGTTGGTAAGGGTACTTATGTACAATTAGAAGCCAATGGTGGAGAAATATATAGTTGGTTACCTACTGATGGACTTTCAAACCCTAATATAGCAAATCCATTAGTTTATGTAGATAGTGATTCTCTTTGCTATACTGTAACTATCACCAATAATGTGGGTTGTAGCACTCAAAAAACAGTCTGTTTAAAAGCAGATAATGGAGAAAAAGATTTGTTTATTCCATCCCTATTTTCGCCTAATGATGATGGTATTCATGATTTATTGAGAATAAAAGGAAAAAATATTACTGAAGTAGATTGGAGTATTTATGACTCTCAAGGAAAGCTCCTTTATAGAACACAAAACCTTTCGGATGCTCTTAATAGAGGCTGGGATGGTACATTTCAGGGTAAACCCATGCCCAGTGATGTATATGTGTGGACATTGGTGGGCAGATTTTCTGATGGTTCGTCCTTTTCCCAAAAGGCAGGAAGTGTATTACTAATTCGATAAATCTTCAAACATTTTGAGATGAGTATTGTTTAAATTGGAAAGTTTGAATTTTTCCATGACACAATCTCTATTTTTTAAAGCTTTTCTTTGTGCAATTCTTTGTTTAACCTTAGGCATTGCCAGTGGTTTCAGCACCACCGAATCCATCCAAAATTGGTATGTTTTCATCAATAAACCTTCTTGGAATCCACCCAACTGGCTTTTTGGTCCTGTTTGGACAGTCTTATATATTTGTATGGGTATTGCTTTGGGTATTGTTTGGCACAACAAGCACTTTCTTCAAAAAAAGGCTGTTACATTATTTTTAATTCAATTTGTGCTAAATCTTTGTTGGTCTGTTATTTTTTTTAATTTTCATCAAGTTGGATGGGCTTTTGTAGAAATCCTTATCATGCTCATAATGATAGTCGCTACAATTTATCATTTTTACCAAATCAAGAAGGTTGCAGGGATTTTACTCATTCCTTATTTGATTTGGGTAAGTTTTGCAACAGTTCTCAACGGAACTATTTGGCAGTTAAATAGTTAAGTATTAATTTATACATTCTCTTTCTCTAAAATTGCTTGAACAGCCTTTGGAGCAAATAAGGATTCTTTTTGGATTATTTTCTGGAGTTCTAAAAACCCTCCTATCAGGGCTTCGGGACGTGGTGGGCAACCTGGTACATACACATCTACAGGAATAATTCTATCCACGCCCTTAACAACGTGATAGCCATGCTCCCAGTAAGGTCCTCCACAGTTTGAGCAACTTCCCATAGAAATTACATAACGGGGTTCAGGCATTTGTTCATAAAGTCTTTTGATACGGTCTGCCATTTTAAATGTAACTGTTCCAGCCACTATCATCACATCAGACTGACGAGGTGAAACCCTTGGAATAACCCCAAATCTATCCAAATCGTAGTTGGAACTGTACGCTGCCATCATTTCTATGGCACAACAAGCCAGCCCAAAACCCATTGGAAATAAAGATGATAGCCTTGCCCAGTTGAGCAAATCATCTAATTTGGTGATAATGATGCCTCCTTCGCCTGTTTTCATGATACTTTTTACTTGTAAATATACGATTTTTTAACAACACTATAATCAGGATGTGGTTTCATTTGTTTATAAAAATATGTTACAATTTTTTTAACATTCTCGAAATCCATCACTTCACCTTCCAATACTTCTAAGCTTTCTCCTGTATTGGGATAATTATAAATAGTGGCTTTTTTGCTTGTGTCTGTGTCTTTTCTTTGGAATACAGCATTTTTGTTTATCCAACACTCTACCACAAACTGATTGTTTGCTCCAAAAACAGTTACTTTTTTCTCTGTATCTTTATGAAAAAGAACGCAATACAAACATATTTTATCTTTAGGATAAGGCTTATTTAAATAGTTTTCTAATTCTTCTGTAGAGAATTCTGTAACATACATATCATTTTCGCTGGCATAGTCAAATTGCCAGTCTTGAGGGCGATTCATAGGTTTTTATTTTTTTATAAAAATTTATAAATTTGTATTGCCTAAATATACAAGACAAAACATTCTATGAAAAAAGTTATTTATATTTTATTGATTAGCTCACTTTTTTGGGCTGTGGCATGCTATAAATGTGATGAAAGAGTAGAAAAACATCTATTCAGTCAACAAGATTATGAGTGGCAGATTTATGATTTGAATCAAATATACTCCTTTAAAAGTACTAAAACAGGAGAAGTTAAAACGTACAGTGTAATCAAGGCAGAAAAAAAGACACTTAGAAGCAATAGAGGAACTGATAAATGGGGATGTTTGATTGACCCACGCCAACAAGAAATGATTACTATAGAAATGGCTAATTCTGAGCAAAAGAGAATTATTTTGAAATATGAAGCATCTTCAAGCTATACAATGGAATCAAGAGCTTTGATATATATTACTTTTTCCAATTCCTCAACTTATCCCTCATACCCAATTGGTTACATCAATAAAAATCAAAGTACATTTGTAAATGCTCAACCTATTTCTCCTGATTATTCTATTATTTTTTATAATCAATTGGATGTGAATGGTTTTACTTATCAAAATGTATATAAAACGTCTGATTATTATTATTCAAAAACATGGGGAATTATTCAGTTTACAGTTAATGGCGAAACTTGGCAACGAGTTTAGTTTTTCACTTAAACATCTCAAAATTAAAGTATTTCTGAACAATTTTAGATTTTTGTTCTTGCAAATATTTTGTAAACATTTCTGCAACAGGTGATAATTTTTTTCTTTTGAGCCAAATCAAATCCCATGTAGTTTGAATGGGTAAGCCTTTGATGGGTATAATCTTGAGTTCTCCTGATAAAAGTTCGTTTTTGATACCAATAATGGGCATAATTGAAACGCCTAATCCTGCCAAAATTGCTTGTTTAACAGCCTCATTACTTGTTAATTCTATTTTTTTATAACTTTTTACCTGATGATTCATCATGAAGCGTTCCATTGTGAGTCTTGTCCCTGAACCATTTTCTCTATAAATGAGAGGTATATGCTCCAAGATAGCAAAAAGCTCTAATTCTTCTTTGATTTGCGTTTCTCCATTTCCAACTAAAAACAATTTATTTTCTAAAAGTTCTATCTTATGTAAAGCCATATTTTCGGGCAGAATAGAAACCAAAGAGAAATCTACTTCATTTTCTTCAAGACTTTCTATCACTTGTGCTTTGTTGGTTACATCCATGACAAGCTCTACACCCTGATATTTTTTTAGGAAATCTGTAAGAAAATAAGGCATGACGTATTTGCCTGTTGAAACCACCGAAATAGTAAGTCTCCCTGTAATTTGTCCTTTGTAGGCAAGCGTTTTATGATTGATTGTAGTTACTTCGTTGAGGATATTCTTGGCAGCTTCGGCTATTTCTTTCCCAAAATCTGTAATAAATATCTTTCGCCCTATCGTTTCTGTAAGTGGTATATCAAATTGGTCTTGAAAGTTTTTGAGTTGAATAGAAACTGCAGGTTGTGTAAGATGCAATTCTTGAGCAGCTTTCGTAACACTTTTGTATTCAGCTACTTTTAAGAAAATTTTTAGTTGATTCAATGTATAGTTCATAAATAAATTTTATAATCAACATTTCAAATATAAATAAAAAGTTATAAAAAAAATATCAGAGTTTTGCAGCAACAAAAATTTATTTATCAAAATTTATGAATTTCGACCTTCTCATAGAAAATTTAACAAATCCAGCTCTTTTATTTTTTGTTTTAGGAATTGTAGCTGTTTATGTAAAAAGTGACTTAGAAATCCCTCCTAACTCTTCAAAATTTATTTCGTTGTATCTTCTTTTTTGCATAGGCTTCAAAGGTGGACAAGAATTAGCTCATGAGCATTTTACTCTTGAAATTATGTGGTCTATGCTTTTTGGAATAGCCCTTTCAGCAGGTGTGGCTACTTATACATTCTTTATTTTAAAACGCAAATTGAGTGTTTTTGATGCAGGGGCAGTTGCCGCAGCCTATGGTTCTGTAAGTGCTGTAACATTTGTAACAGCAACAAATTATTTAGAATCGCAACAAATGTCTGTACATGGACACATGGTGGCTATCATGGCTCTGATGGAGTCTCCTGCTATTATTGTGGGGCTTATCCTTATTTCAATATTTTATAAAGGCAATGATGTTGAAAAGATAAAGAAAAGACATGCTCTCAAGCACTCGTTTACAAATGGTAGTGTACTTCTAATATTAGGAAGCCTTGTTATAGGCTTCATAGCAAGCCAAAAGCATGCAGAAGGTATCAAACCTTTTACCACAGATATATTCAAAGGTTTTTTAGCTATATTTCTATTGGATATGGGGATAGCAAGTGGAAGAAATCTGAATAGTTTTATGTCAAATGGTATTTTTCCGTTGATATTCGCTATTGTTGTTCCTTTGTTTAATGGTGTGGTAATCAGCCTGATTAGTTCCGCTATCACAGACGATATTAGTAATCGTTTTATGTTTGGAGTACTTGCAGCCAGTGCTTCTTATATTGCTGTACCTGCTGCCATGAAAATAGCTGTACCCAAAGCCAACCCTGGTTTATTTTTACCTATGACATTAGCCATTACCTTTCCTGTTAATATTACTATTGGAATGCCCTTGTATTTTTGGATTGCAAGCAATTATTAATTTTTTTTATAAAAAACAAATCCCTATCGATTGATAGGGATTTTACTTCGTTATTTATTTTCTGCACTACCTTCATTGGGAGTAGGCTCTTTTTCTTTCTTTTCAGGCTTGGGTAACAATGCCTTACGAGAAAGTTTGTATTTGCCTGTTTTTTTATCAACTTCAATCAGTTTTACTGTCACTTCTTCTCCTATTTCGAGTACTCCGTCCATTTTTTCCAATCTTTCCCATTTGATTTCAGAAATATGAAGTAAACCATCTTTGTTAGGCATAAACTCAACAAAAGCACCAAAAGGTTGGATATTTTTTACCTTTCCTGTATAGATTTCTCCAATTTCAGGAACAGCAACTATACCTTTTACTCGATTTTTCGCTATCTCTAACGATTCGCCATTGGTAGCAAAAATATTAACATACCCACCATCTTCTTTTTCTTCAATCACAATGGTAGCTCCACTCATTTTTTGAATTTCCTGAATAACTTTACCACCTGGACCAATAATAGCTCCAATTTGGTCTTTTTCTATTCTAATCACCTCAATACGTGGTGCATGAGATTTCATTTCGGTTTTAGGTTTTTCGATGGCTTGTTTCATGATACCTAAAATATGCAATCTTCCTTGGCGAGCTTGGTCTAAAGCTTGTGCAAGTACTTCAAAAGAAAGTCCATCTACTTTGATATCCATTTGGCAAGCTGTGATACCATTTTCAGTACCCACCACTTTAAAATCCATATCTCCCAAATGGTCTTCATCACCTAAAATATCTGAAAGAACAATGTATTTACCTGTTTTTGAGTCAGAAATCATGCCCATTGCAATACCCGCTACAGGAGCTTTAATTTGCACCCCTGCATCCATGAGAGCAAGTGTACCAGCACATACAGTAGCCATAGAAGAAGAACCATTCGATTCTAAAATATCAGATACTACACGCAATACATAAGGATTTTCAGATTCTGGAGGCAATACCATTTTCAGACCTCTTTGAGCCAAGTTTCCATGTCCTATTTCACGTCTGCCTGGTCCTCTGTTGGGCTTTATTTCACCTGTAGAGAACGAAGGGAAATTATAATGTAAAAGAAAACGTTCAAAACCTTTTTGAGTAGTAAGGTCTATCATTTTCTCATCCAATTTTGTTCCTAAAGTTACCGTAGTAAGCGACTGTGTTTCACCTCTTGTAAAAAGAGCCGAACCATGAGCCATAGGCAAATAGTCTATTTCACACCAAATTGGACGTATTTCGTCAGCTTTTCTACCATCCAAACGAACTTTCTCATCAAGAGCTAAATTACGAGCAGCTGCCTTTTGGATATCGTGTAAATATTTATTGGCAAGGTATAAATCTATGTTATGATCTTCAGGAAGGGAGTTGTAGAATTCGTCTTCTACAGCTTTGAAGGATTTTTTACGAAGGTCTTTGTTATCTTGGAGGAGTTTGGCTACTTCGTACATTTTTGAATAGTACTCATTCCAAATTTTTTCTTCTAATTCTTTGTCTTCTTTAAACTTAATGACACGCTTTTCTGTTTTTCCAGCTTTGGCTTCTAGTTCTTTTTGAGCAGCACACAAAAGTTTTATTTCTTGATGAGCTAATTGGAGTGCCTCTAACATCTCTTGTTCCGAAATTTCCATCATCTCCCCTTCTACCATCACTATATCTTTTTCAGATGCTCCAATCATCATGTCTAAAGTAGATTTAGCCATTTGTTCGGGTGTAGGATTGATGATGAGTTTTCCATCTACTTTCGCTACACGAACTTCAGCCATGGGTCCATTAAACGGCACATCCGAAACCATCACAGCAGCCGAAGCAGCAAGTCCAGCTAAGGCATCGGGCATTACTTCAGGGTCGTGAGAAATTAAAAATATGTTGATTTGTGTATCATTGTAATAATCGTCAGAGAACAAAGGACGCATGGCTCTATCTACCAAACGACTGATTAATACTTCTTGGTCAGAAAGTTTTCCTTCTCTTTTATTAAAGCCCCCAGGTATTCTACCCGCAGCAGCAAATTTTTCTTGATAATCTACAGAAAGAGGAAAGAAAGAAGGGTTTTCAGCAGCTTTTTCGTTGGAAACAACAGTAGCTAAAAGCATTGTGTTACCCATTCTTACTACTACAGAGCCATGAGCTTGCTTGGCTAACTTACCAGTTTCAATTGTAATTTCGCGTCCATCACTCAATGTAATTTTTTGGACAATCGGATTTGGAATCATAAAAACATCTTAACTTTTAAAAATCATGCCAAGTTATAGTTTTTATTTATGGTATGCAAAAAAATGTCTGTATCACCTTTTATAAACTTTTATAAATCTGAAAGTTTTCATTATTCAAAAAAAATATTTCATGTAATTTTCAGGTAATTTTTTTTGATTTTTTAAAACATTTTTATTAACATTGTGTCATAAGGTGTTATTTAAAGCTATTTGCTAAAAGTAAGTTTTTAAAGTTATTTTTATTTTTTGATAAAATTTGTCAAAATATTTCCATATAGGATTCTATTGTCTTTCATACAAAGCTCAATAAGCCTTAAATCATAAGCGTTTGTTAAAATGGCAAAATTAAAAAGTATAATCAAACAGCTCTCTAAACAAGACTATGAAATTCTTTATAGCAATTTGATGGAAAGCGGTGCTGATAAGTCAGCTCTTTTGCTACAAATGATGTATCAAGAGAAATCCTCCGACTCTAAAATCATGAAAGATTTGGGAGTTAATAGTAATGCTTATTATACACTTCGTTCTCGTCTCAACCAAAAAATCGAAGAATATCTTTTAGAACAAGTTGAAAACCCCAGAGCCGATTTATTAAAAAAAGTAGCCAATATTCCTGAAATTTTCTTTACAAAGAAAAGGACTATTGTGATTGCTACACTCAAAAAATTAGAAAAAGAGTTGTTAGACTACGATTTATCCAATGAACTGACTGTTGTTTATAAATCGCTTAAAAGGTTACATACCCATACTCCTGAATACTTTACTTATTCCCAACTCTACAACAAGCATATTGCCTATATGCTTTCTGTGGATAAAGTAGAATCTCTGATTAGTGATTATTTCAGAAAATATGGCAGCTATTTATTTTCCAGCAATGAAACGGAAAAATTAGAGATTACACTTATCAATAAAGAACTCATTTCTGTCAAAAACCTTTATGACTCACACAGACTTTATGTGTACCAGAGTTGTGTAGGAATTTTTCATCGTTTGTTTGTTGAAGAAAACGAATCTATGGACGAAGAACCCATAGAAAACATTTTAGCAAGGGTTCAGCAGATTTTTGATATGTATCAGATGGATACAATTTATCATCATTTAAAAATTGTATTTGAATATCTCAAGCTCGAATATTACAACCGTTATAAAGTTTACAGAAAAGCAGAAGATTATTTTGATGAAGTAAATGATTCTGTAAGTGCATTGATGTCAAATTATACACTCCATACTTACCCTGCTCGTTTCTTGTTTACAAAGCTTGAAAGAAGCCTTCGTTTGGGCATTCAACATGAATTATACACTGAGAATGGTATGTTATTTCAAGAATTCGAGATAGATATGGATGATGTGCCTAACTATGTGAGTTATGTAGCTTATAGAGCTCTATCATGTTATTATGCAGAAAAGTACGAAGAAGCTTCAAAATGGATTAATAACCTACTCAATGAAGTTTCTGTGAAAAAATACCCTTATGCATTGTTAGAAATCAAGATTATTCTTGCCATTCAATATGCAATCATGGAAGACAATGACTTATTGAATCAGCTTTTGGGTAGTATTCAAAGACAAATCAGATTATTAGGCAAGCAAAATTGCTTGTATGCGGCTGTTTTTGTGAAAGTTATTAAACTGATGAGTTCACAAGGAAAGAGTGAAAAACCTGACAAAGGCAAAGCTCTTTTGGAAAAGGCTCTTGCATTTAAAAGAACAGGCTTTGCACCTACTTCCTACATTAGAATTGACGAAAAGTTCTTCAAAATCAAATGATTACAGCCACCAATATTTGTAAGAACTATGGCAGTTTACAAGTGCTCAAAAATTTAAGTTTAGAAATTACCGAAGGAGAAATTGTTTCGATTATTGGAGCATCAGGTGCTGGAAAAAGCACCTTGCTTCATATTTTGGGCAGTTTGGATAAACCCGATTCTGGTAATATTTCTATTGCAGGAACATCTATTTTTGAACTTTCTGAAAAAAAATTAGCCAACTTCAGAAATACACACATTGGGTTTGTATTTCAGTTTCATAATCTTTTACCTGAGTTTACAGCCCTCGAAAATGTAGCCTTGCCTGCTCTTTTGGGTGGTAAAAAATCTCCAGAAGTGTATGAAAAAGCGGAACATCTTTTAGATACGTTGGGGTTAAAAGGCAGAGGTACACATTTGCCTTCTGAACTTTCGGGTGGTGAAGCCCAAAGAGTGGCTGTGGCAAGAGCCCTTATCAATCAACCTAAAGTAGTTTTTGCCGATGAACCCAGTGGTAACTTGGATTCTAAAAACGCTGAAGAATTACATCATCTTTTTTTTGATATTCGTAAGCAATTTAATACTACTTTTGTGATTGTAACCCATAGCCCTACACTATCACAAATGGCTGATAGAAGTATTCGCATCCAAGATGGAACAATTGTAAACAATTAAGGTTGTAGATGGAGTGAATCATGATTCGCCTCTACAAAATATCATCAAAATTTTATGTTTAACCAGTTACTTCGCCCTCATATTATTGAGCTTGCCCCTTATTCTTCTGCCAGAGATGAATACAGTGGCTCTGAAGGCATTTTTTTAGATGCCAACGAGAATCCTTTAGGTTCTGTTACCTCCAAACCTTATAATCGTTATCCTGACCCTCATCAGAAACATATCAAATACCAATTATCCCTTATTAAAAATGTGGGAATGGAAAATATTTTCTTGGGAAATGGCAGTGATGAAGCCATTGATTTGCTGATTAGAGCATTTTGTGAGCCTCATCAAGATAATATCATCATCATGCCTCCTACTTATGGTATGTATGAGGTAAGTGCCAATATCAATGCTGTACCAATTCAGAAAGTGCCTTTAGACGCTAATTTTCAGATAGATTTAGAAAAATTAAAACAAACTATCAATTCAAACACCAAAATTATATTTTTGTGTTCACCCAACAATCCAAGTGGGAATTTGCTCAAAAAAGAAGATATTGAGTACATTTTAGATCATTTTCAGGGTATTACCTTGCTTGATGAAGCCTATATTGATTTCTGTGCTGAGGCTTCATGGGTAAAACATCTGGAAAAATATCCACGTCTTGTCATTATTCAAACCTTCTCAAAGGCTTGGGGGCTTGCTGCTTTGCGTTTGGGAATGGCATTTGCTCATAAAGATTTGATAGCTGTTCTTAATAAAATTAAACCACCTTATAATATAAGCCAAACTACACAGGAACTTGTGCAAGAAAGTTTGCAGAAAGAGGCTCAGAAAAATGAGATGGTGAAAGAAATTATCACTCAGAGAGAATATCTTGAGAATAAGCTAAATACTCTTCCATTTGTAGAAAAAGTATATCCTTCAGATGCCAATTTTTTACTTGTAAAAATGCAGGAGGCTCAGAAAATATTTGATTATCTGCTTTCAGAAAAGATTATTGTTCGTAACAGAGTAAAGGTGATTGAAGGCTGTTTGCGAATTAGTGTAGGCACTCATCAGGAAAATGAAATATTGATTCAAACTCTACAAAAATACTCTAAGCATTAAGAAAATCTTAATGCTTTTTTTATTATTTTTCACCAAAATTTAGCCTATTTTCCATAAACAATATTAAATTATGAAGATCATACTAGTACTACTTGCACTTAGCTTTAGTTTGATTGCTTGTAAAAAGGAAGAGACTTCTGTTTTATGTAAACCAAGATTTTACTTCTATGATGACAAAGAGTATTTTCTACCAGAACAAAAAGGAGAAGTATGGATAAAATTTAATAAACCTAATATCACACTTGATGAAGTAACAGAAATCATAAGCAGATACCCAAATTTCACATTGAATATACCTCCTACAAAGATTAATTTTAATGAAGTAGCATTAATATTGAATATTCCATTTAGTTGTCAAACATTTGATAAACAATTAGCTTTACTGAATACAGACAGCGATATCTTAAGTGCAACACCCATTTTTGGCTCTTTCATGTCAAAAACAAGTCCTTTCGTGGTATTACGTGATGAAATAATTGTAAAGCCTGATGATTCCATGAGTATCGAAGATTTTGAAAATATTGTTAAAGCTTTTAATCTGGAAATTGTAAAGCTTTCAATAACAAAAAGTTATCTTTTGCGTGTCCCAAACATTAAAACTGGTTATGAAGCTTTAGAAAAAGCAAACCAAATCAATCAAATAAAGAATATTATGTATGCAGAGCCTAATTTATTAAGTGGTCCCAATAGATAGTATAAAATACTTTTATATTGCATATCATAAATTAAAGCAACATCATTAGCTAAAATACTCCAAGCATTAAGAAAATCTTAATGCTTTTTTTATTATATTCGCATGTTCATCAAAATATTACGAATATGAAAGTTTTGATTGTTTTCGTATGTACTGTATTATTTTTGACAAATTGTAAGAATAACACTTCTCCATCTCAAACCAAAAAGACCAAAAGGCTTGAAGATTCAGTTTCTCTTTCAAAAGACTCATATACATGGATAAAAGTACTAGATAGTGCTGTTTGGAGAAAAAGCTATAATTTTCAGATGTTTGGTATTCGTGATACTCTCTGGGTTTTTCATCCACAAGGAAACTGGTTTTCTCTAAATGGAAAAGAATGGCAAAAATCTCCTCTTTCTAATTCTATCAATAATTTAGCATTTTTAGATTATGTGTATTTTAAGGATGCAGTATATGGATTGGGTTATTTCAATGGAAATATCGAGAATTTTACATTTAAACCAGAAATTTATAAAACAAGCGATTTCAAAAACTGGGAAACGATTTCCACAAATAGCAATCTGCCCAAACGCTTTTTCTATCACCCATTTGTATTTAACAATAAGCTTTGGCTTATTGGAGGGGAAGATAAAAATACTCAATATGCAGATATTTGGAGTTCAGAAGATGGTATCGAATGGACTAAACAAAAAGATAATCTACCTTTTGGAAAACGAAGTAACAGCCAAATTGTGTTTTTGAATGGAAAATTGTATTTATTGGATAATGATGTTTGGAGTTCTACGGATGCTCTCAATTGGCAAAAAGAAACAGATGAAATTGTAAAAGGCGAAAAAATATTTGGTTATACAGCCCTTGTATTTGATGGAAAAATTTGGCTTTTGGGTTGTAACAGAAACGGACAGTTTTCAAGTCAGGTACTTGTAAGTTCTGATGGCAGAACTTGGAGAGGCGAAAATGCCCCTTGGAGTCCTCGTGGAGGCATCGCTGCTACTGTTTATCAAAATAAAATTTACATGACAGGTGGCAAATATGGTGGTACGCCCGAACATACTGAGTTTATTTACAGCAATGATGTTTGGGTATTAAGCAAAAATGATTAATCTTTATTTTCTTCTTTTTTCCTTTCAAGCATTAAAAGCATACTCGCCATAAAAGCATACACACTCACACCTTTTTGCCGTTGCAGATAAGTCTCTGTCATACAGTTTAATACAACAAATAGCGTAAATCCAAATAAAAGGTAATTCTTATGGATAATGGCTTTTTTGAGTAAATAACCAAAGTTGAGCAAAAGCAATATAAAACCTACAATTCCTACTGTAAGCCATGTTTCTAAAAATTGATTATGAGCATTATAGCCTGCATTAAATTCAGAAGCAAATAAGAAGTTGTTTTTGCGATATACTTTTGTAAGTTCTGTTTGAGTATCACCAGTTCCTACACCCAAAAGCCAATCTTCTTTCAGAATATCCGTTGAGCAATCCCAAATAGCTACTCTCAAGGCTCGTCCGCCCCAACCTCTTCCCAAAGTATCCAACGAATGGTCTATAGTATCTCGTAAAATAATTTTTTCTTTTACGTTAATGGCTTCTTTGAATTTGGTTTTCAGAATGGTATTGTTGGCAATTACCACACCCACGACTACAAAACCCACACCAGCAATAACTACACCTTTCCATCCTATTTTCCAAATCAGTAAAATGGCATATACAATCATGAATGCCCCTATCGCCATTCTGATATTGAGTAGTAACATCATTACTCCAAAAAAAGCAAATAGAAATACAAAAAATATTTTCTGCCAATTTTTATATTGTGTTTTTCGAGGATAGATATACTCCGATAAAATCAG
Source organism: bacterium 336/3 (assembly GCA_001281695.1). NCBI lineage: Bacteria > Pseudomonadati > bacterium 336/3. The sequence goes on along the minus strand of LJIE01000001.1, from coordinate 2,244,618 downwards.
CATCGCTACTCCTATAAAACTTGCTAAGTAAATTCCTGACATTCGGATAAGTCCAGAAAGTCTTTCATTGTAGAATATTGTAATATCATTTTCTTTGGTATATAAGTAAAAAGCCTTCCCTAGAGCAAACACCATAGCTCCAAATAAAGCAAGTACAAACAACAGGAAAAAACGATGAATCCAAGTATCATCAAAACGTTGGGTACTTAGTAAAATTAAGGGTATTGCCATGAGGGGTAATATTCTTTGCAGAATATTCCAGCCCCAAGCCATATTTGCTTTGTCTGTATAAAGCAAACCTGCAAGCATTAAAAAGAAAAATGCTATCCAAATCCATACAAAAGGCTCTTTTTTCAAATTCTTCCATTTTGTTTTCCAACTTGTATCTACAAGCCAAGTAACAGAAAGTAAAAGCAAAGCAACACTATTGACTCCAATGAGTTTATCAATGGGTAATGTGATAGAAAAGGCTACTAGAGCCAATGTATAGAGAAATTGTATGATGTTCAATGATTTGAAAAGTATAAAATTATGAAACTACCCAACTTTTGAGCTCACTAATCACTTGTTTGGGGTCTTGAGCACTAAATACAAAATTTCCTGCCACCAGTACATCTGCCCCTGCATCCAAAAGCAATGGAGCATTTTGGCTATTTACACCTCCATCTATTTCAATTAAGGCATGTGAGTTGGTTTTGATTATCAACTCTTTGAGTTGTCTAACTTTTTGATAGGTTTGTGGAATAAACTTCTGCCCTCCAAAACCTGGGTTTACAGACATTAAGCATACCAAATCTACTTCTGTAATAATATTTTCTAACAAAGAAATAGAAGTATGTGGATTGACAGCCACACCAGCTTTACACCCTAAATCTCTGATTTGCTGGATATTTCTATGTAAATGTTCACAAGCTTCAATATGTACTGAAATGATAGATGCCCCCAAGTTTTTAAATTCAGTTACATAACGTTCTGGACGTTCTATCATCAAATGCACATCCAAAGGTTTTTTAGCATGTTTCTGAATAGCCTGACATACAGGCATTCCAAAAGAAATATTAGGAACAAACACACCATCCATCACATCAATATGTATCCAGTCAGCTTGACTTTCATTAAGCATTTCAATATCTCTTTGCAAATTACCAAAATCGGCAGCTAATACAGAAGGGGCTATCAAAGGAGTGTGTTTCATGGCATTTATTGTTTATCAATGCTAATGGTATATTTATTAAGATTTTCTATTTACAACAGTGGCTGAGGCTTGTGCCGTAGGAAGTATCACTAAATCAGCTATTTGTACATGCTTAGGAGCATTGACAGCGTACCAAATGGAGTCTGCAATATCTTCAGCCTTCAAGGGTTCATAACCTTGATATACCTTTTTGGCTTTGTCTTCATCACCTTTAAATCTCACTACAGAGAACTCTGTTTCCACGAGACCTGGGGCTATTTGCGTAACCCTGATACCATATTGGTTCAAATCTATTCGCATACCCTGTGTGAGGGCATCTACGGCATATTTAGAAGCACAATACACATTGCCGTTGGCATATACTTGTTTGCCTGCAATAGAGCCAATATTTACAATATGTCCTGTATTTCGAGCTGTCATCAAAGGGATTATACATTCTGAAACATATAAAAGTCCTTTCACATTAATGTCTATCATAGCATCCCAGTCAGCAATTTTACCTGTTTGGATAGGGTCTAAACCATGAGCGTTGCCTGCATTATTTACCAAAATATCAATATCTTTCCATTCATCTTCCAAAGAAGTAACGCAAGTTTTTACTTCCTGCTGATTTCTCACATCAAATTGGAGTATTTTCACTTCTGTAAAACCCTTCAAATAGTTTGCCACTTCTTCCAATTTCTCTTGCCTTCTGCCACAAATAATTACTTTCAGACCATTTTTTGCAAAAACCTCAGCAGTAGCTCTTCCAATACCTGAAGTAGCTCCTGTAACCAATGCAATTTTTCCTTTTAGCATAATTTTTGATATTTTCGTGGACAAAATACCGAAAAGTTTAAGAGTTTTCCAAGACAATAATTTTTTTAGAAGCAAGAATTAAGATACAAGACATAAGATTTTCATAAAATATTTATTTATTTACCATTTAGCATTAAAGAGTTTACCATCAAAAATATGTTCACAATCAATTGCAAAGGCAGGCTTATTACCCTTGAAAAGCCTTTAATCATGGGTATTTTAAATATTACTCCTGATTCTTTTTATGATGGAGGTAAATATCTTTCAGAAAATGATATTTTAGAGCAAGCTGAAAAACTTATTTTACAAGGTGCTGATATACTGGATATTGGAGGGTATTCTACACGTCCAAATGCTCAGGAAGTCTCTGAAAAAGAAGAAATAAACAGAGTAATTCCAGCTATTCAAATGATAAAAAAGCATTTTCCAGCAACCATTCTCTCTATTGATACGTTTAGGGCTGATGTAGCTAAAGAAGCTATTGAGAATGGTGCTGATATAATTAACGACATTTCGGGAGGGCAATTAGATGATAAAATGTTTGAAATCGTAGCAAATTTACAAGTTCCTTACATCCTGATGCACAGCCGTGGAAACCCTCAAACAATGAACCAATTGACACATTATGAAAATATTTTATTAGAAATTTTACATTTTTTTGAGAAAAGAATTCAAAAATTACATATATTAGGGGTGAAAGATATAATTTTGGATTTGGGTTTTGGTTTTGCCAAAACAAAGGAGCAAAATTTTTATTTGCTCAAACATCTCAGTTATTTCAAAACCTTGAATTTGCCTTTGTTGGTTGGCATTTCGAGGAAATCCATGATATACAAAACTTTAGACGTTACTCCAGAGCAGTCTCTTAATGGGACAAGTGTACTCAATACATTTGCCCTCAGTCAAGGAGCTCATATACTCAGAGTACATGATGTAAAAGAAGTAAATGAAGCAAAAATTTTACATAATTTACTGATTTAAAAACACTTATACAATACAATGACTTTTTTATTTAAAATAGGGTTTATCAATATTACTTGGATAGATGTGCTTGACATCTTACTTGTGAGCTATTTGATTTACCAATTTTATAAACTTTTAAAAGGAAGCATTGCTGTAAGAATTTTAATAGGTTTGGTTCTCTTGACTTTGGTTTATCTGGCAGTAAACTTATTTCAACTCAAGCTTTTAAGTACTATTTTAGGACAGTTTTTTGGGGTGGGAGTTATTGCCATGCTAATCTTATTCCAACAAGAAATTCGAAAGTTTTTACTATTGGTAGGACGTTCTCAAGTATTTGGTGATGATAATTTCTGGGCTTCTATGCCTTGGCGAAGATCAGGAAAAACCACTAAAATAGATATTAATTCGATTGTAGAAGCAGCAAGGGCTTTGAGTAGTAGCAATACAGGAGCTCTGATTGTATTTGCAAGAAGTTCAGAAATGAAGTTTTATGCCGAATCGGGTGATAGATTGGAGGCTATTTTGTCTAAAAGGCTTATCATGTCTATTTTCAATAAATACAGTCCTCTGCATGATGGAGCTGTTATCATTAGTCCGATGGGTAGAATTACAGCTGCTCGTTGTATTTTGCCTGTTTCCGAAAATGACCAAATACCAGCTTCTATGGGGTTACGCCACCGTTCGGCAATTGGGCTTACTGAAGTAACAGATGCTATTGTAATGGTAGTTTCCGAAGAAACTGGTCAAGTTTCTATTGTTCGCAATGGTGTTATCAATCAAGGACTTAGTTATCAAGAACTTAGAACAAAACTCACCAAATATCTTTCAGAAAAAAGTACTAGTATCAGAGAGATAGAGATGGAAGCTGCAGGGTAACATACCATTGAACATTCATCAATTAAATCATTTAATAATTATTCATTTAGCATTGGCTATGATACGTTTTGCATTATTTTTCTCAATCATTTTGGCTACCAGTTGTAGTTTCAAAGGTTTACCCAAAAATTCATCCAATAATGCTTTAAGTCTTACTTCTACCCAAAAAACTAAAGCCATGACTGTAGTAGAAGAAGCTAAAAAGTATTTAGGAACAACTTATAAGTATGCAGGCAATGATAAAAAAGGTATTGACTGTTCTGGGCTTACTTGCAGAGCTTATGAGAGTATTTCTGTAAAATTGCCTCGTATTGCAGGTGACCAGACAAAATCGGGCATGAAGGTAAAAGCTGGAGATTTACAGATTGGAGATTTGGTATTTTTCAAAGCTTCTAAAAAATCGAGCAGTAAAATTACGCATGTAGGGCTTGTAAGTGCTATCAATGAGCCTTCTAAGAATGTAATTTTTATCCATGCTTCTACTTCCAAAGGTGTCATGGAAAGTCAGCTTTTTTCTGATTATTGGAAGCCTCTGATTGTAGATATGGTAAGGGTTATTAAATAGCTCTTTTAAATTATTCATACATTCTTAATTGTAAAAGCTATTAAACATATATATTTTTTTTATAACTTGCTTTTTTATTGATTAAGCAAGTCTGCACTATGGTTAAGGTTTTTACAATTTTGTTTTGTAGTTTATTTTTTTTACAAAATATCTATTCTCAAGTTGTTCGTTTTAGTTTTACTGGAGCTACGGGTACGCCAATAACTTTTGCTACTGATACTCAACCCTCTAATGGTTCTGTAACAGTGTTTTCAAGAAGTGCAGGTGTTACTGCTATTACTTCAACTGATAATTTTGGGGCAAGTGCTTGGAATGTGCCTTCCATAGATTTAACAAAATATTTTTCATTCACAGTTTCTGCTAATACAGGTTTTGTTTTAAATTTAACAAGTTTTGAATTGGATGAAACCCGAAGTGGCACAGGACCCAATCAATGGGTTTTACGTTCCAGTTTAGATGGATTTACAACCAATTTAGGTTCATATACCAATTCAGGAACTACTACACTCACCAACAGAGCTATTGCCCTAGATGAAAACTTTTATAATCGTTCTGGAAATATTGAGTTCAGAATTTATGCCTTTGGAGCAAGTGGTGTAGCAGGAACGTTCAGAGTAGATAATGTAGAACTTTTTGGTTCTATTTCCACTCCTGATGTAACAGCTCCTACCCTTTCGAGTGCTTCTACGCTTATAAACAATCAGTTAGATGTATTTTTTAGTGAAAGTGTCTCTTTAACTTCTGCCCAAAATACAGCCAATTATAGTGTTAATGGAGGTATTGGAACACCTTTAACAGCTACTCGAAATGCTGGAAATTTTTCGCAGGTAACCCTTACTTTTGCCACTCCTTTTGTCAATAATCAAAATTATACTGTTACAGCTACCAATATTATAGATTTTGCAGGAAATAATCAAAGTTCTACTCAAACCAATTTTAATTATTTACAAGTAAGCAGTGCTCTCAATAGAGACATAATTATCAATGAAATCATGGCTGATGAAACTCCTCAAGTAGGTTTGCCAGCTTCCGAGTATGTAGAAATCCATAACAAATCGAGTAAGAATATCAATCTTAGAAATTATACCCTTAATACAAGAACTATTACAAGCAATAACTACATTCTACCTGCAGGTGGATATGTTTTGTTGTGTCCACAAGCCAATGCTTCTTTATTTACAGGAAATGTAATAGGGATGCCTGTTTGGGATGCTCTAACGAACACAGGAGAAACTATTACATTAAGAGATGTAGATAATTTCTTGGATGTAGATGTGGTTACTTATGCTCTTTCTTGGTATAAAGATAGCAACAAAGATGATGGAGGCTGGAGCTTAGAGCTTATCAATCCCACGCTACCTTGTAGTGATGAAAATAATTGGAGAGCTTCCAACAATGCTTCTGGAGGAACTCCTGCTCAACAGAATTCTGTTTTCAATAATACTCCTGATACACAAAAGCCTACAGTATTCAGTAATTCCATCATTACTCCTACTGTTGTAAGAATTGTATTTTCAGAAAGCATGAACCAGACAAGTTTACTTTTAGGCTCTTATGTAGTTTCTGGAAGCATTGGTATTTCAAATGTATCTGTTATCTCAGAAAAAGAAGTACAATTGACTTTGGCTACTCCTCTCGTTGCTGGCGATATTTATACTATTACTTTAAATAGTATAAACGATTGTGCTGGTAATCAAATCAATACAAATACTATACTACAAGTAGGTGTTGGACTTGTACCAACCTTTAATCAAGTAATTATTACAGAAATTTTTGCTGACCCTGAACCTCGTGTAGGTCTTCCTGAACAAGAATATGTAGAACTTTATAACAGAACAAACAAAGTTATTAGTTTAAATGGCTGTAAATTTTTTGATAATACGGGATCTGCTACTTTGTCTAATGTAAATATTTTGCCTAATCAGTATCTAATTTTAGTGAATAATAGTGTATTAGCTGATTTTAATGCTTATAACAATGTAGTAGGTGTACCAAGTTTGCCAAGTTTGAACAACAGTGGAGAACGTTTGACTCTTAGAGGAGCTGATGGCAGACTTATTTTTACTGTAACTTATAGCGATAGCTGGTACAATGATGCCACCAAAAAAGAAGGTGGTTGGGCTTTGGAAATGATTGATACGGAAAATCCTTGTGGTGAAACAGGCAACTGGATAGCCTCTACCAACAGCAATGGAGGAACACCTACACAACAAAATTCTGTAAAAGAAGTAAAGCCTGATAATATAGCCCCTATACTTTTGCGTGTAGATGCAACTAATAATCAAACTATTACTATAAATTTCAATGAACGTTTGGATAGTCTTTCAGCTGTAAATGCTACTTATTCTATTGATAAAGGTATTAGTGTTCAAAGTAAAACCGTTGTAAGCCCTGATTTTAAACAAGTTATATTAACAGTAAGTCCTCTTTTACAGCCTCGTGAAAAATATAGACTGACTGTACAAAGCATTACAGATTGTAGCGGAAACTTGATTGCAGATGCTAACTTTGCAGATTTTGGATTACCCGAACAAGCTGATTCAACTGATATTATTCTAAATGAAGTTTTATTTAATCCAAGGACTGGAGGTTCTGATTTTGTAGAACTTTATAATCAATCTGATAAATATATAAACCTGAAAGACTGGTCATTAGCTCGTATTGTAAACAATGCTATTGACAGTAAAAATCCTATTACTACTGATAATTATGTACTTGCTCCCAAGAGTTATGTAGCTATTTCAACAGATATTTTAAATATTCAATCAAATTATCCTTTATCTGAGGGAAAACCATTTTTACAGGCAAATAGTATGCCCAGCTACAATGATGATGAAGGAATAGTAGTTGTCATAGATAATTTGAATAGAACAACTGAGCGTTTTGATTACAAAGATGATTTTCATTTTGAATTGCTGGATGATGAAGAAGGCGTTTCTTTGGAACGTTTAGGTTTTAGCTTGCCTACAAACAATCCAAGTAGCTGGTTTTCAGCAGCAAGTAGTGTTGGTTTTGCTACACCAGGTTATGCAAATTCGCAAAATAAAATTAACCAATCTCAAAGTGGTACCATTACAATTGAACCCAAGGTTTTCACACCTGACAATGATGGACAAGCTGATTTTACCAGTATCAATTACAAATTTACAGGACAAGGTAATGTAGCCAATGTAACTGTTTATGATTCACAAGGAAGACTTATCAAATACTTAGCGAGAAATCAAACACTTGCCAATGAAGGCTTTTTGAATTGGGATGGTGTGAATGAAGATGGCTCAAGAGTAAGAACAGGCTATTATGTTGTTCTTTTCCAGATATTTGATTTAACAGGCAAACAAGAGAGTTTTAAAGAAACTGTTGCTGTAACCAATAAAAAATAACGAACGTTTAATATATTGTAATTTTTCCTTAACTTTATAATCTTGAACTTATAAAGTTAATATTCATTTTTATATAAAAATGACTTTGAAAAAAACATTATGCAAAATATATTAAAAACACTTTTTAATATTGCTCATCTCAACATAGAAGAAAAAGTATTTATTTATATTATCCGACTGACCTTATTTCTTGTTTTAATAGCTATTCCTATTAACTTTTATATTGGGTTCAATTTTTTAGCTTGGGTTTGTGTGGGGGTTCTGATACTAAATGTATTTTGGTATTATTTAGCTTTTATTCTTCAGCAATTTAAAATAGCCGTCATTGGTTATTCTTTCATGACCATTTTTTTTCTCACATGGTTTTGGTTTTTGAATGGAGGTATTGAAGGGCGTATAGGCATATTTTATGTAGTCTTAGCAATGGTTTTTGCCATTATTTTACCAAAAAAAATACAGCTTTGGAGTGTTTTATCTATTTGTATAATTATTTTAATTGTTGTATTAATCGAATATAAATATCCTCATTGGGTAGATTTACATAAAACCAAAGAAGATAAAATTATAGATTTGGCTATCACTTATATAACATTATCTTATGGTGCTTTTTTTGTAATGTCTGTTCTGAAAAAAAGTTATGATAAAAAGCAAGAAAAGATAAATTTGAAAGATGCTGAGATATTAAAACAAAATGAAGTTTTGGCTCAAAATAGTCTAGAACTTTCTAATCAGAATGAACAACTCCAAAAAATGAATGCTTCACAAAATCGCTTATTTTCAATTATTGCTCATGATTTAAGAAGCCCTCTTACTTCAAGTAAAGCCATTGTAGAGCTTGTTTATCAAAGAGATATGCCTATAGAACAGCTCCAAGAAGTTGTTCCTGATATGTATAAAAATTTAAGTTATACACTCTCATTGGTAGATAATTTACTTTTTTGGTCGAAAAGTCAGTTTGGAGACACTTTTATACATTTGGAGAAAATAGAACTTAACTCTTACATTGAAAATCAAATATCCAATTTAGAAATTATAGCTACCAATAAAAATATTCATCTTCAAGCTATTTTAGAAGTTACCAATGATGTTTCTATCAATTTTGATAGGCAAATTTTAGAAATAGTTATTCGAAATATTATTTCAAATGCTGTTAAATTTAGTCCTGAAAATACAGCTATTCTGATTAAAACAATTATTAATTCAAATAATCTACAAATACAAATTATAGATAATGGTGTAGGCATTTCTTCTGAAAACTTGGAGAATATAAAGAAAGGTATTGTTTTTTCCAATAAAGGAACAAATTATGAGAAAGGAACAGGTTTAGGACTAAATTTGTGCCAAGGTTTATTGAAAAGATGTAATAGTACCTTAGAAGTAGAAAGTATTGAACAAAAAGGCACAACCGTTTCCATTGTTATACCTCTTGATATGTTATTTTAAATGAAACAAAACTTTTTAATTTATGGAGCTTATGGCTATACAGGCAAATTGATTGCTGAATTAGCTGTAAAGCAAGGTTTAAAACCTATTTTAGCGGGAAGAGATAGTCAAAAAACCAAAGATTTGGCAGATAAATTAGGTTTAGAATGGCTTGCCTTTGACCTTTCAGATACTTCTGCTTTAGAGAATGCCTTGAAAAATGTGAAAGCTCTTTTACATTGTGCAGGACCTTTTGCTCTTACAACTCCCACGGTATTAAATATTTGTCTTAAAACACAAACACATTATTTAGATATTACAGGTGAAATTGAAGTATTTGAATATGTAGCTCATCAACATGAAAAGGCAAAGCAAGCAGGCATTACACTTCTGTCTGGGGTTGGTTTTGATGTTGTTCCTTCTGATTGTTTGGCTAGTTTTTTAAAAAATCAATTACCTGATGCTATAAATTTAGAACTTGCTTTCATGGGTTCTGGTGGAGTTTCGAGGGGTACAGCTCTTACAATGGCTCGAGGTTTACATAAAGGTGGTGCTATCAGAGAAAATGGAAAAATCAAACCTGTTGCTTCTGCTTATGAAGTAAAAACCATTGATTATGGTGTAAAGAAAGCTCTTTCTGTTTGCATTCCTTGGGGTGATGTTTCTACGGCTTATTATAGCACTCAAATCCCTAATATTAAGGTTTTTATGGCTCAACCAAAAAAAATGATTACATGGATGAAGCGTAGTAATTATTTTTCTTGGCTTTTAGGTTTAGGATTTGTTCAAAAGTTTTTTCAGAATTTTATTAATAAGAAAATCATTGGACCCAACGAAACTGTGCGAGAAACAGGAAAAAGCTATTTATGGGGAAAAGTTACCAACAACACTGGTCAATCTGTTGAAGCAAGGCTTACCACGCCCGAAGGCTATAAACTTACAGCCATTACAGCTTTAATGGCAACCCAAAGATTGTTATCTGATAATTTACCAGCAGGCTTTTTAACACCTTCTATGGCTTTTGGTGCTGATTTTATCTTGGAAGTGGAAGGTGTAGAAAGGAATCTTGTTTAAAATTCTCATTTTCAAATATTTTATTTTTTGTTCATCCAAACTTATTCCATATTTTTGAATAGGTTAAAGTATCAGCTATGATTATAGAATCGCTTGCAAAAATAGTTTCTGGGTCTTTTGTGGGGTATATCACCAACGATTTGGCAGTCCAGATGCTATTCAAAAAACGCTTTGGTTTGGGAGGAATTGTTCTCAAGACTCATGAACAATTCGTTGAAAATATCAGCAAACTCGTTGAAAAAGAAATCATTAATCATCATACACTCTCTAAAGAATTCCAAAATGAAGACTTTAGAAAATCTGTTGAGCTAAGTGTACAAGATTTTTATAAAAACCATTTAAAAAATCTGCTTTCTAACCTTTCGATGGCAGATGTGCCTATGGCTCAAAATTCTTGGGAAAATATTTCTGGTAGTTTAGTAAATGCCTTCAATCATACCATTCATCAAAATTTTAGTAATTTTTTAAAAGAAATAGAGTTTACAAAAGTAGTTTCTGACGAGCAAATTCAGGCTTTAGCTAAAAATACAACTCATGAGCTATTACTCTTACCCGAAAAAATTGATATTCAGCTCTCATTAGAGAACTTACTGAAATCCATTAGCAAACAAAGTCTTTTAGAGATATTTGGAGATGATTTGGTCAAAAAAGTTTCAGAAGATTTTACAAAAATTGTAGAGGCTTATTATAATTTTTTAGTAGAAAGTACCAAATACACAACTTTTTCGCAAGACATTTTACAACAAGCAGATTTAGATGTATTTGTCAGATTTTTAAGCCAAAGTCTTGCTCAAAAACCCATTAAAAGTCTCATCTCTCAAGAGCAATGGCATAGTGTTCTGCAAGAAGTGCTTGTGCAAATTTCTAATTTGCTCAATTCCAATAAAGGTAATTTGATTATTCAAACACTTTCAAAATTTATTTTACAAACATTACAAAAAGAACAAACAACTGTTTTTGAATTACTTAGCCCTACTCTTGAGAGGAATTTTGAAAATTTCTTAAGAAAGCAGTTACCAAAAATTTTACAGACTTTCATTGTTTTTATTCAAGAACAAAAGCCAAAAATTGATAGTTTAATAGATCAGACATTTAGAAATAATACTCAATTTGCTTTACAAGATTGGCTTCTTGATATTTTTATTGGTAGTGTGAGCGAAAATGCTGAGGTTGTTAAGAAAATCATCAATTATATTGAAAAATATGATGCAGGTGAACTTGCCCAAATAGCTACCAATTATTTGGTAGATTATCTGAAATCCAATACCATTAGTAAAATCATTTCGCAAGTAGAACCCCAAAAAGTTATTGATTTTTTAAGCAATGCTATTGGGCAAAATTTCAATCAATTACTTATACAAATAAAACCCTCATTTTTAGATAGTTATTTAGATAAAAATATGGGGGATTTTATTAGTTCCTCGCAAATAGAGAATTTCATTCAGAAACAGCTTGATAAACTCAAAAGTGGTAATTGGTTGTATAACTTATTACAAGAAGTTCATTTAGAAGATTTTATCATTCAAAAAATCAAGGAAAAACAAGCTACCTTTTCTCAAAATGCTCTTGAAAGCATTTTTTCTAACACAGATTTTAATAATTTGGCTCAATGGCTTACCCAGAAAGCAAAAGATACATTGGTAGATAATACTATTAAAGAAAATTTGAGCAAGAATTTAGAAAAAATTATTCAGGAGAACTTACAAAAAATTCGTATTGATGAGCTTTTTTCAGAAAACCAAACTCAAAAAGTAGTTGAGCAAATCAGTAAGGAAGTCCAGAAGGCTTTGCAAGGTTTTTGGCAAGAATTTTCGCATCAGCCTCTACAAAATTATTTATCTTTTCTCAATGCTGATGAAACACTACATCAACAAACAGCAAAATATTTACAAGAAACATTACTTTTAGAACTTGAGACCCTTTTAAAAGGCAGAATTGAAATTCTTGTAAAACAGAATTTGAGTTCACAACCACCCGAAAAAATCAGGGATATGGTTGAAAACTTCATGGGTAAAGAGCTTGGACCTATCAATATGTTAGGAGCTTTATTGGGTGGTGTGGCTGGAGGGGCTTTGCTTGCAATCCCACAAATGGAAAATGTGTATTTAGGCAATACTGTCAATGGTTTGGTGTATGGTATCACTGGTTATGGCACCAACTGGCTTGCCCTCAAAATGATTTTCAGACCCTACGAAAAGAAAAAACTTGCAGGAATTACGCTTCCATTTACACCTGGGGTAATTACCAAAAACAAAAGTAAATTTGCCCAAAATATGGGGCGTTTTGTAAAAGATAACCTTTTACAGAAAGAAAGCATCATTAGTAATTTTCATGGAAGCAGAAAGGTTTTGAGAACTTCTTTGCTTGAGCTCATTCAGAAAAACGAATATGGTCTTTTAGAGGGTATTATCTCCAAAAATCAAAATAATATTACCAATTATTTACAAACAAAAACACTAAATTATTTAGATAATAAACAAGAAAATCTTTATAAAGCAATTGAAGGAAAAATAGAAACCCTTTTGAATCAGAATTTGGCTCAAACAGATACAAGCCAGTTAAAAAATCGGTTCAAGGCGTATTTATCCAATGACCGTCTTCAAGCCCAAGCTGATGATACCATTGCCAAAGTATTAAATCTAGGGCAAAATCCTCCAAAAAGTTTAGCGGGAATTTTGCCTGCCAATACATGGACAAAAACGGAAGAGGCTCTTCAAAAATTCTTTAGGAATCAAGCTGAGGTGTTCAGTAACGAAGATTCTACGGAAAAATGGCTTCCTGCTCTCAAAAAGTACTTGTTGGCTCGTTATCAGAAACTTGTAGAAAAGAGGATTTCAGAAGTTTTACAAAAAGACCAAATTGAAAATATCAAACGTAATTTTGCAAATTTCTTGCGTACACGCATGAGTAGTACAAATACGCAAGAACAAATTTACAACGGTTTAGCAAAACGTTTGGAACAAGAAATAGACCCACAGAAGAAAATTTCAGAAATTTTGGGTGGCAGACTTGTCCAGTTTTTACAAGAAAATTCTTTAAACCTCATTGAACAACTCTTGCAAAAAGGTATTGACTGGCTTGCTGAAAATAAAAGAGAACTTGCCAACGAAGTTTATGAAAGAGCTTATCAAGAAAACAAAGCAGCGTTTATTTACAAAACAGTGATTAGAGAAACTGTTTTGGAGCTTGCTACCTATGGTATTCCAAACTTTTTCAAGAAACAAATGCCTGATCTGATTCAGCTTGTCAAACAAGAAGTAAATTATATTGGTGAAATCCATTTGGAAAATTTGCAGTTGGGTGTAAACGAAAACTCTTTAAAACGTTGGATTGAAGGTTTTTTATCAAATCCTGATTTGCAAGAAGCCACAGGAAAAGTAGCTGAAATATTTTTAGAATATAGTCTGCTTGAAACTCCCCTACTCGATTTTATCAAAAACGAAGATATTTTTGGCATTCAAAACCTTGAAAATACGTTTCAGTCAGAAATAAAGCTCATTCAAGGGCATATCAAGGGGATTTTATCAAACCCTAACAATCAATTGATTTCAAAAACAAGTAACTTTTTGACAGAAAATTTTAAACAATTTGCTGAAAACTACTCACAACATTGGATACATGAAGATAGCCAGCTCATAGCCAAGAAGATCGTAACTCATATTTTGGCAACTCCTGTTTTTGAAGAAGAAAAAAGTAAATGGATAGATGAAGCTTTTAAGCATTTAAAACAACAGCCTCTTAATCAGTATATTGCTACAGATACTTTGCATAAAGACTTGCACAAAGTCATGCAAGAAATGCTTCAAAAGCCTGAAATAAAGGAGCTTTTAAAAACAAGTATTCAAGATATTGCAGATGAAATACTGCCCAAAACATTAAAACTTATTCATCCTGAAACAAAAGAATATTTTACTTTTCAGATACTTGAAGCTGTTTTTGAAGCGTTAGATGAAAACTTACCTCAATTACTATTATCCATTGATTTACACAGAGTTGTGGTGCAAGAAATTGAATCCATGCATCCCAAAGAAGTGGAAGAACTTTTTAATAGTTTTGCAGGTTTGTATTTCAAACAACTCATCAACTATGGTTTTGGCTTTGGTATTGTTTTTGGACTTGCCATAGACTGGGCATTTTTAGGTGTTCAGAAACTTGTGGGAGAGTAAATTTAACAGGAAGCAAGAGAAAGGAAAAAGGAGAAAAGACACAACTTATTTTCAATTATTTACCATTTAAAATTTAGCATTTGTAATTCACCATTTAACACTATAATTCATGTACAAACTTCTTATTTTCATATCATTGTGTTTTTCATTTTCACTCAAGGCTCAAAACAATTGGGAAAAACTAAATGAACAAGCTTTACAAGCTTACAGAGCTGGTAATTTTACAGATGCCCTTAGTGTTTATGAGCAGGCATTAAAGCAGGCTGAAAAAGAGTTTGGTAAAACAGATGAAAAATATGCTAAAACAAGCAATTCCTTAGCTTATCTGTATTGCAAACAACAACAATTCCCCAAAGCAGAAGCCCTTTACAAAGAAGCCAGAACCCTTGCCGAGAAAAAATCAGGAAAGGAAAGCAGAGAATATGCCCTAATGTGCAACAAATTAGCTGTTGATGTTTATTATGTTCAAAAACAATATACAAAAGCTGAGCCTTTACTTGTAGAAGTAAAAAATATCCAAGAAAAGCTCTTGGGTAAGGAACACCCCGATTATGCAATAGCAACAAGTAGTCTTGCTATTAATCTCTACGAACAGAAAAAATTTAAAGAGGCTGAACCTTTATTTTTGAGTGCAAAAAACATTTTAGAGAAAATTTATGGCAAAAAACACTCTGAATATCTCCTTGTTTGTAATTATCTTATAAACTTATATAGCCTCCAAAACAAAACAGTTCTTGCCAATTTGCTTATAAAAGAAGTTGAAGAAGCTCAAAAATAGAATTGAATCTATGGAAAATCAAAACGAAAAAGTAATTTTTAAAATAGACAATGAACTTACATATTTTAAATTAGTGGCTCTTTTAGAGGCTAATAAAATATGGTATATAGCTCGTCGAGTAGAAAATAATTTATATCCTTCTTTAAATTTTGTTGGAATATATGGAGAAATAACCGTTTTAGAGCAGGACAGTGAGAAAGTAGAAAGTTTTTTAGAAAAAAAAGAATATTCTGACTCAGAATTGAGTAGTGAAATAACTGAAAATAATTGTACAAACACAGAAATCGACAAAGCTCCAAAAGCAAAGAAAAATCGTACTCAAACATTTTTAGTTATTTATGCTATTGTTATGACTCTTGTGGCTCTTCGCTATTGGTATGCTAATAAAAACTATCAAGAAGATAAAAATTATACTTATCACTGGAATATAGACGCCACAGCTTTAAAGACTGTTCTAAAAAAATCATCAGATGTTACTACCATTTCTTATGATAGAAATTACGATTTGAATTTTGAAAAAAGTGTTGGCTATGTCAAAGGATATAAAAGTAGTGAAACTTTTGACTCAAATGAAAATGGTATTATAGAAAGGATGAATCTTTTTAATAATAAAGGAGATTTAGTTGGTTATAGTATTAATGTAGATGAAGATTTTTCCTTTGAACAATCTTGTATAATTTTAGAAAATAAAGATACTTTGTATCTTTTAGATAAAGATAGAAATTGTATGTTTGAAGAACTAAAAGTAGTCTCAGGCAAAAAATGAAATAAATAAAAAGTCTCTAAAAATTAATTTTTAGAGACTTTTATCATTTTAATCAAATTACTAAGCAGTTGCACCTGCTGTTTTTTCTTCTTGAGCGTATGCCTCTACAGGAATACAGCTACAAATCAGATTTCTATCACCGTAAGCACTATCAATACGGCTTACAGCAGGCCAGAACTTGGTTTTCTTCACGTATGCAAGCGGGAATACAGCTTTTTCACGAGTGTAAGGCAACGTCCAGTTTTCTGCAAGAGCTATTTGAGCTGTATGAGGTGCATTTTTAAGCACATTTACTTTTTGGTCATATTTACCCTGCTCAATTTCTCTGATTTCATTTCTAATTTCAATCATGGCATCACAGAAACGGTCTAATTCTGCTTTGCTTTCACTTTCTGTAGGTTCTACCATGAGTGTACCTGCCACAGGGAAAGAAAGTGTAGGAGCATGGAAACCATAATCCATCAAACGTTTTGCAATATCTTCTGCTTCAACACCAAACGCTTTGAAGGGTCTGCAATCTAAAATCATTTCGTGAGCTGCTCTGCCATTTTTTCCAGAGTACAATACAGGATAATGACCTGCCAAACGTTCTTTGATGTAGTTAGCATTCAAAATAGCCATTTGTGTAGCTCTTGTCAAGCCTGCTCCTCCCATCATAGCAATATAGGTATAAGAAATCGCTAAAATGCTTGAGCTACCAAAAGGTGCAGCCGAAACAGCCGACATATTATTATCTAAAAATTTCACAACACTATGGTTTGCCATAAATGGAGCCAAATGAGCCTTCATACAGATAGGTCCCATACCAGGTCCACCACCACCGTGAGGAATACAGAATGTTTTATGTAAATTCAAGTGACAAACATCAGCACCAATGTTACCAGGTGAAGTAAGCCCTACCTGAGCATTCATGTTTGCACCATCCATATATACTTGTCCACCATAACTGTGTATCAAAGCACATATTTCTTGGATAGATTCTTCAAACACACCATGTGTTGAGGGATACGTAACCATCAAACAAGAAAGACTATCTTTGTATTGCTCTGCTTTTGCTTTTAAATCAGCTACATCAATATTTCCGTTTTCATCTGTTTTGGTAACTACCACATGCATACCAGCCATGACAGCCGAAGCAGGGTTCGTTCCATGAGCCGAAGCAGGAATCAGAGCTATGTTTCTGTGTCCTTCTCCTCTACTTTCGTGGTAAGCACGAATCACCATCAGACCAGCATACTCTCCTTGAGCTCCTGAATTGGGTTGCATCGAAACAGCATCAAAACCAGTAATTTCAGCAAGCCAAGTAGAAAGAGAGTCTATCATTTCTTTATAGCCTAAAGCCTGATATTGAGGTACAAAAGGATGTATTTTACCCATTTCAGCCCAAGTAACAGGAATCATTTCGGCAGTAGCATTGAGTTTCATGGTACAGCTACCCAAAGAAATCATAGAATGTACCAATGATAAATCTTTGTTTTCAAGCTGTTTCATGTATCTAAGCATTTCATGCTCAGTATGATACGTATTGAAAACAGGATGAGTCATGTAAGATGACTTTCTCACTAAGTTTTCGGGCAGGCTCAAGCTAATATTTTGACTTTCTTGCTCTACATCAAAACTTAAATTTGTATTTTTTGCTTCTGCTAAAATTTGTAAAACAACTTTAATATCTGCTATTGTCGTAGTTTCGTCTAAAGCAACAGATATTGAATTTTCATTTTCAAAATAACGGAAGTTTACTTCTTTGGCTTCAGCTATTTTCTGGATAGCCGTTTTATCAGTTACAGCTATTTTAAGTGTATCAAAATGGTTTTGGTTTTGAACTGTGTAGCCAAGGCTTGTTAATCCTTTTTTCAAGAGTTCAGCCAATCCATAAACTTTTTGTGCAATTTGTTGCAAACCTTCTGCTCCATGATATACACCATACATACCAGCCATTACAGAAAGTAATACTTGGGCTGTACAGATATTGGAAGTTGCTTTTTCACGACGAATATGTTGCTCACGAGTCTGGAGAGCCATTCTGTACGCTTTATTTCCATGAGCATCAATAGAAACACCAATAATACGGCCAGGTATATGGCGTTTGTATTCTTCTTTTGTAGCGAAAAATGCAGCATGAGGTCCACCATAACCCATAGGTACACCAAAACGCTGAGAGCTACCTATCACCACATCAGCACCCATTTCACCTGGTGATTTCAAGATTGTAAGAGCCAGTAAATCGGAAGCTACAGCTACAAATACGTTTTGTTCTTTGGCTGTTGCTATAAAATCAGTGTAATCGTACACATCTCCATTTTGAGCAGGATATTGTACAAAAACAGCATACAAATCTTTACGAGTTAAATCTACTTTGTTATGGTCACCCACCTCAATATTGATACCCACAGGAATCGCTCTTGTTTTGAGTACATCAATGGTTTGTGGGAATAATTCTTGTGATACAAAAATAGTATGGGCATCTTTCTTTTCAGCTTTTTTCTGAGCATAAAGCATGTTCATGGCTTCTGCTGCTGCTGTTGCCTCATCCAAAAGAGACGCATTGGCAATTTCCATACCTGTAAGGTCAATCACCATTGTTTGGTAATTGATAAGAGCCTCCAAACGACCTTGAGCAATTTCTGCCTGATAAGGTGTGTAGGCTGTGTACCAAGCTGGATTTTCTAATATATTGCGTAGAATAACATTGGGTGTAAAAGTATCGTAATAACCCATTCCGATATAAGATTTGAAAACCTTATTTTTTTGAGCTATTTTTTTGAAATTTTGTAAAAACTCGTGTTCGCCTTGTGGCTCTGTTACTTTCAAGGGCGATTTGAGGCGGATAGAAGCCGGTACGGTTTGTTCAATGAGTTCGTCTAACGATTTCACTCCTACAGTAGCCAACATTTCTTGGAAATCTTTTCCAAAATATCCGTGATGACGGTTTTCAAATTTTTCGGATTGTGTGAGGTTGATTTTCATTGGATTTTTACGAAATGCTTTGATGTTTTCTAAAATTGGACGCAAAGTTAATTAAAAATATTTTGGGTTTCAAGACCGAAGCCAGATTCCTAAACCAAAGGTAATGACATATAAAAGAGCTGTTAAAGCCATTTGTTTTAAAAAAGGATCTAAAGCTAATCCTTTTAGTTTTTTTACAGCCCATGCATTACGAATTAGCAAAGGTATTGTTAGTAAAAAGGCATATTGATACCACTCTTGAAAATGCTTCATAGCATACAATAGTGTAAATAAAATGGAAGTTCCTAAGATAAAATAATGATATAAAACAGCTTTTTCTCTTCCTAAACGAACAGGAATAGAGTTTTTTCCAGCTTTTTTGTCTGATTCAATATCTCTGATATTATTTACATTGAGTACAGCCACCGAGAACAGTCCACACGAAGTTGCAGGCAGAAGCAGATCCCACTCAAAAGTATGTGTATGCAAGAAAAAGGAGCCTATCACACCTACCCAACCAAAAAACAACAAAACAGATAAATCACCTAAGCCCATATAACCATAAGGGCGTTTGCCCACAGTATAGGCAATGGCTGCCACAATAGCCAACAAGCCTATTCCTAAAAAGCTAAGGAAATATTGCCAAGAATTTTCTGTTTGAGTGTAAAAAAATGCCATATACAAAAGGCTTATCCCTGAGATGAAACTCAAAGCAATAAATATAAATATTGCTTTTTTCATCGTAGATTTTGAGATTTCTCCAGTCTGTACTGTTCGGGTAGGCCCTTCTCTTTCCATGCTATCCACACCACTGACAGAGTCGCCATAGTCGTTTGCGATGTTAGAAAGAATTTGCAGGAAAATCGTCGTAAGAATGCTCAAGAGAAATACAAAAATATTAAATTTTTGGTACATAGTCGCTAAAATAGCACCCATACCAATACTGGTAAGAGCTAAGGGAAGCGTTCTGAGGCGAAAGGCTTTGAGCCAAGCTTTCATACAAAATAAAATTTCTGCAAAATTACAGGTATTTTTTCTTTTCACAAAACCTTTGATTAGAAAAAGGTAATAACAAGTAAGAAAAAAGACTTTCTCCTTATCCTTTTTTTCTTTCTCATTTCTGTAAAACTTGAGCTAATCATTCCCATCATCAAAAAATATTCTACTATTTATTTAATTTTTCTTGTTAATATATTGCCATTTGCATCTTTTTTGTACATATTTGCAATTATAATTTCAACTAAAAAAGGAGGTCATTATTAATCCAAGAACACCCTTTCGGAAGGGCAAAGAAGAGGAGCTATTCCGAATAAACGAAAAAATCAGAGTTTCGCAAGTTCGTTTGGTAGGCGAAAACGTAGAAGTAGGTGTCTATGACATCAAAGATGCACTAAGTATTGCACAAGAGCAAGGCTTGGATTTGGTGGAAATCAATGCAAAATCTGACCCACCTATTTGTAGAATTGTGGATTATTCCAAATTTAAGTATGAGCATAAGAAGAAGCAGAAAGAAATGAAGGCAAAGGCTCAGAAGACAATTGTGAAAGAAATTAGATTTGGACCTAACACTGATGACCACGATTTCAACTTCAAGCTCAAACATGCTGAAAGTTTTCTTAAAGAAGGTTCAAAAGTAAGAGCTTATGTACAATTTGTTGGTAGAACGATTGTTTTTAAAGAACGTGGAGAGCAGATTTTGAAGAAATTCATTGAGCAACTCGCAGATTTTGGCAAACCCGAACACGCCCTGCAAATGGAAGGCAAAAAGATGATTGTAATTATCGCCCCTGTTGTAAAAGGCAAAAAATAGATACAATAAAAAAGAGGCTGAAAGCCTCTTTTTTTATACTTCTAACATTTTTGCTAATGTTGCTTTAGGAACAACTCCTACTTGTTTGTTGATCATCTCTCCACCCTTAAATACAAGCAAGGTTGGGATGCTTCTTACACCAAACTGAGCCGTAACGTTGGGGTTCAAATCTACATTCAATTTACCTACAATTGCTTTACCCTCCATTTCTTCAGCCAATTCTTCAACAGTTGGACCAAGCATCAAACAAGGACCACACCATTCAGCCCAAAAATCTACAAGTACAGGCACATCAGAGTTGATAATGTCTTGAAAGTTTGCATCTGTGATTTCTACAGTTTTTTTACCCATGATTTTAATTTTTTATATAATAGAACTTTTATTTTGAACAAAAAACATTTCTCAAAAAAATAAAACTCATTTTTGAGGCTTTTGTTTATTCTTTTATTAATACATTTTCAACAAAAAGAAAGTTCCAAAGTAGAATCGTTTTTTGTTTGTTTGAGGAAATAAACCTATTTTTGAGCATTAGTTACAGAAAGCTATGATAGAAATTAAAAATGTATGTAAATCGTTTGAAGGAAGAACGATTTTAGATAATATCAATGGTGCATTTGAAAAAGGGAAATGTAGCCTTATTATTGGTGGTAGTGGAACAGGAAAAAGTGTACTTTTAAAATGTATTGTAGGACTCATTCATCCCGAACAAGGCTCTGTTTTGTTTGATGGTAGAGATTTTACTGATGGCGATAATGAAACCAAACGAGATATTCGTCAGGAAATAGGAATGCTCTTTCAAGGTTCTGCCCTTTTCGACTCCAAAACCGTAGAAGAAAATGTAATTTTTCCTTTACACATGCTTACCAACATGAGTAAAAGCGAAAAAGAAGATAGAGTAGCATTTTGTTTGAAACGTGTTGGGCTTGATCATGCAGCCAAACGCATGCCTTCAGAAATTTCGGGTGGTATGAAAAAACGTGTAGGTATTGCAAGAGCTATTGTTCTCAATTCCAAGTATTTATTCTGTGACGAACCCAACTCTGGTCTAGACCCTCTCACAGCAATCAAAATTGATGAACTTATCCAAGAAATTACAGAAGAATACCAAACCACCACAGTAGTCGTTACCCACGATATGAACTCTGTAATGGGTATTGGCGATTATATCATGTTCTTATACAAAGGTTTAAAAGTTTGGGAAGGTACAAAGCATAACATTTTAGATACAGAAGTTCCTTCGTTACAAGAATTCCTATTCTGCTCTCAATTGGTAAGGGATTTGAAGAAGAATTAAACCTTTCCCCAACCAAATGTTTTATCATATTTTAAAAGGCCTTTATCCACTACCAATGGGCTTGGAATGTTGTTGGTGTAGAGTTGCCCTGTTCCAAGCCCCTGATGCCCTTTGTAAGCCAAATGGCTTGTCCATTGGGCAATAGCATTGAGTCCGATATTACCTTCTAGAGCTGAAGTAACCCACCAATTTATCTGCTGTTTTTCAGCCAATTCAATCCATTCTTCACTCTTCTGAAAGCCACCAAGCAAAGCAGGTTTCAAAATAATATAAGGAGGTTTGAGAGTTTCTAAGAGTTTCTTTTTTTCATTATAATCTTGAATACCAATTAATTCTTCATCTAAAGCAATGGGGACAGGCGAATGTTCACACAAATATGCCATTTGTTCGTATTGCGTGGGTTGTATGGGTTGCTCAATAGAATGTAGCTGAAAATCAGATAGTTTTTTGAGTTTTTCCAAAGCTGTTTCTGGGCTAAAAGCACCATTGGCATCTACCCTTAGAATCATATCTTTTTCTGAAAACTCTTTTCGGATGAAACGTAAAATTTCGAGTTCCTCTTCAAAATTGATTGCTCCAATCTTCATTTTGAGACAATTGAAACCAGATTTCACTTTTTCTGCAATTTGTGAAAGCATATGCTCTTTATTTCCCATCCATATCAGCCCATTGATAGGAATAAAATGTGTCCCTTCCGTAAATTTTGTAGGATAAATAATTTTATTACCTCCATTTTCAAGGTCTTTTTGAGCTGTTTCAAGGGCAAAACGAACTGAAGGAAATTTGTTTAGTAAGTGTTCATCTATTTCGTTTTCCTGATATTGTTTTAAGATAATTTCCAATTTTTCTTTAAAGTCTTCTCTGTCATCTATACTCAAGCCTTTGAGTACATTCACCTCTCCTATACCTGTATTTCCTTGTTTATCAACTATTTTAATAAAATAATTCTTTTTTTGCGTAAGGACTCCTCTTGAGGTACCTGCCTCAAATTTGAAATCAAATGTATAAGGTGTATAGGTGATTTGCATAATTTGTGTAAAGTTTTAGCCTCAAAATCCGTTTTTTTGAAAAAACTTTGTATTTTTGGAGGCATTTTTCTGTAAAAATATTGCAAAGAATTAGATTTTCAACCATTTATATTAACAAAAAAACAAATGAGTAGTTGGTTTATTAGACAAGAAAAAGGTATCCAGACTCCTACATCACAAAAGAAAGAATCTCCTGATGGATTATGGTACAAATGCCCTTCGTGTAAAAAAGTAATGCTTACTCGAGAACTTCAAGAAAATTTTTATACTTGCCTTAATTGTGGACACCACGAACGCATTGGTTCTGAAGAGTATTTTGAAGTTTTATTTGATAACAACGAATTCACTGAGCTTGATGCTACAATGAGTTCTGCTGACCCTCTCAAATTCTTCGATACCAAAGACTATCCCAGTCGTGTTAAAGATTCTCAAAAGAAAACAAACCTCAAAGATGCTGTACGTACTGCTCATGGCAAAATGAATGGTGTAGAAATTGTTGTGGCTTGTATGGATTTTAGTTTCATTGGTGGCTCAATGGGTTCTGTGGTAGGCGAAAAAATCTCAAGAGCTATTGACCATGCTTTAGCCAATAAATTACCCTTCCTGATGATTTCTCGTTCAGGTGGAGCTCGTATGATGGAAGCTGGCTTTTCACTTATGCAAATGGCTAAAACTTCTGCTAAATTAGCTCTTTTGGATAAAGCTGGTGTACCTTATGTTTCGTTGCTCACTGACCCTACAACGGGTGGTGTAACAGCCTCTTATGCTATGCTTGGAGACTTCAATATTGCTGAACCAGGTGCTTTGATTGGCTTTGCAGGACCAAGAGTTATCAGAGAAACCATTGGTAGAGATTTGCCTTCTGGTTTCCAAACTTCTGAATTTGTATTGGAACATGGATTTTTGGATTTCATTGTGCATCGCAAAGACCTTAAAGACCAATTGACTTCATTATTTAATATGATTGCAAATAATAAGCAATAAAAAATATGTTTTTATCTCGTCGCCCTCGTAGAAACCGTAAAAATGAGGTAATTCGTAACCTTACACAAGAAACTTGGCTATCTAAAAATGATTTTATATTTCCTGTGTTTTTGTGTGAGGGTACAAATAAAAAAGTTGAAATCCCATCAATGCCCAATATCTACCGATTTTCGTTGGATACACTTTTGGATGAAATTAATGAATGTAGAAATTTGGGTATCAAGGCTTTTGCTCCCTTCCCTCAGATAGAAGAAAGCCTGAAAGATAGTGTTGGTACAGAGAGTTACAATGAAAATGGCTTGTATTTAAAAGCTATCAGAGAAATCAAAAAGAATTTTCCTGATGTTATGCTTTTTACAGACATTGCCCTTGACCCTTACAGTTCTGACGGACATGATGGCATAGTACGCAATGGCGAAATTTTAAATGATGAAACGCTTGAGGCTTTAGGAAAAATGGCTTTGGCTCAAGCTCAGGCAGGTACAGATTGCATTGCCCCCTCAGATATGATGGATGGGCGTGTAGGTTATCTTAGGAATACTTTAGATGCCAATGGATATACCAATGTTTCTATTTTAGCCTATACAGCCAAATATGCAAGTGCTTTTTATGGCCCTTTCAGAGATGCGTTAGAGTCTGCTCCTAAATTTGGAGATAAGAAAACCTATCAAATGAACCCTGCAAATTATAAGGAAGCTCTTTTAGAGGCATCTTTAGACTACGAAGAGGGTGCTGATATGCTTATGGTAAAGCCTGCTCTTCCTTATTTGGATGTAATTCGTTTACTTAAAGATAATTTTGATATTCCAATCGCTGCATACAACGTAAGTGGCGAATATGCCATGCTCAAAGCTGCTATTGCCAACGGCTGGCTTGGTGAAAAAGCTATTTTAGAAGCTCTTTTGAGTATTAAGAGAGCCGGTGCAGATATTATTCTTTCTTATTTTGCCAAAGAAATCGCCAAAATATTATGATTTTAAATTACTCCAAAAGATATTTTTTGTCTATTTTTTTAGTTTTTTTCTGTTATCAAACAACTAAAGCTCAAGATTTTAGATATAATCTCTACAACTATAATGCTTTTGGAGTAAATCCTGCTCTTGCAGGTATGCAAAAAGAAGCAAGTGTAAGCTTTCATAGTAGAAAACAAGCTGTTGCCTCTGGATTAAGTCATAAAACCATTATGCTTTCTGCATTATATCCAATTATGAACAATGGAGAGCATTATGGTACAATTGGCATAAATGTTTATAGAGATAGACAAAATTATTTTGGAAAAGTACAAGCCTTCGATTTATTAGCAGCCTTTAATGTGCCAGTTTATAAAGCAAAACAAATTTCTTTGGCTTTGGGAATACAAGGAGGTTCAAGAGAAAAAGAAGATAATCTTTTGGGAACAAATTATGTATTGGGCTGGTCTGGTGGAACTATGGTTTACCAAAATTATCAAGATAATTCTTACAGACAACGTTGGTTTATAGGTGTTTCGGGTTCAAATTGGTTAAAAAATGAACGCTATTTAGAAAATTATCTATTTTCAGAAAAACCTCGTACTACACTCATCGCAGGTTTTGAAGCTTGGAAAAACAAGAAATATGCTCTTATTCCAAATGTAAGAAGTATCATTCAAAATGGAGTAGATTTTACCAATTATGGGATAAGTTTGAGAAGGTTTTTCTCAGATAATTCAGGGACACTTTTTAGGTATGGCTCTTGGGGCGTTAGTGGCTGGTATGCTCATAATCAAGCTTATACATTAGCTTTAGATATGAATAGTCCTACCTTTACAATGGGATTTTCGTACAGCTTTGCTTCTCAAAATCATTTGTTTAAGTACAAAAATGCCAATGAGTTTATCGTTACCCTCAAAAAGCCTATTGGAAAGATAAAAATTGATGACAAACCCATCATCAATGATAGCGAACAAAGTATTCCTTAAATATAAACTCTCCAAAAGTTTATAACTTTTGGAGAGTTTATCAAGTCTTGTATCTTGATTCTCTTGTCTAAAATTTCTTAGTCGTGTACTTTTAATTTGGCAAAGCTGAGTAACAAGAGTTTTTCGCCTGCTTCCTCAAAATTGATACGAGCTTTTCGGTCTTTATCTTCTCCCTGAACCTCTAATACCAATCCATAACCAAACTTTAAATGTTCTACCTTCATTCCTGCTGAGAGGTATGTTGTATCACTTGCTTTGAAGTCTGGAGATGGTTTATAAGTTGCTTTCTTTACGACTGTCTGTTGAGTAGTGTTGTTACTTTTTATCAGGTTTTTAAGTCCCAACTCCTCACCTACTCCAAAACTACTTTTTAGGCTAGCACTTTTTTGTTTAATGCAACGAGGGTCTATTTCATCTAAGAATCTACTCGGTTCACAATCTTTGATTCGTCCAAAACGATAACGTGAAGATGCATAACTCAGTGTTAATTTCTTTTCTGCCCTTGTAATCGCTACATAAAACAATCTACGTTCTTCTTCCAATTCCGAACGACTACCAATCATCATCTGCGAAGGAAATAAATCTTCTTCCATACCCACCACAAACACATTTTTAAACTCTAAGCCTTTGGCAGAGTGAATAGTCATGAGTGTAACCGTATCTTTCACATCTTCGCCTTCTTCTGCTGTTTCGTCAAGCGTAGTCAATAAAGACACTTCTTGCAAGAAAGCTCCTATATTTTTATCTGTATTTTCGGGATTATCTACAAATTCTTTGATAGCATTGAGCAATTCTTGTACGTTTTCGTAACGAGCAAGCCCTTCAATAGATTTATCTTCATACAATTCTTTCAGTAAACCAGAGTTTTTAGCTATTTCAAGAGCTGCATCATAAGCATTTTTCTGATTTGCTGCAATCTCGAAGGTTTTGATAAGCATTGCAAAATTATCTAAAGCAATAGCTGCTCTACCTCCAATATATTTCATAGCATTGCTCAAAACATCCCAAATAGCAATTTTTTGCTCATCTGCAATTACTACCACTTTGGCGATAGTCGTATCACCTATACCACGTTTGGGCAAATTAATAATACGTTTAAATGCTTCTTCGTCATTATGATTGATAGTAAAACGCAAATAGGCTATCAAATCTTTAATTTCTCGGCGTTGATAGAATGAAAGTCCTCCAACTACCTGATAACGAATTCCCATTCTACGCAAAGCCTCTTCAAAAGAACGAGATTGGGCGTTGGTTCTGTATAAAATAGCAAAATCAGCATTTTTATATTTGAACTGCATTTTATCTTCAAAGATAGATTGGGCTATCATTCTACCCTCTTCTGCATCAGAAGTAGCTTTTACAAGCTCTATCAAATCACCAGATTCGTTGCTTGTCCAAACATTCTTTTTCAGTTGGGCTTGGTTTTTAGAGATAACAGAATTGGCTGCTTGTACAATCGTTTTTGTGGAACGGTAATTTTGTTCCAAACGAATGGTTTTGAGTGTGGGATAATCTCTTTCAAAGTTTAAGATATTCTGAATATCAGCCCCTCTGAAAGCATAAATACTTTGTGCATCATCTCCCACCACAGCAATATTCTGATATACAGATGCCAATTTTCTTGTAATAAGGTATTGAGAAATATTGGTATCCTGAAACTCATCTACCATCACATACTTAAATTTGTGTTGGTATTTGTTAAGAACATCCAAGTGATCTCTGAAAAGTACATTGGTATTGAATAGCAAATCATCAAAATCCATTGCATTGGCTTTAAAAAGCCTTTCTTGATAGATTTGATAGATTCTACCTATTTCTGGTCTCTGATAACTCTCATCATCAGCTCTGTAAATGGGATTGCTTGTATATTCTTTATGGGAAACCAATCTATTCTTAGCCCCTGAAATTCTGCTATATACTGTAGATGCCTTGTAGAGTTTATCATCAAGATTCAACTCTTTTACAATACTTTTAATCAACGATTTGGTGTCTTCCGTATCATAAATACTAAAATCTCTGGTATAGCCTATTTTATCACCTTCAATGCGTAGTATTTTGGCAAAAATAGAGTGGAAAGTTCCCATCCAAATGTTTTTAGCATCTTCTCCGATCACCTTTTCAATACGTTCACGCATTTCATTGGCGGCTTTGTTAGTAAAAGTAAGAGCTAAAATATTGTAAGGATCAACCCCATGATAAATAAGATGTGCTATTCTGTAAGTAAGTACACGTGTTTTCCCTGAGCCAGCCCCTGCAATAATCATCAATGGTCCATCTGTAAAGATAACTGCCTGTCTTTGGGGCTCGTTCAAACCTTCTAAGTAATCCATAAACTATTAACCTGTTGTCGAGTAAATCTATAATTTTGGTTAGCAATTTACGATTTTTTGAAGGAAAAATCAAGCAATAGTAATAATTTAAAGAAATAGTCTATTACCTGATTTTTTCATTTTATTTTTTCGACCACAAATTGTATTTCAAAATGCAATAAATAGCTCTGAAACCATCTTTCCAATTGATATGCTTGCCCTCTGCATACGTTCTTCCATAATAAGAGATTCCTACTTCGTAAATTCTAATATTAGGAACCCTTGCAATTTTAGCTGTTACTTCTGGTTCAAACCCAAATCTATTCTCTCTCAATTTTATTTTTTTGATAGTTTCTGAGTTGAAGAGTTTATAACAAGTTTCCATATCTGTCAAATTCAGATTGGTAAACATATTTGAAAGAAAAGTCAGGAATTTATTTCCAATTGTATGCCAAAAGAAAAGAATACGGTGCGGATTGCCTCCCATAAATCTACTGCCAAACACAACATCAGCAAAACCATCTATAACAGGCTGTAAAAGTATATTATACTCTTTGGGGTCATATTCCAAATCTGCGTCTTGTATAATCAAATATTCACCAGTGGCTTTTTCAATACCTGTATGTAAAGCAGCCCCTTTGCCTTTATTTACTTCGTGTTTGAAATATTGAATATTCAATTCAGGATTTTGAGCTTGATAATGACTAATAGCTTCCTCTGTATTATCTTTGGAGCAATCATTTACTATAATTACCTCTTTTTGAATATTATTTACTAATTCTACAGCTTTTATCTTATCCAAGATTCTGTGAATAGTTTTTCCCTCATTATATGCAGGAATAATAATAGATAGTTTTTGAATGGTTATCATTTTTTATTTTAAAATAAATCCCTTACTTAAATCATTTTCTTTTCTGAGTAAAACTCTACCTTTCACCAATTCTGTATCAGGGGTACAAGGCAGTTTTGCATCAAAACACTGATCTGTTTGTAATGGTATGTAAATATTTTCTTTTAATTGTATCCCTGTAGATGGTATTGTAGGGAAATCAACATGCGAGAATATCCCCCAAATATCATTCAAAGTTAAAGCTGGTATGATATATATAATACCAACGACCACAATTATCACTTTAACATAGTTTATATTTTTTATTTTTTGTATAAACAGTGATATAGATAATATGCCTATAAATATGATATATATTGCTCCAAATCTAAAATCTGGTGCAGTAAAGAACCAAAAAACAATTCCTAATATGTTAGAGAGTAAAATTGGAATAATACTTCCATACATTCTCAAAAATCTATTTTTTAATCTTATTAATTCATAGCACAAAAATAATATAAGTATGAAGAATCCCATGATTATTACAGGATAAAATATTTTTAACCAAGCTTCTTGTTTATGATACCAATAAATAATGAGTTCTTTAAAGGTCAGTTTGTTATATACTTCTATTGCTCCACCTGTTTTCGCCCATGTTTTTGTTTCATAAGCAAAACTTTCTACTATATGTTTAGGAACAGCCCAATCTAGAACACCTATTTGTAAAAAACTAACAGGAAACAGAATACAACCTGATAAAATAATATTGGAAATCAACCACGGAATTATTGATATAAATGCTACTGCTAATAACAATAATAGTAATTTATACATTTTTTTCATCCATAACCATATAACTGCATATAAAACTAATCCTGTTATAGCGATATTGGCTATTTTTATTGAAAAACAGTATGTAGAAAAAATAACAATCAAAAATAAATAGAATGGATACTCAGCATTTGTTTTTTCATAACTTTCTATAAATAAAATAAAAGTAGTAGCCACAAAGATAAATGAAGCCCAATCAGGGCTAATTGTATTAATAAAAATCCCATTGTGTGCAGAAAAAAAATAAGGATTGGGATATATCAAGGATACAAAAGCAAAAATTTTTAATAAAGCTATTAATGTATATTTTTTAGAAAACAACTGAATAATGCCTGTCCAACAATATGCACCAAATATCAAAAATAAAAAGCCATTCAAGTCATTAAAAAAGTTTTTACTAAGAAAAGGATAATCAAACAATGTTGCCAGATTATGCCAGTTGCTATTAAATCCTAACCTCAAGTGCAGATTTGCTAAACCAGGTACAAAACCATAGTTTTGAATCCAACGAACATGCTGAATATAATAAAGCCCTTCATCATAATGAGATGTGGGATAAAAGCAGCGAACACAAACAAAAATAAATATATATCCATAAAGTAAATAGAATATCTTTTCTAGCCATGTAGTGTTTAAATTCTTTATGTTCAGAGTAATATTTCTGGTTTTCCATAAAATAAAAAATATAATACATGCCAATATTTCTATAATACCTTGAGTAAATATATTAATAGGAGCAAATACAGCTATTATATCTGTTAAGAAATTGAGTACAACAAATCCTAACATTATAATGACTGGTTTAGCTATAATAATATTGGTTTTTGTTATTTTTTTTAACCCTAAGTAAAAAAGTTCCCCAAAAGTATAAGTTAAAAATAAAGCATTTAACCAATTCAATAATATATATATCATTAATCTATATATGATTTTAAAGGCAAATATAGAATAGAATTTCTTTATCTTCTTTTTTTTTTCTACTCTTGCAAAAGTTTTTCAAAACATATTTCAATCATGCAAGCAGATATACTTTTAGGTTTACAATGGGGTGACGAGGGCAAAGGCAAAGTAGTTGATTTCTTAGCTCCTCATTATCAAGTAGTAGCACGTTTTCAGGGTGGTCCCAATGCAGGACACACACTTGAGTTTGATGGTGCTAAATATGTGTTACATCAAATTCCCTCTGGCATTTTCCATCCAGAAAGTATGAATGTCATTGGTAATGGCGTGGTGCTTGATGTAATTGTTTTTCGTAAGGAAATCAATGCTTTAAACAGAAATATTGATGATATTCGTAAAAACTTGCTTATTTCTAAAAAAACTCAACTTATCATCCCAACTCACAGAGTCTTGGATGCAGCTTCTGAAGCTTCCAAAGGCAAAGATAAAATAGGCTCTACTCTCAAAGGCATTGGACCTGCCTACATGGATAAAATTGGCAGAAATGGTTTGCGTGTGGGTGATATTCTACAAGCAGATTTTCAAGAAAAGTACAATAGACTACTTCAAAAACACATGAATCTGCTCAAACAATACAATTATACAGATTACGATTTGCCTGCTTTAGAAAAAGACTTTTTTGAAGCAATTGAATTTATCAAAACATTTGAACTTGCAGATACCGAATATTTTGTAAATGAAGCTCTTGCATCAGGAAAAACCCTGCTGGCTGAAGGAGCTCAAGGTTCTCTTTTAGATATTGATTTTGGTTCTTATCCATTTGTAACCAGTTCAAATACCTCTGCCGCAGGTGCTTCAACTGGTTTAGGGCTTGCTCCCAATAAAATAGGGAAAGTAATGGGTATTTTCAAGGCTTACTGCACTCGTGTAGGCAGTGGTCCCTTCCCTACGGAGCAAGATAATGAACTTGGAGAGCAAATTCGTAAAGAAGGACGTGAATTTGGAGCAACTACAGGCAGACCACGTCGTTGTGGCTGGCTCGATTTACCAGCTTTACGCTATGCTATCATGATTAGTGGTGTAACTGAACTTTTTATGATGAAAGCAGATGTTCTAAGTATTTTGGATGAAGTAAAAGTTTGTACTCATTATAAACTCTCTGATGGTACAATTACAGATAAAATGCCTTATTGCTTGATTTCTGAACCTGTTACTCCTATTTATCAAACATTTAAAGGTTGGAAAACTGATTTAACTGCTAAACGCAATGTTCAAGATTTACCCCAAACATTTATAGAATACATCGAATTTGTTGAAAAGACTTTGGGTGTTCCTATTACACTTGTTTCTGTAGGACCAGATAGGACACAAACTATTTTGAGAAAATAATTTCTTTTCAAGAAGTAATTCTATAAAATTCAAAATACTGTTCTATTTAAAACTTATTATATAAAAATTTGCTTTTTAGCTGTTTTTATACTTATTTTGCAACCTGATTTTAAAAAATTTAAAACAAACATTTAATTAGTAAAATGGCACTTTTAGGTAAGATTCGCGAAAAATCTGCGGGCGTAGTTGTTACAGTTATCGCTATTGGACTTATTCTTTTTGTAATTGGTAGTGATTTTTTCACACAGTTCACCAGAGGTGGTGAAGCAAAAGTAATAGGTAAATTTAATGGCAAAGAAATTACTACAGAAGATTTAAAAACTGAAATAGCTGATATTCAAAGAGATATAGCTTCAAGAAATCAAAATGCAACAGAATCTCAAATAATTGCCTATGCTTTTCAAGTATATGTTAATAAACATATGACTCAAGCTGAATACGAAAAAGTAGGGATAACAGTTAGCGAAGAAGAAATAAAAGCTATGTTAGGAGAAAAAGATTCTATGTTTATTCATCCAAGCATATCAGGTGAACCTACATTTCAAGATTCAACTACAAAAAAATTCAGTAAAAGTCGCTTAAAAGAATATATAAAGTCTCTTAAAACTAATCCAGTAGCTAAATCTAATTGGGATAATTTTATTAAGCAAAATCTTGTACAAGGTAGAATGCAACAAAAATACAATGCTTTGCTTACACAAACTACTTATGTTACAAAAGCAGAAGCTAAAAGAGATTATGAAAATCAAAATAGTAAAGTTTCAGCTAAATTTTTACATATTCCCTTCAGTAGCATTGTAGATAGCACAGTAAAAGTTACAGATGCTGAACTAACGGCTTATTTGAAAGAAAACAAAAAACGTTTCAAAGCTGAAGAATCTCGTTCATTAGAATACGTTATTTTTAGTGTTGCTCCTTCTAAAGAAGACAGTACAGAGTTTGCTGAAGAATTAAGAAAATTGAGCAAAGAATTAGCTTTGGCTAAAAACGATTCAGTCTTTGCTTTATCAAAATCAAGAGGTACAGAAAGAAACTTTAGCTATCGTAGTCCTAAAGATATTCCTGATGGAGTTTATTCTGAAGATAGACCTTTACTTAAAGGTGCTGTTGTAGGCCCTTTCTTAAATAAAAACAGTTACATGATTGTAAAAGTATCTGATATTAAAGAAGATAGTACTTATTTTGCTCGTGCTAAAAACCTTTTAATTCAAGTACCAAGAGGTGCTGCCCCTGCTGTAAAAGATAGCTTACGCAAAGTAGCTAATAACCTTTTAGAGCAAATTAAGAAGGGTGAAGCTAATTTTGAGAAAAAAGCTGGTGAAATCAATACTGATGCAACCAAAAATACAGGTGGTGATTTAGGTTGGTTTGATGAGAAAACGATGGTTCCTCAGTTTGGAAAAGCTGTATTTGGAGCAACAGACAAAGGTATCGTGGGCAGTGTGGTAGAAACAGATTATGGTTTTCATATCATCAAGGTTACAGAAACTAAAACCAATAAAAAATATAAATTAGCTGTTGTAGAGCGTCCTATTATCGCTACACAAGAAACAACTGATGATGTAAGTTTCAAAGCTCAAGAGTTTTTATTAGGTATCAAATCTTATGATGATTTCAATAAAAAAGTAAAAAACAATCCTGCTCTTATCAAGAAAATAGCTAAAAAGGTTTCTCCTAATGCTCAATCTGTTGAAGGCATTACAGCTAATGCAAAACCTCTTGTTTCTTGGGCATTCAATGATGCAAAAGTAGGTGAAGTTCCTCAACAACCTATTCGTATTGCAGAACAAGGTTTATTTGTAATTCCTATTCTTACAGCAAAAAGTGAAAAAGATGAAGCTGATTTAGAATATTTCCGTGAGGTTTTGACTAACGAAGTTCGTAATATGAAGAAGAGAGATATGATTTTAGCAAAAGTGAAGGCTGCTGGAAATGTAAATTTAGATGAAATTGCTAAAAAATATGGTGCTGGAGCAGTAGCTTCTGAAGCTAAAGATATTACTTTGCAAAACCCTGTTTTGGGCAATGCAGGCTTCACTCCTACAGGTGTTGGTAAAGCATTTGGCACGAAAAAAGGAAAGAAAACTGGTGCTTTTTCAGATGAAAATGGTGTGATGATTGTAGAAGTTACAGAACAAACACCAGCTGCACAAATTGCTGACTATACTCAATACAAAAACACTTTACTTACAAGTCAAAAACAAAATGCAACAAGCTTCTCTTACCAAGCTTTGCAAGAGTTGTATAGAGTACAAGACATGACTTATCGTTTGAACTAATTAAATTGTTTAAATAATAAAAAAGCGAAATCTAATTGAGATTTCGCTTTTTTTACGTCTTTATCTGTGTTTAATCTTTTAAAATATTGTGTCCCATCTTATCTCTTTTAGTTTCTAAATATTTCTGATTATGTGGATTGGGAGTAATTTCAATAGGAACTGTATCTACTATTTCCAAACCGTAACCCACAAGTCCTGCCCTTTTTTTAGGATTATTAGAAATCAATTTTATTTTTTTTACGCCTAAATCTCTCAGTATTTGAGCTCCTATACCATAATCTCTTGTATCCATTTTGAATCCTAGTGCTTCGTTAGCCTGTACAGTATCCAAACCCTGTTCTTGTAGTTTATAAGCCTTTAATTTATTGACAAGTCCAATACCTCTACCCTCTTGATTCATATATAGGACAATACCTTTACCTGCTTCTTCTACCATTTTCATAGCTGTGTGGAGTTGTGGTCCACAATCACAACGACAAGAGCCAAAAATATCACCTGTTACACACGAAGAGTGTACACGTACCAATATAGGTTCATTTTCTTCCCAAGTACCTTTTACAAGGGCTAGATGAATTTCTTCAGTATTGACTTGTCTATATGCAACCAAATCAAAATCTCCCCAAGTAGTAGGCATTTCTACTCCTATTTCACAACGAATAAGACTTTCATTTTGTAGTCTGTATGCAATCAAATCTTCAATAGAAATGAGTTTTAAACCAAATTTATCTGCTATTTGTCTAAGCTCAGGAAGTCTTGCCATAGTACCATCTTCATTCATCACTTCTATGAGTACACCAGCAGGCTGAAAACCTGCCAAGCGAGCCAAATCCACAGTAGCTTCTGTATGCCCTGTTCTCCTTAGAACACCTCCTTTTCTAGCCTTTAATGGATTGATATGCCCAGGTCTGCCTAAATCTTCTGGTTTTGTTTGTGGATTCACAAGAGCTTTGATGGTTCTTGCTCTATCCTGAGCCGAAATACCTGTTGTATTTCCATGCCCCAATAAATCTACCGTTACTGTAAAGGCTGTTTTGTTGGGATCTGTATTTTGCCCCACCATCATATCCAATTTAAGTTCATCACAACGTTCTTCAGTGAGAGCTACACACAAGTAGCCTCTTGCCTCTTTCACCATGAAATTCACGATTTCAGGGGTAATAGTTTCTGCAGTACATATAAAATCTCCCTCATTCTCTCTATTTTCATCATCTACTACTATAATTACTTCACCTTTTTTAAGAGCTTCAAGAGCTTCTTCAATGGTATCAAGATGTATTGAACTAGCTGGTTGTTTATTTTCCATAAATAAAAGATAAGGTATTCCAAAAAATAATTTTCTTTGCAAAGAAAACGATTTTTTTTGGTAATTGGTTTATAAACTTAGTGTCTATGATTGTACGTATTGTCAGAATGTTTTTTCAGAAAGATAAAACAGATGATTTTTTAGAAATTTTTGAACAAAGTAAGCACCTTATTCGCAATTTTGAAGGCTGTAAACATTTAGAGTTGCTCTGTGATGCTGATAACAAACACATTTTTTGTACATACAGCCATTGGGAAAGCCCTGAGCATTTAGAGAATTACAGAAAATCAGATTTATTTCAATCCACTTGGGCTAAAACAAAAATATTGTTTAATGATAAGCCCATTGCTTTTTCTTTAGAACAACACACATTTGTACAATAAAAAAAGGTGCTAATTTTAGCACCTTTTTTATTGATATAGAATTCTTATTTCTGAACTAATAATTTCTTTCTTTCTGTTGTACCTTTATCTGTAGTGATATTGATAATATACAAGCCTTTTTCAAAACGGCTCAAATCTACTGATAATTCGTTGTTGCCTTCTACATTAGCTGTAAATACTGTTCTTCCTGCCATATCATAGATTTGTACGCTATTAGAGCCCTCAGCACCTGAAAGTTTGATATTAGCTACTGTATTTGCAGGGTTTGGATAAATTTCTACTCCAAAAGTATTTTCTAATTGAGCGTTGATATCTTCTCTTGCTGTTGCAGTAACATTAATTGTATAATCTTCTACTTCTCCATAAGTAAATGTTGTACAAGAACTTTGACTTGCATCACTCATAGATACTCTCATACGAGTTTGCCCTAAAGCTGCTGTACTTGGTACAGTAAATGTTGAACTTAGTGTTGCACTGCTTGATGATGTTCTATTTACAACTGTTTCACCAGCATCTAAGAAATCTCCATCTCTGTTCCAGTCAATATACACTTTCCAGTATTCTGTATAAGCAGTTGAAGAGAAAGCAGCACTATAAGAAATGGTTTGTGATGTTCCTCTTACTAAATTTGTAGAAAGTCCTGTATTCAAATATCCATTTGTTTCTCTTGCAGATGTACGATTGATACTTCCTAATGATACTAAGTCAATCCACTCATAAGTATTGTTTGTACCTCTTGAAGCACAATAAGTTGGAGTTGTAGTTCCAGAGCTTGTAAAGGTAACACTTGAAGAATATGCACTTGAAGAACCTGAACAATTTGTTCTGATTTGCCATTCGTAATTGGTTGAAGCTGTTAAGCTTGATACAGCCAAAGAAGTACCTGTTCTTCCTAGGAAGTCTGTCCAAGTAGTCGCTCCAACAGTTCTAATTCTTACATCATAAGAAGCTGCACCAGAAACAGTACCCCAATTCAATGTTGCACCTGAAGAAGTAATTGAAGAAGTTGTTAAGCTTGCAGGAGTAGCACAAGTTGGAGGAGGTGTTGTACCACTTACAAAGCCAGAACGTCCACCACCAGTTTCAAAAGTTGCTCTCATACGGTCTTTTTGTCCTGATGAGAACATATACATACAACGGTCATCAGTGTAGTCCATATAGTTCATCCACATATCACTTGTATTTCCACAAGTAGGTTTAGGAAATGTTGGACAACCACCATTAGAAGTTTGTTGTGTAGGAGTATCTGTAACAAAGTCATTACCACAATTTGCATCACCCCAAATATGACGAAGGTTTAACCAGTGACCTACTTCGTGTGTTGCTGTACGACCTTTATCAAAAGGAGCAGACAAATAAAAGCCTGTACCTTTGCTGGAAGAACCAAAATATTGAGGAGAAATTACAACCCCATCAGTAGAAGTGCTACCACCAGGGAATTGAGCATATCCTAAAATACCTCCACCAATATTACATACCCATATATTGAGGTAACGAGTCGCATCCCAAGGGGCTACTCCACCTTGAGAAGTTGATTTCATGGCATCAGCAGTACCCCAAGAAGCTCTTGTAGATGATTTTCTTGTAATACCTGTTGTAGCTGTACCTGTTGGGCTTGTTGTAGCTAAGAAAAATTCAACTTCTGTATCAACAGCCAATGGAGCAAACAAAGATGGAACTTGGCTTACATCTCCATTAGTTTTTCTAAAATCTTCATTTAAAACAGCGATTTGTGATTGAATTTGAGCATCACTGATGTTTTCAGCAGCAACAGATGTATTATAAATTACGTGAACTACCACGGGAATTCTCACAACACCAGTAACACGCTGATTTGCTCTATTCTGAATAAAACTTTCTGTATTACGCTCTATTTGATTCATTCTTTGTTCTAATTGGTGGTCGTGTTGCTTGTTATGCTCCAAAACCTCCATACTGTGGCAAGAACGTTGTGCGTAGGTCGCACCAGCCATAAATGCTGCAAAGCCGAGGGCTATAAATTTTTTCATAAGAAATGATTTAAAAGAATGTTGTTTTATTAAGCATTGCAAATAAAATGTAACATTTTGTAATTTCCAAAAAAAATAATTTAAAATTTTGTTTTTTCAGCAAAAACATATTTAAAAAATTGTCAAAAATCAAAGCACCAAATAATATTTCAAAATTATGATATATTTTATACAATTACCTGTTTATCAGATTTTTAATGCATAAAAACATAAATAACTCAAAAATATATTTTAAGGATATGACATAAAAAAAAGACTTTTTATCTATAAAAAAGTCTTGAAAAGAAAATAAAATCTACATGTAATATTTCTATATTTTTTTAATTTTTATCAAAAAATATAAGGCAGTTTTATAGTGAATATACTACCCTTTTTCACTTCACTTTCTACATAAATAAAACCTTGCAATTGTTCAACTGCTTTTTTAACAATATACAGCCCTAAACCATTGCCTTGTGATAAGATATGACCTCTAAAAAACAATTGAAATATTTGTTGGTGATATTCTTGGGCAATTCCTATTCCATTGTCTTCTGCTTTTATAAAAATATGCTCATTCTGTTTGTAAATAGATAATTTTACAAAACTATCTCCCTGTGAATGACTGAATATCAGTCCATTTTCAATTAAATTTGACAAAATACCTTTTACAGCCTCTGTTTGAGATATATAATGAAGATTGGGTTCTATGGAAACTTCAAAACAAATTTCCTTTTTTACAATAAGTCTCTCCAAGTCATTTTGAATAAGACTTATCATTTCCTCAAAATTAATTTTTTCTAATATAGGTTGTCTGACCGTAATAGCACTCAAGCTAATTAATTTACGGAGCATGGCATCCATTCCCATCACTGTTTCGTTGATATATACAAACAATTGTATCATTTCAGAGCTGGGTTCATGCATTTTACCCAATTCCAACAAACCCAAAATATTTGTTAGTGGGCGACGCAAATCATGGGCAGCATGATAAAAAAACGTATCTAATTCTTCATTAAGAGCTGTCAATTGAGCATTACTTAATTGCAAATTTTGGGTTCTTTGTTCTACTATTTTTTCAAGATTCTCATTCGTTTCTTGGATATCATTATTTGCTTTTTGAAGTTGTTGATTCTTCTCGTAAACCTCTTTATTAAGCTTAGAGAGATACTCATTTGCTTCTCGAAGCATATTTTCAGAACGTTTTCTTTGAAGTGCTTGATAAGTTAGAGAAATAAATGCTCCTATACTCAAAGCAAAAAATATTTCATGTGGACTCCAAACTTTTGGAATTTTATTCTCAAAGCAAATTACTCCAGCTAATTTACCATTCAAAAAAAAGGGAACATCTAGCAAAGCATAGACATTCATAGGTTTAAAATAACGTTCTGTTAGCTCGTAGGTGGCTGCATTTGTTCTAGCATTATTGGCTACAATGATCTGACCACTTGCCAGTTTTTCAAAATAATGAGGATGATCTTTAGCCCAAAGAACACCTTCAGGTTTGCCCTCTATATGTAAATGCAGGTGCTTTTCAGTATCATACATTTCTATACATTGAATACTGTTGTTGTTATCTTGATATGCCCAAATGCTGATTTGATGAGCATGAACGATTTTATAAAGATTTTCACTAATGAGAGGAAGTGCTTCCTTCCAAATACCTTCAATAATAGATTTATGGTTTAATAAATACTTCAGAATATTTACTCCATCATAATTTTTTTGAATAAAATCCTTGATTCTTGTTTCTGCAATGGCATATTCTTTACTTTGAAGGGAAACTACTTGTCGTAAAAGTTCTATATTCCTGATTTGTGATACTTGTTTCTTGAAGTATTGATAAACATGATGAAGTTGAAATTTAAAAATCAATTGATTGTCATGTTCCTCTGAATCTATAATCTGCTTACTTAAACATTCTTCAAGAAGAAGTTCAATATTATCCCAATTTTTAAAACGCTTTATAAGTTCTATATCAAATACTTCACCCATTAAAGATGCCACTACCATCAGGTCATAACCATCAGGAGAGAGTTCTGTTTCATATTTAACAAACTCATCCATAAACTCAATAAATTTTACTCAATGATAATAACAGCTCCAGATTCTTTTTTCTTTTTAATCAATTTAACTTGATAACCTTTTTTACTTTTCCAAGAACGGGTGCTATCATTGAGGGTTTTTCCTACTCCATAGCGAATATCATAGAATTTAGAAAAATCTTCTAAAAAGCTTTCCATTCCATTTACTACTGCATTTATTCTGATTGTTTTTATCTTTTTTTGTTCATTATATTGGTAGGTAATATCTACGAAATCATCATCAAAATCTATTGTATAGGTAATAAATTTTTTATCTTGGCTTTCATCATGAATTTTAGCTTTTTCATATTTTTTAATGGAATCTAAAGCATCTCCCAATTCAAAGCCACGCATTACTCCTTTGCTTTCTTTCATAACAAGGCGTACCCAAGCTCCCATCGTATCAATGGGTATATTTTCATTGATAACTACTTCTTGTTTTTTTTCTACTTTCTTTTCTTTTTCACCACAAGATGCGAAAAAGATTATCAGAGCTAAATAAAGGAATAATTGCTTCATACGATTTAATTAGGATAAAGTTAAATGTTTAATTGTTTTGGTATTATGTTTTGTATTTTAAGATTTTGTTTTCCTTTTGAAAAATCGAGCCATTCCTAATTTTCGTTCTGCATATTTTTGCAATTCTAAATGCATTTGCTCTTTGGGGTAACCCAATTGAAATGCAGTTTGTACATCTATTTGAAATTCTTTGGGTTCTTTTTTAAGCAAATATTTTATTTCAGCTACATAGTAATGATTTTCAGCATCTTTTTCATCTTGCTGAGCTAAGAATTCATAATCAGCAAGAGCTTCTGTATATTTTTTAAGTATTCTATATAGAAACGCTCTTTGCCTAAAATAAACTATATCTTCTCCATCTAATTCAATAGCTTTCTGACAATCTGTAAGGGCTTTTTGATAATTCTTTATTTGAATATAATAAGTTGCTCTTTCAAAATAATATTCCTGATTTTCTTTATTCAACTCAATGGCTTTGGTACTATACTCCACTGATTTAGCAAATTGCTTGTTTGCAGCATAATTCATGGCTATAATGCTATAATCAGAAGATGTTATTTTTTTCTTGTCAGGTAAGTATTTAAAATACAACAATCTATTTTCAAGGCTCTGAGTATCTTTGTTTTGCCAAAAGTAAATATCTGCTTTTAATTGATATGCTTTCCAATAACGTGATTGTAAAGTTGTAATCTTATCCAGATCAGCAAGGGCTTTGGCATGTTCTTCTTGTTTTACATAAAAATTTGCTCTAAGCCAATACAAATCTATATCTGTGGCATTGAGAGCAATGGCTTTATCATAAAACTCATGAGCTTCCTTATTTTTATTTAAGGAAGTATATGTTTCAGCTAGATATGCATAAAAAGAGTCATTTTGGTAGCCTTTTTGAAATGCCTGTTCAAAGAAAGAAAGAGCCTTTTCAAATTGTTCTTGTTTAAAATATATCAATCCCCAATAAAAAGGTGTTTCTATTTGTTTATATTGCAAACTATCTGCGATGTATAAGTCTCTTTCTGCTTTTTGATATTCTTCAGCAAGTATATATGATTTTGCTCTTTTGAAAAATACTTCGCCATTGGTTGAGTCGGCTTGAATAGCCTTTGTAAACCAAACAATAGATTCTTTGTAGTTGGATACCTCCCACTCTGCTTCGCCCTGTTCTATGATATCTTGTATATTTTTTTTTGTCTTTTGAGCATAGCTATTACTACCTACAAAAAGGCATAGAAAAAAAATATTTAAACAATATTTAAAAATAGTATAGCGTTTGCTATAAGGTTGCATAAAAGTTGCTGATTGATGTGTATAGATACATATATTTCTGCAAAAATTGTACAAAATATATAAAAAATATTCTGTTTTTGAATAAAAATAGTAGTTTTGAATTATAAATCTTAAAATTATAAAAGATGAAGTTGAAATTTTTACTCTCTACGGCTTTGGTAATGGGAACAATTTCCCTACAAGCCCAAGATACGAAAAAAGCTCCTGAAAATTGGTTCAATCTTGACCCTAAAAAAGATAATGTTCGTGGTGTAAGTTCTGAAAAAGTATATAGTGAGCTTATCAAGAAGAAAAAAGGCAGAACCATTATTGTTGCCGTAATTGATTCAGGTGTGGATATCGCCCATGAAGATTTGAAAGGTAAAATCTGGAAAAACACAAAAGAAATTGCAGGTAATGGCAAAGATGACGATAACAATGGATTTATAGATGATGTAAATGGTTGGAGTTTCTTGGGTGGTAAAGATGGCAAAAATGTAGCACAAGACAGCTATGAACTTACTCGTGAATATGTACGTTTGTCAAAGAAATTTGAGAAAAATGCCAATACTTCAGATCCAGAGTACGCCTATTTTGAAAAAATAAAAAAAG
Organism: bacterium 336/3; assembly: GCA_001281695.1. NCBI lineage: Bacteria > Pseudomonadati > bacterium 336/3. Next base: position 2,201,945 of record LJIE01000001.1, on the reverse strand, counting down.
AACTTGAAGAAAAAAGAAAAGAAAAGGAAGAAGAGTCTGTTCAATTAAAACCTTTATACGAAGCTGTGCAAACTATTCGTAAAGAATTGGGTTCAAAGCCTTTTACTGCGGATAATGTAAAGGCTATTAGTAGCTCTGATAGCAAAGTAACAGAAGCAAAAAATATTGTTTTGTATCTTTATCAAGTAGCAAGTCCAGAAGAATTGGAGGACTATTACACAAAAGGTATTAAAAGTGCTTTAGAATATGGTTATAATCCAAATTTTGATCCTAGAAAAATTGTAGGTGATAATCCTACTCTTTTGAGAGAAAAAGGCTATGGAAATACAGATGTAAAAGGTCCTGATGCTTTTCATGGTACTCACGTAGCTGGAATTATTGCTGCAAACAGAGATAATAAATTAGGTATTAAAGGTGTTGCAAATAATGTTTTAATCATGCCTGTTCGTGCTGTTCCTGATGGCGATGAGCGTGATAAAGATGTTGCCAATGCTATTTATTATGCTGTGGACAATGGTGCTCATATCATCAATATGAGTTTTGGAAAATCTTACTCTCCTGATAAAAAATTTGTAGATGAGGCTGTTCGTTATGCCGAATCGAAGGGTGTTTTATTAGTACATGCAGCAGGTAATGATGCTAAAAATTTAGAGGTAGAGAATAATTTTCCTAATAGAAAATACCTAGATACAGGTAAAGAATCTACCACTTGGTTAGAAATTGGGGCTTCAGGATGGTCTAATGACAATGCACAGTTTGTAGCAAATTTCTCTAATTATGGTAAAAGTAAAGTAGATGTATTTGCTCCTGGTGTAGATATTTATTCTACTGTACCTGATAACAATGCCTATAAAAATGCAAGTGGTACAAGTATGGCCGCTCCTACTACTTCAGGTGTTGCTGCTTTGCTTATGTCATATTATCCAAAACTGACAGCAGCACAAGTAAAAGAGATTTTAATGAAATCTTCTATCAAATCCACAGAGAAAATTAACAAACCAGGTGAAAAAGGTGCAAATGCTTTAATGACAGACCTTTGTATTTCTGGTGGTATTGTAAATACTTTTGAAGCCTTTAAAATGGCAGAGAAAATGAGTAAATAAAATGCTTTATTTATAAAAATAACCCTCTTGAAAGTTAAATTCAAGAGGGTTATTGTTGTTTTATTATAGCCATATGTGATGTATTATGGTATCAAGGGAAATAATATTTACTAATTATTCAAAAATAATATTTCGTGTTAAGCCTTGATGTATTTGCATTGAAAACTATATTGAATAAATTATTTTTAAGCCTTACATCTTCCAGTTTCTTTTTATGGTACTCTGCTATTTTATCCCATTTGGACATATCAACTTTAATAATAATTCTATCTGTTTGATATTGACCTATCAAATTATCTATTTGGGTCTCTCTGTCCTCAAAAAAAATCACCAAATGCTTTAGTTTTTCTTTAGCTCTCCAAATAATCCAGCGTAAGTCTTCTCTTAAATTTATAATCATCTCAAAAGCTAATAGTATATTGTCAATATCTCCAGACATAAGCATGAAACTCAGCTTAGCCTTCTCACGTGCTGTTATGAATATTTCTTGTTTTTTCTTTGAAGAGTTGATATTATTTCGTGAAATCATAGCTATATAAACCTCACTTTAATTTTATCAAATATATATTATTTTTTCGTACAATATTCCAAGATCGTATCTTATTTTCAGCAAGTTTAAAACACAAATAGGAGCTATTCAGAATAATATTCTGATAGCTCCTATTATTTTTAGCTGTGAAAGGAGGATTCGAACCATCCACGAGGAGATTAGTTAGTGTGCTTCGTAGTGGTATATCTATCACTACCGAGCAGACCAATTTATTTCTTGTTCCTCACCCTCGAGAAAGGAGGGCATGTCTGCCAATTTCATCACTTCACATTATAATTTTTGCTGTAGAGAGGGGATTCGAACCACCTACGGAGAGATTAGTTAGTGTGCTTCGTAGTTATACGTCTATAACTACCGAGCAGACTAATTTATTTCTTTTTCTCCACCCTCGAGAGAGGAGGGTATGTCTGCCAATTTCATCACTCTACATTGTGTTTGTTTGTTGATACAATTTTAAAGGAATGATTTTTTATTTGCAAATTTTTTAAAAAAAGTTTTAAAAAATTATAATTTTGACAAAATATTATTAAAATTATACTTATTTTTATAAAAACATGTTTTAAATATGCCTCAAAATTATCAATTTGACAAAACAGACTTTCGCATCATCAATTTGCTTTTACAAGATGCGAATTTGGCTTATACAAGCATTGCGGAAAAGGCTTTTGTATCGAATGGGACAGTACATGTACGCATGGAAAAACTCAAACGTTTGGGTGTGGTACAAGGTTCACAACTCAAAGTAGATTATCATAAATTAGGCTGGGACATTACGGCTTTTATTGGTATTTATCTGGATAAGAGTTCCTTATATGATGAAGCTGTCAGTGCCTTGGAAGCTATCCCTGAAGTAGTTAATTTACATTATACCACAGGGTCTTATAGTATTTTTGCGAAAATCATTTGCAAAGATACCAACCATTTGAGAGAGGTTTTGAACGAAAAAATTCAGAAAGTTGGTGGTATTCAGAGAACAGAAACTTTTATATCATTAGAAGAAAGATTGAATAGACCATTGTTATTAGACTAAAAAAGGGTAGAAAACTCTACCCTTTTTGCTTTATATTTTACTTTATTTTCTTCTTTTTCCACTCCTCAATATTTTTCTGATTGAGTTTGATGTAAGCTTCTTGTTTACTTTCTTGAGCTAATTTAAGAGATTTTTCTGCTGTTAAAATAGCATCTTTGTACATATTATTGGCAGCATAAGCTCTTGAAAGTGTATAAACATTCCAGAATTTTTCTTGCATGGCTACTGATTTTTTAGCCCAATCCAAAGCTTGAGGAAAATCTTTATTAGCATCCAATAAATAGGTTGCTGATGCATTATAAGTACGATAAGTATTTTCTGCCTCTGCAACAGCCTTTTTAATATTTACAATAGCTTTGGTATCTGTATCAATATTCACTCTAAATGTAAGTTTCATTTTTTCCCACATTAAACTTAAATCCGCTCCATCTATCTTGATATTATCAAATGCAAAAAGCATTGTTTCAACAAAAGCTGCATTCATATCAGGTTTTGCAGTAAAACGAATTACATCTTCTTCCTGTTTGTAACCATCACTTCCCCATAATTTTGTATTTTTATTTAGAATAACTGTCCAGTCTGTTTCTGTTGGAATCACAAACAGGGAATAGTCTCCTGCTGGTACCGTTTGGCTATTAATACTTACATTATCCGAGAATGTGATGATTGTACAAGCATTTGCTCCTGTACGCCAAACAGCTTTATAAGGCACAATGTCCCCCCATACTTTACGTCCTTTGATACTTGGGCGTGAATATTTAATCGTTACATCTGTAAGCCCTATGCGTTGCTCCAATTTTGAAATAGGACTTGCTTGTGGTAAATCTTGAGCAAACGAAAAAAGAGTCGTTAAAAAGAATAGAACGGAAAATAAATACTTCATAATTTTGTTTTGTTTGATGTTTAAATATTTAGAATATATAACGGATTGGACTTTATAATGTTATTGAAAGTATTATTATTTTACTGATGCAAAATAATCCTAAATTTTGTTCCTTTGTCAATTTCAGAAGATTTCACAAAGATTTTTCCTTTGTGGTATTCTTCTATGATACGTTTGGCAAGTGTAAGTCCCAGCCCCCAACCTCTTTTTTTAGTGGTAAACCCTGGTGCAAACACCCTTTTAATTTTTGCAGTTGGAATTCCTTTTCCTGTATCAGAAATATCTATAAATAAGTCTTTTTCTTTTGCAGAGACACGCATTTCTATCTGAATTTTACCAGCCCCTGTCATTGCATCTACAGCATTTTTAATAAGGTTTTCTATTACCCATTCAAACAAGTAACGATTAATTTTCACCTCAGTTTGAGCAGGTAAATAGTTTAGGATTTCAATACTAACTTTTGGAGAAATTCGAGGACGTAAATAATCTATAATTTCTTGTAAAACTAATGCAATATTTTCTGGAACGAGAGCTGTCTGAGAACCAATATTTGAGAATCTGGCTGCTATCATTTCTAAGCGATAAACATCCTTTTCTATTTCTTCTAAAACTTCCTCATTCCAACTTTTTTCTGTTTTCAGATACTCTGACCAAGCCATCAGTGATGATATAGGTGTACCTAATTGATGGGCAGTTTCTTTGGCAAGTCCTACCCATACTCTGTTTTGTTCAGCTTTTCGAGAATAACTAAAAGCCATGTAAGTTAGTAAGCCAAATATGGCTATAACTGTAAGTTGTGCGTAAGGATAATATTTGAGTTGATAAATAAGGTCAGAGCTTCTATAATAAAGTAGATTATATCTATTTTCTCCAACATCAATTTTGATAGGAGGAAACTCCTCTTTCATTTTTAAAAGTTCTTTTTCAAGTAATAATTGTTTCCTTTCCTCATTCAATCCAGTCAAATCAATATTTCTGTCAATCAAAATATTATCATTCTCATCTGTTACAATTGTAGGGATAGAGTTATTGGCTCTTACTATCTCTCTAAATATAAAGGTAATAGGCTGTTCATTGTCTCTATCTAATGTATAGCGAAGAGCCTGCCCAAACAAACTAATTTGTTCTTTTTCTCTTGATACTAATTTTTGTACAAGTACATTCGTATAGTAAAGAGATGCAAAGCCTATAAATAGAGCTATGCCAACAATGACAATTTTAAACTCAAACTTGTTTTGATATAAATTCATTGAGATTTAGCAAAAAAGAGGTTTATGTCTTTTATACAATATTAACTTCCGTGTGTAAAGCTATACCAAATTTTTCGGATACAGATTTTTTTATCATTTCAGATAACTCCCCTATTTCTACTCCTTTTGCATGGCCATAATTTACAAGTACCAAAGCCTGCTTTGCATGTACACCTGCGTCTCCATTTTTATAACCCTTCCACCCACATTGCTCTATAAGCCAACCAGCAGGTATTTTTACCAATTTTTCATCCACAGGATACACAGGTATTTGGGGGTATAAGTCTTTGAGTTTTTCAAAATGTGTTTTTTCTATAAAAGGATTTTTGAAAAAACTACCTGCATTTCCTATTTCTTTAGGATTTGGTAGTTTGCTACTTCTTATTTCAATAACTGCTTGACTAATATTACTGATAGAAGGTTCTATATTTTCTCTTGCCAAAACTTGTTGAATATCTCCATAAGAAAAGTTCAAAAGATGTTTTTTAGAGAGTTTAAAAACAACAGATGTAATTAAATATTGACCTTTTACTTCATTCTTAAAGATACTTTCTCTGTAACCAAATTTACATTGTTCTTTTGAGAATTGATGAATTTCTCCACTTTGTAAATGATAAGCCTCCAAAGAATCAAATGTTTCTTTGATTTCAACACCATACGCTCCAATATTTTGCATAGGAGCAGCTCCCACTGTCCCAGGAATTAGAGAAAGATTTTCCACTCCTCCCCATCCATTTTCAATACAAAAAAGTACAAACTCATGCCAATTTTCCCCTGCAGCTACTTTTAGCCAAACAGAATTTTCATCTTCTTTTATTTTTTCTATGCCTTTCAAAGTTACTTTTATTACTACACCTTCAAAATCTTTCGTAAAAAGCAGATTACTCCCTCCTCCTAAAATTAGTAACTCCAAATTTTGTTGTTTTTGGAAATTCAAAGCATCTTTAACATCTTCTATATTATGAACTTCTATAAGGTATTTTGTTTTAACTTCTATACCAAATGTATGGTAAGGCTTTAATGAGATATCTTTTTGTACTAACATCAAAAATAGCTTATTTATTTTCTTTCAATTTATCAATTTCTTTTTGGAGCTTTTCAAGTTTAATTTGAAGAGTTTGCTCTTGGAGTTTATAAGGTGTAATATCTGTAGCAAGTTTGATAATACTTGTTACCTTTCCTTCTTTATTTTTTACTGGCGAATAAGTTGCCCATAACCAAATAGAATGTCCATATTTATCCAAGCGTTTTTGTTCCCCTGTTTGAGCTATTCCTACTCGCAAGTTACGCCAAAAGTTCAAATAGTCAGGTGAATTAGCTGTTTCTTCGTCCAAGAAACTTCTATGAGGTTTTCCTACTATTTCTTGTATTTCATATTGTAGAATATTACAAAATGTTGGATTAGCATTGATAATAAACCCATCCAGACTTAATTCTACTTTTGCAAAGTTACTTTCAAGAATAGCTTTGTCATATTGTTCCAAAGCAAAAAGTTTTCTTCTCACATCATCTTGCGATTCTTGCAATTGTTTGAGCGTTTGGCGGACTTGATCTTCACTTTCTTGCAGTTCAAGTATTGCCATTCTGTTTGATTGTTCAGTTTGCTTTCTTTCTGTGATGTTTCTTCGGAAAATAGAAACCCCTGCTGCTTTTCCTTGCTCATCTTGGATAGGATTGTATCTGAATTCGTAGATTTCTCCATCTATTTTTTCTTCTGCAACGAAACGCTCTCCCAATAATGCTCTACTATAGTTTTCTTTAAAGTTTTCTCTCTGTTCTACTGGCATAATACTCAATACATTAGCTCCAATTGTAAGTCTATTGTAAGTTTTTTCTTGGTACCAGTTTTTAGCTACATCATTGTAAATAGTTATTTTATAGTCTTTGTCTAAAGCAATAATAAAATCATCTGTGTTATTGATAAGGGCATCCATCATTTCTTTCTGATTTTTAGCTTCAAGCAATACCCTTTTCGTTTCTTTATCGCTTCTACTCATTTCTTCTTGGGTAGTTTCAAGCTCTTCCATATTTTGCCTCATTTCTTCTTCTTTCTCACGCATTTGTTGAGTAAGCTCTCTTGATTCCTTCAAAAGATTTTTAGTTTGAAGGTTATTATTTACAGTAAACAAGGTAATGGCTATACTCTCTGAAACTTTTTCAACGAATTCTACACTCAAATCATCAAATATTTCAAAAGAAGCAAGTTCGATAACTCCTAGTGTACTTTCATTGGTTTTAAGAGGTACAATTAAAATATTAGATGGATTAGCTTCACCCAAACCTGAAGTTATATGTATGTAGTTATCAGGTATTTCACGAACATTGAGTGTATCTGCTTCTTGAAAAGATTGCCCCAATAGTCCCTCTCCTATTTTAACCTGTTTTTTCATGATTTTTTGTCTATCATATGCATAACAAGCTATCATTTCCAAGTATCCATTATCATTCTCTTGTAAATCATCATTTTGCAATAAAAATATCCCTCCCTGATTGGCATTAAGTTTTTTCACAAGGTTTGTGATAATATCAAAACATAAGGCTTGTATGTTATCATTATTCTTTCTGAGTACGTCTGCAAATTGTGTAAATCCTTCCGTAAGCCATTTTTCTTTTTGCTCTTTTTGAGCTACATTCTGAAGACTATCTCGCATTTCAAGCAAAGAGTTGCCCAATTCATCTTCTTGACTCAAAGGCTCAAAAGAAGCTTTTAAATTACCTTTTCCAATATTCTGAGCAAATTCTTTATAACTTTCCAAACCATCAATGAGTCTATTGAGAGAGTCTGCCATCACACCTATTTCATCACTCGTATGAATATCTATTTTTTCGCTCCTTCTCCCTTCTGTCATTGCTTTAAGCTTCTCAACAATTTTGTTAATAGCTTTTGTAATATAACTTACAATCACTCCTATTCCAATTAGATATATAAATAAGGCTATAACAAAACCTACTAGTAGTGTATTGCGAACATTATTGAGGGCATTATCCAAGAGTTGAGCCTCATCAATGGTAGCTCCTATGATAAGCTCAAATGGCTCATAATAAGTAAAATATGTCCATTTCCAAACACCGTTTTCTGTATCAGGGAATTTGTATCTGTATTTCCCTCTTTTATTTTTTTGAGCGTATTCTATAAATTTCTTGTCAGCTACTTTTCCTTCATCAATAGGATGGATTACATAATCACCTGAGAAAGCCATTGCAAAAGGATAGCCAGATGTATAATATTTTTTTTCTTTAAATTTTCTTCGTAAATACACAACATCTTTTTCTCGCACCCCTGTATAAATAATACCTTTGATTTCATTATCAATACGAATAGGCTCATAAGCCACAATAAAATATTCATTATTGAACTCTATTCTACCTCTATATACTTGTCCTCTTTCAATTGTTTGTACAATGGATGAACCAGAAGGAATATATAATCCAACAAAACGTTTTCCATTTACTGGATTTACCTCTGTAGTAGCTATTCGCATATAACCATCTGTAATTTTCTGAAAAATAGCTGTTTCACTTCCTGTAAGTCCTTTGATACTATCTACAATTTTCACATTTTCTTGTAAAATATTATTGTCAGCTGACCATTTTTTTACATCCACAATTTTCTGATTTCTTGTAGTTTGGTTAACAGCTACTACTTGTAATTTTTCGTCTATTTCATTGATTTCACCAAAACCTTTAATCAAATTTGATGAGATTTTCAAGGCTTTATCTACTTCTGTTTGTTTAGCCTTATATTCTAACTCTAAAAGGGTATTTAAGTCTTCTAATTGGCTATACATTCGATTATCAGCTTGCTCAATAGCAGCTTCTTTATCGCTTGAGTAAATCCAAAAAGAAAGACCCCCAAAAATAACTAATAGTACCAAAGTTGTAAAAACCAAGAATTTGGCACTTAGGTTTAGATTTCTAAAAAAACGAAACATAGTTTTTATTTATCAATGAGCAATAAGTATTAAACAATATTCATTGTTCAATACTTGGAATTTGTTCTAAAAATACTAATTTTCCATCATTCACCAAACAAACTGCATAGCAAAGTCCATTTGTAACAGTTACATATTTGGCTTGAAGCGTTTTATTGTAGATTGCAGCTTGCTGGAGTGTTTTTTCGGAGATCGTAATATCCATAGCTTTACACTCAACAAGCATCAGTGGCATTCCCAAACGATCATAAACCACCAAATCTGTTCTTTTTTGTCTACTTTGGTAGTGATGCCCTCTTTCTACTTGCATTAAGTTTTTAGAATATTGGTGCTCCTCAATGAGCCAACGAATAAATTGTTGTCTAACCCATTCTTCTGGACTCAACAAAATATACTTTTTTCGAATAATATCATAAATATACAGTTTTTCAGCTACTTTTTGAAACTGATGCTCATATTGTGGTATGTTGAGCCCTTGTATCACTTGATATGTCCTTGTATAATTTTGTTCAGAGCCTCTATGTGCAATTTGAATGAGAGTTTGCCTTGCTCTGTAATATGATAAGATGTGTTTGATTTCTTTTTGATAAATTGTTTTTTTACTTCGATGTATTGGTTTTCTTCTAGAACAGTAGCATTACTTGATAAATTGCCATCTGTTGTACCCAAAATTTTCTTGAGTTCATTGAAGGTAGCAGCTTTTTTTTGCACCAATACAGCCATAATAGCCAAACGAATTTTGTTGTCAAACGATTTGTTGATTTGTTTTAGTAATTCTTTCATTTTTAGTAGGGTGTTTAGTATTCACTTTTGATTGCAAAGTAAAAAAAATACAAAAGTAATTCAACTAAATTCTAATTATTTTATAAAAAAACTTCACCTAAATTATTTTAGATGAAGTTTTAATTATTATTATTATTTCAATTATCTATTTCGATGTGTTCTTCTATAAATAGACATAGAAGAAAGTGTATAACCCACAGATATTTGAGTAGCAAATACATTTGCACTTATCCCTGAAGCTATTGGGGTAACCCCATATTCAGCTCTTAGTCCAAAATTGATACCACTAGGTAGCTCATAACCCACTCCTAATACAGCAAATATAGCTGTTTTACTTGGTTCTTTTCCAATTACATTTTTAATTTCTCCATATTCATTCTCTAATCTTTTTCTGGAATTAATAAGATAAGAAAACTGTGGACCGACAAACAAATGTAAACCTTCTTCAGCATTACCAATTTGCAACAACAAAGGAACATCTATATAGGTAAAATCATATCGATTGAATTTGGCGTCAATAAACTGATAAACAGCTTTTTTGTTAGACACTCCTCTGTTGGAAATCCCTATTTCTGGTCTAAAAAAGAAATTTTCATTAATAGGCATTCTTGCATAAAAACCTCCTTGATAACCAACTTTAAATTGTGTATTCACAGTAGCTCCTTTACCATCTATTGTTTGGAATAATTTAGAATCGCCTCCAATAATAGTAGAAAGGTTAATACCTCCTCTCAAACCATAATCTATTTGAGCAAAAGAGGAATAAAAACACATCAATAATCCAGTAATAATAAAACTAAACTTTTTCATAACACTTTTCATTTAATAACTAATCTTCTAATTTTTGCATTTTGTAATGCCAAATATCACATTCTTGGAAGGGTTCTCCAAATTTTTGAAAACCAAATTTTTCGTAAAAACCTACCACTTGTATTTGAGCATGCAAATATAGTGCTTTATTTTTACTTTCAGGATGATTTTTTATGTCATTCAGGACATTTTCTAAAATTGCTTTACCTACTTTTTTATCTCTAAATTCTTCCAAAACAGCAAATCTTTCGAGTTTAATTCCTTTTTCAGTATATCGCCAACGAGCAGTTCCACAAGGCATATTTTCGTAATATGCTAAAAAATGATGGCTTTCTTGTTCATGACTATCGTACTCATCTTCTTTAGGAACTTTTTGCTCTATCACAAATACTTGTTCTCTGATACCAATAGCATACTTGGTTTCTTCAGCATCGTTGATTTTATGTACCTGAATCATTAAAATTGCACATTTTTGATACCTCTTGCCATTTTTCGTTTGTTCTGAATCTTCCTGATTTCTTCCAAATCTGATTCAGGGATAGCACTAATAAGCTTTTTTGTGTATTCTTGCTGTGGACTATTATAAATATCTTCAGCATAACCTATTTCCTCGATTTTGCCTTTATTCATCACCAAAATTCTATCTGCCATAAAACGTATAACAGACAAATCGTGTGAAATAAAGATATAGGTAAAATGGTATTTCTCTTTAAGTTCATTGAGCAAATTAAGCACCTGAGCTTGTACAGAAACATCTAGAGCTGAAACAGATTCATCACAAACCACAAATTTAGGCTCCAAAGCCAAGGCTCTTGCAATAGCAATACGTTGGCGTTGCCCACCTGAAAACTCGTGTGGATAATGAGTAAAATGTGATGCTTTTAGGTTCACTGTTTCCAACAAATCAATTACTCTATCTTTTCTTTCTTTATCATTATTTCCAATACCAAACACCTTCATAGGCTCCATAATTGCCTCTCCTACAGTGAGTCGTGGATTTAATGATGAATATGGATCTTGAAAAATGATTTGCATATCTTTACGTAAAGCCCTAATTTCCTGAGCTTTTAGCTGATAAATATTTTGTCCACCAAAAATTACCTCACCAGATGTTGGAGTAATGAGGTTTAATAACATTCTACCAAGTGTTGTTTTACCACAACCCGATTCTCCTACAAGCCCAAGTGTTTCACCTGGATACACATTGAAAGTTACATCATCTACTGCTTTTTTATACTCTACAACTTCTTTTTTAAACCATCCTTTTGTTTTAGTAGGAAAATATTTCTTGAGATTATAAACTTCTAACAAAGGTTTTGTTTGCAGAGTCAACTCTATTTTTCGATCTGTAATATCTTCATCACTTTCAAGAGTCATCATCAAGGCTTCACCAATAGAACCGTATTTATGTTTTTCAATAATTTCACCATTAGGGCTTACTTCCATAAAATCAGCAACTACAGGCAAAATTTTCATTTTCATATTGGCTCTTGGTCTGCAAGCCAATAAACCTTTTGTATAAGGATGCAAAGGTTGATAAAAAAGCTCCCAAGTATCATTTTTCTCTACTGCTGAGCCTCTATACATTACCATGATTTTATCAGAGATTTCAGCAATAACTCCCAAATCGTGAGTAATAAAGATAATAGCCATTCCAAGCTCATCTCGAAGCTCTTGAATCAGTTTTAACACTTCGTCCTGAACAGTTACATCAAGGGCTGTAGTTGGCTCATCTGCAATGAGTAAAGCTGGCTGACATGAAAGAGCCATGGCAATCATTACTCTTTGTTTCTGCCCACCTGAAATTTCGTGTGGATAGGCTCTAAAAATGCGTTCAGGATCAGGTAGTTTTACTTTTTCAAAAAGCTCAATAGCTCTTTTTTTAGCTTCTTCTTTCGTTACAGGCTGATGTAAAAGAATGGTTTCTGTTACTTGCTCACCACAAGTATATACAGGATTAAGCGAGGTCATGGGTTCTTGGAAAATCATGGCTATGTCATTTCCTCTAATGTCTTTTCGCATTTGAGCCTCTGAAAGTTCCAAAATATTTACTTTTCCAATTTTAGGAGAATGAAAGATAATTTCACCACTTGTAATTTTTCCTACACCTTCTTGGATAAGTCTTAAGATTGCTAGTGTAGTTACAGATTTTCCTGAACCTGATTCCCCAACTATTCCAAGTGTTTCACCTTTATACAAAGTAAAACTGACATTCTTTACAGCTTGTACAGTCCCTTTACTTGTAGTAAAAGTAACACTTAAATCTTTTATTTCTAAGAGTATATCATTAGAATTAGCTTGCTGCATAATAAAATGGGCTTCAATATTTTCTGAAATCTAAAAAAAAAACCTTTTTTGTGCAAATTTAGATAAAAACTATTTTCAAAGAATGATTGTTTCTTATAAAAATAAAAATGTATGAATTGGATACCTTTAGAAAACCAAGAACAATTGGAAGACATTAAAAAAAAGTCTAAAGCACTTATTTTTAAGCATAGTACACGTTGCTCTATCAGTGCCACAGCATTAGATCGTTTACAACGCCAATGGAATGATACAGATATGCAACAAGTAGACGCTTATTATTTGGATTTGATAAAATACAGAGATATTTCCAATAAGATTGCTGAGGTATTTGGGGTGGAGCATCAATCACCACAAGCATTGCTTTTAGCAGAGGGGAATTGTATTTATCATGACTCGCATTATGGAATTGATTACCAAGAAATTAAAAATTTAAGTGTGTAAAAAAAGACGTTAGAAAACGTCTTTTTTTATTTATTTTGCTTGTTTTACTTCTTCTTCGAGCCTGTCTTGCATACGTTTACAGATATTTTCCATATCCATAGCCATGACTTCATCACCTGTGGCAATACGAATCATGTCGGCAAGTCCCGAAATGGTTTCGATACAAAAACGCTTCATTTCAAGCACTTCCATTTGTTTTGTCCATAAATCAATTTTTAATGTGCCTTTTCCCCACCCATCCCAAATTGCTAGTGAAATAGCTTTAGCTTGCTCTGTTCCCGGTTCTGGCTTTTGTGTTGCATCCCATTCTATTTTTTCACAAACATTTTGGTCGTCTAATACAATGTCAAGAGTAATTTTTTCTTGTCGCATAAAAAAAGGTTTAAATGTTGAATTATCAAAAGGTTCAAGAATTTTATTAAATTTGTGTTCAAAAATACATCAAAAATGCGATTCTTGTTCTCAATTTCTTTGCTTTTTATAGTTTTCTTAAAAACTACTGCACAAACTAAACAAAAAGATTTAGAAAAAAATTACGAAAAGGCTATAAAATCTTTTGAAAAAAATGATTTCAAAGAAGGATACACCTATTTGGCTGAGTGCCTCAAAATAGACTCTACTTGGCATGACGCCCTTTACAGTAAGGCTTTTTTTGAGCTTGAGGAAGAAGATTTCCAAAAGGCTGAGAAAAGTTTTTCCAAACTGATTCATCATTATCCCAAAGATACACTTGCCTATTTGGGCAGAGCCAGAGCAAAAGTAAATTTAGACTTATTTGAACAGGCTTTTAGAGATGTACAACGTGTTTTACAAATGGATAGTACCCATGTACAAGCTCTTACAGATATGGGTTATGTGTATGCCTCAGCAGGTTTTCCCAAAACTGCCCAAGAATATTTAGATAAAGCTCTCAAATATTCTCCTGAAAATAACGCCATTTATCAGCTCAAAAGCTATGCCTATTGGCTTGATAAAGACTTGGATGGAGCAACCATTTATGCTGATAAAGCTCTTGAAAAAAACAAAAACAATTTGGAAGCCTTAAAACTAAAAGCTTATATCTCTTACGAAAAAGATAAATACCAAGAAACCATCAAAACTTTTGAGTCTGTACTCAAAAAAGACAAATATGCCTTTGAAGAAGACGATTTTTATTATTGGGGAATGGCTCATTACAAGCTCAAAAACTACAAAAAGGCCTTAGAAATCTTCCAAAGCTACCCTGAATCTCAAAATCCGTATTTAGCTTATGGTGAGTCTATTGCCTATTTTCAAACCAAGCAATATGAAAAAGCATGGCAAGCAACCCTTAAAGCTGAAAATAAAAAGCAAGACCTCCCTGCTGAGTTTTACTATGATAAAGCCATTATTGCTCATTACAACCAAAGAAAAACGGAAGCTAAAGACAACTACTCCCATGCCCTCAGCATGATGCCTGAATTATTTTTACAAAAAAACTCAAAAGATGAAAAAGCAGAAGTTATTACAGATGCAGGAAAACTCTTAAATAGTAGTTTTACAAAAACAGAGTTGGAGAACCTTTTAGTTTTGGCTTACCAAGAGAGAAGCCTGAATCTTTTACAAGAAAATGATAAAAAACAAGCCTTAAAAGATGTTGAAAAAGCCTTAAAAATGGACTCATTAAATTCCAAGAGTTATACCATCAGAGGTATTGTATATGCCATGGAAGGCGATTTTCAGAATTCTAACAAAGATTTTGAGAAAGCAGAAAAATTACCCAAAGAACGCAATTACGAATATTTATACTTGATGCGTGGGCTTGCTGCTGCCGAAGCCGAAAACTTTGGACAAGCTGTATATTATATGGATAAAACCATTGCTGCAAATCCACAGAACCCTTCATATTATGCGGAAAAAGCTCATATTCTTTTTGAGATAGACTCTGTGGAAGAAGCTCTTCAAAACATAGATAAAGCCATTGCCCTCAATCCTAAAGAACCTGAATATCGTTTGGATAAGATTGGTTATTTGTATGGAGATGATCAAATAGATAAAGTACTGACTGAATCAGAAGATTTGTTAAAATTAGACCCAGATACCATAGAAGTATATTATTTTAGAGGAATGGCTCATTTGGCAAAAAACAATAAACAACAAGCCAAAAAAGATTTAGAGTATTTCTTGGTATTTTACCCTGATGACCAAGAAGCTCAAAAAGCTCTTCAAAGCATCAAATAACATAATAAAGGCTGGATTTTACTTCAAATCCAGCCTTTCTAATAAATTCCCAACTGTAAAATCCCGCATTTCTTCTTCCAAAGCCTTAAACTCATCTGGTAGAGCTTTTTTTATAAATGTTCCTTCTCTAAGTAAATGAATCTCATCACATATTTCATAAAGTGTTGAAAAAATATGAGACGAAATCAAAACTGTTTTTCCAAGTATTTTAAGTTTTTTAATAATTTCAACTATCATCAGATTACTCTGAATATCAACTCCATTGAAAGGCTCATCTAAAATAAATATTTGATTTTCTTGCATTAAAATAGCTGTAAGAGCTAGTTTCTTTTTCATGCCTGTCGAATACGAAGTAACATACTCATTCAAAGGCAAATCAAATATATTTTTATTTTCAAAATCTGTATTTTGGATATTTCGAGCATGGCACAACAAATGAATATACTCCTTACCTGTCATTTTAGAAAAGAAATATGATTCTGTTTGCAAGTAGCCAATATAATTTTTGATAGGCTCTAAAAGGCTATGAATACTGCCTTCAAAATCTTCCAAACCAGCTATACACTTAAAAAGAGTTGTTTTTCCTGCTCCGTTTTCGCCTACAATTCCATATACTTTGCCTTTTTCTAAAGACATCTGTATATTTTTTAGAATTTGATGCTTGCCATAGACTTTTGATAAGTTTTCAATAGTTATCATTTTAAGATTTTATCTAATTTTTTAAGAGATTGAATATACCAATAGGGTATCAGGATGAGTAATAAAGGTGGAACTTGAAAATTAAGGGCAAATAAAAAAGACTCTTTAAGCATTACTTTTTCAGGAAAAACAGAGTATTTCATCAGAATAACTGCCAACAACAATAAATATCCCCACACCATAAAAATACCTATCATCCACCATTCTTTTGGAAAAAATATAATCAAAGAGATAAAAATGGGCAATAATATGCATGTTGTGTAAAAAAGAGCTACACCTATTTTTTTGAAGAGAAACTTTTTAGATGAAAGTGAATATATCCAAACATAAAATTTATCTTCAGTATTCATATAAAATGTCAAAGAAACTAAAAATACTATTATAATTGCGAATACAGCCAGGTTCACATTTTTGCTCAAAATACCTGCCACAAGTAGTCCGTATGCCACAAAAAACAAATAAAACGTATTCCGAAAACCCACCATAAACTCAAAAGGGTATTTATAAAAGGGTGTTGGAATTGTAAAATCTCCTCTATTTTTTAGCTGAACAAACGAAAAAAGTATAGCTAAGATTATCAGTACCCCTACAAATAACAACTCTGTTTTATACAAAAGAAACAGTAAAAATGGAGTAACTACTATCAAATTTTCTATGATTCGTATTTTTTGATAGGTTTTTGTTGTATAGTTCCATTTTAAAAATGCGTTTCTATTAGCTTCTTGCAATCCCATTGTACTACCAAGTGCCAATGCAATATATACCAATGGAGCATAATAAACTTGCATAAAAATAGTATTGGATATTACAGCAAACACTCCTCCTGCCAATAAATAAACGATTGCGGGGTGTATTGCCAAATCTTTAATATGTCTATTGAGTATTTTAAATTGCAAGGAGAAGTAATACTGCATAAAATATTAGAAACGAGGAATATACACCACTTTTTTAGTTTCAAAAAACTCTTCTTCAAAGAATTTCTTTAAATTATACACTTTATGTTTCTGCTTGAGTTCCTTAAGCTCCTCATCCAAATCGCCTCCCTTGAGGTGTAAAATACCATTCGAAAGTGTATTGTACTCATTTTTGCTAAATTTGTTTTTAACCCACTCATAAAAAGGTAGTGAACGAGTAACACCTCTACTCAACACAAAATCGTACATCGAATTGGGAGCTTGTTCAGCTCTGAGTTGCTCTGCTTTTACATTTTTAAGCCCTAATTCTTCGGCTACGGCTTTTACCACACTGATTTTCTTACCAATGGAGTCTATCAAATGAAATTCTACTTCTTCAAACATAATGGCAAGAGGAATGCCAGGGAAGCCCCCTCCTGTTCCCACATCCAAAACCATGGTCATAGGCTGAAAGTTAATTACTTTGGTTATACCCAACGAATGTAAAACGTGATGTGTATATAATTCGTCTATATCTTTTCGAGAAATGACATTAATTTTACTATTCCATTCAGCATAAAGGCTTTGCAGAGCTGCAAAACGTTCTTTTTGTTTGTCTGTAAGTGTAGGAAAATATTTTTCTATAATTTGCATATTCTAAAACTTTGAGCTACAAAGCTACAAAAAATAAAAACAGGTAAAAAATCATTTCTATTTTACCTTTTGTGTGACTTGATTGATATTTTTATTATTTTTTGGGATTCAGAAAATTTATAGTTTTAATTTTTTCATTTTCATCAAAAATAAAATTATTTAATACTACCTTCATAAGTAATATTTTTATAAATATTTGCGATTTCTGCTATCAATTTCTTTTTATCAATTGCTAGTTTTGCTAAAATATTTATAAAATTTTCATTAAAACTATGTTGATTATCGTCAAAAGTTGGAGAATGAGCAACTTTAATGTTTCCTATAGTATCTATTGAAATAACTATTTTTAAATCTCGATACTCCATATGTTTTGTCAATAAAGTTGTTTTATAAAATTTAAGATGATTTATAGAAGTGATATAAGGTGTTGAGATTGATTCTATTTTTATTTCACTAAAAAATTCAAACTCTGCATTTGGATTAGATGGAAGATAATTGTTAGTTAAAAAATACTTTACTTTGTTAATTTCTGATTTTTTCTGTGAAAGACACTTATAGTTCAAACTAAACAAAATTATAAAAATGAATATTATTTTATATATACTCATAAAGCCATGATTTATTAGTAAAAAACTACAAAAATAGAATTCATTAATCTTCCCAATATTCTGTACCTTTGCTATCAACATAGCCCAGTTTCCCAGAAATACGAGATTCATTTTTATCTGCAATTCCTACCATTACTAATTCATCATCCCTCTTTTTAAAGTCTTTCAATTTTTCCTGAACTATACCTTTTGTATCAATATAAAAATATTCATTCTTTTTCCTTACTAAAGATTTTCCGTCTTGGAAATCCTTTATAACTTCATCATACACGTGTGGAATAACCTCTTTCCCCATTTCATTAATAAAACCCCATTTATTTTTATATCTTACCTTTATCAAGTCTTCTTGAAAATGTCCAACAAACTCATATTTAAAAGGCAGAACCTCTTTGTTTTCTTCACTAACAAATCCCCATTTACCATTTAACTTAACGCCAAACATTTTTTTTGCATAACGTGTTCCTTCATACATACAAGGAATAATCTCTTTACCTGCTTCATTGACAAACCCCCATTTATCTTGAATACTTACTTCTGCTCCTTTTAAGTTATTATAATCTACAAAAAGGTCATCATATTTAAATTCTATTAACTGATTATTGTTCTTATCAATGACGCCCCATTTACCTTGAAATTTTGCTTTAAGCCACTCTAAATCACCTACCACATCTAAAGACTGGTATTTAAAAGGGATGATTTCTTTCCCATTTATATCAAATGCTCCCCATTTCTCATTATATTCAGCTATAATTATATTTTTACTTGTTCGTAACCATAGTGTATTATACTTTGGAGCTATAACTTCTATACCCTTATCATTCATCAGTCCTGTTTTGTCTCCCAAAAAAACAGTTGCCAAACCATAAGAAACATAATAAGTATTCAAAGCATCGTATTTATACAAAACGACCATTTTCCCTTCTTTATTTTTAAAATAAAGTTTATCCTTAAATTCAACTTCAAACAAATCATTTTCTTTATCATATAAACCAATTTCTTGATATTTATGCGATATTACTTCTTTCCCCATATTATCAAATATTGCCCATTTATTTTCTAATTTGGTAGCGAATGCTTTATCAGAACCCATGATAATAGATTCGTATTTACAAGGTATTATTTCTTGACCCAACTGACTAATAACTCCTTTTTTACGATATTCTGACCACATTATTGCAAATCCATCTTCTAGTTCTTGGATGTTTTTACAACTCAAATCTTTTATTTTTTCACCTTTTTCGTTGATAGTACTACATCCTTCATCTGAGCAGATAAAGGCTTTTCCGTCCTTAAAATCTCTGATTAAAATAGTTTTATGAGTACAAGGGATAATTTCTTTTCCTGTTTTGTATATAATTCCATATTGAGAACTTTTTTCAACTTTAAATAGATTTTGATTTATTTCTTTGATAAAATCATATTGAAAAGGAATAATCTCTTTACCTTTTTTATCTAACGCTCCTTTTAATTTATTTTTCTCAGCTATGATATAGTTTTGGGTTGGTTCTATGTTTTCGTATTTACAAGCAACTATTTCCTTTCCTCTTTTATCTAATACCCCCATTTGATTTTCAATACTAACTACAAAAAAATCATCAGAGTCATTATATTCAGCTATATTATCATATTGAGCTGTTTTTACTTTCTTGCCATTGGATTTATAGAGCTCCCATTTATCATTTTTTTTTATCCAGTACAACTCATTATTGAAGACTCTAATAGCTTCATTTGTTGCAAAAACTAAGACAACTCCCTTATTATCAGTTAATTCATATTTACCTGATGTTTGACCAACAGCAATGTTTCTATCAAAATTTAGCTCATTTGTATATTTGCATGAAATGATTTCTTTCCCAGTTTTATCAAAAACGCCCCACAAATTATCTTTTTGTACTTTGATATTTTGTTTTGAGTCGATGGATATTTCATTGTATTGGCAAGAAACTACTTCTTTTTTCAATAATGTGTTGAATACGCCTCTTTTACTATCTTTTTTAATAATAATGAGCTCATTGTCCCAAATGGTTATTTCATTATACTGAAAAGATAAAACCTCCTTTCCTAATTTATCTATACAGCCATACAACTTACCTTTCTGAACAATTGCTAAACCATGTTTAAATGGCTCAGCAGCATCATACTGACAAGAAATAACAATCTTTTTATTCCTATCTGAGAAACCCCATAAATTACCTTTTCTGTATGGAATTAAATCGCTTTGAGCATATAAAGAACTGTATATGAACAATCCGAATAAAATACAACAAATATTTTTCATACTTTGATAATTATATAGTGTTACACAGACTCAAATATAAGCTTTTAAACTAAGTTTTGTTGTTTTGTAAAAACCTTTTATTGTATATTGCTTTTGTAAAATCTAACTAAACTTTTTATGAAATTTGTCATTTTTTTATGGGTGTTTTTGCCATTTTTGGCAGCAGCTCAAGATAGAGGTAATATCAATAGAGCCTCAGGTAACGTCAATAAAGATGCTGGAAATGTTAATTATTACAATAATACCTACCAGCAACCCAGAAAATACAATACTCAAATCACACCTCTTTATTTCGACCCCAATGGAGATATGATTGTATCTGTATCAGGTTTAGCCAATGTAAAAGCTGACAGTTATATGGCTATTTTTAATCTTTCACAAATTGGCAAAACAACTCAAGAAGTCAATGAAATTTTAAATACTCGAATCAATCAGATTATTACTAAAATCAAGGCTCTCCCAAATGTAAAAACATATATTGATGTTATTTCTTTTGTGCCTATTTACGAGTATGAAACAGAAAAGAAAGTGTTTAGCAAACGCACCTACAACGAAATTCCCAAAGGTTTTGAAATGCAAAAAAATATCCATGTGGAATTTATAGATCCAAGTCTTTTAGAGAATATTATGAGTATTTGTGCTGAATATGAGGTATATGATTTGGTAAAAGTAGATTATTATTCTAGTAATCTAGAGAATATAAAAAAAGAAATGGCTACCAAAGCAAAAACTGTTTTAAAAGAAAAAATCAAGAATTATCAGGAAATGCTTGGTACAGATTTGAATATAGGCGAAAAGCAAATTGTAGATGGGTTTCAGGTATTTTATCCTGTAGATATGTATAAGTCGTATCAGGCGTATTCAAGTACCAATTTACAACAAAATCCATCTAAGTATGACATCCGACCAGCCACAAAAACTACAACTTATTATTATCAGCCTATTATCAATGACGATTTTGATTTTGTTATGAACCAAAAGCTTTTAGAACCTACCATTCAGATTGTTTATGAAGTCAAATTCAAAGTTAAAAAAGAGTCCAAAGCCAAAGAGTATTTTTGGCTTACTCCAAATGGTGAGGCAAAACCTTTAATCATTAGTAAATGATGCAAACGTATATTTCATTGCTCAGGGGCATCAATGTGAGTGGGAAAAATAAAATTCTCATGGTTGATTTAAAAACCATTTATGAAAATATAGGTCTGTCTGAAGTGCATACCTATATTCAAAGTGGGAATGTAATTTTTAAGGCTGATTATGTTGATAAAAAAAATATTGCCGAAAGCATTTCAGAAGCAATTTTTCAGAAATATGGCTTCCAAATTAGTGTTTTTGTAGAAAGTGTAGAGGAAATAGAACGCCTGATGGCACTCAATCCTATTAAAGAAATGGAGCAACAAGATTATAAAAGAGTGTTTTTTTCTCTTCTTTCTCAAACTCCCAAACAAGATTTACAAGAAAAACTGGCTCAAATAAGCTATCTCCCTGATGAGTATTATATTGTAGAAAATTGTATTTTTTGGAAATTAGTTGTTGCCAGCAATGAATCCAAACTCTCTAATAATTTTTTTGAAAGCAAACTAAAAGTAGTAGCCACTACACGCAATTGGAACACCATGCTCACTTTAATTCAATTATCAAAATAATCTAAAATTTCAAATAAATTATTTCTAAAGTTTTTGTTAAATTAAATAAAAATGGTTGATCTATAGGATCAACCATAAAAAAGCAACTGTCATTCATATTATTTTACTTCATACTTCCTACCATTCCATAAGCTCCATAAGCAATCATATACCCTAAAGAATAATTGGGAAATGCTTTTTCAAAAACTTTTTGCAATTGGGTATAATCAACTTTTGATTTGTCATTACCAATAGAAATAAGATACTCTTTTGTTAGTTTTTCTGCTTTTTCTAAATAACTAATTTGTTGAGTTACTACAACTGATAACTTTCCGGACTCTCCACGACCACCATATACCATTACATTAGCAGGATATTTTGACTCTAAAATTTTTAGAACACTAATCCAATTGGCATTGTTGTAAGTTGTCGTATTATTATTGATTGGACCTTCAAGCCAAGCATGAACATTGTGGTGAACTAAATCACCAATCACTAAAGCATTGACTGTTTCAATAAATGCTATTGTTTGATTGGTGGCAATTGCACTTTTTTTAAGTTCAGTTAATTTTACTTTACCACCATTTGCCAATTTAATATCATACGTTTCATCAAAGGTTAAATCTGCTGTAGGAAGTGTCGGATAGGTTTCATTCGTAAACATTTTAGCCATTTCAACAAAATAATACTTTTTATAATTATGTACCATTTCTATATTGTTTGCTGAAAATTTGGACATGATAACTGTTGCACCTACTTTCTTGAAAGCAGGTATGCCGTTAAATTTATCAGGATTTGGGTGTGTAACAACCAAATATTTGATTGGATTCTGAGTTTTTGTCCTTAAAAACTCAATGGCTTGTTGAGCTGTCGCTTCAGTAAACTGAGCGTCAAAAGCTACTACTTCCTTACCATCATCATAAAAAACTGTTTTGGTATTAAAACCATTTGCATCACTTTCAAATACATAGATTTTTCCAATATTTTTTGCATTTGCTGAAATTGTAGCCATTACTGTAAAAATTAACGTTAATAAATAAATTGATATTGCTTTCATTTTTTTTTCTATTTTAGTTGTTATTTGATGATGCAAAGTTGCTATCAATTACCCTTAAAAAACAGGTAAAAATCAAGCTTAAAACAGTATTTTTATAAAATGAAATCTTTATCACTATATCAAGAGTTTGATATTTCAGTATATGAAACAGAAAAATGGGAATATGGTACTCATAGACACAATTTCTTTGAACTAGTCTTTATTTTAGAGGGTAAAGGAACTCATATTTTAAACGATAATGGTAAAGGCTATCAAGAAGGGTGTTTATTTCTTTTAACACCTGAAGATTACCATTCCTTTGAAATTCAAGAGAGGACAAGATTTTGCATTATTACTTTTAATAAAATATACTTTTCAAGAGAATCTCATTTTAATGAAAGTTTAATGGATTTTAGTGAGCTATTTAAAAAATTAGAAATAATTTTCTGTAATGCAAACTATTTACAACATGAACCTTTAAGGAATGAAGAAGATAAGTTATTTATAGGAATACTTATTAGAAAATTAATAAAAGAAATGGAAGAAAAACATTTTTTTTATGCAACTATTGTACAAAATAGCATCTTTTTACTTCTCAATATAATTGCACGAAACATACAACAAAATTTAAGTGCTGATTTAAAAAACAATAATATAAAATCTGAAATAGGTGATATACTTGCTTACATTCAACAAAATATTTATCAGAAGGAAAAACTTAGAATAGAGGTAATAGCTGACTATTTTTATAAATCGAAAAATTATATTAGTCAATATTTTAAAGAAGAGACAGGAGAATCTCTAAAAGACTATATTTCAAAGTACAAAATCAATCTCGTAAAAAATCGACTTATGCATAGCAATTTAACTATTTCACAAATTGCAGATGAATTGGATTACACAGATGAAAGCCATTTAAACAAAATCTTTAAACTGTTCTTTGGACAAACTGCAAAACAATATAGACAAGAGCAAAAGAAGAGAATTATAAATCATGAACAATGATTCAAATTTTAATTATTTTATTGTAAAAGCATTTTTTGAAAATGTTTGCATTCAAAAGAACAATCCAAAGAGTTTATAGATTTCTTAGTTTCTAACTAAATTAGCTATCAATCATTTATATTTTTTTTACAACATTTTTATCTTTTTATTTAGACTTATTACAAATAATGTTTTAGATTTGCTCTCGCTTTTACAGGAAAGCATTTTTTTATAAATATTTATCTTTAATCAGTCTAAATAAAATTATGTTATCATTACACAAAACTATTTTACCTTTACTTACTGTGGGTGTTTTAGCATTTTCTTGTAAAAAAGATGAAGCACGCCCTGCTTTACAAATCCCTACAGCTTATGATGGCAGTGGGTTTGCTACCAATGCAACTACTCAGATAGCTGTTGTTACACAACTGACCAATATAACCAACGAAGCTAAAAAAGGGCGTACTTTGAGTACAACTGTTTCAAAATCAGCTTTGGATAATTTATTTACAACTGGCAACCCAAGTCTTGCAAATATTATTACAACCTATTATAAAAGTAAATTGGAAGGTACAAATGGCTGGTTTGATGAACTTGCCAAAGCAAGTGGTGGCACTTATACGCCCAGCAATACTCCAACAGGGCAAGGTGGCGTATTTGGTACAGGCTCAAGTGCTTATCTTTTTGATGAGAATGGTTTAGAAATGGAGCAATTGATTGAAAAAGGGCAATTTGGGGCTGTTTTATACAAACATGCCACAGATCTGATAGATGGCACTGCTATCACAACTGCTACTACTGACCAACTTTTGGCTATTTTTGGAGCTACCCCTGCATTTGCCAATTCTGGTTCAAACAATGTAGCTGTTGAAAACAGAGATAAAGCTATGGCTAATTATGCCTCTCGTAGAAGTGATATCAATGATGCAAATAGTTTGTATATTCAAATTCAAAAGCAGTTTTTAAAGCTACAAGCAGCCCTTAAAGCAGGAAAAGACTACAACAAAGAACGTGATGAAGCCATTGCTGAAATCAAATTAATTTGGGAGAAAATCAATGCTGCAACAGTAATCAACTATTGCCACAGCGTAATTTCTACCATGAGCCAAACCACTACTACTGACAATCAGAAAGCTTCTGCTTTGCATGCCTATGGTGAGTGTGTAGGATTCATACATGGGTGGAGAACCATTTCTCAAAATCATAAAAAAATTACAGATACTCAAATTGAGGAAGTTTTGGTACTTTTGAATGCTCCTTACAATGCAACACCTACTTCATACAAATTCATCACTGATCCAGCCAACGAATTACCTAAATTACAACAAATTATCAGCAAACTAAAAACTATTTATGGCTTCACTGACCAAGAAATAGAAAGTTTCAAGAAAAATTGGGTCGCTGAACAAAATAGATAAACATTTTATTTAAAAAAGAGAGAATTCTGGAGTTTTTCTCCTTTCTCAAAGTAATTTTTCGTAAAAAAGTTAAATAAGTTTAAAATTATAAAGACAGAAAATATGAGGTTGTTGATATTATGTTTGTTTGTATGTTTTTTACAAGTTGCTTGTAAATCATCCGATTCCAACGTGAACAATAGTTTTGACAGAAAAAAAATGTTGGAAAATTATGCTCAAAACCTTATCAAACCTGCATATTCAGATTTGCAAAATCAGGTCAATACACTCAAAACTGTTTCTGATAATTTCTTAAATACAACCAATACTGATAATTTGGTGGCTTTGCAAAATGCTTGGACGAATGCTTATAGTAGCTTTCAGTATGCCAATGCTTATAATTTTGGCATAGCAGGTGAGCAAGGACTGAATAAATCTTTAGTAGAAGAAGTAGCCACTTTTCCTGCTTCTACAAGCAAAATAGAAACTGCTATTGCAAACAATACAGCTAATTTCAATGATTTCAACAGAGATGCAAGAGGCTTTTTGGCTATCGAATATCTCATATTTGATGGGTCTGGAAATCAGCAGAATATTATCAATACTTTTTCTAATACTACAAGAAAAAACTATTTAAGGGATGCTATCAGCAATCTTAAAAACAGAATAGATATTGTCGCTTCTGCTTGGAATGGTACTTATTATAACGAATTTATCCAAAATACAGGTACAGATGTAGGAAGTAGCACATCTCAATTATACAATGAATTTATTCGTAGCTATGAAACTATTAAAAACTTAAAATTAGGAATTCCTTTAGGGAAAAGTTTAGGACAGACCCAAGCAGAACCTCAAAGAGCAGAGGCTTATTATTCTGGAAAAAGCTTAGATATGATAAAATTGCATTTTCAAGCCATTGAAAATGTTTGGTATGGAAAATCGAAAGATGGTGTAGATGGTATTGGTTTTAAGGAGTATTTGGAAAGTGTAGAAGGTGGAAATGCACTCATTGCTTCTACAGAAAATCAGTTACTTGTGATTAAAAACCAACTCAATAATATTCCCAATACACCCAGTTTAGCTGTTCAGATTCAAACGAACCCTACTCCACTTGAGAACCTGCATACAGAACTACAACGCCATACACGTTTTTTCAAAAGTGATATGAGTTCTCTATTAGGCATTTCTATTACATTTAGTAGTGGTGATGGAGATTAACTCAATAGTTTTATTATTTTTCCTTTTTGAGACTCTCATAAGTTTATGAGAGTTTTCTTTTTCTGTAAAAATTACAGATATTTGTAAAAAATATTGAAAACTATTATTACTGAATTGATTATATGTATGCTGTTGTAGATATAGAAACTACAGGAAGCAAGCCAGACTACGACCGTATCATTGAAATAGCCATTTATTTACATGATGGAGAAAAAATTGTAGATGCTTATACTTCTCTTATAAATCCAGAAAGATATATTCCCGATTTCATTACAAAACTTACAGGCATTACCAATAGTATGGTTGAGGATGCTCCTAAGTTTTATGAAATTGCAAAAGATATTGTTGAATTTACAGAAGGACACATTTTTGTAGCCCACAATGTACATTTTGATTACTCTTTTCTCAAAGGAGAATTCAAAAGTCTGGGTTTCAATTATAACCGTAAAACGCTTTGTACTGTACGCTTAAGCAGAAAACTGATACCTGGGTTACCTTCTTATTCTCTAGGTAAACTTTGTAATAGCATTGATATCAAAGTAAAAGACAGACACAGAGCTAAAGGTGACGCCGAAGCAACTGCAAAATTGCTTAGTCGTCTGATTCACATCAATGAAAGTCAGTTTGATAATGACATTATAGATGAAGAAGTTAAATTTGCTACACTCCCACCCAAAATCCAGAGAGAGCAAGTAAACGAACTACCTGAAGAAACAGGTGTGTATTACTTTCATGATGATACAGGCAATGTGATTTATATAGGCAAAAGCAGAAATATCAAAAAACGTATTGCATCTCATTTTCAGCTGTTTAACAAAAACAGAAAATCAGCAGAACTCAAAGATACCATTGCTGATATTAGTTACACCATTACTGGTAGCGAATTGGTTGCTTTATTGCTCGAATCTGAAGAAATTAAACTTTATACACCTCGCTTCAATAAGGCTCAACGCCGAAGCAGTTATAATTATGGAATTTTTGTCAGAAAAGACACCGAAGGCTATTTGCATTTGTATGCAGATAAAATTAAAGCTGGCAAAATGCCCATTTACTTTACAGAATCGGCATCTGTGGCTCGTTTGATTATTGAAAAATATCAGCAAAAATATGAGTTATGTCAAAAATTCTGTGATATGTACAGACATGCTGGAGCTTGTTTTGGACACAGAGTAGGTGAATGTGCAGGTGCTTGTATAGGCGAAGAAGATTTTGAAAAATACAATCAGCGTGTAGAAAAGGTCGTTGCTCTACTAAGTCAGTTTAAAAAGCCCAATTTCGTGATTGTGGGCAAAGGTAGAACCCAAGAAGAACATTCTTTGGTCTGTATAGAAAATGGCAGATATTTGGGTTTTGGTTTCGTAGATACAGAAACACTCAAAAATACGCCTGCTCGTTTAGCTAAAGACTTTATTGAAAACAGACAAGACAATCGAGATACACAGAAAATCATCAGACAATACCTTGAAGTAAGCCACGATAAAGTATTGAGTTACGATTAAACTATAATTATGCAAGTAATTGACTTTAATACAGAAAAAGGTATTTATATCAGTAGATTTGGCTATTTTGAAACAGATTTTCATTCTCATCCTCCTGTCGAAATTATTTATGCAGAAAATGGAACATTTTCTATTTTCGATAATGTGAAAGAATATTCTCATTTACATTTTGCCATCATTGATTCTAATAAAAAGCATAAACTAATTGCTTCCCAAAGTGAATTAAAAATCATAATGGTTGAACATCATGGAGGGCTTCAAGAAATATTGAATAATATGTGTATTATTTTATCTGATGGTTTATATGTCCAACAAGGAAGTTTTATGAGCGAAAATAGTGTAAATGAAATCATAGAAGCTTTATATAAAACCAATACTTCCCTTAAATATGATGATAGAGTATTGAAAGCCATTACACTCATGAATACTCATGAGATGAACTATTTTTCTATGATTCATGAGCTTATAGATACAGTAAATTTATCAGAAAGTAGGCTTTCGCATTTATTTAAACAAAACGTTGGGATATCTTTAAAAAAGTATTTTGTTTGGAGCAAAATTAAGAAAACTGTTGAAGAGCATTTATATACCAAAGAAGACCTTTTTTCTACATTGATTAACAATGGCTTTTACGACCAACCTCACTTTAGCAATGTTTTTAAAGCAATGTTAGGCATTACACCCTCAAAAGTATATAATAGCAGAATCTTACAAGTTTTAACAAATAGGAAGTAGCATTTTTGCCAAAACATTAATCTTCTAAAATCAAGAAAATGGCAGAAATTCGTACAATTACCCAAAATGATATTCAAGAGTTAAAAAATGTTATCCATTCAACTGAATTATTTCCATCTGAACTATTAGATGAAATGGTACAAAGTTTTCTTGATGGGCAAAATACACAAGAAGTTTGGATAACTAAAGAGATTGATAATAAACCAGTTGCTGTCGCTTTTTATGCCCCTGAAAAAGTAACTGATAGAACATACAATGTCTATTTAATTGCTATTCATAAAGATTTTCAGGGTCGTGGTATTGGTTCAGAACTGATGACATACATCGAAGAAACATTACAAAGACAAGGAGGACGAATATTAATCGTAGAAACATCCAGTCTTCCAAACTTTGAACAGACTCGTAAATTTTATGATAAACTACAATATCAAAGAGAAGCTATTATTAGAGATTTTTATCAAGAAGGTGAGCATAAAATTGTTTTCTGGAAAAAACTAAATTCTCATTAAAAAAGCCACCTCTCAAAAAAAGGTGGCTTTGTGTATTTATTTCTTATCTACTTTTACTTGGCTCATAGCTTGTTCTAAAGTAAGCTGTTTGTTGTCGTATTGTTCCAAAGTTTGTCTACTTACACTTAATATGATGTTTTGAGCTTTTTTTGCAGCATCAAAATCACGAGGTTCTACAAATGTAATCTCCCATATCAATTTTTCGTTGTTTTTAAGTGTATTTAATAGCGTTTTTCCATAAGAAACCAAGTATTCTTTTCCTAATTTTTCAAGTTCTTCATGGTATTTTGCTACTTCTTTTTCTCTTTTTTGAGCTGCTTCTTTATTTTTTTCTTCTATTTTTTTAAGTTCCTTGGCGTCTTTAGTCTTGTATTTCATTTCTACTTTTACAACTCCATTTTCTTCATCATAAGTAGATTCATATCTACCTTCCTCTTGTTCTTCTCTCTCTCTCAATTTTTTATGAAATATTTTTCCATCATACTTCACCCCAAAATCTTCTAAATAAAAGGATTGTACACGCCCAATGCTTTTAAATTCTGTATTTTCCTTTTCTATATTTACCAAAAGCTTATCCAATACACTCCCCATCAAATCAATACTCATTTCTTTTTTATCATTCTTCTCTAATTGGCTTTTCTTAATTTTATTTTGGAATTCCTTTTCTGAAATTTTATTTGATTTATAGGCATCTATATCACTTTTTGTTATTTCCAGAAATGTCTGATTTTTAGAAACTTTTTCTTCTTCTACTGTTCCCCCTCTATATCTATCAAATCTGTATTCAATAGTACTCATATTGGAATCATTGACATACATGATACGTATTCTTTCATTGGTTTTCAGTTCGGTGAGTAAATCGGCATATTGAGTTAAAAATGCTCTTAATTTTTCTTCTAATGCCTTATTATTCACTTCCATAAGACTATCTCTTTTTTTGAGTATGGTTTGACGCATCTCCTCTCTTTCTTTCATGATTTCTTCTTTTCTTTTCTCAAACTCTTTACGTTCTTTCTCATATTCTTTTCTTGTCATTTCATACTCTTTTTTAGATAGCTCTATTTCTTTACGAGAGCGTTCCACTTCCTTACGAGAACGCTCCATCTCTTTTCTTGAACGTTCAACATTCTTTCTTGCATTTTCTATTTCTTTACGAGCATGCTTACGGCTATGACCATCCAATACTTTTATTTCTTCTCCATTGATAATGATGGTTTTACCATTTAAGTCTTTTAGCTCTTTTAATTCTGGCATATTAGGGAATTCTGGCATTTCTGGTATCTCAATATCTGTATTTATCATAAAATGCCCTTGTCCTTGAATATGTCTCATATCCTCTAAATCTTGAAAATTAAGGTCTATAATATTCTTTCCTAAAGGATAAACTTTTACAATTACTCCAAATCCTTCAAAATATTCTGTTTGAATTTCCTTTGAGTTAAAAGGATTCTGATCATTATCTCTGTAAAAATACTCTTTCAACATAGTTTCAAAGACTTTCAAATCACGCTCCATCTTTGTATTTTGAGCGTTTAGAGTGCTTGCAAGCACTAGACAGATGAATATTACAAATAGCCTTTTCATAGGTTTTTTATTTTTAAAATTTAAAATGTGGTTAGGTCAATGTCTTATTTGATGTTTTTTCCTTTCTCTTTTTTCCAAAATCTCAAGTCTCTTATCTAAATTTTACTGTTTCTGATTATCAATGAGGCGAGTAAGAATCATATCATTCTCTTTGAATTTTTCTGATGCTTGTTCTTTAAACGTAGCAAGCGTTTTATCAATTTGGTTTAAATCTTGCTCTCGTTTTTGTTCCCAGTATGCTGCAAAAGCCTTGAATGCTTTGTTCAGATACTCATTTTGTTCCTGATTATTTGCCAAAAATACTTGTTGCATCATGTTATAATCTTCTTTTCTTGCCCTCTGAATCAGTTCTACCACTTCTTGTTTGGTAAACTTATCTTTGTCTGTATTAGCAATCATTGTATTCTGATTGCTATTTGCTTTATTTTTCAAAGCACTTATTTCTTTTTGATAATAAGCATCTTTTTCATCCATTTTTTTCTGCAACAAGGCTTCTACATCTTTCATTTCCAAACTATTACCTTTTACTATTTCGCCTTCTGATTTTCCAAAACTAATTTCAAAACCATTTGCTTTTTGGCTCACTTTAAAATTGGTGAGGTAAGCAGCCACAATGAGTATTGCCAACGAGGCAGCCATTGAAAACAAATTTTTGCTAAAGTTTGTCAAACCCAAAGTAGGCTGAGAAGGTTTTTTAGTGGACTTCTCAAAACTGCTGATGACCAAAGGTTTGGTAGGTTTTTTAGTTGGGATATGTGCTAAAGAAACTCTTACATCATTGAGCTCTTCCAAGGCTACTTTTTCTTCGGGGTGTTGAGCCAAATATGTTGCTACCTCTTGGGCTGTCTGCTCATCCAACTCTCCATATAAATAGCTCACTAATATTTCTTTTGTAGGCTTCATATTGATAATGTTTTATTTTTACTACTGAAATTTTAATTTTTTGATTGTTATTTTCTTATTCTATTATCTCTTTATAATCCTTTCCCGTATTCCATACTTTTTTCTAATATTTTCTTGAGTGCTTGCAGACCGTAGTATAATCGAGCTTTTGCTGTATTCTCAGAAATTTGTAAAGTTTCTGCTATTTCTGTAAACTTCATCCCTTCAAACTCCTTCATAATAACAACCACTTTTTGGTCTGGATTTATTTGTGCTAATGCTTTTTGTATCATTTCTGCATTTTCTTGCATGTAGTATGCTGACTCTGGATTAGACGCTGCATGCTGGTCTACAATGGGTATGTATTGCACATTTTCATCATCATCCCTACTCTTAAAAATCGAAAAAATATTTTTCTTTTTAGTTCGTTTATGTTCGTTGTGGCAAGTATTATGAGCTATTCTATAAATCCATGGTTTGAATTTGGATGTATCTTGTAAGCTTGTAAAGTTCTGATAGACTGCGATAAAAGTTTTTTGTGTAGCTTCCATAGCCTTGTCTTCATCATCAAAATATTTATAAGCGAAATTATAGATAATTGGATACCATTTATCAGCCAACTTATTGAAAGCTTGCTCGCTACCAGCTCTTGCTTCTGCCACTAATTGTTCTGAGTAAAGCATATTTTTTTGTTTTCAAGTATAAGAGTTTCGCTGGTTTCAAAAAGTTGTATAAAAGTTACTATTTTTTTCAAGTATTTCATAAATTATTGAAAATCAAGTATATTTTTAATAAATAAATAAGTGAATAAAACATTCCTTTCTCTTTTTTCCTTTCTCTTTTTTCCTTTCTCTTTTTTCCTTTCTCTTTTTTCCTTTCTCTTTTTTCCTTTCTCCAATAGATAAACACCAAAAATATATCTTTCAAATGGCACTCAAAAGAATTCTATTTTGTTATATTTGGGTCATCATTAAAAAAACAACTCAATGAAAGAAGTATATGTAATTTCGGCAGTCAGAACGCCTATAGGTAGTTTTGGAGGTGTGTTATCTCCTTTTTCAGCAGTTCAATTAGGTGGTTTTGCCATTAAAGGAGCTTTAGAAAAAGCTGGCTTAGACCCTAAAGAAGTACAAGAAATTTACATGGGTAACGTGATTTCTGCCAATTTAGGACAAGCACCTGCCACTCAAGCAGCGATATTAGGAGGTTTAGGGCATGATATTCCCTCTACAACTGTAAATAAAGTCTGTGCATCAGGAGCAAAAGCAATTATGCTTGCTGCTCAAAGTATTATGTTAGGCTTAAATGATGTAGTAGTTGCTGGTGGTATGGAAAGTATGACAAACATTCCTTTTTATGTACCTAAAGCTCGTTTTGGTTATAAATATGGTAATGCCGAATTTTTAGATGGCTTGGTGAGAGATGGCTTGGAAGATGTTTATGCAAAAAAAGCAATGGGTGTTTTCGCTGATGCTACTGCTAAGAAATATGATATTTCTCGTCAGCAACAAGATGAATTTACAGTACGTTCTTATGAACTTGCTGCTGAAAGCACTAAAAGTGGAGCTTTCAAAAATGAGATTGTAGGTGTTTCTGTACCTCAAGGAAAAGGTGAGCCTATTTTACTGACTGAAGACGAAGAATACAAAAAAGTATTTTTTGATAAAATCCCTACTTTGAAGCCTGCTTTCACTCCTGATGGAACAGTAACAGCAGCCAACGCTTCTAAAATCAATGATGGAGCTTCTGCTCTTGTATTAATGAGTAAAGAAAAAGCTGAAGCTTTAGGCTTAAAACCTATTGCTAAGATTATCAGTTTTGCAGACGCTCAACAAGAACCTGAATGGTTTACAACTGCTCCTACCAAAGCTGCTCCTCTGGCAGTGAAAAATGCAGGTCTTACTTTCAATGATATTGACTTATTTGAAGTAAATGAAGCTTTCTCTGTTGTTACACTTGCTTTTGATAAAGTATTGGATATTCCTTTGGATAAAACCAATGTATTGGGTGGTGCTGTGGCTTTAGGACATCCTCTAGGTGCTTCTGGTGCAAGAATTGTTACTACACTTATCAATGCTTTACACCAAAAAGATAAAAAACGTGGTATGATAGCTATCTGTAATGGTGGTGGTGGTGCTTCTGCCCTTATTTTGGAAAAAATGTAATATTCATTACAAATAAAGCCTCTGAGAGTATTCTCAGGGGCTATTTTATGCTCATTTTCAATTCTATAATAATGAAGGCTTTTTTCAAAGAAATTTTCGAATACCATCACTATTTCAATCAGAAACTTGTAGAAGAAATAGAAAAAAACAAGGACGTATTGCCAGAAAACACCTATAGGTTATTTTGCCATATTTTAAACGCTCATCATATTTGGAATGCCCGTATTGTTGGCGTAGTACCCTTATTTGCAGTACAACAAGTTCATTTGGTACAAGAATTACGTTCTATAGATGTTACTAATTATGAAAGTACTTCCAAAATATTAGATGTAGAGGATTTAGAGAAGGTGATTGACTACAAAACCTCCAAAGGAGAACCATTTTCAAATACCATCAGGGATATTCTGTTTCATATAGCCAACCACTCTACTCATCACAAAGCTCAAATAGCATCCCAAATGCGTCAGAATGGTATTACGCCTATCATCACAGATTATATTTTTTATAAAAGATAGGTTACTTCCATGACATTTCTGCACTAAGCTCATTTACTTTGTTATAAATGCTGCTTTCAGGGCAAATCATAAGTTGTAATAAAAAAGATTTTACTACCTTTTTATTTTCTAAAAAATCTATTTTTATGAATTCTTCTTGGGGGTGAATAGGGTATTTTCCAGCCATTTTATTCTTGATACCACTCTTGTAATTTTTCTGCATTTTTTGGGTCGGTAAAGAAATTCAAAACCCTTTGGAAAGAATCTCTAATTTTGCCCAAAATAAAAAAAATAACATGGTAGTTTTCATCATTTGGCAACTGGTCATTTTTCATTCGCAAAATAACCAATATTTTTCCTTATTTTTAGTCTAAAAACATACCATTTTTATTGCATTATCTCAATAGAAAATTTTAAGAATAACACAAAAAAGATTTCCAATAAAATTGTATATATTCAAGTTATAGTCTTTAGATAAAAAAGACTGTTATGATGTGTGATATTATTTATTTTTATTTATATTTTTGGTTAAAAATCAACAGTTACAATAAATATTAAGAACTCTATGAAGAAGTTATTACTAAACTTATCTCTTTTCTTATTATCTTTTTATGTTTTTGCTCAACAACCTCCAGGCAATAGAGGTATGTATTTTGATGGCGTGGATGACCAAGTAAAAAGCCCAGCCATTAATCTAAATAATTTTACGATTGAATTTTGGATTAAAACTACCCAAACAGGTGGAACTACTACATTTTGGCAAAACGGATTTGGTCTAGTTGATGCTGAAGACAATGGTGGACCTAATGATTATGGGGTTTCGTTGGGTGCTGGTAGAATCGTAGCAGGAATAGGAGATGGAAATCCAACACCTGAGGATTTTTCTATAGCAAGTGCTACTCTTGTGAATGATGGAGCTTGGCATCATGTAGCAGTTACACGAGCAGGTAATAGTATGCAAATCTTTATTGATGGAAACTTAAATGCTTCAGGGAGTGCTACTGATGTAGTTGTTCCAGTAGGCAATGTACCTCTTACTTTTGGATCTCTTCAAACTAATCTTAACTATTTCAAAGGTCAATTAGACGAAATTAGAGTATTTAATAGTGTTCGTTTAGTAGGTGATATTGCAAATGATATGATACAAGACACAAATAACGGAGCTTTGGGCTTTTGGCGTTTTGAAGAAGGTACAGGACAAACAGTATTAAACTCTGGCACAAATGGTGCTACAAATAATGGTACATTGGGCTCTTCTGGAGCAGTAGATGTAAGTGACCCTCTGTGGGCTTTACGTGTAACCACTGCTGCCGCTTCAGGAGTAGGTTCTTTAAAACAAGCTCTTTTAGATGCCAACTCAGATACAGATAAAGATTATATAGATTTCTCTATAACAGGTGCTCCTCCATTTGTAATAGCCCCTGCTGATGGTGATAAGATGGATGTTATTATAGGAGGAACAAATGCTGCTTTTGTCATTACACAACCAGCTATTGTAGATGGCTACTCACAAAGTGGTTCTATACCAAACTCCTTAGCTGTTGGAAACAATGCCAATATTCTTATTGAAATAGACGGCATAAATCTTGGAACAGGTACTGCAACAAATGGAATACGAATATCAACAAACAATTGTTTAATAACTGGTTTAGCCATTAATAACATTCCTGCCAATACAATGGAGGACTATGGAACTATCAAAATGCCATCAGGAAATAATAATATTATAAGTGGAAATTTTATAGGTTTTGCTCCAAATGGTACAACAAAAAAAATAAGGTCAGGTTTTGAAAATTTAGGAGTTCTTATTAATGCTGATGCTGGTTCTTTAGTTACAGCAAATATTTTAGGCGGATTCTCCCCACAAGATAGAAACGTGATAGCTGGTGGGTTTAGACGTGGTATTTATATATTTGGTGGAAATTTTACAAAAGTATATAACAACTATATTGGTACAGATAGGACAGGTATTGCTTTTTCAAATTTTTCTCAAGAGGCTTTGGGTTTGAATGGAGCTAACAATTGTGAAATAGGTAGTTCTGTAAATCAAATACAAGGACGTAATATTATTGTTGGAGGTAGCTCTGAAAATGTAGCTTTTATTTTTGGAGCAGCAAATAATACAATACAATATAATTTTATAGGTGTAAGAGCTGATGAAACAGCAGCACCAACAACAATAGGCGTTGGTACTTTTTCTTCAAGTGGTGTTGGAAATAGCATCACAGGCAATGTAATATTGGGAGGTTCTCATGGGATACGACTATTGGGTTCACAATCTTATACAATCAAAAAAAATAAAATAGGTGTAAAAAGTGATGGTATTACTCCTTTAACCAATACAGGTAGAGGCATTACCATTGAAAATTCTTCAGCTGTAGCAAATATTGTAGGTGGAGTAATTGGTGATGAAAATATTATTGCAAACTCTTTAAGAGGGATAGAAATTCCAAATACCACAGCTCGTAACAACAATTTAAGATTTAATATTATTTACAACAACACTGCTTTAGGCATTGATTTGGGAACAGCAGGCGTTACAGCCAATGATGCAACACCTGGCTCAGAAGATCTTGATGCTGGAGCGAATAATCTCCAAAATTTTCCAGAAATCACTTCTGCTACCCTTTCAGGAACTGATTTACAAATTACTTACAAAGTACCTTCTGCAACAGCAAATAGTGTATATCCTTTACAAATTGATATATATGAAGCTGATGCAAGCACAAATTTACAAGGGCAAAGATACTTAGGTACTCTTACTTATACGAGTGTCAATGCCTTAACAGATGTTAATCAAACTCTTTCAGGTGTTACAGGACTTACAGTTGGATCTAGTAGATTAGTTTTATTGGCAACAGACGCAAATGGCAATACTTCTGAATTTTCAGGAGGTGTTGTGGTTGGTGGCACAGCCTCCAATTATTATTCTATGGGTAATGCTGTTTGGGATACTAATGGCAATTGGTCAACAGTTGGAGCCACAGGTCCTGATTGTGGTTGTAATCCAAACAATGCTGGTAATATAACAGTTTTTATAGGACACCCTGTTACTGTTCCTTCAGCAAATAACATAGGTACAAATAATTCTATAGAAGTCTTGACAGGAGGTACACTTACTCTTCAAAATGGAAATACAAATGCCATTGCATCCCTCATTACATCTTCAGGTTCAACAATTAATATTGATGCTGGGACACTTAATTTAACAAACCCTATTTCTACAACTATTAATGGCATACTCAGAAATGCCTCTTCAACTGGTACTGCCATACCTAACAGTTTAACATTTGGAGCAAACGGAATATATATTCATGCAAAAAATGGGGGTATTATTCCAACAGCTACATGGAATCCAACATCTCAATGTGTCATAGAAGGTATAACATCCACTACTATTACAGGAGGCTTCAATCAAACTTTTGGAAATTTTACATGGGATTGTTCAGGCCAAACAGTCGAACAAATTATCAATCAGAATATAACTGTTTCAGATATGAATATTGACCATACAGGCACTAGTCGTTTAAAAATTAGTAGTGCAAGCAATACTTTGACTGTATCTCAAGCATTATCAATTGGTAGCACTGGAGTATTACGATTTGGCAGTGGTAATTTGGTTGTAAATGGACAAACATTTATAGAAGGTTTAGTAGATGATGATGTAAATGGAGGATCAACAACATTTCAAGGTAAACTTACAGTACGAGGAAATGGGCAAATCACAAAGGCTGGAGGTCAAAATTATATATTTAATGGAGATATAGATGTGATAGATAATGCTTTATTTAATTTAACAGGTAATGGAACTTTACAGTTTTCAGGTTTAAGTATTCAAACTATTAATCATACTTCAAATTTTGCACCTGTAACACCTCTCACATTTGGAACAAGTGCAAATACAAATATTTTTATTGACCAGAATTTGATTTTAACAGGAAATAAAAATATTCGGTTTAGTGGAGGGAATAATGCAGTTGTAGAAATTAATAACAATATTATAGTTACCAACAACAATATTGCAAATGTAATAATAGGTTGTGATTTGAATGGAAAAAATGCTAATAGCGAGTGGA
Organism: bacterium 336/3; assembly: GCA_001281695.1. Taxonomy (NCBI): domain Bacteria; kingdom Pseudomonadati; species bacterium 336/3. The sequence continues at coordinate 2,163,321 of LJIE01000001.1, read as the reverse complement.
TAAATGCTGACAATAGTTTTTTGTCTTTTATACTTAACAAACAACCTGTGATGAGTATAGGAAAACTAACTGCCACTGCAAACAATAATACTGTTGAGTATCGAAGCACACAAACTCCTTGTGCAGGTTGCGAAGCAGTAAAAGCGACAGATTATTTTCATTTGACTACAAGTAGTTTTACAAGAACTTTGGTTGGAACAACAACTGTAAATGGAAACTTCTTAGCTGATGGAGGTGCTGGAAATACATTGAATACATTAGGAAATACACTAACAGTTTTGGGAAACTTTACAAATAACTCAAATGTAGATTTTGGAGCAAGTACTATCAATGTTCGTGGAAATTTTACCAGCAATAGAACCATTAATACCAACACCAGCACCGTTAATTTTAACGGGAGTAACAACCAAACTATTACAGGAGTAGTACCTTTTTACAATTTGGTCATCGATAATATAGCCCATGTCAATTTGAATAATAATAGTACTGTTAGCAATGGGCTTTCATTGTCAAATGGCAAACTCATATTAGGTACATCAAGTTTGACCTATACAGGAGCTGAAATCAATTTATCTGTTACTAATGGATGGATAGAAACCAATATGACTGGTGTTTTCACAAGACCAGTATCTGCTTCTGCCTCTTTATTTCCAATAGGTAGTGCTCAGTATACACCTGTTACTTTGTTGAATGGAAACAATGCTAATGTAAGTATAAGATTTACTCCTAGCATCAACTTTATGCCTAATCCAACGCCAACAGATATAGCTTTGGGGTCTTGGATAGTAAATAGTGGTACAAACAATGTAAATATTCGTTTTGATAATTCAGGTTCAACAGCTTCAACAAGTAAAATAAGGAGATTTGATGGTACATCCTCTTGGTTAGAAGAACCAACAACATTTAGTTCAATTCCTTCACCTAATTATACAACAATAAATCCACAAGGAACAGGTACAAAAACTTATACCGTGTTTTCAACGCCATTACCCACCTTAACAATTAGTCCAAATGTAGTTCCAGATGCAATCGTTGATTTAGCCTATAACCAATTATTTACAGCAACAGGAGGAACAGCCCCTTACACATTTTCTATTGTATCTGGCTCATTACCTGCTGGATTAACTCTGACAAGCACAGGAGATTTAACAGGAATACCTTCTGTTACAGGTAATTTTAATTTTGTATTGGGAGCTACAGATGGTGTACTAAATGGAACTTTAAACATAACGCTGAAAGTTCTCAAAGCCACTCAATTTGTAGATATTAGTACATTTTTAGCTATTCCCAATTCAGATAATACTTATACTATTTCTGCTACTGCGAGTTCAGGTCTTACAGTTGAGTTCTTTTCTACCAACGAAAATGTTGCCAAAATAACCAATAGTAACACTTTATTAATTTCAGATAATTTAGCTGGTGAATCTGATATAAAAGCTTATCAAAAAGGAGATAACAATTATAACCCCAGTGATACTGTGGTTGTGATGCGTATTAATAAGTATGGCTTAGTAAGTAACTTGAATAAGGATTTGCACAAGCAAATTAGTATTTATCCTAATCCAAGCCATCAAGATTTTATCACACTATCTACTTTAAATTATAATCTGCAAATTTATGATATTCAGGTATTTGATTTAGTTCATAAAAAACTTGATAATAAAATCATAAAAGGGCTTCAAGAAGCTAAAATAGATTGCCAGAATTTATCTGAAGGTGTATATTTTATTCAAATTCATACAAATAAAGGATTGATAACCAAACCATTTGTTCGTTTAAAATAGCTAAAAATGTACTGTCTTTATGTGTGATTTTGAAAAAGGTTTTGTTTTATGTAGTTGTCAAGAGAAAGAAAAGCCCATTATCCATAATAAAAACTCAAGAAGATATAAGAAATCTCCTCAAAATGAAGAAAACTCTTATCGTTGGTATCTTAGGGAGTTTGTAGAAACTTTTGAAAGCATGATGGAAGGAATATATGAACCTCCTTCCAACGATATTGGTCAAGGACTCACATCGGAATGGATACTTTTAAATTTGAACGATAGAAACTGCTTCGATTTTGAATACATGCCTAAAGAAGGTGATAATTTGGTTATCAGGAAACCTCAAACTTATGGAGCTTTTCTATCTTTTATCTTTAGGAATGGAGCATGGACAGAAGATTTTTATAGTCCATTTGGTATTATGCTAAATAAACTAAATGAGGGCAAAGTAGAAGAAGACAAGTAGCCTATAAAATAAGCTACTTGTGCATTTTCCTTTGTGAAAAAGTTACTTTATTTAGGCATTACTACTGTATCTACTACATGAATAACTCCATTACTTTGATTTACATCTGCGATGGTTACTGTAGACTTTCCTCCTTTTTCATCCATCAATACCAATTTTTTACCCATCATCATAGCTTTCAGAGAACCACCTTGTACAGTTGTAAAAGTTGCTGTTCCATTTCCTTTTTTAATGGCTGCAGCTATATCCACAGCATTGTATTTACCTGCTATTACGTGATATGTAAGCACAGTTGTAAGTAAACTTTTGTTTTCTGGTTTTAAAAGTGTTTCGACTGTTCCTTTGGGCAGTTTATCGAAGGCTGCATTGGTAGGTGCAAATACAGTAAAAGGCCCTACTCCTTGTAGTGTTTCTACAAGTTCGGCAGCTTTTACAGCAGCCACAAGTGTAGTATGATCTTTAGAATTCATTGCATTTTCAATGATATTCTTATTTGGGTACATAGCTGCCCCTCCTACTTGAACTGTTTTTACTTTATTTTGAGCAAATGTAGTCGTAGCACTTAAAAGTGCAAAAGCGAGAATCATGAAAGATTTTCTCATGGATTTTGTTGTGTTTTGAGTTTTAAGATTAAAAATAGTTTGTGTGTTAAACGTTCAACAAATACATATACGAAATGAAGCTTCTAATTGGATTTCAAAAAAATAAAAAAAGTAAAGATTTTTTTACAAAATCCTTACTTTTAACAATTTACATTCGTTTTTTATTCTCTATAAATAAAAATAAGTAACAAGGCTTTCTGTTCTTTCTCCTTTTTCTTATCTCTTATCCTGAAACCTACAATTTCACACCAAAAGCCAAATCGCCTGCATCGCCAAGCCCTGGTACAATATACGATTTATGGTTGAGTTCGGGATCTAAGGCTCCGAACCAAAATTCATAATCTCCAAAATAAAAATCCATAATGCCTTGTGATAAATGGTCACTACCAGCTTGGCTGGCTATGATACTTGCCACATGGATTTGCTTGGGTTCACCATTTTTAAGTAATTTTTTAAGGGCAATCAATAGAGATTTGCCTGTGGCAAGCATAGGGTCTATAATAATGAGTGTTTTACCTGTCAAATCTGGCGTTACAGAGTAGTGTAATTGTATTTCAAAACTATCATCGGCTTGGTGTTCACCTCTATAAGCACCTAAAAAGGCACTTTCTGCATTTTCAAATACATTTAAAAAACCTTGATAAAATGGCAAACCTGCTCTTAAAATTGTTGCTAAAACAATTTTATCATCAGGAAGCTGTACTTCTGTTGTTGCTAAAGGCGTTTGAATGGTTTTGTGATGATAAGTTAAGCTTTTTGAAATTTCATAAGCCAACACTTCTCCAACTCTAACCATATTTTTTCTAAAATTAGCTCTATTTTGTTGTGTTTGCACATTACGCATAGAAGCTATCCATTCGTTGGCAATAGAATTTTGGGAAGTTAGCACAAACATAAAAAGCAGGTTTAGGTTTTTACAGCAACAATATTAAAAAGAATTTAATAAACATAAAAAAAACCCTAAACGAATTTAGGGTTTTTCTTGAAAGAAATATAGAATTAAACATTTCCTTTGTTACGAACAAGCATTACCTCTACGGTTTTCATTGCTAAATCGTCAGAAACGCCTAAAGAATTTTTTAAGTGTTCGATAATAGCTTCTTCATTAGCAGTTAGGTAGCCATCAATCAAAACTAAGTCAGTACACACAGCAAAAAGCATATCTCTGTTCTCTGCTTTAATCATAGGAGCACACTCATTTACAGCAGTAGATAAACTTTCATAACCTTTAATATTAGTTTTACACTCTTCTATCAAAGACCAAATGTCCACAGAACCGAACATTTTTTTCTGGAAAAGGGTGTCATAGATTGTATCCCACTCTTCACCTTCAATATCTCCATCTGCAGAACCTGCTGCTACTACAATTGTCAAAAATGCTTCTTGTTCGTTGTTGATAATTGGTTTGCTTACAGAAACACCTGCTGTAGATAAAAGTTTACTAAAAAATCCCATAATTTTTGTAATTTTAAAGATTAGAATATGTTTTAACTGTGAACAAGTTGCATTTTTTTCTAATAGTATCAAAGGTTTTTTTACTTTTTTTTCTACCCTCCTATTTTAGCTAAAAGCTGATTTTTATAGTCAATTTTATCAGCACTTTCTTCTAAAGAAATTGCTTTATCTATACTAATAACAGCCTCTCTATAACGTTTCATTTCATCAAAAATTTCTGCTTGAGTATGATATGCAAGAGCATAGTCAGGTTTTTTTTGAATAAGGTCTTGTACAACTTCCAAAGCATTTTCAGGTTTACCTATTTTAAGTGTAAAATATGCTTTGTTATTAAGAATTGCTGGTAAATCTATCACTACTATTTCTCGTTGAGAAAAAGACTCTATTTGTGGAACTATCTCATTAATAGTTCTGAGAGCATTTAAAAAGTCTTCTTGGCGAGCATAATTATTGATTTCTTCAATTAAGTAATTGATATGCCCCATTTGTCTGCCTGCTTCTTCTTGTGGATCAGCAGGTATTTCTGGTTCTATTTTTTTGGAAACTCTTTTTTTATCAGGCATACCCATAGTAATGACATCAGCCAAAAAATCAGTCATGTAAGTATGTGGTTGATTACCTGTTACAATCAAATCTAAAGCCATTGGAATCATCACTACTGCATTGGTATTGTTATGAAAATACAAAGAAACCATATCAAAAAGACCTCCCATTGCATCCTCTAAAGGGTCATTCCAGTATGGATTTACAAACACGTTTTTTCTTGTAAGTGAATACATCATTGCCTTTATAGCATCAGCATATTGTACTAACGTGATACTTTCTCTTTGCAGTGCTGTTTCAACATCCTTATCAATTTTCACAGCTAGTCTATACCAATATTCTGCGGTGTTTTTGCTCATAATTATAAATTGATTACAATTTTAGAAATGCAATTTAATCATTTTCAGAGTTTTTTACAAAAAAGAATTTTAGATAATCATAAATAGACAAGATGATTTTTGTCATTTTTTATTCAATGAAAATCTATCATCATTGCACTAAATAAATTCAATGTAAGTATGATCACAGCAGAACAAAAGGAAATTATCAAGTCCTCTTTTCCAAGAGTACTGATTCATACACTCAAAAACAGCACAATAGTTTATGAAAAGCTTTTTATGGATATTCCTGAAGCCAAAGACCTTTTTAAAAACACTTCAATAGACAAACAAGGACAGATGCTTGTGGCTGCCATCGGGAAAATCGTAAAAGGACTTGATAATCCTGATATATTTGAAAAAGACCTTGTAGAATTAGCTACAAGGCATGTAGGTTATGGACTAAAACCTGAGTATTTTACTCATTTTGGTAATGCTTTGATCAATATGTTTGAAGTCTCTTTGGTTGATAGTTGGGATAAAGATTTACATGATGCTTGGGTAGCTGTTTATCAAGAAGTAGCAGAGATCATGAAAAGCGTTATTTTTGCAAATCAGCGTACATAAAAGAAAAGATTATTGTTTTTTGAGAATGGCAAAAAATTCAAGATTATCTTTTTGACGAGTAAAAAAACACGAAACTATCAAATACTTACCAGAAGCATCCTCATAATGTTTAGAGATATAAATATTTTTATTTAAGGCTGTTATGTCCCCATCAATAAAAACTCTTATTTTGTCTCCTATATCATAAGTTCCTTTATCTGCATTTTTAAAGTCTTTATAAAATGTTTCTTTGGTAGTTTTTATAGTTAATAGTTGTGTTTTTGAATCAAAACTCAATTCACATTTGATTATTTCACTTCTGTCTTGTCCAAAAACTCCTTTGCCTTCCCATTTCCCTTCCAGCCATTTTAGTTTTTCATTTTGAGCAAAAGAAGAACTCAATAACAAAAATATGCCAAAAAATAATCCTACTATCTTTTTCATAAAACAAGCTTAATATTTCAAAGCTAATTTAATCATTTTCAAGCACTTTGCCAATTTTTTCTAATAAAACTTTTGTTTTTGCCTTGCCAATTATTTTTTCAATTTCTTCATTTTGAGCTGTTTTGATATTTGCCACAGATTTGAAATGTTGTAAGAGCTTTTGCATTGTTTTTTCTCCTATACCTTCAATGGTTTCTAGCTCGCTTTGGAGGCTACTTTGGCTTCGTTTATCTCTATGAAAAGTAATGGCAAATCGGTGTGTTTCGTCTCGTATTTGTTGAATGAGTTTCAAAGACTCTGATTTTTTGCTCAAATGCAGAGGTATTTCATCTTCAGGAAAATAAATTTCCTCTAATTTCTTAGCAATACCAATAATTGCCATTTTTCCATACACACCCAAATCTTTCAGAGCTTCGCAGGCAGATGATAGTTGTCCTTTTCCTCCATCTACGATAATAAGTTGTGGCAAAGGTTGGTTCTCTTCTAAAAGTCTTTTGTAACGTCTTGTAACAATTTCGTACATAGAAGCAAAATCGTTTGCCCCTATCACTGTTTTAATATTGAAATGCCTATAATTTCGTTTCGAGGGCTTTCCATTGATGAAACAAACCATCGCTGCCACAGGGTTTGTTCCTTGAATATTGGAATTATCAAAACATTCAATTTGGGCAGGTAACTCTGTAAGGCGTAAATCTTTTTGAAGCGTTTCCAATACTCTTTGTGTATTTTCTAAAGACTTTTTTCGGCGTTCTTCTTGTTTCCTTAAAAACTCTTTTTCCGCAAACAAAGCATTTTTAAGCGACATTTCGATGAGCTTTCGTTTGTCGCCAATTTGTGGGACAAAAAAATTGATACCCACACCCATTTCCTGCATTTCGATATTGGTAAGCACTTCTTTGGCAGGACTGTTGTATTTTTCTTTCAGATTGAGAATTGCAAGCAATACAATATCTTCTTCTGTTTCATCTAATTTTCTTTCTATTTCAAAAGTTTCTGCATGCAAAATTGAGCCATTTTGAATATCTAAAAAATTCAAGAAAGAGTGTTCTTCATTTCCTACCAACGAAACCACCATTACATCCGTAATTTTAGGGTTCACAACCAACGACTTTTCCTGAAAAATGCTTAACAGTTCTAGTTTTTGTTTGGATTCTTGGGCTTTTTCAAACTCCAATTTTTCTGCATGAGCATACATCATTTGCTCAATTTGTTCTTTTACCTCTCCTACTTTGCCTTTAAGTATCTGATGAATTTGTTCAATATCTTCTAAATAATTGGCTTCACTCTGTAAACCCTCACAACCTCCTTTACAGTTTTTGATGTGATACTCCAAACACACTTTAAATTTTTGTTGAGCAATATTTTCTTTAGAAAGGTGATAACTGCACGTTCTAATGGTATAAAGCCCTTTTATAAGCTCCAGAAGGGCATTCATGGCTTTTACATTGGCGTAAGGTCCATAAAAAGTTCCTTCTTTGCGTTCAAAACGGCGAGTTGTAAAAACTCTTGGAAAAGGCTCGTTGGTGATGCAGATATAAGGATATGTTTTATCGTCTTTGAGTAAAATGTTGTATTTAGGTTGAAACTCCTTGATTAAAGAGTTTTCGAGCAAAAGAGCATCCAGTTCTGAGTTTACAATGATAAACTCTAGCCTGTCTATCTGCGAAACCAGACGTTGTGTTTTTCTGCTATGTCCCTGTAAATTATTGAAATATGAGCTAACCCTGTTTTTAAGATTTTTAGCTTTGCCGACATAAATAATCGTGTTTGTGTCATCAAAAAACTGATACACCCCAGGGGTTTGGGGCAATTGGGCAAGTATTTCTTTAAAATCTTTCACGTAAATATCTAAGTTAAACCCGAATTTAGATAATTTTGGTAAAAAAGAAAAACGTTGGTATTATTTACAAGTAACTTTGAAATTATATAGTTTCTCCGCCATTTTTCTTCTTTGCCTAAAGGTCTTTTTAATTTTCATCCATTTAACTATATCTTTTGAAAAAAGATTTATTGTCTCTATGCCATAAATCCTTACAACCTTTCCAGTAAAATATAAAGGATCTTGATAAGTAAAACATCTTAAAATAATAGAGCCCTCATTTTGTATCTCATCAACATAGAAAAATAATTTAGAAGGATGCAACAAATATTTAAAACTTACAAAACCCTTACTATCATAATAAATAAAATTAGAATTTGGGGTGCCATTTTCATATAAAACTTCTGTATGAACTATACCTTTTAAATACATTCTGAAATAACCATGTAGTAAACCGTTTTTAAAGCTTATTTCCTGAATTACTTCTTTTGATGACACAAAATATTCTCTGGAAATGCTATCTAATACACCATTTTTAAAATATGACTCCTCATTAACATCTTTCATTTTCTGAAAAACAGTTTGTTTCCCATGCAAAAGCCCATCTTTGTAATGACTTTCAACTTTCTTCCCTTTTATTTTTTCTATCCAACGCCCTTGTTTGCGTCCTAAACTGTCTTTTAGATTTTGGGAGTATAAAATATGGCAGAAAAGAGTCAGTAGTAAGAGTAATAATTTTTTCATATTTTAGTGGGTATTTCATCTACTTTTATTTTTTAGAAGAGATGTGTCTCTTACAACTGTAAGTACTATGGAGGTAGCATAAGCATCCCAGAATAAACTATTGATATTAAGTTTTCCTGTATAATGTTCATCTATTTTGGTCGTTTTTAAGCACCCCAAATGGTTATCTATTATTTCATCCAACAAACATCCTTTATCTTCCATAGTTTCTTCCAAATCAAAAGACATAAATTCAATCTCATTATTTTTATTCACACTGCTTAATAAAAATAAATATTTTTTACCCTTCACTTGATTATAGCACACATTATAAATTTTATCTTTTTTAAAGATATAAGCTTCGTATAGCTGCAAATTGTCGTTTATAGGTGGGGTTAAGTAAATTCTATAATAATAATCTGACTGTTTGATAAATTTATTTTCAGCTACCATTATAGGATTATAATAAATTATTATTTTTTCTTGATAATCATCCATTTTTACATATTCTATCCAGGGATATAAGACAGAATCTGTTTGCAGTATGGGTTTTTCCCCTTTCCAATCAAAAAAGTTAAAATCTTTATAGAGTATACCTTTAGCATACTTTTTCTTGGGTTTAAATTTTCTTTTATCCCAATTTATCATTTTAATAGAGTCTCTGTATTCTTTATTCTCTTTTATATTGGAGTATTGACATCCCCAAAGAAACAACAAGCATATAATTGAAAACAACCTCATATTTTATCATTAAACAGCTGATAACAAACAAAAAAGTATCAATCTATTTCCCCATCATAAAATTTCTTATACAAACACTTTGCTATTTTTTGGTAAGGTTCTCTATTATCATCAAGAGTCCTTTTACCATATCGTTTTGCTGAAAAATATAACATCAAACGAATTAATTCCTCTCTTTTCAGATTTAATTTATCTAAATTTATAAACCTCTTTTCCACTTCATCAAAAATCTTTTCTTTTTCAATATTATTTTCCAAAGAATACATTAAGCTAACTAAAAAAACTTCTGCATATTCGTAACCATCAAAAGAGCCATTTTTTATATACAAACAGATTTTATTAACTACATCATTATTTTCTAAAGCAGGTAATTTGTATAATTTTTGCTCAAAAAAATCTTTATCTACAAAAAAAGAGGGTTATATAAATATAATATAATAGGGTCTGAAGTTCCTAATAAAATAGGTTTTAGAGCTTGGTTAAATTTTTCTCGATTCATACTTTTTAATAAAGGCTCCATAGTTCTATGCCAAAACACTCTGAAATCTCCTCTAAAATGGTCACTTTTATAAAGATATTGGTAAGGTGCAAAGCCCAAAAAAAGGTCATTCATTGTATTTTTATGAGGAGATGGGTTTTTAATAGAATTTTCTAATATAAAAAAGTACAATAAATTTTTGTCTTTAATAAACTTTGGATTATGTAACGCAAGTTTAATAGCATCTTGTAATAAAATAAGATGCTGTTCAGTTGTTTTTGTCAGTTTATAATTTATCTGAAAGTGTTGGAAAGTACTTTTTTCTGAAAGAATTATCAGATTCTCTCTTTCCATAGAAATTCCTTTTTTACGAATTTTTATGGTCTCTTTTTTTTCCTTTTGAACTGTTTGTGAGTTACAAGAATGTGTCAAAAAGCTACAAAATAATAGGACATATAATTTCATGATTTTCAAAATCATTTCATTTTATTAGAAAGTTCTTCATAATGTTCTTGACACAAAGTATTTACCCAACTTCCTATAACGGTTTCTCTGGCACTTTTTCCACAAACTTCACACATTTTCTGGCTGATATAACTGATATGCTCCAGCATTTCGGCAAAACCTTCATCTTTGCCCATATAACGAACTTTTAAAGCTCCCCATTTCTGAAATACTTCTGTGATTTGAATGTCATCATCTGGAACATTGTCATAGACAATATCCACCAAATTCAGCCAGCCTATTCCATAGTGTTTTTCTACAAATGCTTTTGCAGTTTCTCTGTCCATTAGCTGTTATATTTTTTACAATTTAAAAATATAAAATTTGGCAAGAAGCAAATCCTACCAAATTTTATATAAAATCGTTTTCTGTTTTTTTAAGAAGCTTTTTTCTTGATGAATTTTCTATATCCAATCCAAGCTACTGTGGCTACAATCCAAAACCACCACATTTGAAATACAAATACAACCAAATATTCTACTACTCTCCAGCCATCTAACAAACCATCTTTAATTCTAGACCATAAGCTAGGACGATAATCTTCGATATTTTTATCGTTAGCATATAGTTCTCTTGTAACCGTTTCACGTTGGTAAATATTTAACTGAATAGTGCTATACGCAATTTGGTCTTCTAATTGCATTTTCTGAATTTTACTTTGGTCTGCCTGCAATTGTCTGTTGAGTAAATTTTCTTCTGCTCCTGCTGTTTCATCTAACTTTTTACCTCTGTTGTCTATGGCATTTGTATAACGGTTTTCAAAGGTATTGAATCGTTTTTGTTGCATATCATTGATAAGCAGTTGCAAACTCACATCTTCAGCTTTGATAACTCTATAATCTACAAAATCAAGTAATGTACCCATTTTACGCATCAGGCTATCCATTTTTTCGTTGGGAACACGAATAGTCAATTGGTTTTCCATCACATAATGTTTAATTTCTAAAAGCGAATCTGGGCTGATGGCGGGGTTTTCTGTGGAAACAACTGTACTTTTTAAATCAGTAGAAGTGATAAAACCTTTGAATTCGGCTGTAATGTCTTCTATTTGCATGGTGCTTTTCAAAACATTTTTCACTTTGCCTTTTACATTGGCTGTACGAACAAATTTTCGCCCTTTTTGGCTATCCAAGTTCATTTTGGAGGTAAGCTCTACATCTCCTTGTTTTTTCTGCAAAGAGGCCTTAGCTTCCGTTTCAGCATTTCCAGCCTCATCAGAAGCTTTGATCTCTTCTCTACGAGGTTCTTCAAAACGAATATTTTGTTCTGTTGGCTTGCTCGCATCTGTTTGGTAATTAGATGCCATATCTTTCGATTCTTTACTTGCACAATTAGAAAGGGCAAAAAGGCATACCAGCCCAAAAATTAACAAATGGGTTTTCATAAAACAGTGGTTTAAATAATGGATAAAGTTGTGTATCTTGGATTTGTAAATCCAATTTTTATACCAAACTTTTATAAAGGTAACCCAGAAAAAGAAAAATTAAATTTTGAATTTGAACAAGCAAACAAACACATGTAAGTTTTGGAAATAATTGTAACAAGTTTTACAAAATCACAGAAAAATCAACGTTTGAATATCATTTTTTTATTGGGCAATAACACGCTAAAACATTAGAATATTTGCATTTTTAAAGTTTTTGAAAAATTTTATTTTATTTTTTTTACTTTTTTCTTGGAGGATATTATCTCCTTTTATACATTTGCATACGCTTGTAATAAAATCAACTTAATAAAACAAAATCCATGAAAAAATTATTATTATCTGCTGCAGTAGCTGCTGTAATGTTCTCTTGTCAAAAAAACTCTGACACTGCTGTTATGGGTGAATTGAATACTTCTAATGAGGTTGTTGCTCGTAGAGGTTGTGCTTCTCATGAAGTATTAGATCGTCAAATAGCTGAAGATCCTTCTTTAGCAAAACGTATGAACGATTTAGAGGAATTTACAAAAGATGCTATTGCAAATGGTCGTATTGTAAATGGTGTTTTAGAAATACCTGTAGTTTTCAACGTTCTTTATAGAACTTCTGCTGAAAACATTTCTCAAGCTCAATTACAATCTCAAATTGATGTATTGAATGAAGACTTCCAAGGAAGAAACGCTGATTTCAATACAGCAAATAATCCTTATTCTTCTGTAAGAGCTGTTGTTGGTTACAGATTTGTTTTAGATCAAGTAATCAGAAAACAAACTACAAGAACTTCTTGGGGAACTAATGATGCTTGTAAGAAATCAGCTCAAGGTGGTTTGAATCCTACATCACCTACTACTAAATTAAACTATTGGGTTGCTACAATTGGTGGTGGTATCTTAGGATACGCTCAATTCCCTGGTGGATCTTCTGCAACTGATGGTGTTGTTATTGACTCAAAATACACTGGTAGAACTGGTACAGCTACTTTCCCTTTCAACTTAGGAAGAACAGCTACTCACGAAGTTGGTCACTGGATGAACTTACGCCATATCTGGGGTGATGCAACTTGTGGTAACGACTTTGTATCTGATACTCCTGTTCATAATGCTGCTAACGGTGGTGTTCCTGCTGTAGGTCACAGAAGTACTTGTTCTGGTACTCCTTTAGAAATGTACATGAACTACATGGACTACACTGATGACAGAGGAATGTATATGTTCTCTTTAGGACAAAAAGCTAGAATGGATGCTGTATTTGCAGTAGGTGGTTCTAGAGCTTCTTTCAGATAGTAGAAAATCACCTTCGATATAAAAAGAGCCTTACTTTAAAAGTAAGGCTCTTTTATTTTATAATAGTTTAGAGAAATGGTTTATTCTATTTCATCAGTAAACTATTTTCTGTCATTTCAGAAGCTTTTGTGAGTCCCATCAAATCTAAAATAGTAGGAGCAATATTTGCCAAAACGCCATTTTTTAGTTTGATGTGCTGTAAATTATTGGTGACCAAAATACAAGGAACTAAATTGGTGGTATGAGCCGTGTTGGGCGAACCGTCTTCGTTAATCATATAATCTGCATTGCCATGATCAGCAATGATGATGACTTGATAGTTATTGGCTAAGGCTGTTGTAACCACTTTTTCAGTACATTTATCAACTGTTTCACAAGCCTTGATAGCAGCCTCCATAGAGCCTGTATGCCCTACCATATCAGGATTTGCAAAATTAAGACAAATAAAATCAGCTTCTTTTTTTTCTAATTCAGGGCAAATAGCATCTGCAATTTCGTAGGCACTCATTTCGGGTTTGAGGTCGTAAGTAGCTACTTTAGGAGATGGGCATAAAATACGTTTTTCTCCCTCAAAAGGCTCTTCTCTTCCACCAGAAAAGAAAAATGTAACATGCGGATATTTTTCTGTTTCAGCAATTCGGATTTGTTTTTTTCCAGCTTTAGAAAGCACTTCGCCAAGCGTATTAGCAAGGTTATCTTTATCAAAAATCACTTTTACATTTTCAAAAGTATCATCATAATTAGTCAGTGTAATGTAATACAAAGGTAATTTTTTCATCTCAAACTCAGGGAAATCAGCTTGTGTAAGTACCTGCGTAATTTCTCTACCTCTATCTGTACGAAAGTTAAAACATATCACTACATCACCTTCTTCAATATTGGGAGTATTTTGTATTTTGATAGGTTTGATAAATTCGTCTGTAATTCCTACATCATACGATTTTTGAATAGCTTCTAAAACATTGTTTGTTTCCTCTCCCTCTCCTTTTATCAGCAAATCATAAGCTAACCGTACTCTTTCCCAACGTTTATCTCTATCCATGGCATAGTATCTGCCTATTAGGGAAGCAATTTGTGTTTTACTATCTTTTATATGGTTTTGTAAATCTTGTATAAAACCTAATCCCGATTGTGGGTCAGTATCTCTGCCATCTGTAAAAACATGAATAAACACTTTTTCAAAATTTTGTTCTTTTGAGATATCACATAAACCTTTGAGATGATTGATATGGGAATGCACTCCCCCATCAGAAACCAAGCCTATTAAATGAATATTTTTGTTATTCTTTTTAGCATATTCAAAAGCCTCAAGAAGTGTTTTATCTTGATTGATTTCTTTTTTTTCAAAAGCTTGATTAATTTTTACCAAGTCTTGATAGACGATTCTACCTGCTCCGATATTCATGTGTCCAACCTCTGAGTTTCCCATTTGTCCATCAGGAAGACCTACAGCAAGCCCAGATGCATTGAGGTGGCTATGAGGATATTTTTTATACAAGCTATCAACAAAAGGTGTATTGGCTAAATCTATGGCTGATACTTTAGGATTTTGTGGGATACCCCAACCATCCAAAATCATTAAAATTACTTTTTCCATTATTGTAAAATTCCTTCTAAATCTATTTGTTTGATATATACGTAGTTTTCTTCCTCTATCATTTCAGGTGGAAATACAAATTTCTTATCAAAAATTCGTTCTTGGATATAATAGCTTACCCAATATTCGCTTGAAAGCACAAAAACTTCAGGTGATATAGGCTCTATCAGATGTGAACTAAGAGCAGGAATATGCTCAAAAAAATATCGAAGTGTAGAGGTAGCTCGCTTTTCTCCATTTATTTCACCATAACCTCTGCAACTGATAATTACATTATACAAATCCACTTCATCAGTATTGAGTAAATAGGCAAACCATTCAAATTCATTTATTTCATTTTTTTTACGCACAATGGCTACTTTTACGCCTTCTACAGTTGGAAAATCAATATCTTTCTTCATCTCTTTATCAATTAAAGCATTGAACCTTCATAGCACTAAAATGGCACTATGAAGGTTATAAAAAAAGATGTACTATGACATCTATTATAGAGCCGATTCGTTGGCAAATAATTTAACTTCAATATTACCTTGTGTAGCTACAGAGTAAGGACATACTTGGTGTGCATCTTTTACCAATTGCTTGGCATCTTCACCTTGTAGGTTAGGAAGCGTTACATGGAGCTCAACAGCAATTCCAAATCTACCATCTTCGCTCTTTCCAAAATGAACAAGAGCTTTTACCTCTACACCTGTAATATCTCTTCCTTTGGCTACTGCTCCAATTGCTCCATTGAAACACGAAGCATAACCAGCAGCAAAGAACAATTCGGGATTAGGCTTATTGCCTGTTCCTCCCATAGTTGTAGGCATTGCTACATCAGTATCAATAATACCATCAGAGGTTCTTACATGACCTCTTCTACCACCCGTATTAAGGGCTTCTGCTGTATAAACAGGGGTTATTTTAATCATAGATGTATAAAAGTTTAAGATTCAAAGGTAGTTAATCTTGATTGGATAAACAAATTTATGTATTTGGCTGAATTTTAGAATATTTGTTTCACTAAATTATCAGAAAAAAAGATACTAAAAAGCCCTAAAAGCATGATAATTTTTGTCCAGTTACTCAAAAATTTAAAATCCTTTCGCTTATCTGCTTTATATAAACGAATGATTAGCCAAGAAGTAGGAAATAACAAAATAAACATCAAAAACATGATAATTCCTTTATGTAAAAAAAAGAAACTGATTATCAAATTCACTAAAAAACTGACTATCAGAATATAAAGTATTATTTTGGTTTTAGCTATTCCAAATAAAATAGGAAGCGTTCTACAACCAAAAACTGCATCTCCTTTCATGTCTTCAATATCTTTGATGATTTCACGAATTAGGGATATAAAAAATGCAAATGAAGCATAAATATAGATTTCTTCCCAATGCTGATTATAATAGAAAGCGACAATCCATGTAGTAGCTGCTGTAAGGATGGCTATTGCCAAATTTCCTACAAATGGCTCACGCTTAAGTCTATTGGAGTACCACCATAACAAAAAAATACACGCCAAATTGATGATTGCTACTTTCCAAGAAAGGTAGAAACCTATTAAAACTGCTAAAGCATTCAATGAAAAATTGCTAATAAGGGCTGTACGTCTTTGAATAAGATTACCTACTACTACTTTATCAGGTTTATTAATTAAATCTATTTTAACGTCATAATAATCGTTTACAATGTACCCTGCCGCAGCTACTAGAATAGTACTTGCTGAAAGCAAAAAGAAATTTAAGTCTGCAAAATGTTCCCAAAAAGATTTTACAGGTTTATCATCTATAAAAAATATTTTAATTAAGTATTGTGAAAATCCTATCATGATGAGATTTCCAAACCTTACCAAACGAATAAATGCTCTAAGTAGAAATATTTTATTTTGCTTAAAAAAAGGCATCTTTGAGTAATGGATGATAAAATATAAATAATAAGTTCAAATATTTTTGTTAAATGTTTATTGTTCATTGTTTTTACCAGCTATCATGCTTGCACCTACCACACCTACTAAAAGTAATATTCCTGCTAATTCAAAAGCAAAGATATAATCGGTTAGTAAAGAGACTCCTATGGGCTGAATGGTTGATGTAGCAGGCAGATTGAATATTTTTTGTTTGAAATCAGTTTGAAAAATTTGTTGTACAAAAAACACACCCACAGAAATAGCTATGATTCCAGAAAGTAGTTTAGAACGATTTTGAGCTATAATTTTATCTACTCCTTCAGTTCTATTGGCAAGCATTACTCCAAAAACCAAAAGTACCAAAATACCTCCTACATATATCATGAGTTGAGCAACTGCCACAAAATCAGCACCTAAGAACACATATATTGTAACCAAACATAAGAATACAATTAACAAGCCAAAAACAGCATAAAGCAAATTTTTTGAAAAAGATACCACTGAAAGTCCACCCAATAAAAGTACTATAAAAAAACAAAAAATATATAATTCCATTTGGTTTAATATTTATTTAAACATATAAATACAAGCTTTTTCTCAAAAATAAGAAAGAAAAAACGATTATCTTTAAAAAAAAAATTTAGTTTTACGGTTACCTATGATAATCTTTTGCGTATTTATACCAAATGAAAGACCCAGAAATACTTGAACGCATCAGAAAAGGTGATGAAACAGCTTTACAATATTTATATAAGCAACATTACCGCATGATGCTCCGCCTTGTTCTCAAGAATAGTGGAACTGAGGAGGAGGCTCAAGATGTCTTTCAAGATAGCCTCATTCTATTTTGGCAAAAAGTACATCAACCAGATTTCCAACTTACTGCTAAAATCAGTACTTTTCTTTATAGTGTTTGTTATAACTTATGGAGAAAAGAATTAGAAAAGAAAAGCAGATTATCGAGGGAAGAAAAAGATGAAGCTGTAATAGAAGATTGGGACAAGCAAGAGAGAATTCAGATTATTCATGCTTGTATCAATAAACTTGGGGCTACTTGTAAAAAGATATTACAATATTATTATTTTGATGAGCTATCAATGCATGATATAGCCCAAGTAATGGGATTTTCAAATGCAGATACAGCTAAAACGAAGAAATATAAATGTAAAAAAGAATTAGACGAACTGATTAAGAAACATTATAAAGCTACTGACTTTTTAGACTAATGCAAGACAACAAATTTTATCAAACAGATTTTATCGAAGCCTACTTGAAAGGTGCTGTTAACGAGGCAGATAAAAGCACTATGGAGAAAATTCTTTTAGCTGATGATAGCTTGAAGAGTGAAGTAGATTTTCAGAAAGACTTAATTCATGCAATTAGTGATAGTCGTAAACAAGACTTAAAGCAAATGCTTAAAAATACGCCTATTCCTACTCATACAGGTATGCAAATACCTACCAACTGGATTATAGGAGGAATTGCAACTACTCTTGTAACAGTTGTAGGTTTGGTTATGTTTATGAATCCCTCTAAAAAACCAATTGTTACAGAAAAACAAGATAAAGTATCATTAAAATCTTCTCAGGAAAAAACAACTTTTGAACCTAAAAATCAGGATGTTGTAATTACTCCCAAACAAGAAGAAAAAACAAATCTTCAAAATACAACTTCTAAAACAGAAACGATACCTAAAAAGGAAGAGTCAAGTTCTCCTTTCATAAAAGAAATTCACTATTTGTATGATGGAGGTGGCGTCTTACAATTGTTTGGAGATTTTAATTATAAGATCTTGGATAAAGTAGATTTGGGTAATGGTGTTAAAACCTACATTTTCATACAGAATAATTTTTATGAATTAGTACCCACAGGCGAAGAACCTAAAATACTGAAAGAAACGCAAATTAAGAATCCTGAACATATACGAATACTATCAGAACAATTAAAATAATAGATATAGTAAAATAGTAATAAATAAAAAAGCAACTCTTAAAGAGTTGCTTTTTATATTATTTCATTCCTAATATGTTACAAGGTGCATATTCAGGATCAATATTGATAAACACCTGATTTTTTGCTTTTGAAAGCCATTCTATCAAGGCTTGATTTTTCTTTTCAGAGAGGGCTACTTGTTGTATTTTTGGATAGTCTTTATTAAAATCTGCTACGTGAGCAGGATGCTTGGCTTTGTATTGAATGATACGAATTGCTTTTTTATTATCGAACGTTCTGAATGTATGAGCATTCGATACATCATTTACTTTCATGTTATCAAGCATATCCAAAATAAAACTATCCATTTCTCTGATTGAAATGCTATAGTTTCCATCTTCGGCTGGTATTCTACCACCATTGGAAGCTGTATTCATAGAGCCAGAACCTTTATCATCAGAATATAGAAGAGCTGCTTTTTCAAAAGAAGTGCTATCATGACGAATTTTAATAGCCAAGCTATCCAAAAAGCGTTCAGCTTCTTTCAAATCTACTTGTTCCCAATCTGGCATCATCAGGATATGTTTTGCATAAAACTCATCCCCTCTTCTATCTATTAATTTAATAATATGGTAACCAAACTGTGTTTCTACAATTTTAGAAACCTCCCCAGGTTTGAGTTTAAATACCATCGCCTCAAACTCAGGCACCATGTTTCCTCTTTTATGCCAACCCAAATCCCAGTTTTTATCATCGCTGTACATGCCTGCCATTTCCTCAAAATTCTGCTTGTCATCTACAATACGTTTGTAAACTTGCTCCAAACGATTTTTAACCCTTTCTCTTTCTTCTTTGAGCAATGGTGGGTTTTTCACGATTTGAGACACCTCCATTTCTGTTGGGAATACAGGTAAACTATCTTTAGGAATTCTGTTAAAAAACTTACGAACTTCACTAGGAGTAATTTTTACATTTCTGGTGATATGTTCACGCATTTTATTAACTGTCATTTGGTCTCTGAGCTGTGTTCTCAAATCACTTTTAAACATTTCTAGATTATCTATTCCCAACAATTCTTTAAGTTCTTCATCGGTTTTATTTTGAGAAATACTTACCCATCTTTGTTTAAAATCATCCTCCAATTCTACTTCATCTATCATGACTGAGTCTATTTCTGCTTTAGCGATAAGTACTTTACTTACTACCAAACTCTGTAGAATCTGACAACGCAGTTCAGATGTATTAGGAGCTTTCTTTTCTTGTATCATTTGAGTAGCTATTTGCTCTACATCTGAAAGCAAAACAATTTGATTATCTATTTTGGCTACAATTTTATCAGCAACTTCTCTTCCTTGAGCATACATATTAATTGTTCCAAAGCAGAGAAACAGCAATACAACTATTTTTTTCATAGTTTTTATTTTTTTATTATCTGTGTTTAACAATAAGGTGTCAAAATTACTTAAAAATTTCAAATTCTTTGTTTTTTTCAGCATCTTTATATAATTGGTCTTCTAATTTTTTGATTAACAAAGTTTTTCGTTCATTTAGAATCATGCTCTTAATTCTGTCTTTTACAAACTCCAAAGGAGCGTTCTGTTCCGAGATTTTATATTCTTTCACATACAACACATACGAAAACTCTGCTTCTTTCATTTCACTGAACTTATTGTTTTTCAGGAAATTAATTTTATTTGGAATATCTTCTAAAGGTGTTTGTCTTGTCAGCTCATCAAAATCTATCCAAGTACTGTCTTGTAAATGATAAGAAACGGCTTTTTCATTACAATATTTGGCTAATTCTTGCTTGTCTTCAGACTTATCAGAAGCCATCAGTTTAGAAAGTAATTCTTTATCTTTGTTGTTTTGCCCGATTTTAATGAAAATAGCTCTCACAATATTCTGTCTTAATTCAAACTCCTTGCCATTTTTCTCATAAAAATCTTTGATTTCTTGATCTGTAATTTTTTCAGAGAAGTTTTTGGTAACATATTGTTTTTCAAATTCGTGTGTAATTAAGGCATATTTATAATCTTCAAGCCTTTTGTTAAGTTCTTTTTCATCAATTTTGGCATTTTTTTCAGCATTTTTATACAATAACTGCCTGCGAATCCAGTTTTCTCTATAACGCTGAATGAAGTCCAAACTATCATTTTTACTCAACTTTCGGGGTATTACTTCACTGATTTCTGAGTAATACAATACTTTATCCCCTATTTGAGCAATTTTTTTACTTTGGTTTTCATCTTTTTTTCCGCAGGCTACAATAAAACCCGCTAGTATTACTGCTATAACAAAACGCATAAAAATCTTGAATGGTTGGTTTTATAATTCGTTATTTTCATTAAACTCTGTTTCAACTACCTCACCTACAATGGGTTCTGCATCAAAGAAAATAACTTCTTCTTTATTTCTGATTTTGTTGAAAATGGGATACTCTATTTCCTGAATGATGCTTCTTTCTATGATTAAATCAGGATTTTTATGGGCATGATGCCCCGCTGGCAATGTAGAAAGCTCTTCTTTTGAAAAAGGTTTGGAAGTTTTTACTCTTTTTATGTATGTTCCTCTCTTGTACTTGGTTTCCAAATCGTTCCAATTGATGCTTTTTTCAAGCATCATTTTATCTTGCAACTTGCTTCCATTGAGATTTTGAAGCTCTGAATGAGGAAACAGACTTTGTGCAAGCATAGAAATACTATTTTTAGTAGCATCGTTTTCACGCCAAAGCAATTGCACACAAGCATCGTGAAGGCTTGGTACTTGATAAATTCTACAGTCAAAATTGGCAATTCGGTTATGATTGGGTAGTAATTCCATTCGTTTTTCATTAAAAAACGACACACATCTACCTGTTAGTTTTGATAAAATTTTCTGCTTTTTACCTTCGTTATAAATAGCACTTTTTTTATCTTCTGAGTACAAAATGAGTGTAATTTCATCACTTTGGGTATAACCAACCACAGCGTTGGTTTCAGCTACCAAAGCTTTGGTAGTTTCAATCATCAGTTGGGTAAGATTGGCATCAAAAGGGCGTTGAAGCCCTTTTGTCCAATTATGAAAATTATTACCGTCTAATCTGATAATCACAGGAAGTGTTGGTATCATGATTTCTGGCGAGAAATTCTTCTCTAACCATTTACACCAATCACCTAAAGTTTCAAAAATCATAGTTATATTTATTTAATCATTTCTTCCAATGCCTTGATTTTCGCTTCAGCATCAGCGAGTTTTTTACGCTCATTTTCAATGATTTCAGGTTTTGCATTGGCTACAAATTTTTCGTTTGAAAGTTTTTTAGATACACTTTCTTTGAAGCCCTTGTAGTATTCCAAATCCTTCTTCACCTGCTCCATATCCACTTCAATGGTAATCATAGCAAAAAACTCATCTGTTTTTACCAAGAATTTCACACCATTGGCAGGACTATCCACTACAAAAGAGAGTTTACATACAGCCAATTTTTCGATAATTGCTTGCCATTTTTGCAAAACAACCTCACTACCAGATTTTTTCACTACAATCTCCAATACTTCTTTAGGAGAAATGCTATTGTTGTTACGAATATTGCGTATCTGACTTACAGCTTCAAAAGCAAGTTCTGCCTCTTGTAAAATAGTTTTATCAAAAGTATTTACTTTGGGATACTCTGCTACACAAATACTTTCATTGTCTTTGCGTGGGGCAATATTTTGCCATACTTCTTCTGTAATAAATGGCATAAATGGATGCACAACACGAACTAATTTATCCAAAAGTTCTATACTTTTCTCATACACCACTTTATTGATGGGCATGGACTTAGCATTATTTTGGTCGTATTCTGGTTTGATAATTTCCAAATACCAGTCACAGAAATCGTCCCAAAATAATTTGGTAACCCCTTGTAAAGCTTCTGAGAGTCTGTATTTTTCAAAATTATCTTCTATTTCTGCTAGTGCCTGATTGAAATGAGATTCAAACCATTCAATAGCAAGAGCTGTTTTGGGTAATTCTACAGATTCTGATACTTCAAATCCTTTGAGTAATCTAAAAGCATTCCAGATTTTGTTAGCAGTATTTCTTCCTTGCTCACAAAGTTTAGAAACATGAGAATCAGGGTCTTGCATAAAGGCATCTATATCTTCTTGTTTTTGAGATTTTGGAACACCCGTATCAAAAAGCACATCGTTACCTGCTGGAGAATTGTACAATACTCCAAAACGCATACCATCAGCACCATAAATATCTATTAAACGCAAAGCATCAGGACTGTTACCCAGAGACTTAGACATTTTTCTATTCAGTTTATCACGAATCAAACCTGTAAAATATACATCTTTGAAAGGTAATTGTCCTTTAAATTCATACCCTGCCATAATCATTCTGGCTACCCAGAAGAAAATAATATCAAAACCCGTAACGAGTACATTGGTTGGATAATAATACTGAATATCAGCATTATTAGGGTCTTTGAATCCATCGAACACCGAAATAGGCCACAACCAAGAGCTAAACCAAGTATCCAAAACATCCTCATCCTGAGTTAGTTCTATATTCTGAGCATCAGGGAATTGCTTTTTGTACTGTTCAATGGCTTTTTCTTTGGTTTCAGCTACTATAATATTACCTTTATCATCATAAAATGCAGGTATTTGTTGTCCCCACCACAACTGACGAGAAATACACCAATCTCTTGGGTTTTCCATCCAGCTACGATACATATTCTTAAACTTCTCAGGGAAGAAACGAATGGTATCGTTCATTACATTTTCGTAAGCAGGTTTACCTATCTCGCTCATTTTGAGCCACCACTGCATCGAGAGTTTGGGTTCAATGACTGCTCCTGTACGCTCTGATGTACCTACTTGGTTTTTATATTCTTCTACTTTTACAAGTAAGCCTTGTTCTTCTAAATCTTTGATAGCCTCTCTTCTTACCCAAAAACGATCTTTTCCTATGTATTTTTCTACTTCTACGGCAGCAGACATGGTTCCATCATCTGCAATGGTATCAATTACAGGCAAATTGTGTTTTACACCAATTTCGTAGTCAGCAATATCGTGAGCAGGCGTAATTTTAAGCGTTCCCGTTCCGAATTCCATATCTACATACTCATCAGCTATTACAGTTACTTCTCTGTTTACCAAAGGAACGGTTACAGTTTTGCCAATAAGATGTTTGTAGCGTTCATCATTAGGATTTACGCATACAGCCACGTCACCAGGGATGGTTTCGGGGCGTACGGTAGCCACTGTGATAAACTCATCACTATCTTTGAGTTTGTATTTTACATACACCATTTTAGACTGCGATTCTTTGAAGATTACTTCTTCATCAGAAAGGGCAGTTTTACCTATAGGGTCCCAGTTTACCATTCTTACACCTCTGTAAATCCAGCCTTTTTTGTACAAATGCACAAAGCTTTCAATTACAGCAGCAGAAAGGTCTTCTTCCATTGTAAAACGGGTTCTATCCCAATCACAAGAAGCACCCAGTTTTTTAAGCTGGTCTAAAATGATTCCACCATATTTTTCTTTCCAGTCAAAAGCGTATTTCAAGAACTCTTCACGGGTGATGTCTTTTTTAGAAATACCTTTCTCTTTGAGCATATTCACGACTTTGGCTTCAGTAGCAATGGAAGCATGATCTGTACCAGGCACCCAACACGCATTTTTACCCTGCATTCTGGCTCTACGAATCAGAATATCTTGAATGGTATTGTTGAGCATGTGTCCCATGTGTAAGACCCCTGTGACGTTTGGAGGAGGTATGACAATTGTAAATGGCTCACGATGATCGGGTTTAGAAGCAAAAAATTTGTTCTTGAGCCAGTGAGCATACCACTTCTGTTCGGTTTGGCTGGGGTCGTATTTGGTTGAGATTTCCATGATTGTTACTAATTGAATCCTAAAATCTGGTCTATGGTTTTGTAATTATTTCGTTTTTGATATTTTGAAGCACTATTTCTAATTCTTTCTTGATTTTATATTTTTGACGAATCCATATGCCCACATATACAAGAAGGGCTGGAAACCATAAGAAAGCAAGAAATATCCATAAATAGCATATGCAATTCCCCATAAAAACCCCTAAGACAACCATCCAAGGAAATTTCCCTGTAAATGTATTAGGTTCAGGCAGGTTTCTTGCGTAGGGTTTTTCTTCAAGATATTCAAATACTTCAATATAGGAGCTTTTTCCAGCAAAATATCTGTGTATTTTCTCTTCAGAAACCTTTATCTGCTCGTATGGTGTCATACTTTTTAATGCTTCAAAAAGCAAAAGTACAAAAAAAGTTTGAAAAATGTATTATTTATGGGGTGGGTAAATTTTCTATATCCAATATATCTTTGGGACGACCAACAGCCTTTTTATTTTTGATGAGTTCAGCTAAACCAATAAAATTAATAGGCATATTCTCTATGAAAATCGTTTTTTTATTCTGATAAGCTTCATTAAATATTATTCCGAGAGTTGTTGTCAAAATTTCTATCTTAAAAGGAACATCTCCAAAAGATACAAAACCTCCTTTATTCAGCATATCCACCTATTACTAGATACTCTACTTCATATTTATTCAGCAAAGAAATAAAATTTTTAAATAAAGGTTCAAGGCTTTCTTGTGGGTTGTTTTCCATTTTTTTGTATTTCAAATGCAAGTTTTCTTATTTTTTGCAAAGCAATAAGCCTTTCTTCTGGACTAATATCTTTCCATATTTCCCAACCTTTGACTTCATCATCAAATGATTTTCTTTCTATTTTATATTTTCCCATATCAAGAAATTGTAATCCTTACAAATATACTAAAAAATAAAGTTCTAAATAAAAAAGCCCCTAAATTTATCATTTAGGAGCTTTTATTTGTATTCAAATTTAACAGGCATACTTTGCCTTCTGATGTCTAATTTCCACAAGAAAATATCCAGCATATCTTGTAATCCTTGCAGAAAAACTGTTTTTTCTCGTTCCAAATAAGGCTTTAAGATAGGAAAATATGCTTTGATAGCGTCTTTGGTATAGAGTTCTTTGCCATCATCCAAACCCACTGTTTGTCCCAACTGAAAAGCAATGCTTTTTCGAGCATCCAAGTCGTTCACCTCAGAAGCCAAAATACCTATAAAATCCATTTCCTTCAGTGTTTGATATTTGAGGTCAATATCTCCTCTCAGGGCTTCTTTTACAGCTACTCTGATGGAGGTTCGTGTGAAATAAGATAAAATACTTCTACTGGCTCTCATAAACTTCAAATCTACATCTCGTTCAACCAATTTGCTTATCACACTTTCGCAATATTGGTTGTGTAAAGAATATGTATAATACAAAGCATTATTGAGTTCGTCTTTTGTACCTTTAAACACATCTGTAAGTACGCCATTCTCAGCTACTACCAAATTACCATTTACAGGACGAGTAAAACCATGTATTTCAGCAAGCATTTGGCTATAATGTTTACTCAAATTGGCTCTTTCTTGTGTAGTTTCAGGCAATACATCCAACACAAAAGCCACATCTATATCTTGTGAGTTTTGTGAGCCGAAAAATTGATATTGTAAAGTTTTCATAATTATTTTGTTTAGATGTAAGAACAAAGAATTTGGAGAAAAGAGTTTTGATTTGTGCACCATCTTATTTCCTTTCTCTTATCTCTATTTTCTCAATTTCAAAAAATTTCATCTTTCATGTTTATGGTTTCATCATTACATTTCAAAAATATCCCTTCTGAAGTATAAATCCCATAATGCTCTGCCATGGTAAGCCAATATTCCAAATAAGTTTGTAAAATCTGCTTTTCTTGGATTGTGATAGCCTTTCTATAAACCAAATTTTCAAGATTTGGGTGATACTTTACCAAATCTTTTTTTGTATAAATTTCTATGTTATTTTCAATGAGAGAAATATTTTGTCCCAAATAGAATGCAATCGTTTTCCAAATGTCTTCGTTTTTGGTATTTTTTTGATTAAAATCTTCTATTTCAAAAAAATTCACCTTCTCCAAAGCCTTTAGTTTCATTTCGAAAGGGTGTACTCCATTGACTACAGGACGGACAGACGTTCTTAAATGTGTACGAGTCAGCAATGTAAGTGTTGTTCGGGCTGTTTTATAAATTCCTAAAAGTTTATTCCTTTTCATTAAACCCCCAATGGGGTTAGAATGTTTTTGTGTATGTAAATGATATGTGGTGTATAAAGAATTATTCAAACCATCTATCCATGCTTTTGGATAAATGGTATCTGACAAATAGCCATCCTTGATGGTTACTAAAGTAGCATTCCAAGGTTTCTGATAAGTTTGTACCAAATTTTGAACCAAGATTTTTCTTTCTTGTTGTGTAGGTGGCATTAAAGTATCAGGTATCCAGATGATTACATCTTGATCTTGGGAGTCGTCAGAACCATACAAATAATAAGGATATGGAAAGTCCATAGTTGTAATTTTTTATAAAGTGGGTACACTATGTACCCACTTTGGTTAATCCACAAGCAATTTAGTTACAGCCGCCGAATTGATAGCCCAATTTGCATCATACACT
Organism: bacterium 336/3; assembly: GCA_001281695.1. NCBI lineage: Bacteria > Pseudomonadati > bacterium 336/3. The sequence continues at coordinate 2,136,215 of LJIE01000001.1, read as the reverse complement.
TCATCTGCATTTTCAGCAGTTTCAAGGATTGTCAAATTCTGAGCTTCTGCCTTGATAGCAAGCAAGTTACCTACACTTAATTTGCTCTCTAATTTTCCTAACAAAGCCTTGATATTTCTCAAATCTAAGCCTTGTACTACTTGTCCATCAAAAGGCATTTCAAGCCATACTATCTCTGCTGCCTCTACATCCAACACCCCAAAAACCAAACCTTTGGTTAATTTTTGTGTTACACGAACTTGGTGTTGTACACAAGCAGGATCGTAAGCTACACCTGTTCTTTCAGAGATTTTCATAGGGTGTTTGCTATTCATCCAACCAATCACCAAATTAGGTGTGATAGAGCCGTTACTGTAAGCATTACAAGTAAATGTTACGTATTTTGCTTTCGCTTTTTGTAATTCACTTACCGAAATCTCGATGTATTCGGCTGTACCTACTTTATCTGGGATACTTCGGATATCACCACTGTGTTTACATCCTGTTGTATGCAAGTTTGAAAATGAACAAAAATCTGTTCTATTTTCGTAGGCAATATGACAGCTCAAGTCCATATCCAAGTGTTGAGCAGGCATTCCTGTACCCCATTGCATAAACAAACGAACTTTATCACCATCTACCACAAAACGAGTACCTTGTAATGCTGTAGGCAAATCTTGCACACTTTCACTTCTATCACCTATTGCCACAGGCATTTTGTAGAGCATTGGGTCTATGTAGATTGTTTTGCTTTCTGTTTGGATGGCTGCAAAACGTTTTTTCATAGCCAATACACACAAATCAGCAATACCATCTTTCATCTCTCCAAGTTGCTCATCTGTGTATAAAGATAACAACGGATTAGCTGATACTCCTTTTGCCACACCACCCAAAGGCTTTACGGTTCTAAAACCACCTTTTTTGAAGTAGTTTTCTGCATACATATTGAGCGTAAACACCAAACGAGCAGGAACTTTGTCTATAATCTCAGCAAATGCTGACAATACTTCATCTTTTCCAAACCACAACATATTGGCAAACAATGAACGGGCAAACAAACCTGGGCGTTGTTTTAACAAATTCATGGTTTTTACCACATCAGAACGCAGTTTGTAGTAATTGATTGTTCCCTGCCATACTGGGTATGTCTCGTTGTAAAACATATCCAAGATAGCTTTTAACTTCTCAAAACCTGCTTTTTTGCTGTATTCTGCAAGTCGCAAAGCTCTGATGAAGCGAACCCACATACCACGTTTAGGGTGCATCGATTCACAGATTTTCTCTGTGTCCATAGGCAAATCGTTCAACCATTTGGCTACTCGCAAACATTCTGCTCTGTTGTATTTGAGTTTCAAATCTTTTTTAGCTTCAAGCAATGCTAGCCCACTTGTGCTTGATGTAGAAAATACTATTCCATTTCCTTTAACATCAGGCTTGATTACCACTTTACGGTATGTATTATTTTTCACAGAACGTTTTACAATCGTTTTAGGCTCTATAATTTGCAAGAATCCAGTATTTTTGTACCACAAGTAACGTAAAATATCTGTTGGTGAAGCGAATAAACTTTGTGCTTTTTCTGGTTGATTTTGTTCAATACACAAATCAATGACAGCTATCAACGTTTCTTTTACTCCTACTGCCACTTGAGGCAAAGGGAATTCTGATAACAATATTTTCAAGCTATCCATTTGGGTAGCATCCAAAGCTGTTTTGGAAGTCAGCAAATCTGCAAAAAACTCTTTTGCTTCTTTTTCAGTCCACAGATTCAGTAATTTTAGTTTACTTCCTTGTCCAAAGGCTTCAATTTCACCTTTTTCGAAAGGAGTTCCACAAAAAGGGCAACCGTTGTAACGCTCTAGAGGAAATGTATCAGCAGGGATAATATGTCCACATTGCAGACGTGTACCTTTGGCTTGGAAAACGTTTGCAAACCAAGTCATGATATGGTCTGTAAGCGTTTCACCTGTTGGTGTATCCCAACCTTTTACTAAGGGTGTCCAATTTTTATTTACGCCCATTACTTCACGAAACTGTTCCAATAAATCTAACTGATAGGTAGGTGAAGTTTGGTTTAAAGCCTTCAACAAAGGTTCGGAAACACTAAAACCCAATCTTGCCAAATTAGCTACCAAATTGGCAGTTGTTGGTCTGATAGCCTTATTATCTGATGCATTTTGTACATCAGTTATAAATACTGCTTTTTGACGAAGGGCTACTTTTTGTAAATTTTTCATAATTGTATTGTTTAAAAGTAAGATAATTTAGTTACTAGGTTCAGTAAAAGTGAAGTGCCTTACGGCAGAAGTAAGTAACTATTGACCTTAAAGTGAAACAGGAAGGATTCGAACCTCACGACCAGCCTTACAGGATTTTGAAGTAAGCTTTTTTTGACCTTTTACAGATAATGAAAAAACTCAAAATAACTGGCATGCTACCATTACATCACTATTTCTTTTTTTAGCTTAGGTAATTGAAATGCTATTTCGTCCAATGAATAGAAGTAAGCATTGCTTGACCTTAGCTAGCGAAGCAGGTTGGACTCGAACCAACGACCACGACATTAACAGTGTTAGAAGTAAGTCTAAATTGACCATGTTTGGTAATTTTTAAGCTTACGTGCTCTACCAACTGAGCTACTGCTTCGTATTTTTTTATTTTTGAGAAACAAGAAGGAATCGAACCCTCACTACAGCCTCCCCACTTTGAAGTAAGCCTTTTTTGACCTTTTAAAAGATAATTAAAATGCTCAAAAATGGCTGTGTGCTACCATTACACTACTGTTTCCATATTTTAATTAGGTAATTGTGATGCTATTTGCTTTTATCGAAAGATAGGAAGTAAGCATCACTTGACCTTAACTAGTGAAGCAGGCTGGACTCGAACCAGCGACCTACGGCTTGGAAGGCTATAGGAGTAAATTTTGTTTGACCAAAACGATAATTACAAAATTTTACGTCGCTCTAACCATCTGAGCTACTGCTTCTTTTTATCATCAGGTAATTGAACAAATTTTTGACTTGGAAAAAAGTTGTTTTAGAAGTAATTTATTCTTGACCTTTCTGATGATACAAAGATACATGCTATATTACGCAATAGAATTGCGTAATTAAAAATATTTTTAATTTTTTTTATTTTTTTGTCCCCAAACTCAAAAGTGGATTGTCATTGTATAAAAATCATTATTATTAACCTTTAAATCCTACTTTTATGAAAGAGTTTTTAATGCTTATCCGAGAAAATGCTAATTATGGTAACCTGACACCCCAACAAATGCAAGAAGATATCGAAAAGCATATTCAATGGGTTGAAAATTTAGTTGCTCAAGGGCATTTTAAATCAGGTAGTCCTTTGGAGTCGGCTGGGTCTCATATCAAAGGTGAAAAAAGAATTGTGATGGATGGACCATATATTGAAAGTAAAGAGTGTATCAGTGGGTTCTATTTTCTGCTTGCTGACTCACTTGCCGAAGCCACTGAAATAGCCAAGGGTTGCCCTGCTCTGGATATGGGTGCAAGTGTAGAAATCAGAGAAATTATGCCTACCAATGAATAACACAAACACCATAGAACACATAGCAAGTCATCTTTTCCGAGAAAATTCGGGAAAGATGGTAGCTATTTTATCCAAAAAATTTGGTTTGGCTTATTTAGAAACTATTTTGGATGTTGTTCAGGATACTTTTGAAACAGCTCTTATCAAATGGCGATTTTCAGGACTTCCTGATAATCCTTCGGCTTGGCTAATGACCGTTGCTAAAAATAAAGCCTTGAATGCTATTCAAAAACAGAGTAAAAACGTTTCTGATACAAAAATTAAGTCTTACCATCAAATTGCTGAACAAAACGCTGATTTTAAGCTATCTGAACAGGAAATTTCAGATAGCCAGCTCTATTTGTTACTTGCTTGTTTGCATACAGAACTTTCTCAAAAAAATCAGATTATTCTTACTTTGTATGTATTATGTGGCTTTGGAGTACCTGAAATCAGTAGTGCCTTGTGTATGACTGATGAAGCTGTAAAAAAGGTACTTACACGAAGCAAAGCTATTTTGATAGAGTCTGACAATATTTTTGATGTACAACTCAAGAGCAAAATAGAAACGCATATTCAAACCGTTCATGCCATATTGTATCTGATGTTTAATGAGGGTTATAAAACGACCCGAAACCAAGCTGGCATCAATCAGGATGTATGTTTTGAAGCCATGAGGCTTACAAAATTACTTTTGGATAATCATTATTCCAACCACGAAACACAAGCCCTGATGGCTCTGATGTTTTTCCATATTTCTCGTTTTTCGACTCGTATCGAAAATGATGAATGGCTTATTTTGGAAGAACAAGACAGAAGTCAGTGGAATAAAATTTTTATTGAGGAAGGTTATTTTTATTTGAATTTAGCTACTCAGTCAAATATTTTAAGCCGTTTTCATTTGGAAGCCTTGATAAACTCTTTACATTGCATTGCTCCCAATTTTGAGCATACAGATTGGCAAAAAATCATTTTTTTATATCAGGAGCTTGAAAACCTCGAAAAAACACCCCACATCACGCTCAACAGAATTATTGCAGAAAGCCATGTTTCTATCCATTACAGTCTCATCGAAGAATTAGAGGCTTTAGAAAAAGCCATTCCACAAGAACATTTATGTGTTTTTCTTGTTACAAAAGCCGAATTGTATAAAAAACATGGCAATCTTTCTAAAACGCAAGATTTTCTTTTGGATGCTTTAAAATATTGCAAATCTGATATAGATAAGCGTTTAATTGAGAGAAAATTAAAAAATATTTTTAATATAGTTACTTAAATCTACTAACTGAATTGGTATTTTCGTATTGGATGTCATGAAAATTTCTTTACAAGTTTATGTTGTTTATTCAAAATAAAATTTAGCTATTTCATCAATAAAGTTTTCTGGTGATGCACCTTGTAAGTTTGTAAGAACAATTATAGAGAGTTGCTCTTTTGGATAGATAAATATTGCAGAACGCCCACCACCAATGGATGCTACTGCTGGGCGATTTTTTCTTATAACAGTAAACCAACCAATAGCATATCCATTTAACAAATCACCAAAACCTGCTGTTTTACCATTTTTTAAACGTGAGGGTGTCCACATTTCAGTCAGTGATTCTTTATTTTTTAATAGTTGTAGATTTTGCAAATTAATTAACCAACTTGCTATTTCTGTAGCCGTAGATTGCATACCCGCAGCTGTTCTTGTAATAGGTGGAAATATTTCTGGGTTAATATTAGTAAGGTCTCCATTTACAAAATATGTATAGCCTCTTGCATGATTATATGTTACATCATAAAAATCGCCAAAGCCTCGTTTAGTAGTATTTTTCATACCAACTTTTTCAAAGTGATGCTTTTTTACAAAATCTTCAAAAGAAATACCTGTAACTTTTTCTATTGCCTTTTTTAGTAGCGTATAATTTGTTTGATTATAACTAAATTGTTCTCCAGCTTCAAATTCATTAGGTAAAGTCTGTACTTTTTTCCAAGATTCTTCTGCATTTTCTGCAATAAGTTTTGCATTACTATCCATCAAATTTGGGATACCAGAAATATTACTGGCTAATTGTCTTATGGTAACTTTTCGCCATGATAAAGGCAAACTATCTACATATTTTGAAATAGGATCCTGTAAACTTATTTTTCCAGCTTCTACTAATTGCATTATGGCTACACCAGTAAATGCTTTTGTAATAGAATTTATAGTGAAAATGGTGTTTTGATTTACCAAAATAGAATCTTGTAAATTGGCGTATCCATAATTACCAGTTTTTACAATTTTGCCATTTTTTACAATAGCTAACTGTAATCCTATAATTCTTTTTTCTTTCATTTTATTTTCAATGAAAAAATCTATTTTATCTTTTGTTTGAGCAAATACAAATGTATTTAATAAATAGAATATCATTATTGAAATCAAATCTTTCATAGATAATTAAGTGTTTAATAAATTTATATTTTACTATTTTTTCTAATAAGTCATTTCCTCTTCAAGCAATGCAAATAGTTTATGCATAAACATAGAGGAAAATAAATTGTCACAATTGCTAAATACCACTAAGCCAAACTTTTCTTCAAGATAGAAATGAGTATAAGCCTTTGCATCTCCATTATTACCAGAATGAAAATATCGCACCTTCCCATTTGTAAGTTTGTAGGGAAACCCATAACTACGATACAAGCTATCTGGTTCTTTAGGTAAAGAAGTGTTTAATGCCACAAGTTGTTGGCTTACTTTATTTTTTTTATTCATGACTTGTAGTAAAAACTTGGCATAATCATGAGCATTGCTATGTAAACTTCCTGCAGCCCCAAACCAATCTGCAGGTCCTTGTGAGCTGTTATCTGTTGGTTTTCCTTTTCGGTGAGAATAAGCTTTTAATGCCTGCAAAGACTTATTCCAAGTAAAATTCATACTTTTTATCTTCAGAGGTTTCACTACTTCTTTCTGAAAATAGTCGTTCAATTCCAAATCAGTTTTTTTCAGAATCTTGCCTAAAACTCTTGCCAAATATTGATAGCCTTCTCCAGAATAGCCATACTTAGTACCTGGTTTGGCTATAAAAAATAGAGGATTATTGAAATCTTCATCTTTACGCCAATTGGGAAACCCTGAACAGTGATTTAGAATCATTCTGGCTGTTACCTCTTTATAATACCCTTTCACTGTATCTATTTTTGAATCGGTATAGTATAAATAAAGTGGTTTATCTAAGTCTAAAATATTTTTTTGCACTTGTAATAATACAAAGTAGGCAAATACTGGTTTTGATACAGAACACAATTCAAAAATGGTCTGCTCATTTACCTTTTCCTTCGTTTCTAAGTTTTTTACACCATAGTTTTTGTAGTGTACTATCTTCCCATTATTGATAACAGCCAATGAAAACCCTGGTATGTTTAGACTATCCATTTGATTTGTTATAAATGTATTTAATTGCTCAATACTTATTTTTTTCCCTTTTATTGTTTCTATATTCTTGGATTGTGAAAAGCATGTATTAAATAAGCAGAAAGAAAGAATCATAGTGTTAAAAAACGTCTTCATAGTCTTTTAATTTTTAGATTTAAGTTTATTTAAAAGATATGCCCATCGTGGATTTTGAGGCTCTATTTCTACTAATTTTTCAAAATATTGAATAGCATTTTTTTTATTCCCATTTCGTTTATGTATTTCTCCAAGGCTTTCATAAACATTTGGTATCTTTGGATATTCACTCATATTGAGTTCAAATATTTTAATAGCCTCACTTATCTTTTTTTGTTTTCTCAGTTCGTTCCCTAAATGATATAATTGCATGGGATTAAAAATAAAATCTCCTTTATTTTCTTTCTTTAGTTGATGATATAATGCAACAGAAGCATCAATACCTTTTAATTGAATAGAATTATAAAGCGTATCTACTAAATTCCACTTGTATTGATAAGGTTTTATTTCATTGGTATTATCCATAATATGCAAACCAATATCTGTAACGGGGTTATCTGCATTAGAGAGAATCACAATACCATATTTATTTTTTTTATCAATACCAATAAAAGTTCTACAACCAAAAGTACCCCCATCTTTCCAAAGTATATTTTGATTATCTTCACTCATAATCGTCCAACCCATTGTAACAAAGCCATCGTTGCCATCTTTTTTTCCCTGATTGATGTGTGATAATTCCATTGCAGGTAATAAATCTGTTTTGGTAATACCAAGATTTGCAGCAGCAAAATTTAATAAGTCATTTGTTGTAGAACGAAATGCACCTGCACCTGCTAAAGTTTGTGTCCCACCACTCCAACCTTTTACGGGTCTTCCACATTCTGAATGCCCTGTAGCGTAATTAGAGTGTTTTTTGGAGTTAAATGTTACAACTGTGTTTTTCATTTGTAGTGGGCTACAAATTTTTTGTTTTATTAAAGTTTCATAGTCTTTTTTAGCTACTAAAGAAAGAATATGCCCTAAAAGTCCATATCCTACATTAGAATACTGCCACTTTGAATTAACATCTCTATTCAACTCAAAACCAGAGATATATTCATACAATTGAGCATCTGTATAGTCTGCAAAAGGATCATCTAAGTTTTTTGGATCAAGATTATACTGTACTCTGGGAAGCCCTGACCTATTAGTGGATAAATGAAGCAGGGATATTTCTTTCCCATTTTTTACAGGCGTTTTTACAGTTTTTGGTAAGAATTTTGAAATTGGGTCATTATAATTCAATTCTTTTTTCAAGTTCATTTCTGCCATTGCTAAAGCAGTAAAAAGTTTTCCAATAGAGCCAATTTCATAAATCGTATTGCCATCAGGTTTTTCTTTAGACACATCATTTTTCACACCAATACTTATGATATGCCGACCATTGGCATCCACAATACCAACAATTATACTTTTGCTTCTTTTATTTGATACTTCTTTTTCGATGATTGATTTGATGCTGTCAAGTGGTATTTGTCCAAATACTTTTACAGAATTTGTGGTAAGAAACACCAAGATCAAAATATGAAGAACAATATATAATTTTTGTTTCATTTGACTATAAGTTTTTAAATAGCTTTAGTCAAAAATATGTATTAAAAATATCACAACATACAATTATCATAAATATGAGACGAACAGCTAATTTTTGCGACAAATAGCAGTAATTTTATAAATTATTACCTCAATTTTGATTTATGAGAGAACCCTCTAGTTTTATACAGAAATATTTTTTCCATATTTTACTTTGGATAGTGGTGACTATTTCGTTGGGAATTGATGCCAATGAGTTATTTAAGGTAAGCAAGTTTTATTTCATCATTTATGTAGTAGTAAAAACAGTAGCCCTTGTGGTTTTAGTTTACTTAAATCTATTGTTGTTTTATCCAAAGTTGTTTATTGCTAAAAAATATTTTCTCTATTTCATTTGTATATTTTCAATTACTGCTTTAGTTGGATATGTTAATTCAAGATTAGAGCTATTTGTCAGAGATATCAGGGACTTAGATAATAAAGATTTGACATTTATATTTTTTATAAAACAATTCTTTATGGCTGTAAGGTATGTATTGACAGCTTTCTTTTTACAGATTACAGTTGATTTTTATGAGCAAAAAGAAAAGCTAAAAAGAATTGAGCTTGAAAAAACAATTGCTGAACTTAATTTTCTGAAGGCTCAAATAAATCCTCATTTTTTATTGAATACACTTAATAATCTATACGCATTAATTTTAGAGAAATCGGAGCAAGCAGGTGAATTTGTTTTAAAGTTAGCAGATATTTTAAAGTATATATTAGCAGAAGGGAAAGCAGATAAAGTCTTCTTAAAAAAAGAGATATTACTATTAAAAAATTATATTGAACTAGAAATGCTTCGAAAACCTAAAGCAGATATTTTGTTTTCATCTGATCACACAAATAATAACCATCAGATTACGCCTTTGATACTACTTCCTTTTGTTGAAAATGCTTTTAAACATGGACTAAATACAGTTTCTAAGAGTGGCTTTATTCATATTCGTATTCAAACAAATGAAGGACAACTTCATTTATCTATTGAAAACAATATTCCACCAGAAAACAATACTGTTGCTGTTGAGTCTTATGGGATTGGTATTGAAAATGTAAAAAAAAGACTTGAGTTATTTTATCCTAATAAATATAAATTACTTCTTGAAAAAAATAAAAAATCGTTTTTAGTAAATCTACATATCAATTTAGTATGAAGTATCAATGTATGATTATAGATGATGAACCCCTAGCTCACTCTGTTCTTAAAGAATATATTCAGTTAAATGAGCAATTAGAACTGGTTGAGCAATGTTATTCTGCTGAGGAAGCTAAAACTTACTTAATTGATAATAAAATAGATATTTTATTTTTAGATATTGAAATGCCTGAAGAAAATGGGATTCATTTTTTACAATCTTTTCAGGAGAAGCCCATTACTATTTTTACAACAGCCTATTTAAATTATACACTTGAAGGTTTTGATTTGGGGGTTATGGACTATTTAGTAAAACCCATTCGAAGAGAACGTTTCGATGTTGCAGTTAGTCGAGCTACTGAGTTTTTGAAGCTACAAGCATTGAAATCTAGTATTGAAAAAGAAAATCCTCTTCAGTCACAACTGATCATTAAAACGGGAAATAAAACTATATTAATTGATAGAATGACGATAACTCATATACAAGCATTAAAAGATTATATGATTATTTATTGTCAAGGGAAAAAATATGTGGTTAGAAGCACAATGAAAGAAATAGAAGACTTATTGGGTGAAGAAGATTTTATAAGGGTACATAAATCATTTTTGGTTGCAAAGCAAAAAATACAACAATTGTCATCAACAGAAATTGAAATTGAACAATTCGAAATTCCCGTAGGAAGAAAGTATAAAACAAATGTAGAAGATTATATGAAGACTTTAAAATAATGGTTGCTTATTCCAATTCATAAAATCACACTCATAGAGCGAATATATTCTACAGGCGTCTGAGCATGAATCTTTTTAAAAGCTCTGTTAAAAGTAGCCTTAGAATTGAATCCACAATCATAAGCAACACTTAAAAGTGTTTCTGTTTTATGTTGTCCTTTATTTATTTTTTTTACAAACTCTTGAATCCGATAAGCATTGATAAAATCATTGAAGTTTTGCTCGAAACGATCATTGATGACTCTTGATAAATAAGAAGTATTGGTTGATAAAGCTTTTGATAATTCAGAAAGTGTAAGTTCTGGATTGAGATAAGGCTGATATTCAAGTATATATTTTTCTACTTTAACCCTCCAAGCCTCTAATTCAACTATATCTTGAGGCTGAACTTTTTCTAAAGATTTTTCTTCTACTTGTGTGTTTTTTTCTTCTTCAAAGTGGAGTTTATAGGGTTTATCTGTATAATAGCCATAAATACTAATATAATAAATCAGAATACCTAATATTAAGTATGCCACCCAATCTTGGGAATAACTTAATTTTACAAAAAATATACTTACAATAAAAAATACAAAAGCAACCATGCCTACAGCAAATACTGCATACAAGAGGTTTCTCAACCATACAAAATCTATTTTTTCTGTAGAAGAGAAGTTTTCAAGAATATAAACCTCATATGCTTTATATTTTTTTAATGTCAGATACACATAATAAAAAAATGTAATATATGAAATTGTATTAGCTACAACAGATTTATCTAACTCTGCCCAATATCCTTTTGTTCCATATTGTAGTTCCTCTATTTTGGGAAAAGGATAATAATATATAAAATCTACTACAAACTTTAAAATTATCATTAATATCCATAAAATGGGCAAAATGAAGTGTTTGTAATGTTCTTTTTTGAGTTGAAATTGTACATTGGTAACACTTAGAAAATAAAAATACAGCAATGTTCCTGTCGCTATTAGATTATTGAATGGGAAATAAAACATGAATGTTGTATAAGCATTGTGTTTATCGTACCACCCTGCATAGCCAAGCATCCAAAAAGCTATTCTGATGGTTAGTATCCCTAAAATACCTGCAAGCCAAATATCACTTTTTCGGTTTTCTCTATAAAATCTTTGTAGCAATAAAACTACAAAAATTACCCCCTGAAAAAAAGGAGGTAATAAAAGTGAACTATAAAAGTTGAAATTAAAAGGCACAAATAAATCTACAAAATACATTTAATAAGGTTGAAAAGTGTAAACCACTCTGAGAGCATTGTCATCAGGCTTGATAATTCCTTTATAAAAATCATACCACCCATCATCTCCTCCACCCTGCCCCTGATTGGTGTGTACCATAAAGCGTCCATTTTTATAACAATAGCCATCTACCACGACAGAATGCCCAAAGTCTTTTAGATTAGCAAAATGCAAAAAAACAGGTCTTTTTTCATTAATTTCTTCATAAATAATTTGCTCTAATTTACCCAATCTGTAAGGTACAAAATTATGCCAAGCAATATAACGACTTACTTTTACACGATAATTTTTTTCAAACAAGCTTGCTGGAGCCAATTTATTCATATATCGGTCTGTTCCAAAGTCTTTTTGAACAATCAAGGCAGCATAATAATTGTATTTGGCAAGTTGTTCTTTAATTTCTTGAGGAGTATTTTGATCAATAGTATTGGTGAATTTCTCTAAAGAGAACTGATTGCCATCCATAGTTTCATTGATTTTATAACCTTGTCTAGAAGTATATTGCACCTGTCCATAAGGTTTTAATTTATGATAATAAGCTATTTGAGCAAGAGCCGTACTCCAACAACCCAATCGGAGTTTGTCGGGGGTATATTTTTCAAAACCTCCCATTTGTTGCCACTGCGTTTTGGTAAGATATGCGTTTTCTTGCATACATTTGGTTTTATCAGGAAAGAAAAATAGAGAAGTGGACAGAATCCCATAACCTATAATGATAATTCCCAAGATTGAAGCTACGTATTTCATAAATAGTTATTTAATTTGTGTAATATTTTATTTAATTAGCTTTTTTGTGATAAACTGTATTTGAGCATCTTTAGAATTTGAAATATCATTTTTAGTAGTTTTTATTTCAAAATCTGGCAGAATGCCTTCATCTTTTCTTTGTGTAATTGGAGCTTGATAGATAAGAGGCACATCCATTTCCATTTCAGAATTTGGTAAATATAAAAAGAATATTTCCCCTCCATTAATTCCTTGTTGGCTACCACCCGTTTTTTCTCCTACAATTGTTCCAAGTTTATTTCTTTTAAAAATGTCTGCCATTGTAAACGTTGCTGAACTATTCGTTGCATCCGTAATCAAGTAAATTTTCCCTTTGAAATGATTTGGATTGGAAGGAATTACTTTTACTGTACTTTTTTGGTTTTTATGCTCATGAAAACCTTTTTGAGTGAGAACATAATCTGTTTTAGCTTTCTTAAAATTATCATCCCATGTATCCAAATATGCTAACAAACTATCAGGAATAGATTGATAACGATATAACCTTTTTGTAGTAATGCCATTTATTGGTTTTGAAGTCAAATAAGATAAAACTGCATCTCTTGCATCATCTGCTCCACCCTCATTCTGACGAATATCTACGATTAAGTTCTGATAACCAGACTGATTGATATGTACAAAAACGCTATCTAAGTACTTATTGAAATCAAATTTCCAATTGTAAGTAGTAAAATCTCCTATTCTAAATAATACTGTATTTTGATTAATTGGTTTGATATACCATGATTCTTCATCTTTAGGAATTTTTCCATATCTTTCTGTAAATAAGTCTAAACGAGTATTTTTAGAAAGCCCCTGACAAGTAACTTGCATTTTTTTCTTTCCTGAAAGAATCTCAAAAGTATAATTTAGTTCGTTAATATCTTTTTTGAAAAACAAAGGGAAAAATATATCAAATAAACAATAGTCTTTCAGGTTCAGGCTGTTAGGATAAATTGAGATATTGTCTAATTGTTTATTCAAGCCATTTTCTCCATCCGATTTACTCACAGTCAGCAGACTATCTATGATAGTTTTTATTTTAAATCCATTGATAGCAACAATCTCGTCACCTGCCTGAACAGAAGCATTTTCTGAAAGGTTATGTGTAATTACAAATTTATTATCAATCACTCTAAACAGAAATGGCAGGTAAACACTTGAGTATAAGTTATTTTTAATTATTCTTTTGTTATTGTAATAACTTACAAAAGTATGTCCACAACGAATTTTGATATTGAGTTGAGATAACAAAATAAAAAACTGTCTCTGCTCCATCGGAGTTTTTATAAGTTCATACATCTCCTGAAAGTATCTTTCTATCTGAGCCTTAGAGTTATAACGATACAACCCAGCATGAACACTTTCCCAAGTAGCCTTCACAATATCAACATCTTGTTTCATCTGTTTGGTTGTGAGGTATTTGGCTCTTTCTTGATAATTATATTCGTGGCGTTGAAACCATGATTTTTCGCCTACAAATTGAACTTCTTTCTTTTTTGTAAATTTATTTTTTCCAAATATGTATGTAAATCGAAAATTTGCAGGCTTCTGGTCGTTTCCATCTTTTCCACTGCTAATTGTAACAATTTCTATATCACCATTTTGTAAAATATTTTTAGACTGAATCTCTTCATTATTAAGCATTTTACCATCTTTAGAAATTTTCAAAGTATCTGACCAAAAGACACTTGGCTCTTTTGGAAATGTATTTTTACATACAAAAGAGTTGCTTCTACCTATTTGTTGTATTTCTATATTGGCTTGTATATTGGTAATCTTATTAGATGTGTAATCCAAATAAGATAAAACACCTTGCCAACTCCCTACAACTAATTGTATATCTGAGCTTTGCACCAATTGTTGAGCCATTGACTCCAAGCCATAACCCAATGAAGCAATCAAAAACATGAAGAATAAACTAATCTTTTTCATAAAAAAATGATTTGAGGTGAATGATGCCTCAAAACTATCATGCGAATATACTTTTATCGCTTCAAAAAATGATTTGATACCATTTTAAGGTGTACCATTTTATAATTTGACACGTCCCATTTTTTATAAAAACTTGATAATCAATATTTTTAAATTTTATTTTATTTTTTTGAGTTATTCAAAAAATCGATAATATTGATACATATTTTGTAGAATTATGGAGTTTAGTCTTGTAAAAAGTGGAGAAGAATACTTTAAAGTTTTAGCAGAAATTATCCAAAAAGCTGAAAAAGTGATTCATCTCCAAACCTATATTTTTGAAGAAGATGAAACAGGTTTGCTTATTGCCAACTTGCTTAAAGAAGCTTCTCAGAGAGGCATAAAGGTTTATGTTTTGGTAGATGCTTTTGGGTCAAAACTTTCAGATGGTTTTATACAAAGTCTCAAAGATGTTGGTATCAGTATCAGGTTGTTTTCTCCTATCTACTTTTTTAAATTCCAGATAGGCAGACGTTTACATCAAAAAATAGTAGTAGTAGATGAACGCTATGCTCTACTTGGAGGTATCAATATTGCCAATAAATATGCAGGATATGCTACACATGCATGGCTCGATTATGCTATACTCATTGAAAATAAAGTACTTATAAAAGAATGTTTAAGAATTTGTTTAGAATTTTGGAATAAAAAATACAATCACTTAACCAAAAGACAACTTTTGAATGAAACTAAAAATCAAATTGTACAACATGATTTTGTAAGAAGAAAACAAGAAATAGGAAAAACCTATAAAAAAGCTATCCAAATGGCTCAAAAAGAGATTGTAATTGTTGCAAGTTACTTTCTGCCTAATAAAAAAGTTCTTTCTTTACTCAAAAAAGCCTCCAAAAGAAATGTAGCCATCAAAATTATGGTTTCTAAGTATTCGGATGTGATGATTTTTAAGAAAGCAACTGAATATTTATACAAAGAATTGTGTCAAAATAACATACAAATATTTGAGTATCTGCCCAGTGTAGTACACGCCAAAGTAATGATTGTAGATGTAAAATGGTGTACGATTGGCTCTTTTAATCTCAATGCCATCAGTGAATATGGAAGTGTAGAGCTTAATGCTAATATTGCTGAACCTTTATTTGTGAAACAAGTACATAAAGAGATTTCTCATGTTCTTCAAAACGAATGTAGTCTTGTTAATAAAAATAATATTCAGCTACAAATAAATTGGTGGGCAAAGTTTAATTATGTGTTGGTACGTTTTCTGATTCGTTTTTTCTTTTGGATACTCAAAAAAGCTAAAAGTTATAAGAGGCAACATGAATAGAAAAAGGGCGTTTGCCCTTTTTCATTTTAATTTTCTAAAGTCATGGGTACTTCTATGAGTAATATACGGCTTTTTTCCAGTGTTTTAACTTGCACAAAATCTGTTTCCCAAATACCTACGGCATCTCTAGGGCTTAAAGTTTGTCCGTTTACTTCTGCTTTTCCTTCAATCAGGAAAGCATACACTCCATTTCCTTCTTTCTTTATCTTATATTGTGTGTCAAAATTTTCATCCAAATTTCCTAATACAAAATACGCATCTTGGTTTATCCAAAGAGCATTTTCATCATCAGGAGAAACCACCGTTTTTAGCTCATTATGGTAGCTTTCAGGCAGATACGTTTTTTGGTCGTAACGTGGTGTGATGTTATATTTTTTAGGCATCACCCAAATCTGTAAAAGTTTCACAGGGACATCATGGTTGGCATTTTTTTCAGAATGATAAATACCTGTACCTGCTGACATAATCTGGACATCATGCTGACGTATAATGCCCTCTCCTCCTGTGCTATCTTTGTGAGCCAAAGCCCCTTCGAGAGGGATGGTTACGATTTCCATATTATCGTGTGGGTGGGTATTGAACCCTGTTCCTCCTGCCACAAAGTCATCGTTGAGTACACGCAAAGCACCAAAATGTACTTTTTCGGGATTGTAGAATTGCCCAAAACTAAATGAATGACGGGCTTTTAACCAACCAAAATCAGCTTGACCACGTCCCATTGCAGGATGAAATAACTTTTTCATAAAAAACTCCTTTTTAAATGTTTTAACATCTATTGTTATAACATTTAATATTCAAAAAAGTTTCAAAAAGATAGAAAAAGAAAATTTACAAAAAATTTATTTGATATAATATATATTACCTAACATTCGTTAATTTATTTTTTTAATATAACATTTGCTCAATTTTATAAAGGATAAATGCAAAAAACAAAGTATTTTAAAATGAAAAAGTATTTAATTTTAGGAATTATATTAATAAGCTTAAAGGTATTTGGTCAAAATAATACATCATCTGATAAGTTAAAATTTTTCATTGGGGAGCAGGTTATTAATGCCGGAGATGAAAATGAAAAACAAATTATCCAAATTTGGAAAAACTACATTTCATCAGGTCAATATGGTAATCCAGATTCACCCTATTGGTCATTTGAAAAAACAAATGTGCCTGATGAATATTTGTGGGCTTTAAACCTGACCAATATTCAAAATAATAAATATCAAACACAATGTAAAATTATAGGGATTTTTCCTGTTGAACATGGATACTACTGTTTAAAAAGTGCATTTATGCATATTGTTGAAGGAGAGATATTTTTAGATGTTATTCCTACTGTTTATGCTAAAAAGTTCAATGGAAAGTTTTTACTTGTTAATAGTACTACTTATCATAAAGAAATTTTAGAACATCATAAAATTGGTAATGTTAATTTTTACGTTCATCCATTTCACAAATTTGATATTGTAAAAGCCAAACAGATGAGTGCTTTTTGTGAAGAAATGGCAAAAAAGTTTGGAACAAGCCCTTTTGAAATAGATTATTTTGTCTCCAATACGTCCAGAGAAATAACTGAAATTTGGGGATATGAGTATATGGACAGAATGTATAGACCAGAACAAACGGGAGGAGTTGCCCTTGTTAGTCAAAATCTTGTATTAGCTGGTAATAATTCAGAATATTATCCACATGAAGTCGTTCATTTATATGCTTATAATGTTGCTCATAATTTGCCTTATTTTTGGATAAATGAAGGTATAGCAACCTATTTTGCAGGTAGCTCTGAAAAAACATTTGAATGGCATTTGAAAGAATTAAAGGAATTTCACAAAACCAATCCAAATTATGATTATGTAAATATTGATAAACTGGTCGATTTTGATATACCAAATGGCAAACACATGACTGATTTGAGATATATTATTGGTGCTCTTATTATTCGAGAAATTTATAAAAAAGAAGGCATGAAAGGTATTAAAGAAGCTTTGACAATTGGAGATACCAAAGATGATATGTTTGTCCTTATCAAAAAAAAGCTAAACGTAGATAAAAAACAATTCAATACTTTCATTCAAAAACAAATTGAAAACTGAGCATAACAAGGTACACCAAAAACGGAGCCAAATTCTTTGATTAAACTTTTATGCTAATTGCCAAGCTCCACTTCTATCCACCACAAAATTAGCTTGAAAAAGGTTTCTTAAACTATGAGCCACATATTTATTACTAATTTAGAAGGTGAACAAAGATTTATAGAATGGGAAGAATTAAATCAATTGAAAAAAGATATTCTTTGGTTTTTTGCTGAAAACACAAAACAGTTGAATGCTTCTTTTATTCCTAAAGAGTCTTTTAAAAATAAATATTGGGAGTATTTTACATTAAATTATAACGATTTTTTTAATAAAGAAGAGCATCAATTTTATGTAGAAGGAGTATTAATTATTACTCTTGGTATGTGTATTGAATATATTGATACATTAAGTGGAGACCAGCAAATTTTTGGAGAAACTTCAATTTCTGAAATTATTGAGTACATCAATAAGTTTAATCCGAGTAATGAAAACCAAAAGAAATTAAAAAAACTTGTTGAATTGGGTTTAGAAATAGCTAATTCTTTAACACCTGAAGATTTAATCAGTACAGAACTCAATAAATTTGAATATTTACATTTGAATAACTTTTACTCTCAGTTAAATTGGGTAGATGATACATTTATCAAAACTTATTTCCGTTCTCTTTTATAAACTCATTTTTAAATATTTTAATATTAGTTCGTTTTTTAGAACAATTATTTATTCATTTCCAAGTATTTAACAAAATATACAAATTAGATTAACGAATGTTACTAAAGAAAAAATAAACGAATGTCGTATATTTAAGTGTTAGCGATCATGCTAAAAACGAAACTTCAAACAAAAAAAAATGGCAATAGAATATGTTACTTAATCTAAAAGAAGGAGAATATTTAGGGCAAAACATAAAATCAGTAGATAACAGTTTTTTAAATCTAAGTATAACAAGCTATGAACCCTACTGCAAAATTGTAAACCATTACCATGATAATGATTACATCAGTATTTTGGTAAAAGGACATTATTACGAGAAAAATAAAGTGGAGAATAATTTAATTTCCGTAGGCCAAATTCTTTTCAGACCGCAAACTTACAACCATGAAAATCAGTTTGAAAGTTGGGGCGGAACTTGTTTCAATATTGAATTCAAATCAGAGTGGCAAAAAGAAATAGATACTCCATTGGTATTGCCCAGTAAATTTACAAATTATAAAACAGGTACATTTCCGTCATTGTATAAGTTATTAGTTCACTTCCAAAATCAAAACAGAGGTGATATGGATTTTGAATTTATTTGCGATTGGCTATTTGAACTCAATCAAAAGCAGCTTTCAAAAGGACATCTTCCATGGATTGATAAAATTATCCAAATATTAGAGAAGGAAATCAACAGCTTTCACACACTCCAATCCCTTTCCGAAAGGGTACATGTTCATCCAATATATCTTGCCCGTGCTTTTAAGGAAAAAAAAGGCTTAACCATTGGAGAATTCCAGTTAAAAATGAAACTTGAAAATGCAATTTCAATGCTAATGAATTCAATCCTTACCATAAGTGAGATTTCTTTTCTGAATGGTTTTTTTGATGATGCACATTTTATTCGCTCATTCAAATCGGTTTACGCAATTTCCCCACATCAATTTCGACTTTCTATAAAAAAGTTAATCTGATACAATTTTAGTTGAAAGCGATAAGAGATCTTTGTCTCTTAATAATTTTTAACTAAAAATATTTTATGAATAGTATAAAAACTGTTGCTTGCCTTTTTTTAATACTAACTTTAAATTTAGTCAATGCTCAAAATGCAAAAAATCCAGATTTTGACAAAATTTACAGCCATGTTTTAACTGCAAGAGTTGATAAAATACTCGCTATAATTGACTCAATTCCCGAGCAATCACTAAATCAGAAGGAACTTGAAATAAAAAAACGATATATAAGCCGTTTTTTAACAAAAGACGAAAAATTTACTTTTTATTCAAACGATAATGAAGTTCAACAAATTCTTAACTATTATTACTCCTATTGGCAAATGGTGCTGACCAGAGAACATCCTTATGATTCAAGTAAGTTAGCATTAGAAAATAAAATTGTTTTGCTATTAAAAGAAAAATATTCAGCAGTACAAAAAATCCCAACCGATAGCATAAAAAACAACCTACAGTCATTGCTTAGTGATTATTTGGGAGACGAAAAAAAAATAATTTCCGTAATTGATTTTAATAGTACCATTGCCGATATATATCTATGGGAGAAAGAGTCTGAAAAATCATATCGTGTAAAATTACCAGATACTACAATGAGTATAAAAGTAACTTTTATGGAAGACATCATTACTTTAGGTTGGTCTGAATTTGCATCATTAAATAAAATTACTACAGGTGGTTTTGTAGCAAATACAGGAATATATTGCGTTCCTAAAAGTTTAAGATATGGTGGATACGAACTAAAAAGTGAAAAATTTTTGATTAGTTATCTAAAACATGAAACACAACATTTTTATGATGTTCCTAAATTTCCAAATTTATCTTTCGCTGATAGAGAGTATAGAGCCAAACTTATTGAGTTAGTTTATGCAAAAAAAACGCTATACAATTTAATAGAGGATTTTACATCTCAAGCCAATACGGATGACAGGGAAAATTCCCATCCTTATGCTGATTATATATTAATAAGAGATTTATCAAGGGAAATTTTTCGTTGTGAGTTTGAAAAAGATATGGCCAAATGGAAATCTGTTAGTAAAAAGAAAATTAATAAAGCAGCTTATAAGACATTGCAATCTAACACAAAAGCTTTACAGCTTAAAGGGGCTAATGTTGAAAATTTTATTATGCATTAACTTGACAAGATGAAACCATAAGACATAAAAGCATGAACTGGATTTGACAATAGTGAGGCTGAAACATTTGTATTACTATGAGCTTTTGTACAATCATCAAAAAGACGACAATGAAATTAAACATACTTTTATTTCTGAGTACCATTACTCTATTGACATCATGCAATGGACAGACCTCTGATCAGAAGAAGAATACTGATTTATTCATAAAAGGTGATATTGTAAAAGAACTTGGTAAAAGCATAATGGTTATTTATCAAGACAGTAAGAATACTTATTGGTTTGGAAGCTGGGAAACAGGAGTGTATAAATATGATGGTAAAACTTTAATAAATTACACAACAAAACACGGATTGCATAGCAATAGAGTTGATGATATAAAAGAAGATAAATCGGGCAACATATATTTTTCTGGTATGAATCCAAACTCTACAATAACTAAGTTTGATGGAAAATCATTTACCAAAATTATAGCAACCCCAAGTAATGAATGGAAACTTGAAGCCAATGATTTGTGGTTAAGAAATGCTTATCAAGCCAAACAAAAAGTTTACCGATTTGATGGAAATATCCTTTATGAATTGACACTTCCAAAGCCACCTAAACTTAACAATCCATTTGAAGTTTATAGCATTTATAAAGATAGAAAAGGAAACATTTGGTTTGGCACAAACCCTGTCGGAGTTTGCCGATACGATGGTAAATCATTCGAATGGATTACAGAGGAAGATGTGACAGAATTTCGCAATGAAGGGGCAAATGGAGTACGTTCAATAACAGAAGACAAAAATGGTGACTTTTGGTTCAATACTGAATATCGTTATAATATTTATGACAGTACCACACTAAAAAGCAATAAATTTTACACAAGGCACAAAAGCATAGGTGGTTTAGATGGGAAAATGGAAAGCAATTTGGACGAGTATCTATCAACAGTGAGAGATAATAATAACGATTTGTGGTTTGTAACTTATCGTGATGGAGTTTGGAAATATGATGGTAAGAATATTTCTCATTATGTAGTTCAAGATAATTCAAAAAACATTACATTATTCAGCATTTACAAAGACAACAATGGTGATCTTTGGCTTGGAACACACGAAAATGGAGCATGGAAATTTAACGGACAAACATTTGTAAAATTTGTGCAATGACGAGTTTCTATTGGGTATTTGTGCTAAATTAAAAAGTTCCATCCTTGAAATCTGCAACTATGCAAAGCTGTAAAACGTTAGCTACAATTTTAAAATGACAATAAAATACATAATATTAGGCTTAACTTTTGGAACATCAATATCAGTTGTTTCTTGGATGATTGGGATTATATTTAATGGTATTTTTGGAAAAACTGAATTCTATAAAAAATTATCAAATCTAAATTTTATTGAAAGTAAATCTTTGAATAAAAATATTGGGATGGAATACTTTAAGTGGATTGTGAAGAATACATTTTTTAAGTTTTTTAATCAAAAAATAAAAATAGAAAATAAAAATAATGATTTCAAAAATATAAGAAATGAAATGACACTAGCTGAAATTAGTCATTTAGTTGGATTTATTTTTGTGGCACTTTTCGCAATTTATTTTAGTTTCAGGGTGAGCTTAACATATGGTCTGACAATAATGATTCCTAATACTTTTTTGAATTTATATCCATCTTTATTACAACAAGAAAATAAAAGAAGAATTGATAAATTAATTAAAAGATAAAACTGTAGCTAACACGGATTTTGCATCAGGTGGGCGGAAGTTAGATTCAGCGTTTGTATTGAGCATTTGTGCTAAATTAAAAAGTTCCATCCTTGAAATCCGCAACTACATAAAACGTTATGCGTCATATTAGAAAAAACCGAAATGAACAAAAGAATAAAATTGATTTTCTTAATACTCATACTGACACTAAACTCTTCTTGCGTTGAAAAGAAATCAACAGAGAAAGAAACTAACAAGTCTGAATTGGTAGTAGCTTCAAAAATCGACACGTTAAAGTTTACCTCTGGAATACGTGCTATCTTTCAAGACAGTAAAGGCAATTATTGGTTTGGAAGTCATAATGAGGGTGTAAGCTTTTATAATGGAAAATCATTTGAATACTTTACAACCCATGAAGGTTTACTAGACAATCAAATTCGTTCAATTCAAGAAGATAAGAATGGAAGAATTTGGTTTGAAACGTCAAAAGGAGCAAGTGTGTATGACAAAGGAATATTTACTAATTATTCGACAAAAACCAACGAACCAAAAAAGGAATGGAATCAAACCATGGGAGATTTATGGTTTTATGCAGGTGAAGAAGGCGGAATAAATCGTTTTGATGGAATAAATATGAACTATTTAATGTTCCCAAAACCCAAACATATAAATCCTGATAATACTTTTGGCGTAACGGATATTTCAAAAGATAACGATGGTAAAGTTTGGATTGCAACTTATTCAGCACTATTCAACTATGATGGTAAAATCGTAACTATCTTTGATAATAAAAAATTGAACCTAAAAAATAATGAGCTATTGCATATAAGAAGTGTATTAGAAGATTTAAAAGGTCGAATTTGGATAGGAAATAATGGAATTGGCGTTTTGCTAATGGAAGATAATTCAATCATTAATTTTTCTGAAAAGAACAATTTAATCCATCCAACAAGCACAAGAAGAGGAGATAAATCAAAACCAGGTACACTTGAACACGTTTTTGCTATTGAAGAAGATAGTGAAGGCAATATTTGGTTTGGAGATAGAGATACAGGGGCTTGGAAATATGATGGTAAGAAGATTACAAACTATATAATCAACAACAAACTTTTGTCCCCAATGATTTGGACTATTTATAAAGACAACAAAAATAATTTGCTTTTTGGAATGGCAGACGGAAGCATCTATAAGTTTAACGGAAAAGCTTTTGAAAAGCAATTTTAAGAAATACGAATGCACAAGAGCAGTTTACTTCGTCAGTTCGCTTCGCTCATGTGGCAAAATGGCGAGTTCGGTGCTAAATTCAATGGTAGTTCTTCGATTGATTTTTTGTATAAAACTGAAAAACAGCCTCTCTAAAACATAGAGAGGCTGTTTTATTCATTTATAATTAACTCTTTTGTTATTTTTTAAAAGAGAAGTTATGTTTCATGTTTTTATGGCTTTGAAGCTCCACTTCTACCATACCCACCACAAACTCCGCTTGTATGCGAACAGGTATTCGGTTTTTATCTGCTGAAATAAAGACTTTTACTGGTCGTTTGCCTTTAAAAAGCTGATTTTCGGGCATAATGGGCGAAAGTACATAACAATTGGTTTTACCCAATAAACATTTGGCTTCTTGCTCTCCCAAATATTCAACTTTCAAATCGTAGGTATCGCTTTCTAGTACAGCAGGTACGCTTAACATCTCTCCTTTTTTGTACTTTTCAAATGGCAGTGTTCTTAAAAAATAAAATCCACTTACAATATCTTGTACATAATCAGGAATACTGAAATTGCGTTGTCCTCTTTCATCCTTAATCTGAGCTGATTTTTGTAGAGGGCTGAAAACAGTTGTTTCTTCTTTTTTATAATTTCCTTCCAAAAGATTTCTATAAAACTTTTGTGTCTGTATAGAGGCTGTATCCACGTACGAACGCCAAAAATCCCTGATTTTAGTTACAGCTTCTAAACTACCAACGCTTTTACCATAAACATCAATTCGGTAACAAGGTCTGTTATTGACCAAATAAAGTTTATTATCCACATCAATGGTAGCAATACCAGCATTCAGGAAACCAAAATGTACCAAATATTCTAAATGTTCGCCTTTTCCAAAATTGTTTTGTAAAACAGTTCTATACCCTTGATTACTTGAGATAAAGGTACTTGTAACAAAAATCATTAAAATGGTTGTAAAAATCTTTTTCATATTTTTCTTCAATGTTTATTTACAATAGAAGTATTTTCAAAATTTGTACCAAACTACATAGATTTAAGTATTTGTACATAATTAAATGGAGAAAACCTTATAGGTTTTTAAGTTATTGTTTTGACTTAATTTTTTGATAATCAGAATTAAAAAATACAAACCTATAAGGTTTCAACATACATCTAAAAACATTTATGAACTTATAAAGAAGGATATTTTTCTTTGAGGAAATTGAGATAATTCTTCAAATTTCCTTTAAATTTTTGTTGAAATTCTTCTTCAAAGTTTGTTTGTTTAGCTCTATAACGTACATAACCCATAAAAAATGTATTATTGGGTTTGAATTTAGCCAAACGAGCTTTGTTGTAACGTATTTTCTTAAATGGCTGGTCAGCAAGCCCTGACACAATTGCTGAGATAGTTTCTTCCTTTTTTATTTTCTTCTGACTATCAGGCATTTTCTTAAATTCTTCACTTTCATAGAGTTTTTTGAGCGTTTGTGTATTCTTGAGAACATATTCGTAAAACAGCGAATCATCGTGGTTTTCAAAAATGTAATTTTTGTATTGTTTGGACTCTTTCCCAAATTTTCTTTCTAAAAACAACAATGCCCCTTTATCACCAATGAAACTGGCTAAGTTTTCGTTGAAATCTACATCATCTTTCACATATAAAGTACTATGTGTCAGTTCATGAATAATTAGATTTGCTAAATCACCTTCGGAGGCTCTGAGCATCGAACTTAAAATGGGGTCTTTGAACCAACCCAATGTACTCCAAGCTCTTACTTCTCCAATATCTGTGTCGTAGCCTTTTTGAGCAAGTTCAGCAGAGTCTTTCAAGGCTTTTTGCATCTCAAAATGCCCTTTGTACGAGAATTTACCTAAAAACCCGAATGTCCATTCGTGGGCTTTAAGTTCGTAGGGTGGGCAGGCTGTAACCACCCAAAGCAAAGGTTTTTTCTTCTGGTCGTAGAATGTCGTATAATTTTTAGTAGGGTTGATACCCAAAGAATCTTCTGCAAAGCGTTTGATTTCTTGTATAAGACGGAGTTTATTTTTGATGCTGTCTGTTATGTTTTTATCTTCCAACACTTCTGTAATGGGGCGAGCTCCCCAAATGATTTTTGCTTGCCCAATTCCCTGATTTATTCCATAAATGAGCAACTCATGATACCAAATAGCCAGTATCAAAAGTACAAATAAAACACCCCAAGCTATTCTTTTTAGCTTTTTTTTCATAAAAACTTGAATTATTTCCTTATAAATACTACCTTAAACAAAGATTTATTGTTCCAATTATGCAAAAAATTACTGAAAAATATTACGATTATATTCTCTACAAAGATAATGAAGATTATATATTCTCTGTTGTGTGTGGCACAATCGCTGTTTTTGATGTAACCATTAAACTCAATACACAAGAACAAAAAGAATATCAGCAAAAAGGAGAAGCTTTTTTAGATACTTTTTCAAGTACTATTCGTAGTAATCCAGAAGGTTTTTTTGACAGACGCATTTAGTTTTTATATTTAGATAATGTATGAAAAATTTATTTTTAAGCATTTTTTTATGTGTTAGTTTTGGTCTTTTTGCTCAACAAAAAGATTGGAAAACCCACAAAGTAGCCAAATATCAAATACAATATCCTTCTAATTGGACATTGACAAATGGAAAGCCAAGCAGAGAGTTTTTTTTAATAGCACAACCCGAATCTGATTTGGATACATTCAAAGAATACATCCATTTAACAGTTTTTAATTATGAAGGCACAAAAATGACTTTAGATTGTTTTGTAAATGACGCTGTAGATAGAATAGAAACACATATAAAGAATGCAAAAATTTTAGAAAATATAAAAAATAAAAAAAAATCATATCACAAGATTACCTATCAAAGTGAGGCAAATGATCGAACTTTAAAAGTTTTACAACATTATTGGATGGTTGAAGAAAAGATATATATTCTTACTTTTACAGCAGAAACATCTGTTTATCAGTCTTATTTAGAACAAGTCAATCAAATTTTTAAATCTTTTAAGATTGCTGACTAATCCCACTCAATATTATCTGCTTCTTTTTCTAAAATCTGATAAATTTTATCTTCATTTTCAACAAGGTAGGCTATTATTTTAAATAGTTTTTTAGACTTTTGCATATTATCTTCATTTAAAGTATAGTAAGCCACATACATACCTGCTTCAGGGTCTGTACCCATATCAGTGTACACATCTGGGTGATATTTAGAAAGATAAGTATCTAAAAAAGCTTTCCAGTTATAACCATTCATATAGGCATTGGGGTTCAACTCTCCCATTTTCTGCCCAATTCCGAAAGGTTTTTCTTTTTCTATATAAAAACATACAGAAATACTTTCTTCGTGTTCTATAATAGACAAGTAATCTTTTTGCATTTTTTGTTTTTTGAGTTCTTCTCTGCCTATTTCTCTTTTACACATCCTTCTAAACATGGGTGCTCTATCATCGCCTAATTCAGCACTTTTTATAAAATAAGGAAGAGCCATTTCATACTCATTTTTATAGTAATAAGCATACCCTACTCTAAAATGCCAAAGTGGATCATTTTCACCTTGTTGCTTGATAGACATAAAGATATCCAAAGCAATATCATATTCTTCTGTGTTGTTGTAAGCTCTACCTAGATGGCTTAAAAGATCATAATCCAACGTTTCTTTTGGAAGTCTGTTTATATTTTCAATAATTTTTTCATACTCTTCTTCTTCATGCCATTGTGTTAATTGCTTTATCAAAGATTCCATAAGTTTTATATTTTTAATTCATTTTTAAAATTCTACCTTCAAATCCTTTTAAATCAGTTTCTTTAGCTCCTGCCGTACTCAGTAGCCACATAATAGGAAAGCGACTTTTAATTTTTGGAGCATCACAATAACCATCTGTAAAATAGACAATTGCATCAGGTTTGTATTTTGTATTGGCAAATTCGATAGGAGCGTTGAAATCTGTTCCTCCTCCACCTTTTACAACTTTTGGGTTTTGCCCTTTGTAATAATATTGTTGATGAATCATGGTATCACACTCCACTATCAAAATTTCTGCTCCTTGTCGCCAAATATGATAAATTTCTTGAAAAAACTCTTTCAAATCGTCCTCTGCCACGCTTCCTGATGTATCAATGGCTACCAAAATTTTATTTCGACGTTTTATTTTTATACCTGGTGTGGTACCATAACGTTTGGAAGGGCGTTTCAGCGTATTTTTGATGTATGTTTTAGCACTGCTATTAGCAAACAAACGCAGAATTCTACGCCAATTCACAGAAGGCAACATACTTTTCTCAAACTCGTTGAGATATGTCTGAAGCCCTGCTGGTAGCTTTCCAAACTCTTTGCTACGAGTTCTTTTGATAATCTCGTAAATTTTCTGTTTAATAGATTCCTCCAGTAATTCTCTTTCAGCACTACTCAAACCCTCAAAATATTTCCAAAGGGCATGTTGTTGCTGGCTTAAGGCATCTTCTCTTAGAAAAGACTTCAAATTTTCCCAAGAAATATTTGGTTTGCCTTCTCCTTCTTCACCACTTTCGCTTTTGCCATTCCCTGTTTGTTCTTCCTTGGTTTTTTGTTTGTAAAGATTATGAAGTTTTTCGTAATAATAATTCAACGACTCAAAAGGGCGTAAGTTGAGTTCGGGGAAAAGCTCTAAGAAAACAGCTTCTTTGATGAGTTCTTTTCTATCAATCAACTGATTTACAACCAAATCGGCTGCTACATTAAAAATATCGTGATGGCTAAACTCTTTGTATCGAACAATATGCAACAACACAATATGGAGAATTTCATGCTTAATTCCTCCATACTGAAAGATTTGTTCTTTGAGAACATCATTCCAAAAAGTAGGATTGATATGCAGTGTAATACGGTTTTGTCTTGCCTCTACTGCCAAAGTAGGCAACATTTCTGATATATTTTTGATGATACCAGAAAAAAAATGGGCATAAAAAGCTTCTTTTAAAATAAGTTGAGAGCTTATTTTGTCTATTTCTTGAGCAACTTTTGTAATCATAGTTATCTTTAAATCTCAGCAAATAAAGCCATGCTTTTTTGTTTTTTACAAATTAAGAAATAATATTTCTTTTTCTATGAATCAGTAAGGCTTTTTTTATATTTTTGAACTCACTAAAAAAATACATACTTAAAATTTGATGAACCCTGCTATTGTCGTTTCCGTTTTATCTGCTTATTTCTTTCTGTTAATTTTGATTGCTTACTATACCTCAAAAAATGCTACTGCTTCTACATTTTTTGATGGTAATAAACAATCTCCATGGTATTTAGTCGCTTTCGGGATGATTGGAGCTTCTCTTTCAGGAGTTACTTTTATTTCTATACCTGGAGCTGTACTGACAAGATCTTTTGGATATTTCCAGTTGGTTTTGGGCTATGTGGCAGGCTATGTGGTCATTGCATCTATTCTCATGCCTCTGTACTATAAACTCAATTTAGTTTCTATTTATACCTATTTAGAACAACGTTTTGGGCGATATGCTTATAAAACAGGGGCTTCATTTTTCTTACTTTCAAGAACAATTGGAACATCTTTCCGTTTATTTCTAGCTGTAGAAGCTTTACAAATAGGCTTGTTTAATGCTTGGGGCTTTCCTTTTTGGCTTACAACAGCTATCAGTATTGCTCTTATTTGGGTTTATACTTTTAGAGGTGGTATCAAAACGATTGTTTGGACAGATACTTTTCAAACAACTTTTCTGTTACTTGCCTTATTTTCAGCAATTTTCTTTATCAAAGAAGATTTAAATTGGAGTGTTGGAACACTTTTTAATCAAATAGAAAGCAGTCCTATGTCTAAAATATTCTTCTGGGATGACTTTTTAGGTAGTAAAAATCATTTTATCAAGCAATTTTTAGCAGGAATGTTTATAGCCATTGCTATGACAGGTTTAGACCAAGACTTAATGCAAAAAAACCTGACTTGTAAAAACCTCAAGGAAGCTCAAAAAAATATGTTTTCTTTTGTGACTGTACTTGTTTTTGTGAATTTAGTATTTTTGGCAATGGGGGCTTTGCTATATTTATATACCGAAAATAAGGATATTACATTACCTACAAAAGCAGGAAAAATCATTACAGACCAAGTATATCCAGTTTTGGCATTTGAGCATTTTGGTATCATTGCAGGTATTGCGTTTTTGTTGGGTATAACAGCTGCCACATATGCCAGTTCTGACTCAGCATTGGCATCGTTAACTACTTCGTTTTGCATAGACTTTTTGGGAGTTACTAAAAATCAGAAAGGTGAAAAAGAATCAAAAAATACAGTTAGAATGGTTCATTTAGGATTTTCTATTGTTTTATTGATTATTGTGGTTATTTTTGAGAAAGTCCGAAATGCCAACCCCAATGTAAATATCATTGGAACTTTATTTCAAGCTGCTGGTTATACATATGGGGCATTATTGGGACTTTTTGCCTTTGGTATTACAACAAAACGTACGCTCCAAGACCCTTTAGTACCAGTAATTTGTATATTGGCTCCTGCCCTTTGTTTTGTCATCAATATCTATTCAAAAGAAATCCTTGGAGGATATGTATTTGGAGATGAGTTGATTATATTAAATGGATTTCTAAATTACTTAGGGCTTTGGGCTATCAGCAAAAAAAGTGAATACTCAATAGCATTAAAACAATCATAACTTATCACTCATAATTCATCACTATCATGACTCGTATTGCAGAATCTGAACTCATTATCAATAAGGATGGTAGCATTTATCACCTCAATTTAAAACCTGAAGATATTTCTGATACCATTTTGGTAGTTGGCGACCCCAATAGAGTTCATAAAGTGAGTCAATATTTTGATTCCGTTGATTTTGAGATGAATAAGCGAGAGTTTATCACTCATACTGGTATTTACAAAGGCAAACGTCTAACTGTTATTTCATCAGGTATGGGAACAGACAATGTGGAAATTCTGATTACAGAACTAGATGCCATTGTCAATATTGATTTGAAAACTCGTGAACGAAAGAAGAAACTCAAGAAATTAAATATTGTTCGTATTGGTACATCAGGAAGCCTACAAGCAGCCATCGGAGTTGATAGTTTGGTTGCTTCTTCGTATGGATTGGGTTTAGATACACTTATGTATTTTTATAAACTTGCTCAAACAGATTTTGAAAAAACCTTTTCTCAAAACTTTCAGAATTCTATGCAGTTGGGTTTTACTCCTTATTGTGTAGAAGGCTCCAAAAGTCTTACTGAAAAACTTGCTTTTGATATGCTCAAAGGCGTTACGGTTACTGCCCCTGGCTTTTATGCCCCACAAGGCAGAGAAATCAGGACAAGTATTCGATATCCTCATTTGGTAGATGAATTAAGCTTTTTTCATCATGAAGACCACTGGCTTACCAATTTTGAAATGGAAACAGCAGGTTATTATGCTATGTGCCGTTTATTGGGACACGAAATGCTCTCTTTAAATGCTATCATAGCCAACCGAATTACACAGGAATTCTCTAAAAATGCAGAAAAAACGATTGACAATCTCATTAAATTGGTTTTGGAAAGGGTTTAAAATTTATTTTATTGTTTTATGGTGAATTCACAAAAAAACAAACAGCAATTTTTGTTTTTCCAAGAAAACATTGCATATTTGGGGCTTTTAAACAAGAACATAAACCAAAATTTAACCCCATGAAAGCAAAGGAAATCAGAGATTTGATAGATTTTATAGCTCAATCACCTTTGGACGAAGTAAACATCGAAACAGATGAGTTTAAAATAAGTGTCAAACGTCATAGCGGAGTTGTTAAAATGGAGAATGTTTCAACTACTGTGGCTACACAACAACCTAGTTATACGCCTACTACAGTAATATCTAAACAAGATTCCACTCCTCAAGAAACACAAACAAACCCTAAAGAAGGCTCAAATGCAGGTAATTATATTACCATCAAATCTCCAATGATTGGTACTTTCTACAGAGCTTCTAAACCTGATGTTCCTAATTTTGTGAATGTTGGTGATGAGGTAAAACAAGGACAAATAGTTTGTATTGTTGAAGCCATGAAGCTTTTTAATGAAATCGAATCTGAAATTTCTGGAAGAATTGTGAAGGTTCTTGTAGAAAATGCAACTCCTGTAGAATATGACCAACCTTTATTCTTAGTAGAACCTATTTAATATTTTTAGAAACAAGACATTAGGCACAAAGATTAAGAAATTTTTATTTCTGTATATCACAATATTTTGCCTTTTATGTCTTGTTTTTTATATCTAAAAGCAACGTCTTATGTTTAAAAAAATATTGATAGCCAATCGTGGCGAAATTGCTTTACGCATTATTCGTACTTGTAAAGAAATGGGAATCAAGACAGTAGCTGTTTATTCTACTGCTGATAAAGAAAGCTTGCATGTTCGTTTTGCCGATGAAGCCGTTTGTATTGGTCCTGCCATCAGTAAACAATCTTATTTGAGTATTCCAAGCATTATTGCAGCAGCCGAAATCACCAATGCTGATGCTATTCACCCTGGGTATGGTTTTTTATCAGAAAATGCTGTTTTTTCTCGTACTTGTAGAGAGCATGGTATTAAGTTTATTGGAGCTACACCTGAACAAATTGAGAAAATGGGTGATAAAGCAACCGCTAAAGCAACCATGAAAATAGCTGGTGTACCCATTGTACCTGGTTCTGAGGGTTTGGTGAATGAACTTTCTGAAGCAAAAAAATTAGCGAAAAAAATTAAATACCCTGTTATTATCAAAGCTACAGCTGGTGGTGGTGGTCGTGGAATGCGTATCATTACCAAAGAAGAAGAATTTGACAAAGCTTGGGATGATGCTAAAATGGAAGCTGGTGCAGCCTTTGGCAATGATGGTTTATACTTAGAAAAATTTATTGAAAATCCAAGACATATTGAAATTCAGGTATTTGGAGACCAATTTGGCAATGTTTGTCACCTTTCAGAAAGGGATTGCTCTATTCAACGTAGAAATCAAAAACTAATTGAAGAAACCCCCTCTCCGATGCTTGATGAAGCTCTTCGTAAAAAAATGGGTGATGCAGCTATCAAAGGTGCTAAAGCCATTAACTACGAAGGTGCAGGAACAATTGAGTTTTTATTGGATAAAAATGGTGATTTCTATTTTATGGAAATGAACACTCGTATCCAAGTAGAACACCCTGTTACTGAAGCCGTTACTGGTTGGGATTTGGTGAAGGAGCAAATCAAAGTGGCTGCAGGTATTGAAATTTCAGGAAAAAATTATTTTCCTCAAGCATTTTCAATGGAGTGTCGTATCAATGCAGAAGACCCTGCCAAAGATTTCAGACCTTCCCCTGGTAAAATCACGAATTTACACATCCCTGGTGGTGCTGGCGTTCGTGTAGATACACATGTGTATTCAGGCTATACCATTCCTTCTAATTATGATTCTATGATTGCCAAAGTGATTGTAACAGCTCAATCAAGACAAGAGGTAATTGTAAGGATGAAAAGAGCTTTACAAGAGTTTGTGATTGAAGGGATTAAAACAACTATTCCATTGCTTATCAAGCTCATGGATGACCCTAATTTCCAAAATGGAAAAGATTTTACAACTCAATATATGAATACCTACGATTATTCAGACTTATAAAATATTTAGAGTGCTTAGATGTAAAACCTAAGCACTTTTTATTTAAATCCATTATAAAAACATGAAATACAACGATTTTTTAAAAGAATTTGAAGGAAAAGAGGTTTATTATTTTCCAAGTACTGGAGTATTCTATTTGTGTTCCAAAGAAAAAATGGGCTACACAAAATGCACATTAAACATTGTTGGAGAGGATTTTGTACTGCTTGGTTTTACCAAAGATAGCATGTTTACATCCAGCAAATCCTTATCTATTCCTTTAGGACTTATTATTTTTGAATTTCCTCCTATAAAATCATAAAATTAAAAGGCTCAAGTAAATTTGAGCTTTTTTAATTACATTTGCTCATATTTTTGAGTTTTCATGCAATTGTTTAAAGTTTTAAGTTTGTTTTTGGGTGTCTTCTTGATAGCCTGTGAGCCTGCTTCACGTCCAAATATTCATTTCTACCACTGGAAAGGAGCTTTCCAAGTAGATAGTGTAGAGCAGGCTTTTCTAAAAAAAGTAAATAGTAAAAAGCTTTATCTTCGTTTTTTTGATGTAGATTATCAAGTAGAACAAGGTGCTGTTCCTATTGGCATTACTCGAATAAATGATTCTCTTTCGTACCAATTTGATGAAATTGTTGCTACAATTTTCATTACAAACAGAACCATGATTCAAATTCCTTCAGATAAAATTCCTGATTTGGCACAAAAAATAACAAAAAAAATATTTTCTCAAGGCAAAAAACTGCCCGTCAAAGGTATTCAGTTAGATTGTGATTGGTCAGAACAATCTCAAAGAAATTATTTTATGCTTTGTACTGAAATCCGAAAAATTTGTAAATCTAAAAATATTGAGCTTTCTGCTACTATTCGTTTACATCAGTACAAATATGCTCATCAAACAGGTATCCCTCCTATAGATAGAGGTGTTTTGATGCTTTATAATGTGGGTGATATTGATGGAAGAAACACTCAAAACTCCATTTTAGATTTGAAAATAGTGAGTAGTTATCTTTCTGATACCGAATCCTATCCTATTCATTTGGATGTAGCTATACCTATTTTTTCGTGGGCTGTTGTACAACGTATGGGTAAAACTGTCAATTTGTTGAGCCAAATTAGTTTCCAAGAATTAGAAACCAATAAACATATTAAAAAAATACAAAAAAATCTTTATAAGATAACAGAAAATCACTATTTTGGAGGTGTATATTTGTATGAAGACGATTTTTTGCGTTGGGAAGATATATCCATAGAGTTATTAGAAAGCCTTTGCAAAGAAGTATCAAAGCACATTAAAGCAAAAGAACTTATATTTTATCATTTAGAAAGCAAATTTTTTAAACATTATGAAATTCAAAAGCTCACAAATTTGGCTAATTATTGGCTTTAATGTTCTTGCCTTATTCAATACTTGGCATGTAGAGAGTTGTTCATATTGGGAGCCAGATTGGGAACTTTATCGTTTTTTTAGTCCAGAGCAACCACAAACACAACGTTTTAAACCTCTGTACTTTTCATGGAGTAGGTTTTATGATGAAGAAAGTATTAAGAGGAATGAACTGGATGAGAATTTGGTTGAATGGCAAAATTATGTAGGTAATCAGGCTACGCAAAAAGACTTAGAAGCTATTATCTATAAATCCACACAACAAGATTGGGATAAAATTCGAAATTATGTGCTTTTACAGAAGCCCTTAAATGATAAAAAGTGGACAGATAATAGTGTTGTACAGTATTGGGCAAGTAAGAAAAAAGATGCAGAAGCAGTTGAATATCTTGCTTTTGCAAAAAAATGTGAAAAATATGCCTTCAAAGAAGATGTTTGGTCTGAATCTCCTCAGAATTCTCAAGAAATGCTCTTGAGTTACTCAAAAGAAGCTGAAAAGCGTTCTGTAGCAGCCAAAGAACCATTTTTCAAATTACGTTATGCTTATCAGGCTATTCGCTTAGCTCATTATGCATTTGATTATAAAAGAGTTATTGTACTACATGATGCATTGGTTGAGCCTTTAAAAACTGAGAATGTCATTCGTTATTGGGCTTTGGCACATAAAGCAGGTGCTTTACAAAAATTAGGACAACAAGCTATGTCTGCCTATTTATTTGCTGTGGTGTTTGAAAAGTCTAATGCAAAAAAAGTAAGTTCATTTTTAAGCTGTAAAGTCTATTCAGATGCAGATTGGGCAAAAGCTGTAAGTCTTTGTAAAAACAACAAAGAAAAATCTACATTATTCTTTATCAGAGGCATACATCCTCAAAACTTAGTTTTGCCAGAAATGATGGCAATTTATAACTTTGACCCAAATTCAGATTATTTGGATATGTTGCTTTCACGTGAAATCAACAAAATTGAGTTCACGCTCATGCCTCAAAAAGTTTCACAAACTGGTTTTGAAGGTTATGCCAACTCAGACCAAATTGCTTTATACAAAGCTTATATTCCTAAATTAAAGACCTTTATTTTACAATATTTGAGTACACAAAAAGACGCTCAAAAGCAAAGTTTGTGGTTAATGGCTTTAGGCTATTGCGACTATCTACTTGGTAATCCTCAGGATGCTCGTAAATCGTTTGCTAAACTCAATAAAACGAACCTCACTCCTGAAGGAAAAAAACAAATTGAGCTTTTTGAAACAATGGTTGAACTACTCGAAATCAATATTTTAGATAATGAACAAGAAGAAAAATACTATCAGAAAGTAAAAAGCTTCAATAGTTCTGCACTCAAAGGATTGATGGTAGCAACTTTTCAAAGACATTACCAAAAACAAGGTGAGAAAGCTAAAGAATATCTTTCTTATCATGGTTTAGGTGATATTCAGACTCATTATGCAAACTTAAATGAACTCTTAGAATTTGCTAAAAAAGACACTTATACTAGCTACGAAAAAGAGCTACTTACTAAAATAAGTGACAAAAATCCATATAAAGTATTGCAAGAAAGTAAAGCTACTATGCTCTTTGCAGAAGGCAAATTGGATGAAGCTGAAAAATTATTCAAAGAAGCTGGTATTCATACTGTTCTCAAAGGAGACCCAACAGCAGACGAACTAAAAGATTGTTTTGATTGTCCAAGAAACAAAACATTTACAAAAATGGGCTTAATTCAACAAATCAAGCTTTTAGAAGGGCAAGCAAAAAAAGGTTCTGTAGATGCTTATCTAAAATTGGGTAATATTTACTACAATACTTCTTTTTTTGGGCATAGCTGGCAAGCAATGGATTATCAAAGAAGTGGTTCTACTTGGACATCTTTTGGGGTTGATAATTATTTTAAAGAGTATATGCAAACAGATTGCTCTAAAGCATTAGAATACTACCAAAAAGCAATGGAAATAGCAGATAAAGCTGGTAATAAAGAGTTAGCTGCCAAAGCTTGTTTTTTAGCTGCCAAAGCAGAGCAAAATGCCTTATTTATTACAGAAGAGTTTAAAAAAGCTGATAGAACTCATGATGGATTAAAACCTTACTTAAATCCTAAATATAGAACTCAATTTGATGTACTTAAAAACAAATATAAAACTACACAGTTTTATAAAAGAGCTATCAAAGAGTGTTATTATTTTAATTTATACACAAACTTATAGAAACTTGATATTTGCTTTTGACACCCATTATAATAATAATAAAGCTCATACAGTTTGTATGGGCTTTGAAAACTGGACAGATAAGGAAGCAACTTTAGAATTAAGCGAAGATTTGGAAGTTCCTGACGAGTATGTATCTGGCGAATTTTATAAAAGAGAATTGCCTTGTATTATGAGCATACTTACTCAAATCAAATTGCAAAAAGAAGATATCATTGTGGTAGATGGCTTTGTGGTACTTGATGATAGAGGAAAATTAGGCTTGGGGGGACATTTGTATGAGGAATTAAACAGACAAGTTCCTATTATTGGTGTTGCCAAAAGCAATTTTGCTACACTCAATACGTTAAAAAGAGAGGTTTATAGAGGAGATAGTAAAAGGCCCCTATACATCACCAGTTTAGGTATTGATTTGGATAAAGCTACTGCTTATGTACAAAGTATGCATGGAGCTTATCGAATACCTGATATTTTAAAAAAATTAGACCAAAAAACTAAATTTTTAATATAATAATATTTCAAACTGTTCCACTCTTGAAAACTTAAAACTTCACTACCAAGGGTAAAACTATGCTTAAAAGAATTAATTTTCTACTACTTTGTTGCTATATTCTTTCATTGCAATCTTTTGGGCAACAAAAGATTTTCGAGGTTCCATCTGATTTTGGCTATACCAACATCAGTAAATATTTGTATGTTTTTGAGGATTCTACAAAAAAGATGGATTTGAAGAATGTTTTGGCTATTGATGATAATAAACTGAAAAACATCCAAACAGATGATCCTACTTATGGCTTTAAAAAGTCTAATTTTTGGGTAAGAGTAACTATCAAAAATTCGAAAAATTCAGTTCAAAATCTATTTTTAGAATTTGATTATCCTCTATTTGATAAAGTTGATATTTTTAGTCAAGATGCCCAAGGAAATTGGATTAATACTCAAAAAACAGTAGGAGATAAAGTTCCTTTCAAAGATAGGACTATTTTTTATAGAAATTCCATTTTTAATATTGATTTAGCCCCACAAGAAACTCGTATTTATTTCCTCAAAATAGATACAGAAAGTTCTATACAATTTCCTACATACCTTTATACTTCGAAAGAGTTATCCAATCATATTTCTAATACAGAGATACTTTTTGGAATGTTCTATGGCATTTTGCTTATCATGGGCATTTATAACTTGGTGCTTTATTTTGCTATCCGAAACAGAAGCTATTTGTATTATTTTGTTTACATCTTTTTCTATGGATTGGCTCAAGCATCATTAAACGGACATACATTCCAACATTTGTGGCCTAACTCTCTATGGTGGGCAAATGCTGTTGTACCTATCGGACTTACATCGGGTAGTGTAGGAGCTCTCCTATTTATGATTTCTTTCTTAAATACAGAAAAGTATTTACCTCGCTTCAATAAATATATTTGGGGATTTGTAATGCTGTTTACAGGTTTTACTTTGCTAGGGTTCTTTTTGGAATATCGAATAGCTGTTAAAATTGGTACAGCAACGATGATTTTTCTTGGTTTTTTTGAGCTTATTGTAGGTGCTTTTGTTTGGAGAGCTGGGAATCGTTCCGCAGGATATTTTGTTGTTTCTTGGGCTTTTTTCTTGATAGGTGTGAGTGTTTTGGCAATTATGTCAGCAGGTTTATTACCTAACCATCCATTTTTGAGAATTTTCCATCTTATTGGAGCAATGTTTCAAGTGGTAGGGCTTTCTTTTGCTCTTGCTGATAGAGTAAATATTATTCGAAAAGAAAAAGAGAAGGCTCAAGGTGAAGCTCTCAGAGCTACTGAAGAAAATGCTCGTATTATTTTGGAGCAAAATGAAATGCTTGAAAGGAAAGTAGAAGAAAGAACACGAGAACTTCAGCAGAAACAAGAAGAAATATTGGTACAAAACGAAGAATTGCACCAGCAAAGAGAAGAAATTATGGCTCAAAGAGATTTCATTGAACGAAAAAACAATGAATTGGTAGAGCTAAACCAACACATGAGTCAAAGTATCCAATACGCAAGCCAAATTCAAAAAGCTATTTTGCCCCAAGAAGATATCATTAAAGGAAATTTACAGGATTTCTTTGTAATTTATTTTCCTAAGGATGTGGTATCAGGAGATTTTTATTGGTATTCTAAAATAGAGAATAAACAATTTTTTGCAGCAGTAGATTGTACAGGACATGGTGTACCAGGTGCATTTATGAGTATGATTGGTAATACATTACTCAATAAGATTATTAATGAGAACAAAATATATAGCCCTTCCAAAATTTTAGATATGCTCAATGAAGGTGTTATTTCTTCCCTTAAACAAAAAGAAACTGGAAATAATGATGGTATGGATGTCTGTTTATGTTGTATAGAAGAAAAAACAAATGGACAATTTTTAGTTACTTTTGCAGGAGCAAGAAGACCTCTCTACATTTTTAAGGATAATGAAATTATTGAACTTCGAGGTTCCCGCAATCATATTGGAGGTAGTAGTATTGGTATTACACAAATCCCTTTTGAAGATAGTATTTATATTTTAGATAAAGGAGATGTTGTGTACCTTTCCACAGATGGTTTTGTAGATAACCCAAACCCCAATCGAGATAAATTTGGAACAGATAAATTCAAAACACTATTGCTTCTATATGGAAAAGAGTCTATGAGCAAGCAAAAGAACTTTCTAGTAGATGAACTTAAAACATTCCAAAAAACAGCTTCTCAAAGAGATGATATTTTGGTTTTGGGTGTTAAATTATAAAAAAGTATAAATTATATTTGTATTATCCAAATATAATATGCTTATTTGAGTAATCTATATTTTTACGTATGCTTAACAAAATCGAAGAACCTGACTAAATTAGTCAGGTTCTTTAGTTTTTTATAGATGATAAGAAACCACTGGAATTGCTGTATGTGTAGCTACTTCTTCTGCTACTTGTGTTCTTCTATGCCATAAACGCTCCAAAAGTCCTTTATAAAAGTCGGTTCCTACAAAAATCAAATCAGCTTTGTTGTGTTCTGCATAATGGATGATACCATGTGTAGGGTCTATATCTGTATAAGCATCTACTCCATAATTTTTGATATGATTTCTCAAAGCAAACTCATTCAAAGAACTCTCCATTTCTTCACGGTTCAATGTAAAACTTGGATGATTTACCTTGAGTAAAGTAACTTTAGCTCCTGTAATACTTTGCCAATCATTGAGTTCTTGCATCACTTTATCAGGCTCTTGTTCAAATTCAGAAGCAAAAACAATATGTTTAATATTGTCTATGTTTATATTTCCTTTGAGTACACAAACAGGGTGTTTGGTATTTCTGATAACTTTGTGGGTATTGCTTCCTAAATATTTTTTGTCTAATTGACTATTTCCATGTGAGCCTAAGATAATCAAATCTACGTTATCAGAAGCGATTTTTTCGGCAATGCTACCATATACAGAGCCTACATCAACTGAAATCTGTATATCTATAGCTTCAGTTTTAAGAGGTTCCACGACAGCATTAAGTTTTTTATGGGCTACAATATCCATGATGTTCATAAGAGCTTGTTGCTCAGAACTAGCATGTGTTTCTCCATACATGCGTGTATCTTGAAAGCCCTCAATAATATGATGTAATAAAATTACTGCGTTTGTTTTTTTGGCAATTTGTACAGCAAAATTTAAGGCATTTTGAGAGCTTTCTGAGAAATCAAAGGGAACTACTATTTTGGGTTTCATCGGGTGTAAGTTTTAAAGTTTCTTACAAATTAGCATTTTTTATGAAGAAAAACAAATGATAAATCACAAAAAAAGCCCTGATAAATGTCAGGGCTTTTTTCAATTTTTACTACATCCTTATCTGCTTAAAATCATTTTCTTGGTGTTTTTCTTTCCATTACTATTGAATTCATATAAATAAATACCATTTTTAAGAGTTCCATCAGCTTCCCAACCTATTTGGTGTTTGCCTGCATCTAAGTCAGAAAGATTTGTTTCAAACACTTTTCTGCCTGTAATGTCATAGATAGTTAAACTATTACTTCCTTTTTCTGTAATTTCAAAATAGATTTTTGTATTACCATTGCTAGGGTTTGGATATGCTCCAAAACCTTCCATTGTAAGTGAACTCTCTAATGATGTTTCAGGCTTCTCTCCTGCTACTACTGCAACACTTGTTACAATAGAACGTGTTACACCACCTTTTCCAGCTACTTGGATGGCTACATTATAAACACCAGTAGGTAAGTTGCCTTTTTGATAAGCTACAAAACTATCACCATTAGAAACAAACTGTAAAGCACTTGCCATTTGTGTATCATCTCCATTACCTTCTAAATCAGAAGTTCTAAGTAATGTACCAGTTACAGCTTCAATATTAGCTCCTTCCAATGAAACATTAAATTTCATGTCTTCACCTTGTTTGTAAACTAATTTGTTGTTATTCAAATCTGTTTCTAAAGTTGCTACAACATCTATATCTGTTTCTACAATAGCAAAGTATGGACTATCAGAATTGATGGTAAAACTTGCATTTGCCGATTTCTGTTCAAAAAGAAGTGTTTTGATATAGCTTCCCTCATCAATTGCTTCTGTGGAAACAACTGAGCTTACCTGACCAGCAGTTTCTACATCAGCACCTGTAGCCAATTCACTTTGGAAAATTGTTACTTTTACTCTACGAGCATTGGGTGTATAAAATGTTCTTTCACCTCTATCAGCAGAAATGAACTCTCCACTACTTCTTACAACAGATGTAGGATTGTAACCTTCTGGAGTAGTTTCCATAGCAGGCTCTATTTCTCTTGTAAGAGAGCTAGGTAATTGTGGGCGAACATGTTGCCACATAGGCGTACCTGTTGCAATTTCAGAGTGATTTACTTTTCCTCTTGAATCTCTGTTGCCAAAAATTACAGCAGAATTAGGTCTTTTTGTACTTGAATAATTTACCACACCGTCATTTCCACCTTGGCTGCTTCCGCCTCCATTCCAACTTAAATATACTCCAGAAACCCAAAGTAAACCACTATATCCCCAGCCTCCAAAAGTTCTAAAACTTGTTTTAGGACGATTAGGGTGTGGGTCTGTCTGGTTACGGAAAGTAGCCATAGCCCCTGACTGAAGACTTTTGGTTGCATTATTGTTTTGTCCGAAGATAGCACCTAACCATGAAGTCCAACCACTTGAAGCCAAATCGGCGAGAGGAGTACCAAAATGAGGAGTACCCAACGTAATAACTCTTTCTACTTTATTCCAAGCGTTATAATGTACTAGTGCAGCATCAGTGTCTACTCCACCTTTACTGTGAGCAACAACTACTACACGGCTTACACCATAACGACTACAAATAGTATTAAGCATTCCTGCAAACATTTGTCCATTTACCCATTGGTTTTGGTCAGGATTTACAGAAACAAATGCTGTACGATAACCATCTGCATAAGCTTTGTTATACATATCGTTACCATCCCACCAAGTTTTTGCACTACTGTTATAACCGTGAATAAATACTAAAACTGGTTTAGTACCTGCATTAGCGGGAACAGTTCCATAATAGATAGTTCCTGCATCATTACTACCTCCAATTATTTCACCTTCAGTGGATACAATAGAAGAAGGTTCAGGAAGCTCAACTGTTTTTTGAGCAGAAGCAGGTAAAATTGCTCCCAAAGCAATCATACCTGCTAGGGCAAATTGATAGATTTTTTTCATGGGTATAAGTTGATTTAATTGCAAAAAGCATACGTAATATTTAATACAAAAATACAAAATTATTTTTGGCATAAACAAGAAAAAACAATACTTTTTTTTGAAAAAGTGCAAATAAACAGCAAAAAAGCTAGTTTTGGCTGTTTATTAGTATGCAAGCATCATTGTAAGTTATGGAGAGTTTTTATCACATCTATACGATATACTTGTAAGGCTGGTAATAGAGACGAAATAACACTTATAATAAGTACTACCCCTATTAACAACCATTCTTCCTCTACCCAAAAAAAGCCTGTTAATTTAAAATGGATATTTTTTTCAAAAACTTGAGCAACTATTTCCAAACCTATATGTCCCAATACAAACCCTACTAGCATTCCTAAAAAAGTTATCAAAAAACCTTCAAAAACAATCATCCATAAAAGCCTTTGTTTGGATGCTCCAAGTGTTCGCATAATTGCTAAATCATACTTTCTTTCTTTGAGAGCATTGTAAATGCTAATCAGAATACTTAATAATGCAATGGTTATTAGGATATAACTCAATATATTTGCAATTTCTACTCCTATTCCTAATATACTTAAAAATCTTGCTACTTCGCCAACAGGTACCGCTGATTGCATATTGTCTAAGGCATCTACCTGACGAGGCAAATTAATAACAGCCATTGGTGAAGCAAATTTTATCAGCAAAGCTGTAATTTGTTTATCTTCCTCATGAATATGCTCTTGATGTACTTCATGGTCATGTTTTTCGTCATTTTTGTGTTCTTCGTGTTCACCGTGGATATGCCAAATACTTTCTAAATCTGTTAGGACAAGTCTATCTAAAATAGTTTTTGTTGGTTTCATTATTCCCACAACCACATACTTTTCATCTTTATGCAAAAGTTCCTCATTGTCATCATCTTGTGTACCATGTCCACTCACTAATTCACTACCTATTTTTAAATTCTCAGCAATGGCAACATCGCTTCCAACTACAACCTGCATTTCTTTATTCCACCAGTTGCCTGTTTGTAGCTGAGCATTATAGTTTTTAGGGTATTCTAGTGTTGTTCCTACAATCCGAAAGCCTCTGAAATTATCGCCCAAGCTCAAAGGAATAGCTTTTTTCACAAACAGTTTGTTTTGCATAATTTTTTGGGCTTCTTTCAAAGAAATATTACCTGTGGGTACATCTGCATGGTATACACTTGATAAAACCAATTGTAAAGGGCTACCTTCTGCTCCAATAACCATGTCTATATTTTTGGTATTTTTATAAAAATTTTCCTCTAATTGTTTAAAAAATAAGAGTACAAAAAGAATCAGCCCCAAGCCCAAACCCAATAACATTACATGTAGCAAAGTGTAAAGTGGTTTTTGACGCAAATAGCTATAAGCGATTTTATAAATATGCATAAAT
The DNA here is from genome assembly GCA_001281695.1 of bacterium 336/3. Classification (NCBI taxonomy): domain Bacteria; kingdom Pseudomonadati; species bacterium 336/3. Next base: position 2,092,428 of record LJIE01000001.1, on the reverse strand, counting down.
CAGAGATTTTTAGAGTATGTAAGTATTAGAAAAAGATTTTTTTACTCTTTGATCATGAGTAGCAATGAGTAAAGTAGCTTTTATTTCTTGGGCTTTTGTTTGTAATAAGTCTATAACATTATGAGCATTTTCATCATCCAAACTAGCAGTTGGCTCATCAGCAAGTAATAAAATAGGATTAGCAATCATGGCTCTGGCAATAGAGACTCTCTGCAACTCTCCTTGACTAAGCTGATAAGGGTAATTTTTTTGTTTGTGAGCCATATTTAAAGATTCCAAAATAGTATATATTTGCTGACTGCTTCCTTTATGTGCTAGATAAGGCACTAAAAGTAGGTTTTCAAATACTGTAAGTGTCTGAATAAGATGAGGTTTCTGGAAGACAATGCCAATGTTTTGAGCTCTAAATCTATCTATATCATCTGATTTTAATTTTTTTACATCAGTATCATTAACTTTTACTTCTCCTCTAGATGGTCTGAGTAGTCCTGCCAAAATATGAAGTAGTGTACTTTTTCCACTACCCGATTTTCCCAAAACAAGCCAATGTTCACCTTGCATTGCCTGCCACTTTTCCACTGAAAGAACTGTTTGAGACTGATACTCATGTATTAAACCTGAAATTTCGAACATTTTTTTATTTTGAACTTTTAGAATGAAAGATTAGTTTTATATTTGCAACAAAGTTGCAAATATAGTTTTTTTACCTTCAACCCCAAAATCGATGAAAGTTTTATTGAGCAAAAAATTCAATTTCAAACCTCTGAATCCTGATTTAATAGGCATGATTAGCTCTATGGCTTGCCTGATACATTGCTTATTTTTACCATTACTCCTGATTTTGCAACCTGTGATATTCAGTTTTGTAGGTGATTTACAGCAAAATAGCTGGTGGGAATACTTAGATTACATTTTCTTAATTTTAGGAGCTTTGGCTGTTTACTTAGCAACTCAAAAACAAAAGATAGCTCGTAAAATTCTGTTTTACATAGCTTACAGTATCTTTGCTTTAGGTATTTTTTTGGAAGATAACTTGTCTTTACTAAGCTATGTTGGTTCATTTGGCTTAATTCTTCTACACATCAAAAATTATTTAGAACATAAAAATTGTCCTCAATGAAATTTCTGCTCTTTTCATTCTTTTTAGTTTCTCATATTTCTTTAGCTCAGGTTTCGGGTTGGGAAAAACTGGATAAAGTGAAATTTTCGCCAAAGTATTTTGAGAAAATCCAAACGGATTTGTTAGCTCCTATTATGGAAACTTATGCCAAATCTATTGATGGAAAAGAAATAACCCTAAAAGGTTATTACATACCCATAGGAGCAGAATTTAACATCATGATTATCTCAAAAGTACCTTATCGAATGTGTTTTTTCTGTGGTGGAGCAAGTCCTGCCACAGTTGTAGAAGTCTATTTTCCTAAAGGTAAAAAAACACCTATTTACCCAACTGACAAACTTGTAAAGGTAAAAGGTAGGCTCAAAATAAATCCCGATGATTTGGAAAAACTTAACTTTATCATTTATGATGCTGTGGAGATTAAAGAATAAAAGTGTGGTTTTGGTAAATCAAAATAGTCATTTTATAAAGTTACACTGAAATTTTATTTTTTTTTGACGATTCTTGTGAAGATGAAATTCTAAATATTACAAAAATCTACTTCACATGAAAAAATTATCTATTGCATTTTTACTGTTTCTAACATTTTTCTCCGCTTTAGCTCAAGACAGAAACGTCAATTTTACCAGCATAGCAGACTGTCTGCAGGAATTTCAAACATCTGTAGGTGGTTATTATGGGACAAGAGTTTTACGTATTTCGCAAGGCATGACTATGCCTACCATTGAAAAATACATGGCATCTTGGAAGGCTAATCGTTGTTTACTTAGAGGTATCATGATGGCAAATGAAGAAGATTTGGGTTACAACCCAGATATGAATCTATATACATTGGTCATCAGTTTACCCAAAGGGAAAGCTTATCTGAGTTTTAGGCAAAATAATAAAGGTTTTTTTCGCTTTATAAAATACGAAACAGAAGGCAACATCAATTCTTGCCCACAAGGTAACACTCCTACCAATAACTTTTATGCCAATGTGGATGTAATTGGTGAGTGGTCTTTTAAAGACATTGTTTGGAATACCAAATCTAAAGAGCTTAAAGAGTACTTGAGTTCCAATGATTATGACGAAAATAAAATCAAGAATGCCTTAAATGAAAGAGTTAAAAGTTTAACAAATCCAGATTTGGCAACTTATGGTACAGTAGTATTTAAAGCTGATGGTACAGGCAAATATGTTACAACCAATGGAGATAAAGTTTTTCAGTGGCGTTTGCAATACAACCAGCTCCAACTTAATGATGGTACAGGGTGGTCAGCTACGAATTGGCGAATAGACAAAGATGGCAACTTAAATCTTATTGATTACCAAGGTGATGAGAAAGGAAATGTAGGTTTTATTTATGGAAAAAAATAAAAAATAGGCATTCTGTTCAGAATGCCTATAAAGTTTCATAGTTATAATATATATGTGTAAATTAAACAGTGTATTTTATTTTTTTATTCTAAATGCTCATTACTATTATCTATATTTAATTATTTACCTAATTCTTCTAATTTCTGAACATCATTTTCTACTGAAAGGATAAGTAAACAAGTAGCTGTACAGAAAACTGGGCTTGTGATACAGTGGTGTCCTCTCCAGCTACCATCATTTTCTTGAATATTGAGCAAACGCCCAGAAACATTGTTGTACCATTTTTTCCACTCTTTGTCTTTACCAATAATCAAAGATTCTCCAGTTTGTAAGAAACTTAAAAACTCTTCTCCTCCATTGTTACCAAAGCCAGACATCACTCTATCATCTTGAGCTTTCACTTTTGCTTGGCTATATACTTGATAAGCATTGGAATAGCGTTCTGCTTCTTGATCACCAAATCCTGCTTTTTTCAAATTTTCAGTAGATACAGGAGCATTTGCTGCTAATTTTCCATCTTTACGAGCTTTTTCCATTTTTTCTTCTGCTTCTCTGGCTTCTTTTGCTGATGAGCGTGTAGAGCCTGATACAGAGTACAATACGATACCTGCTCCCATGTCTGTATTTACATCACCAGTTTTGGTGTTAAAATTACCTTTGTTATAATCACGAGCTCTTTGAAGTGCTTTTTCATCTACTTTAGCCCCTTTTTTCTGAGCTGATTCTAAGGCATTGGTAGCAAATGAAGATTGTAATACGCCTGCCCAACCTGCACCTCTAACACTACCATCTTGGTTTTGAGATTTTTGTATTTTTTCAGTACAAACATCCAAGTTTTTCTTTACTCTTTCTTTGAGCTTTTTATCATAATCCAAATAATCAAGAGAGTTAGAAAGAGCTTGAGCCGTTAAGGAAACGTCTATGTTTTGTCCCAATTTACTTTGAATTTGTGTTCCTGTTTGTGTGGTGATGTTCAAATCGTTGGGAGATGATTTTTCTACACATTCCAAAAGATAATTGAGTGCTTTTAATGCTTGATTTTTGTAATCACCTTTTTCAAAGGTATTGCCACTTCTCAAAATAGACATCAATACCATAGAAGTTGTTGCGGGGTCAGTAGAAACAGCATGCGGGTCTGTTACATCTTGTCGGCTGTGTAAGCCTGCTCCCCATCCTCCATTATTTTGCTGGGCGTTTATCAAAAAAGCCAAACCCTTTTTTACAGATTTTTCTACATTTTCTGGAGTTTTATAAATAGCATGTCCTTCTGAGGATTCTTCGCCCATGGTTGTTCTAAATACACAACCTTGTGTAGAGTGATGCAATCCCTCTTCTTTTAAAAGTTTGCTTGATTCAATGCCAGCCCACATAGAAGCAGCAGCAGCGATACCAATTACGGGAATTTTCCAAGTGATTTTCATAGGGGTAAGTATTTTGTGATGAACTTTTTTATACAGGATGAGGAGTGCATAAAGATTCCATAAAAAAAAATAACTTTTTTTTATCAAGTTTTGATATATTGCCCAAAACTTTATTCTAATGAAGAAAATTCTTCTTTTTTTATTTTTTACATTTCTGTTTTTAGAAGCTTTTAGTCAGACCCGAATGGGTTGTAAGTTGGATAGCAATGCTTATAAAAATGTATTTTTAGCACAAATTCCTCAAAGGGGAGCAAATATTCAATTACCTAAAAATTTTAGCCTCAAACAATTTTGCCCTACACCCAAAAATCAGGGAGAATATGGAACTTGTGTCGCTTGGACAAGTGCCTATTATGCTCGTACAATCATGCTTGCACAAAAAAATAAATGGCAAGGCACAAAAGAAATTGATTTGCATGCAGGTTCGCCTTATTTTGTATATGAAAACATCAAAGGCTATACAGATAAAACCTGTCAGGAAGGTGCAGGCCTGATTATTGCCTTAGAAGCACTCAAACAACATGGAACTGTCACTTTTAGTAGTTTTTCTAAACCTTGTGGGCAACCTATTAGTAGTGAACTCCGAAAAAAAGCTGAAGATTATAAAATTGGAGAATACAGAAGATTATTTTTAGCCAATAGCAAAGAAAAAGTTCTTGCTGTAAAGAAAAGCATAGCACAAGGAAAACCAGTTGTCATAGGTTTACAGTGCTTTTTTAAATCTTTTATTCAAGCAAAAGACAGTGTATGGAAACCCAAAGAAAAAGAATTGGAAGAAAATTGGAAAGATGAAGGTGGACATGCTCTTACAATAGTGGGATATAATGAAGATTTACAAGCTTTCGAGGTAGTCAATAGTTGGGGAACTTTATGGGCTAACAAAGGTTTTATTTGGATGCCCTATCAATATTTTCAAGAAATTTGTTTTGAAGCTTATGAAATGTATGAGATTGAAGAACCCACCTCTCAAATTGCTGGTGAATTGAAACTCAACCTTTCTGTAGGAATAGAAATGCCCTTGAAACTCAAAGATGGCTTTTATGAAACGACCCAAACTTATCAGGCAGGAACACTTTTCAAAATGTATTTATCGAATACAGAGCCTATTTATATTTATGCTTTTAGTACAGATTTGATGGATAAAAGTCATCTCATTTTCCCCTCAGAACAAAAAAGTCCATTGTTGTATCAGAATATGAATACGACCTTACCAGACGAAAACCATTATATTCAAATAGATAATCCAAACACAACTGACTATATTTGTGTACTTTACAGCAAAGAACGTTTGCATTTGCCTTCGTTGTTGGAGCAACTTTCAGCTTTGGAAGGGAAACTGCTCGATAGAATTCAGAAAGTTTTGGGTAGCAAGTTAATTCCAGCACAACAAATTAATTTTCAAGAAATTACAGGAATAAAATTCACAGCAAAAACAGATAAAGGTTCTATTTTGCCTATTATTGTTGCTATTAAAAAGAAATAAGTATTTTTTCAGAAAAATAGAATCCTCCAAAATTTAATTTTGGAGGATTTTTAGTTTAATCCAAAGATTCTATAATGAGTTGATTCCCTGCTGTAATTAAACCTGGTACGTAGAATCTAATTTTAACAGTTTGTGAAGTACTAGCCCCTACTGTAAAATTTGCCAAAGATTTACGAGGGTCATTTAGTCTAACCATTACAGGAACTGTTGTTTCTGCATTGTTTCCAACTTTCACTTTCATAGCTCCTACAAATCTTGCATTGGGTTTGGAAGCGTCTGGACTATTGAAAGCAAAAGAAAGAGCGACATTTCTGCTTCTGGCTTGTGTATTAATAATTTTGAAGGTAATATCATAATAATGTCCATAATTGCCATAAGAACGAGTGGCATTGCTAAAATTTTTGATAAGGGGATAACGGCGAACATCTACAGGCGTAAGAGCTGTATTGGGAGAAGTTTGGTCTTCGGGATAATTGACAGTTTTACGGTCATTAATCATACAAAACCCTAAAAAACCTTTTGTTGCTGGCAAAGTAATATCATTGTTGATTTGCCAACCAGATTTCTGATATAAACCACACTCACGTCCATAACGACCCGCAGGAGTACCTACAGGCGTATTGCCTGAAAAAGTTTCCACAATATAGCCAAATTTATCAAGCCACTCACCATCTGCTCTTTTTGCAATATCAGCTGTAGATCCTGTATCTGTTGTAGCCATCTGAATGGCTCTTTGAAGCATTTTATCTATGGTTTCTCCAGATTTTTGAATAACAAAAACACTATAAATAAAAGCCTGTCCTGTAATTTTCATTTTAAAACGTCCATCAATGCCATTTCCATTGCCTACTTTTCTGTATGTTAGCACTTTCGCATTAGATTGTCCGCTACCTAAAAAAGGAATAGAAATATCTCCAGTATTTACGTTAAAATTGTTGTTGATAAATCTATCCGCAACCTCATACGATTCTTTTTCAATGACGTAGTTTGGAAAAGTAAAAACACCTACATCATCTTTAGCAAGCAATACACCCTGAGCGTTTATAGTAATGGCTTTATCACGTTGGGGATTACTTGCCAAAAGAACATAATAGCCAGCTACTTCTGTTTTGTTGTAATGGAACGTATAATATTCCATGTCTCCTGAAACTGCTTGTTTGTTGCTATTGATTTGAGGAGGAGCCATCAACCATCCTTCTGATTCGATAATCTCAGGCATGTTATCAACCAATATGGGATTTCCTACCAAATTTCCACCTGTAGCTTTTAAATCTGCAATAGGTATTACAGCACCACTTGCAAGTGTACCAGTAGTATTGAACTCTACAGGGTTTACAGCTCTCAAAGAATTTGATTTTTTTTGTTCATCAATAGGTGTTTCCATTACTGATTGAAGAGTGTTCATTTTACAAGCTCCTAAAGCCGTAATAAGAAACAAGACATAGCAAATAGATTTTAAAGAAATTGTCATCACTGAAATTATTTTGTTTTAAATGTATAAAAAGTACAATGATTAATTGATGGCACAAAGATCTTGGCATTTTCTTTTTTATACAAAAAATATAGGCAGACATTAAATGGACTGCCTATCAAAAGAGGTGGACACAAGGAGGACAATACTTACAATTCTTTAAAAAATTAAAGAAACACTACAAAAAGTACAATTTTTATATTTTGTTGGGTGAAATAATATTTTTTGCCAAACCCATACAAGATACCAAACACCATACTCCTTCCAAAATAATAAATGGGACATAATGGATGAGAAAAGAAGCATAACAAGCCAAACCAGCTCCTACAATATTCATCAGGAAGAACAGATTCCCGTCTTTTTGTATCAAAGAAAATGTATTTAGAAAATAAGCTATCAAAATCAGTCCTACTCCTATTGTCCCAATAATATCATTATAACTCATGAAAAAAACTTGTCTAATAATTGAAAAAAGTCATTTTTATTTTGTTCTAAAACAGGCATTTGCTTCTCTATTTCTTCTTTATTTTGGATGTATAAACCTTTTTCTTCGAGTTCATTACCATCATGTAAAAGCATTTTTTTGAGTGTTATTTCATTCATTTCCCAGTGGAATTGCAAAGCTAAAACCTGATTATCAACGATGTACCCTTGATTTTCACAAGCCACACTTGATGCAATACGTTTTGCTTGGTGAGGTAAGTCAAAAGTATCACCATGCCAGTGAAAAACAAGATTTTCGTTTTTCAAGTGATTAAAAATCGGATTTTCAAGCATATCTTGTGTGAAAGAAATAGGATAAAAACCTATTTCTTTCTGCTTGTTGGCATATACTTTACATCCAAATGCCGAAGAAATCAGTTGTGAACCCAAACAAATGCCCATTACTTTCTTCTGGCTATCAATGGCATTTCTAATAAACTCTTTTTCAGGATTTAGCCATACAAACTTTTCTTCCTCATACACATTCATATAGCCACCTAAAACAATAAGAGCATCTATTTTTTCTAAAGAGGGTATTTGAAAATCTTTCTCAAAAAAATAGGTATAAGAGATTTGGTGATTTCTTTCTTTTGCCCAGTCTTCTATATGCCCTAAACCTTCAAAAGATACATGTTGAAAACAATGAATATGCATAATTAAAATAAAAAATTAATGCGGAAATATATTTTCTTTTTACTAAATTACATAAAGTATTTTATTAATAAATGTCTTTATGCCTATAAAAGGACAAATTCTCCGGAATCCAAAATCTGGAGATACTTACGAATTTTTAGAAACAGCTCAAGATACACATGGTGAAAGGGTTACCATTAAATCGACAGTTATTAGTCGAGGAAAACTACTGCCTAATCATTTTCATGTGTTACAAGATGAAACATTTGAGGTTTTATCAGGAACTATGACTTTTTGGGTTGATGGGAAAACTTTTACACTCAATGCAGGCGAAAAAATAATTATTCCTAAAAACACACCCCATAACCATTATCATGTAGATGATTTTGCCATTACTTATATTTATACTGTAACCCCAGCCTTTGACTTTGACTATTTCCTTGAAAATTCAGTAGGTTTAGCTGTTGATGGGAAATTAACAAAAGGACATTATGGCTTCATTCAACAATTAGTCACATTAAAATATTTAGAAGGAAAGTCTTATTTAGCAGATGTGCCTGTTTGGTTACAAAAATTACTGATGAATACAATAGCTCCTATAGCCCGTTACTTCGGGTACAGAGCTATTTATAAAAAATATTCAGGGATTGAAAAATAATATAAACCTGAATATTACCTACTTAACCTATAAGATATCTGTAATAAAATTTCCTGCTTATGTTCTGGAATAGGATTGTCTCCACTATTATAAGGGTTTATAAACCAAAGATTCTGACCAAGCAGATTGTAGATACCAAAATTTATCTTTAGTTGATCGTTGGCAACAAAGTATGCTGAAAGATTTACATGAAACTCAGGTTTAAATTCTGTCAACACTAAATCTAAATTATTGTTAAACAGATATGTATATTTCTTACTGAAATACATCATCATTGGATTGAAATAAAATTTATTATTTACTTTTAGATGAGTATTGAGGGTGAGTTTGTGATTCGGCACACCCAAATATATCGTTTTATCTACATTTCCGTTTGCATCGATTACCTGATAATTGGGTGTTTCATTGTATTGGGGAGTATAATAAGAATATCCAAATTGTATAAGTCCCCACTTAGGTTTTGTTTTAAACTCTACTTCAAATCCTTGTGAACCTGTTTGATTCAAATTGGTATATCCTTCTGAAAAGGTAATTCTATCAATAAAATACACAATAGGTTTCTGAATTCTGATGTCAAAAATATTAGCAGTAATAGAAGTATTATTATTTAACTTATAGCCTATTTCCAACTCTATTGAATTTGTTCTTTCAGGTTGAATATCGTTTTCGATACTAAATTCAATATTCTGGATAGTAGGAGCTTTGAATGAGGCACTATACAATGCTTTGAAATGCCATTTTTCTAATGCTCTTGTAACTGCTATTCTGGGTACAATGGCGGGCTCTACAGCACTATAATCATCATATCTAACACCTGCAGTGATATTGGCAAATCTTGATTTATAAAGCACTTCTCCAAAGAAGGCAATGTTGCTGAAATTTATTCTATTTTTATTATTTGAAAATGTCAGCCCTTTTACTTGATAAGTAGCATTTTCACTAAAAAACTCCCCTCCTATGGTTATATTCATATTATCGTTAGGTGTATATAATGAAACTATACTTGCAGTATAACGATTATTATTGGTACGGTACCCATCATAAATTGCCTGATTAGCAGATGGTAGGTTCTGGTAGTTCTGATAATTCCAAGGTTGCAAGTTTTTCCAAGAAACTCTGGGTTTTAGGGATAATTTCTTAGAGATATGCCAATTATATGCAATATTAGCCATATAATCTCTAAAGCCTACTTTTAGATTATTGAGGTTTTCATATTCATAATTGTTAAATATAAAATTAAATTGAAAATCCTTTTTGATGAGTCCCATATTGATATTTTGGGTAGCTGTTTCTGAACTATCTCCATAATTGATATTTCTGCCTTGTAAATCTGTAAAACGGATATTGCTTTGAGTTCCTTTGGTAGCAAAAGCCGAAATAGAAAATCTTGAGTCATCTTTATATGACTGAAATACATCTACTAAAAAATTATTTCTTGAAAAACGCCCTTCAGATATTCCAGATGTCATTTTGACTTCTGCTCCAGATTTTGAGGTAGTTGTTTTTGTAATAATATTAATCACACACAATTCTGCCAAACCTCCATAAATAGAAGAACCTGCACCTCTTATAATTTCTATTCTTTTAATATTTCCGATAGGTATTCGTTGCCCAAAAGCTACTGTACCAAAACTGTTTTCGTTGAGAATCATTCCATCTAAAAGAAGTAAAAATTTGCCTTCTTCTGCCCAGTTGCCTCGAGCTACAAAGCCTATGGCATTTTCGTAGTTATGAGCAAAATTAAGCCCAGGTACTAACCTCAAAATATCTACCAAATCTCTTGCTCCTGAGTTCTTAATTTCTTCTTCTGTGATAAGTGTTACAATTCCAGGGCTTTCTCGCAAAGGTGTTTCTTTATACCCTGTAATAGATACCAAATCTTCATCTTGGTTTTTCTGATTCATTAGTTTTAACATATCTGTTGCATCTGTTTCAAATACTTTTGCAGTACGAGATGTGTCTTGTGCCAATAGTCCAACATTCAAAAAGAATAGCAAGCAAACTATGGAGAAAGATTTCCATAAGTTTTGAAGGTGTATAATAAGCATTTTGATAAGTTTTAGAGGTTATAGAATGAAATGTAGAATGTTTTTTTGAAGAAAACAATCACATGAAGAAGTATATAATCATGAAAAATAAATCATTTTTTTTAGCTTCATGATTGCTTGATTTTTTTGATTGTGAGATAAAATTATACTTGAGAATGATACTTTGAAAAAAGATATTCTCGTTAGTTATATGAAAACTACTTATTTCATTTTAAAACAAAATTTATCAAAATCATGAAAATTTTAGGACTTGTTGGTGGAATCAGTTGGGTTTCCACTACAGATTACTACAAACTTATCAATCAGGGTGTTAATAACAAATTAGGTGATTTAAACTTCTCAGAATGTATAATTTACTCACTTAATTATCAGGAAATCAAGAATAATAATGACAGAAATGATTGGGATGCCACATTTCAAACAATTTTAAAAGCTTGTAAAAAATTAAGTAGTTCTGGAGCAAATGCCATTTTGCTATGTGCTAATACCATGCATCACATTGCTGATAGACTTGAAAAAGAATTAGACATTCCTATTATTCATATTGCTGATGCTACTGCCCTTGAAATTGAAAAGGTTGGACTCAAAAAAGTAGGACTTTTGGGAACAAAGTTTACAATGGAACTTGATTTTTTTAAGTCTCGATTACTCAAAAAAGGGATTGAAACCATCATTCCAGATGAAACAGACAGAGCATTCTTACATCAAAATATTTTTGAAGAGCTTGGAAGAGGTATTTTCAAAGAAGAAAGCAAAAAGCGTTATCTAGAAATTATTGATAAGCTCTTGGCAAATGGTGCAGAAGGAATTATTTTGGGCTGTACCGAAATTCCTATGTTGCTCCCACCCCAAGAAGTCCCTGCTCCAGCATTCGATACAACCCTGATACACACAAATGTAGCCATTGAGTTTCAGTTGTCTTAAAATAATAAGTTTTGATTGCCTTATTTTTATATATTTGGTTATTCTAAATTTCTATGTTTATGACCGAACAAGAAATATTAAAAAAAGTTCAATGGAAAGATTTAAAGAACTTATCAAACCAAGAACTTCTGATTGAAAACAATCTGACAATTCCTTGGTTTGTTATTTCCATTACTTTGGCTTACTACAAGCATTATGTCTGGGCTTTACCCTTTTCTGCATTTTTCTTCTTAACAGCTCTCAGACAGGTTCATAATGGATTTCATAATACTTTGGGGACAAGTAAGTTTTTAACATGGCTGACACTCTACATCAACAGTGTACTGATGATGGTTTCCATTCATGCTGTTAAATTCAATCATTTAAGGCATCATAAGTATTGCTTAGAAGAAAAAGATTATGAAGGAAAATCTGCTCGTATGACTTGGTATGGAGCTATTTTGTATGGACCTATTCATACTTTTTTAATTCATAAAGTAACTTGGCAGTTAGGTGGAAAACTTTACAAAATTAATTTACTTTTAGAATTGACTTCTATTGTCATTTTTGTGGGTATAGTTTGGTATTTTCAGATTCATTTTCTGATTTATCATATGATTGTCATGGTCTTTGGAGAGTTTTTGATGGCTTTTTTTGCTGTTTGGACTGTCCACCACCATACCCACGAAAATCCGAATTTTGCACGTACACAAAGAACTTTCTGGAAAAATTGGCTAACGTTCAATATGTTTTATCATTTGGAACATCATTTATTTCCTGCTGTGCCCACTATTAAATTACCCGAATTAGCTAAACGCATAGACAAAGCCTTACCTGAAATAGATAAAAAGATTACTTTTTAAAACAACACCCCACGATTTGTGGGGTGTTTGAATTTCTAAGCAGGTTGAAGAGATTGAAACAAAGTTTTATGAATAGTAGCTGTTCTTTCTTCAAAGCTCTGAATGTCAAGAGGGAACACTACATTTCCAAACAAATTCATAAATTCATCTGAATGGTTGGTAGCTTTTTGTGTAGTTAAGTCGTAATGCACAAAATTAACCCAATTAACAGCTTTTAACTCTGTTTGTTTTTCATTGAACATTCTGAGTTCTATTTGAATGCTTTTAGGTGTAAAATTAATTAGTTGAGATTCTATAATAATAGGCTCCATCAGTAAAGCAGGTTTAAAATAAGCAATTTGATTGCTTACTACTACCCAACTTTTCTGAGTTTCTTGAGCTATTTTATAAATATCCAAACCATAATATTCAAGCAATTGGTCTTCTCTTGCATTCATAAAATAGTCTAAATATTTTCCATTGTTCAGGTGATTGAAAGGGTCACAATCCTGAAATCTTACTTTGGTTTTACTTTTCAAAACTTTTTCCATAAAACATTGAAGGTTAAAGGTTTTTAAATATACCGATTGGTATATTTTTGAATAAAAAAATTTATATAATTGGTTGAAGAATTCTTTCTCTGATATAATTATCTACAAAATCCATCATGGTTTCTAAATATGTCTTATCTAAATGCGAAAAAGACATTAAAATACTTCCATCTATCATGGTATAAAGCACTTTGGCCGTTTGCTCTGCATTCAGGGTTTCTTTAAATTCCTTACTCTCAATACCCATTTGGATAATTTTAGTGAGTTTGCCTTCCATTTTTTTAGCTTCATAACAACCTAAAGCATATAATGTAGGGTTGATATTTTTAGCATCAATGGTCACATTGATAATTGGGCAACCTCCAAAATCTACCATGAAATCATAATAATTTCTGTAAAATTCCGTCATCAAAAACAGTTTTTCTGTTGGATTTTTGCCTTTAATCATAAAATCGTACAACCATTGGTTTACTTTCTTAAAATTATATTGAAAAGCCTTGACAGCTAAATCTTCTTTCGACTCAAAATTTCCGTAGATTGCTCCTTTGGTAAGCCCTGTGGCTTCTTCCAAATCAGACAGACTCGTAGCAGTATAACCCTTTTTGTTGAATACAGGGGCTACTTTTTCAATGATAAACTCCGTTGTTTGTTCTGCTTTCGATTTCATGTTACAAAGATAATGAAAAATACCGAATGGTATAATTATTTAAAAAAAATATTTTTGATTTAAAACAATGTATTTTGAATATGCTTATTTTCACTTTTTTTCTTAATACTGATTCAAAACTATAATTATGAGTTTAAAAATAAATATTGTTTTAATTCTATTAGTCTTTTTGTCTATGCCATTAGGGATTTACAGTCAAAATTTATTTAATTCAAATGGTTTTCAGAGAGATATGATTGATATTGTGGTTGCTAAAAAAGAAAGAACTGCAAAAACTTATAAGAAATGGAAAATGATAAATTTACATAATATTGATGATGATTCTGTGAAGGTTTATATAAATGATACATTATTTACCAAAATTTGTGTAAGAGTTGATTGTTTTGAAAATGACATTTTTATTTTCAAAGGTAAAGAAAAGGTGAAAAATGTAAATATGGCTGTAATTCTTACCAGAAGAAAAAGATACATAAGATTTCAAACAAATTTTTATGATGGGACATATATAACGATAAAGTTTTTTTCAGATAATGAGGGCTATTGGAAAATACAGCAAAATAAAATCAAAAAAAATCCTATGTTAATGTGTCCTTAATAAAAACTCATCTTTCATAAAACAAAAAAGAGGCGTACGCCTCTTTTTTTATGCTTGTTCTTTCTGTTCTTCTTCAGGTTTGGGAGCAATTTTCTCAAGGTCTCCAATAATTTCAGAATAAATAATATCCGAAACATCTTTGAAAGGAATCAGACGTTTGTCTTTGTCATCACTAGGTTCATCATAAGTGTAGCTTCCAAACTGCACTGAACCCGTTTTCACGAAAAACAGTCTGCCAATATGAGCATCATCATAATCGTAATAGCCCATAAAAATTCCATCCACTTCTATTATGGCATCTACTCCAGCCTCTTCAAACGATTTGCGATAAGCAGAAACCATTCCTCCATCTACCACTGAACCACGTTGCCAGCCTAATTTCTCAAAATATCCCACAGCAGCACGAGCATCTACTTTTCTACCACTGAAATTACTATTGATGAGTAAATTTTTATCTGCATCTGTAATCAAGTGAACAGCTCTACTCATTTGATCAAATATTGCTTCTATACCCAATTCGTAGAATTTATCTTTCCACTGACGACGTTCTTGTTCTGAAATATGCAATGGATGCAACATTCCTACCATATTTTCCTCATCAATACTGATTTCCTCATCTTCCAAATTGAGAAGAGTCGTATCCTCCGAGCAATAGAAAGCATTAATCAGTTTTCCATTTTTATCAAACTCTCCCCAAATTAACTTAATGGCATACACAAACATAATTGGATTACCCAAGAAGAAACGTTCCCAATTTTCTTTTGTCCAACGTCTTCCAATTACCATATATTGCTCTAAACGATCTGACTGTGAACGAACTATATCTCTTACTTCTTTGGCAATTTCTTTAAACTCCGTTTTGAGTTCTTCAGGTGTACCTTTGGGAGGTGATTTGAGTTTTTTATTGTTCTCATCAAAATAAGCCAATTTGAAATCGTTATCAATAAAGGCTCTGTATTCTGCTCCTTTAATGTCAAATGATTTAAACAACCCATCAAAACCAAAATCAGGGATAATGCTATCAGCCAGTTCATAAGGGCTTATTCCTAATTCTTCTGCTGCTGTTTTCAAAGCATTTTTGGCAGCCTCACCAATATTTTTGTTCTTAGAACGATATTTTCTTGAGAAAAACTCCACAGCTCTCAAAGCTTTGTTTGAGCCTATCAGAGCGAGTGCCCCTACAGCATATTCTGCCATTTTAAGCCTTGCTCCTTC
Source organism: bacterium 336/3 (assembly GCA_001281695.1). NCBI lineage: Bacteria > Pseudomonadati > bacterium 336/3. The sequence goes on along the minus strand of LJIE01000001.1, from coordinate 2,076,979 downwards.
ACCAGATTGTTGCCAATTACCTTGATTATCCTGAAACCACTTCAGGGTGTTTTCAGCCCAACGTTGAACTGTAGAACGTAATGTTTGTACCACATCATCATCTCCCAGCAAACCAGCCAATGCCAAACAATATTTTTGTTTAGAATCTGCTCCATTTCCCAAGTATAGATTGAAAATTTCTTTGGCAAATGTTCCACTTTTACTTCTATCCACAAGATTTAAAACTACTTTTGCCTCAATATCAGACTTCATTTCTTTGGCTCTACCCATTCTATAAAGCAAGAAACGGACAGTATCCAAGTCTAATTTTTTACCTGATTGGAAATGTAAAGCTGGTAATTTTGTTTCATCTATCCATTTCTCAGCTTGCTTATCCAATTTTCCTCTTTCTTTGGCAAAAGCTACCATTTCAGCTACTTCCTTCTCTCCTGCTTTCTTATAAAGCTTATCTGCAAGGTTTGTAAGCATCAAATCTCTTGCATCATCACTTTTTTCTGCATTCAGGGCTTTCATCAAGATTTTCTTGGTTTTTTCATTCCCAATCAAAGAAAGTATCAAAGCTCCTGACTGCCTTGTATCAGCATTTTTGCCTTCCAAAAGCATTTTTTCGGCATTTGGAATGGCTTTATCTTTTTGTTTGGAAAGGGTAACAGCCACTAGTTCCCTTACACCTTTATTTTTACCTTTGGCAAGTTCCCAGAGTGTATCTTCGAAGGCTGTGAAATCATGTTTCTGAATGGCTTCAAAAGCTGTTTTAAAGAAATTACGATTATTTTTCTTACCATCAGCTTTGAGCATTGTAAACAACAACGGAATAGAATCTTGTTTTAAGTTTTTCTCTACTACTTTTACAATTTGTTCATTGAAACGAGAAGTTTCTACTACAAATTTATCCAAATAAGGCTTGAAGTTTTTGAAGTCAGTTTCTAACAGTTTATCAATAATAAAGGCACTCATGGGCATATAATCCACATATTCGCCTTTTTTGTTGTATATATTCTGATAACTTTCGTAGAAGTAACTACTTTTTGAATTGTTTACTTCATTGGTGTACCAATCCAAATATTCATACAAAATTTTTAATCTTTCCTCATCATATTTTTTAGGAAAATGCTTGTCTAAAAGCTCAAAACCATCAATTTTTTCTTTAGGGTCGGTTTTTTTACTAATGATAACGTAAGCCTCTTTTTCATATTTTTTGGCATCTTTTGTTAAAAAAGTATCTATTACACCTCCTTGATTAAGATAAGATACTTTAAAAAACTCTTTAGCATTATTTTCCGCTACTTCAGGGCGATTATGAATCAAAAGCCTCACCAAATACTCCACAGAATACTGATAATCGCAAAATGCCTTGATAACCATTTTTTCGTTTTCTGCGATTTTTTGGAGAATAAACTCTCCTTGAGGAGTAGGTTTGTTTTTATCGTTGAGTAATTGATAGTAGCTACGATAAGCAAAATCTTTGAACAAATCAGCTTCTTTTAATCCACTGGAAATCAATTTTGTCCATAAAAAACCTAAGACACCTTCCTTAGGATGCTCATTACCTACCCTTTCTATCCAATACCAAAATGTATATGATAAATCTTGCCAAATGCCAGATTGTGTAAGTAAATTAAAAACCAGTTCATTTTTTGCTCCCCATTCAGAAGGAATATCAAGCATTTCTACCAAATGGCTAAAATACCATCCATAATAACTGTTTGCAGGGGTTGTCGGAATATTTTTAAGATTGCCAGTCAAATATTTTTTTACATCATCAAAAAAATTAACGAATTTGGGTTCGTTTGTGATGTAATAGCTACCTCTTTGTTCTACTGAGGCGATAAAGTCTGCGAGTTCAGCATCTGTGTATGCCATAAAAGTTGTTTTTTGATTGTATAATGATTTTAATTACAAGTTCTTATTTTTGTGTGGTAATTTATAATTTTTTTCGAAAACAAGAATCTTACTTCGTAAAAATGTTACGTACTATTCAAATATTCTATTAAACTTTTTCATTTTCATTCTTTTATGAAGTTTTTTCTACCTTTTTCGTGGTTGTATGGTGGCATCATGGATATACGCAACTGGCTCTATGACCATCAAAAAGTTCGTTCCTTTCGTTTTGAGGTTCCCATGATTAGTGTAGGTAACCTCACTGTTGGTGGAACGGGCAAAACACCTCACATTGAATATCTGATACGTTTTTTACAAAATCATTTTTCCATCGCTACTCTCAGCAGAGGCTATGGTAGAAAAACCAAAGGTTTTTTGTTGGCTCATCCTGAAATTTCCAGTATAGAAATTGGTGATGAGCCCATGCAATTTTATGAAAAATTTGGAAAAAACATAATTATTAGTGTAGGAGAAGAACGAGCTTTGGCTGTACCATATATTTTACATGACCATCCTGAAGTAAATCTAATTTTATTGGATGATGCTTTTCAGCATCGCCCTGTTCAACCAGATATTAATATCATGCTCACAGACTATAAAAGACTGTTTTACAACGATTATCCTTTTCCTGTGGGCAGATTGCGTGAACGTAGACATTCGGCAAAAAGAGCCAATATCATTCTGGTAACCAAATGCCCCAAAAGTTTATCAGAAAATGAGCAACAAAATATTATTCAAAATATTCAAAAATATAATGCTCATGCCCCTATTTTCTTCACCTATTTTGATTACTCAAGTCCAAAAAGTTTATTTCTGAAAGAAAAAGTCTGTTCTAAAAACGTGGCATTGGTTTCGGCCATAGCTCAACCTGCTCATTTTGAAAAAGATATGAGATATTTGTTTGATGTACGCCATCATTTTATGTTCCCCGACCATCATTTCTTCTCTGAAAAAGATACACAGCATTTTATTAATTTCCTTGAGCAAAATCCTGATTGTGATCTAGTTTGTACAGAAAAAGATGCCGTGAAACTCAAAGAAATAATTATTCCTGAAATATTTAAAGATAGATTTTTTAGTATGGGAATTGATGTTCGTTTTTTAGAAAAAGAAACAGTTTTTCAAGATTATATTCAAGAAAAACTGCTTAAGAGAATGAAAGAAATTCAGGAAAATTAAGCGTCTACCCAAAGATTGTCTATCAAACGAACCTCTCCTACAAAAGCAGCAACACACAACGCTTTTGCTTTTGAATGTTTTTGTAGGTTTGGAATATTTTCTAAAGTCTGAGCGTCTGCTATTTCAAAATATTCTAATTCAATGCCTTCTATTTGAGCGAAAAATATTTGGACTTGCTCTTGAATCTGCTCAAGAGAGTGTGTGTTAAGCATTTTTTCAGCCATTTGCAAAGCTTTATAGATATTGGAAGCTATTTGTATTTGTTCCGTACTCAAACGTTTGTTCCGTGATGACATCGCCAAGCCATTTTCTTCACGGACAATTTGGCATCGTACAATCTCAATAGGAAAAGACAAATCGCTGGTCAGTTGCTTGATAACAAGGTACTGTTGTAAATCTTTTTGACCAAAATAAGCCTTATGTGGCATAACTATATGAAAGAGTTTTGAAACTACCAATGCCACTCCATTAAAATGTCCTGGTCTAAACTTTCCTTCCATCGTGGTTTCTAAAAACCCAAAATCAAATTTAATTTTGGCAGGCTCTGGATACATTTCTGCATCAATGGGTGCAAATAAGATATCACAACCCACAGAACGCAACATTTCTGCATCAGCATCTAGGATACGAGGATATTTTGCCAAATCGTCAGGATTATTGAATTGTGTTGGGTTCACATAAATACTACAAACAACTATGTCATTTTCGGCTTTGGCTTGTTTAATCAGTGCAAGATGCCCTTGATGCAAAGCTCCCATTGTAGGGACAAAACCTATTTTTTGTGATTGTTGTTGCAAAACCAGAAGCATTTCTGTTAGTTTTGAAATATTTTGAAATATTTGCATCATGAAAAGAGCAGAATATGGGCATATTACGATTTATGTTTGCAATATTGAAGTATTTTTGAATAAAAAAAATGCTTTTTCATTTTTTTTGTGTAAATTGCACCCGAAATAATTTTTTGTACGTAATCCCTATATTATGTCAAAACTCCGTATATTGTACGTAGCCAGTGAAGTAAACCCCTTCTTACAAACCACTAAAGTAGCCGACTTTGTCAGACAAATCCCACAAGCCATGCAGGAAAGGGGCATGGAAATCAGGATTTTAGTTCCTCGATTTGGAATTATCAATGAACGAAAGAATCGTTTACACGAGGTAGTCAGGCTTTCGGGCATCAATATCTCGGTTGGTGATGAAGAAAAACCACTCACAATCAAAGTGGCTTCTATTCCAAGTGCCAAATTACAAGTATATTTCATTGATAATGAAGACTACTTCCAAAGAAAATCAGTATTTGTGGACAAAGACAATCGTTTCCATGCTGATAATGACGAAAGAGCCATCTTCTTCTGTAAAGGGGTTCTTGAAACTATTAAAAAATTAGGTTGGTCGCCTGATATTATCCACTGTAATGACTGGATGACAAGTCTGATTCCCATGTACTTGAAAACAACTTATCGTAAAGACCCTATCTTTCAAAGTACCAAATCTGTTTTTAGTGTTTACAACAATGCATTTTCACATCAATTCAGTGCCGATTTTGCAGAAAAAGCTCGCATGATTGATATTGATGATGACATGATTGCTCATTTACAACAAGCAACTTTTGTCAATATTGTAAAAACTGGCATCAAATATGCTGATATGGTGGTGAGTGCCGAAGATGAGTACAGCGAAAAATTACAATCACTTCTAACTGAAATGGAATGTGAGTGTAAAATAAACCATATTCCTTTTGCCTCAGAAGAACAAAACCAAGCTCTTTCAGACTCTTACTACAATCTATACCATGAACTTAGCAGTTGTTAAAACTTTTTTTTCATTATCAGTCCTAAGCACAATTTTATTTTCTTGTAATAAATCTACCTCTATAGGTAGTGAACTTCAACCCCAAAATCTTGGGGTTGTTTTCACTGATGACATTACAATTGAAACATCTACAATTCTCATTGACCCTATCAATACAACAAACAGAGAAGTTTTATTGGCAGGGCAATACACAGACTCTCATTTAGGACAAATCAAGGCTTCTGCTTTTTTTGCAGTACAACCTTTCAACAAAATTTTCAATTTTGGGTCTAATCCACAGTTCAAATCGGCTGTATTTTCACTTCCTGTAAGTTTTTCGTATGGAGATACTACTCAAAATCAAACACTTAGCTTACACAAGCTCAATAATTTTATAGACCCCAGTCGAGTTTATTACAGCAAAGATGCCATTGCTTACGACCCAACACCCGTAGCAAGTTATACATTTAAGGGCTCGGAAGCTACAACCTTTAGAAAGTTAGAAATTCCTCTACCTGATAGTTTCAGAGATAACATCATTACTCTTGTAAACAACAATGCTGCTGATTCTTTAGAACAATCTGAATTAGATAACTTTGTCAAAGGTTTCGCTTTAGTACCTCAAGGTGGAGAAGCTATTTGGGGTTTTAGAGTAACTGGTAGCATTCCTGCTGCCATTGAAATCAAATATATAGATGATAATGGCTCTGAACAAACATATCGTATTTCTGTACGAAATGCAGCATCTACTAATGATATTGTAGGCGAAAGATATAATTCTTTGAGATTTAATGGTGTAACAGCCAATAGAGCAAGTACTCCTTTAATTTCTTTGAATCAGAGTTACCAAACCATTCCTGCTGGGCAAACTCAAAATCTAACATATATTCAAGAGTCTTTGGGTATTAGAACTAAAATTACTTTCCCTGACTTAGGAAAACTTGTTCAAAATCAAACCGTTGCTATCAATAGAGCTGACTTAATTGTTGCTCCTATTGAAAATACTTTTAATGATTTTATCAGAACTCCAAGGCGATTAGAATTACAAATTTTAGATGAAAATAGTAGAATAAAGGAATATTACTTCCGATTTACCGACCCTCTTTTTAGAGTAGCTGTTCAAGATACTCTTCTTCAACGAGTGCAAGTAGAAGGTGCAAGTCCTTTTGGATTAGCAAGTCCTTTAAATGTTGGCCTTAGTGGGCTGAGTAATTCTTATAATTTTGAGATTACTTCATACATTCAATATTATTTGAATCAGCTCAACCCCCGTTATAAAGGAAGCAATAAACTACCAAATAATGGATTAGTTTTAGCATCTGATTTGGGCAACTCAGGTATTTCAAGACTTGTATTAGGTGGTTACAATCATCCTAAACAACCTATGCGATTACGAGTGTTTTATACCATTGTAAAGTAAGTTTTAAACATCATTAACTCTCTAATTTTTTATGTGTGGAATAGTTGCTTATGTAGGACATCGCCAAGCCTACCAAGTTATCATCAATGGTTTAAAGCGTTTGGAGTATAGAGGTTACGACAGTGCAGGGGTTGCTCTACTAAATGGAGGACTCAATGTATATAAAAAGAAAGGAAAAGTAGCTGATTTAGAAGCCTCTTTAAAAAACGAAGGGCACCTCAATAGCCATATTGGTATCGGACATACTCGTTGGGCAACTCATGGAGAACCTAATGATACCAATGCTCACCCACATTACTCAGCCAATAAAAACATGGCTATTATTCATAATGGAATTATTGAAAACTATGCTTCTCTCAAACAAGATTTGATTAGCAAAGGACATACATTCCATAGTGATACTGATTCTGAGGTTTTTATTTATCTGATAGAACACATCAAAGAACATGAAAAATGCTCTTTAGATGAAGCTGTAAGACTTGCTATGACTCAGGTTGTAGGGGCTTATGCTATTGTGGTTATTTCTAAAGAAGATAGTACACAATTGGTTGCAGCTCGTAAAGGTAGCCCTTTGGTAGTAGGTGTTGGGGATGGTGAATATTTTTTAGCCTCTGATGCTACTCCTATTGTTGAATATACAAAAAAAGTTGTGTATTTGAATGACCATGAAATCGTCGTGATTCGTGGTGGAGAATTACAAATTCGTACTGTTGAAGACTTACCTATCACACCTTATATCCAAACATTGGATATGGAGCTTACTCAAATAGAAAAAGGTGGTTACAAGCATTTTATGCTTAAAGAAATTTTTGAACAACCCAAATCATTACGTGATAGTATGCGTGGGCGTATCAATGCTGATAAAAACCATTTAGTTTTAGGAGGCTTGATAGAATACCAACAACGCTTGATGAATGCTCAAAGAATTGTGATTGTGGGTTGTGGAACATCTTGGCATGCAGGTTTAGTAGCTGAATATTTATTTGAGGAGTTTGCAAGAATACCCGTAGAAGTTGAATATGCTTCTGAATTCCGTTATAGAAATCCTGTTATCAACGAAAATGACATTGTTATAGCCATTTCTCAGTCTGGTGAAACTGCTGACACTTTGGCTGCTATTGAGCTTGCTAAAAGCAAAGGAGCTATCATTTTTGGAGTATGTAATGTAGTAGGTTCTTCTATTCCAAGAGCCACACACTCAGGAGCTTATATCCATGCTGGTCCAGAAATTGGCGTAGCCAGTACAAAGGCTTTTACGGGACAAGTAACAGTACTTGCGATGATGGCTCTCATTATTGGCAGAGCCAAAGGAACTATCACAGAGTCTAAATTTCAGGAAATGATTGCTGAACTTAGTAGCATTCCTGAGAAAGTAGAGCACATCTTGAAAACTACTGATGAGCAAGTTCGTTATATTGCAGAAGAATTTAAGGATGCTAAAAACTTCTTGTATTTGGGTAGAGGCTATAATTTTCCTGTAGCTTTAGAAGGTGCTTTAAAACTCAAAGAAATTTCTTATATCCATGCAGAAGGCTATCCTGCCGCAGAAATGAAACATGGTCCTATTGCTCTCATTGATGAGCAAATGCCTGTTGTATTTATTGCTCCTAAAGATAGTTCTTACGAAAAAATAGTTAGTAATATCCAAGAAATAAAAGCTCGAAAAGGAAGAATTATTGCTGTTGTAACAGAAGGTGATACTGAAATCAGCCGTTTATCTGAATTTACAATCAATGTTCCACAAGTTCATGAAGCATTCTCTCCTATTCTAACGGTTGTGCCTTTGCAGTTGCTTTCGTACCATGTGGCTGTATCATTGGGTAAAGACGTTGACCAACCTCGCAATTTAGCCAAGGCTGTAACAGTAGAATAGTAAATAACAAGATTTTTTTTACATGAAAATCTTATAGGTTTTAAACAATTGATAATCAAAATTGCTTAAAACCTATAAGGTTTTTCTTTTTAAATCATTTTTATGAGATTTATATATATAACTTTACTCTTTTGTATTTTTGGATTTATCACATTTGCACAAAATACAAAGCCGAATTTTAGTAGAAAAGGGAATTTAGTATTTAATTGGGGTTATAATAGAGCCGAATTTACCAAAAGTAATTTACACTTTATTGGAAAAGACTATGATTTTACAATAAAAAATAGTGTGGCAAAAGATGCTCCCACTAAGTTTAGTTGGGAAACATATTTTAGTTTAGTCAAACTCTCTATCCCTCAATATAATTTTACAACAGGTTATTATATTAATGATAATATTAGTATTTCATTAAATATAGATCACATGAAGTATGTAATGCAACAAAACCAAGTTGCTAATATTGATGGTTATATCAATGAAGTAGGGAATCCTTATAAGACTGTTTATAACAATCAGCCTACAACTCTTACAGAAGACTTTTTGACTTTTGAGCATACAGATGGATTAAATTATGTAAGCATAGAAGGAGCCTATACCACTAATTTGTATGCATCTCCAAAAAGGCATTTCCAAGTAGAAGCTATGGCTGGATTGTCTATAGGGGCATTGGTTCCTAAAACAAATGCTAAATTGTTTAACCATCCAAGGAATGATGAGTTTCATTTGGCAGGCTTTGGAATAGCTCCAAGATTAGGCTTAAATTTTGTATTTTTCAAAAAAGTATTTATTCAAACAAATTTGAAGGGTGGTTGGATAGACATGCCAGATATTATTACACGCAACAAAAATTTAGGCGATAGAGCAAAACAGAATTTCTTCTTTTTACAAGAAAATGTCACATTTGGCTTCATAACTCCTATTAAAAAAAGATAATTTTTTTAAACTCATATTCAAAGGCTTGAAATTAATTTCAAGCCTTTTGTGCTTTTTGGGGTTATTTTACTAAATTTGCAAAATTTTCTTTTGCTTGTATGAAGACCAAAACCATCAAAAAAAATAAAGTGAATATTGTTACGTTGGGATGTGCCAAGAATTTGGTGGACTCAGAAGAACTTTTCACACAACTCAAAGCCAATAAATTTGACGTAAGCCACGAATCCAAAAAAGATGATGCTGGCATCATCATCATCAATACTTGTGGTTTTATAGACAATGCCAAACAAGAATCCATTGATACCATTTTGCAATATGCAGATGCCAAAGAGTCGGGCTTGATTGATAAATTATATGTTACAGGCTGTTTATCACATCGTTATAAAGATGATTTGGAAAAAGAAATTCCACAAGTAGATGCTTTTTTTGGAACAAATGAATTACCTCGTATTCTTAAAACTCTTAAAGCTGATTATAAACATGAGCTTGTAGGTGAACGTTTGCTTACTACGCCTGCTCATTATGCTTATCTCAAAATTTCGGAAGGTTGTGATCGCCCTTGTTCGTTTTGTGCTATCCCACTCATGCGTGGAAAGCATGTTTCCAGACCAGTGGAGCAACTTGTAGAACAAGCTCATAATTTTGCTAAGAAAGGGACAAAAGAGCTCATTTTAATTGCTCAGGATTTAACTTATTATGGTCTGGATATCAATAACAAACGTACTTTAGCCGATTTGTTAGAACGCCTTTCTGATGTTGAAGGTATAGACTGGATTCGTTTGCAGTATGCCTATCCTGCGGGCTTTCCATTAGAAATTTTGGATGTAATTAAAAATAAAAGTAATATCTGTAACTATTTGGATATGCCTTTGCAACATGGCTCAACGGAAATACTGAAACACATGCGTAGAGGTATCACAAGACCCAAAACGGAGGAATTGATTGACAAAATTCGCCAGAAAGTGCCTGATATTGCTCTTCGTACCACTCTGATTGTAGGACATCCACATGAAACTGAAAATCACTTTGAAGAAATGTACGATTTTGTGGAGAAAATGCGTTTCGATAGATTGGGTGTATTTACATATTCTCATGAAGAAAATACTCATTCATTCTCCATGCCTGATGATATTTCAGATGAAATCAAGCAAGAAAGAATCTCTGAAATCATGGCATTGCAACAAGATATTTCTTTTGAGCTTAATCAACAGAAAATAGGTAAAACTTATAAAGTGCTTTTTGATAGAAAAGAAGGTGGTTATTTTATTGGTAGAACAGAGTTTGACTCTCCTGAAGTAGATAATGAGGTTTTGGTAAAAGCTGATAAAAACACTTATTTGCGTATTGGAGATTTTGCTCAAGTGAAAGTCAAAGAAGCACAGGAATTTGATTTATTTGGCGATTTGGTTGCTCAATAAGCTATTATTATTTATTTTTTGAAAAAAGAATATAGAAAAAGGATGATTGACATTTCTTTGTTCTTTCATCCTTTTTTTTCTCAAGAATAATTTTAGTTGAAAATATTAAACAAGTTTTACTCACAACTTATAATTTATAAATCATATTGCTTATGTCAAATAAACCCCACCCTCCTTTTACTTGTACCCATTCTCCCAATATTCCTGAATTTTTGTGGCAACTCAATGCCTCTGTTATATTAAGTACTTACCAAGCAGGTAAAATGATTTTCCTGAGTTCAGTAAACCAAGAGAATCTTGTTCAGTTACCAAGGAATTTCAAGAAAGCAATGGGAATAGCTTTGAAAGATCATTATCTAGCTATTGCCACAGAAAATAGTGTGATTGTGTATGGACATGATAAAAGCCTTGCTCCTCGTTATCCAGCCAAACCCAATATTTATGAAACTCTGTATGTTCCTAGGGCTTCTTATTATACAGGTATCTTAGATTTGCATGATTTAGAATGGGGTACAGAAGGTCTGTGGGCTGTTAATACACAGTTTTCTTGTCTTTCACTCATCAATGACCATTATAGTTTTGAACCTCGTTGGCAACCTAAATTCATTTCTAAATTAGAGCCTGGTGACCGTTGCCACCTCAATGGTTTGGCTATGGAAAATGGAAAACCCAAATATGTAACAGCTTTGGGTACAACAGATGAGCCTATGAAGTGGCGTGAAAACAAAGTAAAAGGTGGCGTTTTGATAGATGTAGATTCTAATGAAATTATTGCTAATGAATTAGGAATGCCTCATACACCCAAAATTTACAATGGGAAAGTATTGGTTTTACAATCTGCTACTGGAGAAATTATAGAAATAGACCCACAGTCAGGAAAAAAAGAAGCTTTGTATAAATTCCCTGGTTTTGTGAGAGGTTTGAGCATCTATGAAGACTACGCATTTATAGGTCTTTCTAAATTACGTACAACAAGCAAAACTTTCCAAGATCTACCCATCTCCAAAGAATCAGTATTTGCCGGTATAGCCATTATGTATTTACCACAAAGAAGTATTGTGGGTTATATTAAATACGAAACCAGTGTCGAAGAGATTTATTCGGTACAAGTTCTACCAAATATCCGCAGACCAGGTATGGCAAGCATGGATAAAGATGATCACCATTATAGCATTGTAACCCCTACCGAAACTTTTTGGGCACTGAAAGATATTCCTGAAAATACTCCCAAAGATACAGATGGTAATGTAAATTTTACATACGCCAATTAAAATAAAAAGCCTGATGATACACACTCATCAGGCTTTTTAGTCTTTATAAACTTC